>CAJTXP010000003.1 GCA_910583615.1 uncultured Lachnospiraceae bacterium | reverse complement strand
AAAAATTTTTTAAACATTTTTCAATTTACCTATTGACATTTCTTAGCTGGACTTTTATACAACATCTTTAAATCCAACCTGTCCATTCATCAACAGTGGTAATAGAAAATTCCGCAATGAGACAAGTGCCTGATTTTCTTTCTCATTATTTTGCATATTTGACCATATACTGTCTATCTTTTCATCAAATGCCGGCATTCTTTTGTCCTCTTTAACTTTGGTATTTTCCTCGCTTCTTACTTCTTTATTCTACCTCAACTGCCTGCTTTTGTCCAATCCAACCCTTTCACTGCCGGCATGGAATCAGCTCCTGGCGCACCGCAGAATATCCTGAACGCCTGGCTGTATGGAAAGCTGGAATAAGTCCGAACAAAAAGAGGCATCCGCTTCCTGCTGATGCCTCTTTTCCTGTATCGCTGCCTCCGGGCGGACGGCTTCCCTGTCTCTTACCGAATCGGCCGGCAGTGTGGGGGAGCGCGCAGTGGTGCGATTCTGTCCCCGTCCGTCCGAATCAGTTCGTGT
The DNA here is from genome assembly GCA_910583615.1 of uncultured Lachnospiraceae bacterium. Classification (GTDB taxonomy): domain Bacteria; phylum Bacillota; class Clostridia; order Lachnospirales; family Lachnospiraceae; genus Hominiventricola. The sequence goes on along the minus strand of CAJTXP010000003.1, from coordinate 185,127 downwards.
ATCCCATCAGGGACTCGTCCACCGCTCTGGCCGCCTGCCGTCCTTCCTGAATGGCCCAGACGACCAGCGACTGTCCCCGGTGCATATCTCCTGCCGTAAAGATGCCCGGCACGCTCGTCTCGTACCCGCCTTCCCGGGTATCCACATTGGTCCGTGGATTGACCTTCACCTGAAACGCCTCCGTCACATACGGCTGGCTTCCCAGAAAGCCTGCCGCGATCAGCACCAGTTCCGCGTCGATCACCTGTTCGCTGCCTTCCACCGGCGCCATGAGCATGCGGCCTGTTTTCTCGTCTTTTTTCGGCTCCAGGCTTACGATGACCGCTTTTTTTACGTTGCCTTTCTTATCCTTCTGGAACTCCTTCACCGTGGTCTGATAGATCCGCGGATCGTGCCCGAACAGCGCAATGGCCTCCTCCTGTCCGTAATCGGTCTTCAGCACTTTCGGCCACTGAGGCCACGGATTGGACGGACTTCTCGTCTCGCCGGGCTTCGGCATCATCTCCAACTGAGTAACCGACTTTGCACCCAGACGGATCGCGGTCCCCACGCAGTCATTTCCTGTATCGCCTCCGCCGATGACCAGCACATGCTTCCCTTTGACCGGCGCGTGCTGCCCGTCTTTCAGGCCGGAATCCAGAAGACTTTTGGTCACGGAAGACAGAAAGTCCACCGCAAAGCAGATATTTCCGGCGTCCCGGCCCGGCACGTTGATATCCCGGGGATTGGATGCGCCGCAGGCCAGTACGATCCGGTCGTACTGCTTCTTCAGTTCTTCCGGGGAAATATCCCTGCCCACGTCCACGCCGGTCTTAAATACAATGCCTTCCGCCTCCATCAGGCGGATCCTCCGGTCCAGGACCTGTTTGTCCAGCTTCATATTGGGAATGCCGTAGCGCAGAAGCCCTCCGATCCGGTCTTTCCGTTCATATACGGTAACCAGATGCCCTCTCCGGTTCAGCTGCTGCGCCGCGGCCAGGCCCGAGGGGCCGCTTCCGATGACCGCCACAGTCTTGCCCGTGCGCACCTTCGGCGGACGCGGCACCACCCAGCCGCTGGCATAGGCGTGTTCGATAATGGCTTTTTCATTTTCCTTCGTGGACACCGGCTCTCCGTTCAGATTGCAGGTGCAGGCAGCCTCGCAGAGCGCCGGGCAGACCCTGCAGGTAAATTCCGGGAAACAGTGCGTTTTGCACAGACGCTCATAGGCCTGCTTCCAGTTCCCGCTGTACACCAGGTCGTTGGTCTCCGGAACCAGATTGTGAAGCGGGCATCCGGACGCCATTCCTGCCAGCATCTCTCCGTTCTGGCAGAAGGGAACGCCGCACTCCATGCAGCGTCCTCCCTGCTCCTGCTGTTCTTCCAGAGACAGCGGCGTGCGGAATTCGCGGAAATGGCCGATCCGTTCCAGGGGTTCTTCCACCTTTGCATTTTTTCTCTCGTACTCCAAAAATCCCGTAGGCTTTCCCATCTCTCACTCCTCCGTTTCCTTTGACTGAAAATTCTCATAAAACGCTTCCATCTGCGCCTGCTCCGTACTCATTCCCTTTTCTTCCAGACGGGAGGACAGGGCGATCATCTTCTTATAATCATACGGAATGATCTTCTTGAACTTCGGAAGATATTCGTCAAAGCGCTCCAGGATCCACGCACCCCGTTCGGAACCGGTCGCGTCCACATGTTCCTGAATCATGCCTTTCAGCTCCTGAATGTCATACTTGTTCTCCACCTTTTCGATGGAAATCATGTCTTTGTTCAGGTTCCGATACAGGTGGCTGTCTTCATCCAGCACATAGGCGATCCCGCCGCTCATACCCGCCGCGAAGTTTTTGCCGGTCTTTCCAAGGACGACGACCCGGCCGCCGGTCATATATTCGCAGCCGTGCTCGCCTACGCCCTCCACCACCGCGTAAGCGCCGGAGTTCCGGACTGCAAAACGTTCTCCGGCAACGCCGTTTATGAACGCCTTACCGCTGGTCGCCCCGTACAGCGCCACATTTCCTGCGATGATGTTTTCTTCCGCCTGATATCCTCTGTTCTTCGGCGGATATACGACCAGCTTCCCGCCGGAAAGCCCTTTTCCGTAATAGTCGTTCGTATCCCCGCACAGCGTGATGGTCAGTCCCTTCGGGATAAACGCGCCGAAACTCTGTCCGCCGGCTCCCGTACAGCGGACCGTGATCGTATCTTCCGGAAGTCCGTCCTTATGACATCTGGTGATCTCGGCACCCAGAAGCGTGCCGAAGGTACGGTCCGTATTTCCCACCTTGAGATCCACGGAAGCTTCCGTTCCTTTTTCCACCGCCGTCTTCAGCTTTTTCAAAAGAACCTTTTCATCCAGCGTCTTCTCCAGCTGAAAATCAAAGACTTTGGAAGGCTGGAAGATTACATCCGCCGTCTCTGTCCGGAAGGCGTTTGACAGAATCTGGGACAGATCCATCTTCGGCGCCATGGGAGACACCGCATCCTCCCGGATCTTCAGAAGTTCCGTCCTTCCGACCATCTCGTCAATGGTGCGCACTCCCAGCTTCGCCATATATTCCCGCAGCTCCTGTGCGATAAACCGCATGAAGTTCTCCACGTATTCCGGTTTGCCCTTAAACCGTTTCCGAAGCTCCGGATTCTGGGTCGCCACGCCCACCGGACAGGTATCCAGGTTGCAGACACGCATCATCACGCAGCCCATGGTCACCAGAGGAGCCGTGGCAAAACCGAATTCTTCCGCTCCCAGAAGCGCGGCGATGGCCACGTCCCGGCCGCTCATGAGCTTTCCGTCGGTCTCGATGCGGACCCGGCCCCGCAGCCCGTTTTTCAGAAGCGTCTGATGGGTCTCCGCAAGTCCCAGCTCCCACGGAAGTCCCGCGTTGTGGATGGAGCTCTCCGGAGCCGCGCCGGTGCCTCCGTCATACCCGGAGATCAGGATTACCTGGGCGCCCGCCTTTGCCACGCCCGCCGCCACGGTCCCCACGCCGGCCTCGGACACCAGCTTCACGGAGATCCTGGCGTATTGATTGGCATTTTTCAGGTCATAGATCAGCTGCGCCAGATCCTCGATGGAATAGATGTCATGATGGGGCGGCGGAGAGATCAGGCTCACGCCGGGCGTGGAATGCCTGGTCCTGGCGATCCACGGGTATACTTTCCTGGCCGGCAGATGCCCGCCCTCGCCCGGCTTTGCTCCCTGGGCCATCTTGATCTGGATTTCCTGCGCGCTCACCAGATAGCGGCTGGTCACGCCGAAACGGGCGGACGCCACCTGCTTGATGGCGGAACAGCGGTCCTCGCTGCTGCCTGCGGAGTCCAGTCTCTCGTCGCTCTCGCCGCCTTCGCCGGTGTTGGATTTTCCGTGGAGATGGTTCATGGCGACGGCAAGGGTCTCATGGGCTTCCTGAGAAATGGAACCGTAGGACATGGCGCCGGTCTTGAACCGCTTCACGATCTCATCCACGCTTTCCACTTCCTCAATGGGAAGCGGCTGCGCCGGATACCGGAAATCCATCAGGCTCCGAAGGTATCCGCTCTGTTCCTCATCCACCTTCTGCGTATACTGTTTAAACAATCCGTAATCTCCGTTCCACGCGGACTGCTGCAGTAAATGGATGGTCTGTGGGTTGTATCGGTGTTCCTCCCCGCCGCTGCGTCTTTTGTGTTTGCCAAGGCTGTCGAGGGTCAGGTCGGTCTCCAGCCCCAGGGGATCGAACGCTTTGGAATGGTAATAGTCCACCTGCTCCGCAATATCTTCCATGGTGATGCCGCCCACCCGGCTGACGGTTCCGGAAAAATATTTCTCCGTTACCTCTCTGGAAATACCGATGGCTTCAAAAATCTTTGCGCCCTGATAGGACTGGATGGTAGAAATTCCCATCTTGGAAGCAATCTTGACAATACCGTGAAGAACCGCGGCATTGTAATCGTCCACAGCCGCATAATAGTCCTTGTCCAGCAGCTTCTCCTCGATCAGCTCATGGATCGTATCAAGCGCCAGATAAGGGTTCACCGCGCAGGCGCCGTAACCCAGCAGCGTGGCGAAATGATGGACCTCTCTGGGCTCGCCGGACTCCAGAATCAGCGACATGGACGTCTGTTTCTTCGTGTTAACCAGATGCTGATGGACTGCTGACACCGCCAGAAGCGACGGAATCGGCACATGGTTCTCATCCACGCCCCGGTCCGAGAGCACCAGAATATTTGCGCCGTCCCGGTACGCCTTATCCACCTCTACGAACAGGCGGTCGATGGCTCGCTCCAGCCTTGCGCTCTTATAATAAATGATCGGCACCACTGCCACGCGGAAGCCGTCTTTCTTCATCTTCTTGATCTTCAGCATATCCGTGTTGGTCAGAATCGGATTGTTGATCTTCAGTACCTGACAGTTTTCCGCTTTTTCCTCCAGAAGGTTGCCTCTTTTTCCCACATAAACTGCCGTGCTGGTCACGATTTCCTCCCGGATGGCGTCGATAGGCGGATTGGTCACCTGGGCAAACAGCTGTTTAAAATAGTCAAACAATGGACGTTTTTTCTCAGAAAGGACCGCCAGCGGCGTATCCACGCCCATGGCCGTGATGGATTCCCCTCCGTTCAGCGCCATGGTCCGGATGGAATTTTTGTATTCCTCGTATGTATAGCCGAATGCCTTCTGAAGTTGTCTGCGCCTGACGGACTCATATTCCTCCACACGGATGTTGGGGATCTTCAGATCTTTAAGCTCCACCAGATTGCTGTCCAGCCATTCCCCATAGGGCTGGCTGACCGTATAAAGCGCCTTCAGCTCCTCGTCCTGCATGATTTTTCCCTGCACCGTATCCACCAGAAGCACTTTTCCCGGATGAAGGCGTTCCTTCAGGACAATCTCCTCCTCCGGCACATCCAGCACGCCCACTTCGGAGGACAGGACCAGATCGCCGTTTTTCAGCACATAATAGCGGGAGGGACGCAGGCCGTTCCGGTCCAGTACCGCTCCCATCACGTCTCCGTCCGAGAAGACGATGGAGGCCGGCCCGTCCCAGGGCTCCATCATGGTGGCGTAATACTGATAAAAATCCCGTTCATCCTGGGAGAGCGTCTGGTTGTTGCTCCAGGGCTCCGGAATGGTAATCATGACCGCCAGCGGGAGCTCCATACCGCTCATCACCAGAAATTCCAACGTATTGTCCAGCATGGCGGAATCGGAACCGTTGGTATCCACCACCGGGAGAATCTTGTGCAGCTCTTCTTTCAGATGGCCGGATTCCATGGTCTCCTCTCTTGCCAGCATTTTATCCGCATTTCCCCGGATCGTATTGATCTCGCCGTTGTGCACGATAAAACGGTTGGGATGCGCCCGCTCCCAGCTTGGATTCGTGTTGGTGCTGAACCGGGAATGGACCATGGCAATGGCGGACTCATACGCCGGGTCCTGCAGATCCTCAAAAAAGGTCCGAAGCTGTCCCACCAGGAACATGCCTTTATAGACAATCGTACGGCTGGACATGGATACCACATAGGTATTGTCATTGCTCTGCTCGAATACCCTGCGGGCAATATACAGCTTCCGGTCAAATTCCAGCCCCTTTTCCACCTGCTCCGGTTTCCGGATAAACGCCTGGACAATATGGGGCATGCACTCCTTCGCCTTATGCCCCAGAACATCCGCATGCACCGGCACTTCCCGGAATCCCAGAAATTCCATGCCTTCCTTTTCCACAATGATCTCAAACATCTTCTTTGCCTGATTGCATTTCAGTTCATCCTGCGGGAAAAAAAGCTGCGCGATGCCGTACTCCCGCTCATCTCCGATGGAAATCCCTTCCTGAACGCAGACCTTCTTAAAAAAGGAATGGGAAATCTGCAGGAGGATTCCCACGCCGTCCCCGGTCTTTCCTTCTGCATCCTTTCCTGCCCTGTGCTCCAGATTTTCCACGATCCGCAGTGCGTTTTCAACCGTCTGGTGGCTCTTGATCCCTCTGCTGTTGACGATTGCGCCGATTCCGCAGTTCTCATGTTCGAACTGCTGTCGGTACAGGCCCTGGTTCTCCATAACCGCATTTCTGTCCATAATGTGCTCCTCCTGTAAATCAGAATCGTGCAGGGAAGCTCCTTCCTCTGCCCGCCGCGCAGGGACCCTGCCGCATGGCAGCCCATGTTTGGTATACGCCCCTGTGCACAAAAAAAGAGCCAGGATCCCCACGGATTCCTGACTCCCTTGTCAGCTTATTAACGCTATCATTATGCCTGTTTCTTCTTTATTTGTCAAATACTTTTTTACAGAGGACCGGCCCTGATTTTCAAACAGATCGTAATGCCGCCTTATTTTTTATCAAAACATTGACAATCTGTATTTTTTCTGATACTGTGTCAATAGAAGGCAGCTGTTGTCTGCCTCATATCTTTTTCGGCAAATCGCCGAAAATTTCCAGAACCTGAAAATAAATATTGAGCAATGTCAAAGGAACGGATATAATAAGGATAATCAAACATTCCGCCGTTCTCTTTGGTACTTCAAAGGAGGCAGAAGCAGGGAATTCTGGATGTTCTGGCAGAAATGAATGACAATACAAAAATCAATATCGAGCTCCAGATAAAGCACTATGCATACTGGGACAGACGCCAGCTCTTTTATCTTGCGAAACTCTATACAGAAGACATGAAGAGCGGAGAAGATTATGCTCTGTTAAAAAAATGCGTGTCCATCAGTATTCTGGATTTTAACCTGACAAGCCGGAAAGAATATCATCATGTGTATTGTCTTCGTGACGGACAGGGATATGTGTTTTCCGATGTACTGGAGATCCATATCCTGGAGCTTAAGAAAAAACTGAAGGAGAACGGAACTGTCGAAGAATGGCTCCGGTTTTTCCGGGCAGACTGTGAGGAGGATCTGGAGATGATTCGAACAAAAAATCCAGGCATACTGGAAGTGATCAGAGAAGTAAGAGAGATGAGCCTGAGCCGCCGGCTGCGGATACGCTACGAAGCGCACCTGAAGCAGATCCGGGATGAAAAAGCATGGAAAGCCTATGAACGGGCAGAAGCAAGAAAAGAAGGGCTGGCGGAGGGACGAGCGGAAGGGCTGGCAGAAGGGCGAGCGGAAGGACTGGCCGAGGGACGGACTGTAGGACTGGCGGAGGGACGCAGCCAGATCATCCGCAATATGATCAGTCAGAACACCCCCGACCAGGAAATCATCCGGCTTTCCGGCTGCAGCGAAGAAGAACTGAAGAAAATAAAGGGCTGACGGATTTTTACAGTATTTTTCAAAATAGGTCTTGACATTTTCTGAAATACGTGTATACTACTGCTCGTAAAGCAAAGGCGCTTTGGATGATTCCAGGGCGCCTTTTCTTTTTTTATCCGCATGGCAGCATACGCCGTGCGTCTCAGAAAGGAGATCACACTATGAACAGGCAGATACCGGAATTATATGGAAGCATGATATTCAGCGACAAGGTCATGCGGAAAAAGCTTCCAAAAGATATGTACAGAGCACTCAGAAAGACCATTGAAAACGGAACCCATCTGGAACTGGATGTGGCAAACTCCGTGGCGGTGGCCATGAAAGAATGGGCAGTGGAAAACGGAGCCACCCATTACACCCACTGGTTCCAGCCCATGACCGGTTTTACGGCGGAGAAACATGACAGCTTCATCTCTCCCTCCGGCGACGGCGAGGTCATTATGGATTTCTCCGGCAAAGAGCTGGTAAAGGGCGAACCTGACGCTTCCAGCTTCCCGTCCGGAGGACTGCGGGCCACCTTTGAGGCCAGAGGCTATACGGCATGGGATCCTACCTCGCCGGCGTTCATTAAAGACGGAACACTGTACATACCTACCGCTTTCTGTTCCTACAGCGGAGAAGCTCTGGATAAAAAGACACCTCTGCTGCGCTCCATGGAGGCATTGAGCGATGAAGCGGTAAAAATGTTAAGGCTTCTGGGAAATGAAACGGTCACCAGAGTATCTACCACCATCGGACCGGAGCAGGAATATTTCCTCGTAGACAAAGACTTGTACCGTCAGAGAAAGGACCTGGTCTTCTGCGGGAGAACGCTGTTCGGCGCTTCTGCTCCCAAGGGACAGGAGATGGAGGATCACTACTTCGGAACGCTGAAGCCGAAAGTATCCGAATACATGCACGATCTGGATGTGGAACTGTGGAAACTGGGAATTCCCGCCAAGACCAAACACAACGAAGTGGCTCCCGCACAGCATGAACTGGCGCCGGTCTTCGATACGGCCAACGTGGCGGTGGACCACAACCAGCTTACCATGGAGATCATGAAAAAGGTCGCGGAAAAGCACAATCTGGTATGCCTGCTTCATGAAAAACCCTTTGAGGGCATCAACGGCAGCGGCAAGCACAACAACTGGTCCCTCATTACCAGCGACGGCGTGAACCTTCTGGATCCCGGCCGCACTCCCGCACAGAACATCCAGTTTCTGGTATTTCTGATGGCGGTCATCAAGGCTGTGGATGATTATGCGGACCTGATGCGGATCTCCGCCTCCGGCGCGGGCAACGACCATCGTCTGGGCGGCAATGAAGCGCCGCCTGCCATCGTATCCATTTTCCTGGGCGACGAGCTGACTGCGGTCCTCAAGTCCATTGAAAACGACACCTATTTTGGAAAACAGGAAAAGGTACAGCTGGAAACCGGCGCCCACGTGCTGCCCCATTTTGTACAGGACAGCACTGACCGGAACCGTACCTCGCCCTTTGCCTTCACCGGCAATAAATTCGAGTTCCGTATGCTCGGCTCCTCTGCATCCGTGGCAACGCCCAACATCGTGCTGAACACGGCGGTGGCAGAAGCGCTGGCACAGTTCTATCAGGAACTGGAGGGCACCAGGCCGGAGGACATGGAGCATGCGGTCCATGAACTTTTGAAACGGGCCATCCGGAAGCATAAAAAGATCATTTTCAACGGAAACGGCTATTCGGAAGAGTGGGTAAAGGAAGCGGAAAGCCGCGGGCTTTACAACCTGGTATCCACGCCGGACTGCCTGCCGCGTTTTATCGTAGAGAAGAATGTGGAATTATTCACAAAGCATCACATCTTTACCAAAGATGAAATCTTCTCCCGCTATGAGATTCTGCTGGAGAACTATGTGAAGACGATCCTCATCGAGGCAAAGACTCTGGAGGAGATGCTGAGCAAGGACTTCCTGCCTTCTGTCAGCGCCTTTGCAGGACAGACGGCGGAAAACGCGGCGGCGAAGAAGGCATTCCTTCCGGCTCTGTCCATGCCTGCGGAGGAAGCTCTTGTTACAAAACTGACCGAAACCTATACGGCTCTTACGGACGGTATCGCCGAACTTGCATCTCTGGTTACAGAGGCTGAGTCCATGGACGATATGCAGAAAGCGGCGGAATTCTGCCAGAGCCAGGTTCTGTCCAAAATGGAAGCGTTACGTCTCACCGCAAATGCGGCAGAGACCCTGATCCCGGATTCGCTCCTGCCCTATCCGACCTATGACCAGCTCCTGTTCTCACTGTAAGGAAAAGATCCATGGATCAGACAGCAGCAGAACGAATCAAGGAAGCATGCGGCGTATTCGGAATTTTCAACCCGGACGGAGAGGAGGCCGCAGGCACCATCTGTTACGGCCTGGCTTCCCTCCAGCACCGGGGGCAGGAATCCTGCGGGATCGCCGTATGCGATACCGTTGGCCCCAAAGGGAATATGAATGTTCACAAAGGCATGGGACTGGTGCATGAAGTATTCAAAGAACGCACATTGACAGAGCTGAAAGGGAACCTGGGAGTCGGGCATGTCCGTTATTCCACCACTGGAGAAACCAGTCTGAACAACGCGCAGCCTCTGGTACTGAATTACATCAAGGGCACGCTGGCGCTGGCACACAACGGCAATCTGGTAAATACGGAAGAACTTCGGGAGGAGCTTGCCCGAACCGGAGCCATCTTCCAGACTACGACAGACTCGGAGGTCATCGCCTATGAGATCGCACGGGCACGGGTACATACCAAAACCGTCGAGGAAGCGATCCGAAAAACCGCTTCCAGGTTAAAGGGCGCCTACGGGCTGGTCATCGCCAGCCCAAGGAAGCTCATCGGCGTGCGGGACCCGCTGGGACTGAAGCCCCTCTGTCTGGGAAAAAAAGGAAATTCCTATATGATCGCCTCCGAAAGCTGTGCGCTGACTGCCGTCGGCGCCCGGTTTCTGCGGGATATCCGTCCTGGAGAGATCGTGACGGTTTCCAGAAACGGAATTGCTTCCGACATGGGAATGCAGCAGGAACTGCACGCCCACTGCATTTTTGAATACATCTATTTTGCCAGACTCGACAGTACGCTGGACGGCGTTCCGGTCTACCTTTCCCGGAAAAAGGCGGGCGCCGCTCTGGCGAAGGCATATCCGGCACAGGCGGACCTGGTTACAGGGGTTCCCGACTCCGGCATCACTGCCGCCCAGGGCTTTGCGGAGCAGTCCGGCATTCCTTTCGGGCTAGCGTTTTACAAAAACAGCTATGTAGGAAGGACCTTTATCAAACCGACCCAGAAGGAACGGGAATCCGGCGTCCGGCTGAAGCTGAGCGTCCTGGAGCAGGCCGTCAGGGGAAAGGATATCGTCCTGGTGGACGATTCCATCGTACGGGGAACCACCATTGCCAATCTCATCCGCCTGCTGAAACAGGCAGGCGCGGGAAAGGTACATGTGCGGATCAGCTCTCCGCCCTTTCTCCATCCCTGTTATTTTGGAACCGATATTCCGTCCAACCGCCAGCTTCTGGCTGCCTCCCATTCCACGGAAGAGATCCGGCAGCTCATCGGCGCCGATTCTCTGGGCTACATGCGGGTGGAGGATCTGCCTTCCACGGTTGACGGGCTGCCGCTCTGTACGGCATGCTTCGACGGCCGATATCCGATGAGCGTATCCTCCGCCCTGCAGAGCCAGGATCCGCAGAAACTATAAAAACCGACCGGACCGTTTCCATAAAACCGGCCTTTACACGTAAGCGATATCGAAGGAGATACGAACGGGCGTGCCCCGAAGTATCTCCTTTTATATATATATCAAACTCTATATGAGATGAGGAGGAACTATTATGACTGAAGAAATGATGAATGCGCTGAACAGCCAGCTGTTTGCTGTCTGGTTTCTGATCGGCGCAGCACTGGTGTTCTGGATGCAGGCAGGTTTTGCCATGGTGGAGGCAGGCTTCACCAGGGCAAAGAACTCCGGCAACATCCTGATGAAAAACCTGATGGATTTCTGTATCGGCACCATCGTATTTATCCTGATCGGCTTCGGCCTTCTGCTGGGCGAGGATATGATGGGACTGATCGGAAAACCGGGATTTGATATTTTTACCGCCTATGCCGATTTTGACTGGTCCAATTTTGTCTTCAACCTGGTCTTCTGTGCGACGACCGCAACGATCGTCTCCGGAGCCATGGCGGAGCGAACCAAATTTCTGTCCTACTGCATCTATTCCGGCGTCATTTCCGCTTTGATCTATCCGATCGAGGCACACTGGATCTGGGGCGGCGGCTGGCTTTCCCAGATGGGCTTCCATGATTTTGCCGGCTCCTGCGCGATCCATATGGTGGGAGGGATCTCCGCACTGATCGGCGCGAAGATCCTCGGACCCCGTATCGGCAAATTTGAGAAGGACAAATCCGGCAAAATCACCAAAGTAAACGCATTTCCCGGACACAACCTTCCCATCGGCTGCCTCGGCGTCTTCATCCTGTGGCTTGGCTGGTACGGCTTCAACGGCGCGGCAGCCACTTCCGTGGAACAGCTCGGCTCCATCTTCCTGACCACCACGGTGGCTCCGGCGATCGCAACAGTCGTATGCATGGTCTTCACCTGGGTCAAATACGGAAAACCGGATGTATCCATGTGTCTCAACGCTTCTCTGGCGGGACTGGTGGGCATCACCGCTTCCTGCGACGTGACGGACTGCGCGGGCGCATCAGCCGTCGGCATCGTATCCGGGCTGCTGGTCGTATTCGGCGTCTGGTTTCTGGACTATGTGCTGCGCATTGACGACCCGGTGGGCGCGGTAGCCGTCCACTGTCTGAACGGCATGTGGGGAACCGTCGCCGTCGGCCTGTTCGCCACAACGTCCGCGCCGGGCAACGACACCCTTACGGGACTGTTCTACGGCGGTGGGCTGGAACTGCTGGGCATCCAGATCCTCGGCATGCTGGCGGTCATTGCCTGGACCGCTGTGACGATCACCCTTGCATTTCTGCTGATAAAAGCCACCGTGGGCCTGCGCGTCTCCGAGCAGGAGGAGATCATCGGCCTGGATGCAACCGAACACGGGCTTCCGTCCGCATACGCCGGCTTCAGCATCATGGATATTTCCAACACCATGACCATGGAGATCAATGAGAATACGGCTCTTGGAAACGATGATTATGTAACGGCTTCTCCGGCGCAGAAGGACGCCGCCGTGCAGGTGGTCAAGGCACCCAAAGGCGACACCGGCATCTACAAGGTGTCCATCATATCCCGTCTGTCCAGATATGACGTCCTGAGAAAAGCCATGAACGAGATCGGCGTCACCGGCATGACCGTCACGCAGGTCATGGGCTGCGGCATCCAGAAAGGCGCCGGGGAGAGATACCGCGGCGTGGAACTGGATGCAACCCTCCTGCCGAAAGTCAAGGTGGAGGTCATCGTCGGCAATATCCCCGTAGACACCGTGATCGAGACCGCCAAAAAGGCGCTCTATACCGGGCATATCGGAGACGGTAAGATCTTCGTCTACTCCGTTGGAAAGGTCGTCAAAGTGCGTACCGGAGAGGAAGATCTGGACGCGCTCCAGGATGTGGAATAAAACGGTACAGCACACAGGCAGGGATCGTTGCGAAACGCCCCTGCCTGTAATTATGTTACTCCGCCGCATAATTCAGGCGGACGGTAACGGTTGCCGTCTTATAACGGGATCTGGTATCAAATGCTCCGTCATAGGTATATTCTCCGGATCCGGAGTTCGTTGCCGTGATCTGGAACACCCCCAGGCTGGCAGTCAGAAGATCTCCTCTGCGGCATCCCGTTCCCTCCACCAGAATATCGATCCGCTGCCTTGCATTGTCCGTCGCCTTCTCGATCAGATCCAGCTTCACCTCATCCAGCGTCGTGCAGTAATATTCCGGAGAATAGGAGGCGAACTCGATCCCCGATTCAATCAGTTTCGTAATGTCTCTGGATACCATCTCCACCTTGTCAATGTCGCTGGAGGTTACGGTCAGGCTCTGATACAGGTCATAACCGTCCGGATAATCCCGGACATAATTGCCGTTCTCGTCATATTCTGTCCGGTAACGCTGGGAGATATCCACCGAGCTGAACACCAGCTCCTCTTCCGTCACCCCATTGTCCAGCAGATACTTTCTTACTACCTCTGCGTCATTCTTGATCACTTCATAAGCTTCCTTTGTCGTCATGCCATAAGCGGAGAAGCTGCCCCTCCACACGATCAGATCGGATTCAAAATCACAGCTTGCAGAACCGGTCGCCGTCAGCCCGTCTCCTCCGCCTCCAAGCTTATAACGGACAAATCCGTTCGATGCGATCGTCACGCAGATGACCGCGCCCACCGCAATAATGAGAGCCACGATCACCGCGGACATTCCGCCTGGCATCTGCAGTCTTCTCATTCCTTCGTTCCTGTTCTCTTCCATAAAACTTACCTCCTGAATATCCGTTTTCCAATGCACACTGCGTCGGAAATCCTTTGCTGCAATCAGCATAGCACGATCCGCAGGAGATTTCTACCGATTCTGAAAAATGATGCAAAAGTTATGCAACTTCAGTGCCGCCGTCTGTAAAACATGCGCGGGGAAACAGGCAGCCTCACTGTACGAGTTCCTGTCAATACGGCTTTCATGTATGTTTTTATTTTTAATTTTTAATTTTACAATTATTATATTGACATAGTTTTAAAATAGAAGCACTATATTACTATAAAATACAAAATATTATATACTGATTCAAATAATAAAAATATTACATTAATAATCTATATATCTTGTGATTATATATTGCCAGAAAAATATGATAAACGGCACATGGGACAAGGCTCTATGAGAGCAAAAATTTAGTGCCGTTTATATACAAAAGATATTTTGCAGCAATTATTTCAAACCGAAACAATCCATAGAAATCAGAAGGCCTGGGTTTCCGGGATTCTGGAGGAGGTGAGGCTATCAGATAACGGAATCAAAATACGAGAGGAGGAGATATCATATGGTAAAATATTGTTATTTATTGTTGTAGTTTTGATTTTTGTACCGAAGTATAGTTTGTATAAAGTATTGAATCAGAGAAAGGATACGAAATGAATAAAATAAAATATTTTGCAGGATTAGCAGTTTTTTCTTTCATCTTCAGTATCACTCCTGTGTTTTCAGCCGAAGCCAGTGAAATTCAGGCGCCTGAAGAAGAAACTGAAACGATCATAGAATATAATATTTCAGATGGTACTTCAAATGCATTTGACCTGGAACTGGATTATACGGAGACAGACACTACAGAATACATTGACAATGTATCACCCCAGTTTCTGGAACCGATTGACAGCCCGGAATATCCGCCTTTTAATGGAATTGGGTATTTATACATTGAGCATGACAGTGGTGCTGTAACAGGTGGAACAGCGTTCCTTGTAGGAAAAAATCTTGCACTGACTGCGGCTCACTGTGTTGATGATCCGTCGTATGGAAATGTAACGTATATGTGTCTTTATGTGGGACAAAACGGATCCGGAAACCGCATTGCAAGTTCAACTGCAACCTCATATTTTGTCTCCGGTTTTTGGAATCCCAGTTCTTCTGACGATATTGTAAATGATTGGGCGCTGATTAAATTAAGAACCTCCATGGATCCAACACGCACAAGTATTCTTCCCTGTGCAATCCGCTCCATGGCAGGAAAAACAATAATGGTATCAGGCTATGGGTCTGAAGACGGCAAATTGGATGATTATCAAAATATTTCTGAAGGCACGGTAAAATCCGACGATGGATATTTACTAATCACAAATGCAGAAGGACGGAAAGGAATAAGCGGTTCTCCTATGCTTGATATTACTAATTTTGACAATACCGTAGTAGGTATAGTATCAGTAAAAGATAGATTTAACCATGTAGCAGGTCCCAAAATATGCACATCAATGATAAATTTAATAAACAGTTTTAATTCCCGTAATTAGGAAAATAATATGAAGCTTCAATTGCATACAACAAATGATGTTTATTTCATTTGTTGAGCTTCAAAACAGACGACATTTGATTAATAATATCTATACTGAAGTGTAAAAAGTTTTAACCAAAAGGAATAACTCTTTCATGACCGCCTGTGATATCTTTAAGTTGCTACACTTAAAAAGGCAAAATTCCTCTGAAAGAGTTATCCTGCTTGTACAGTTTACCATGCTTTTCAATGATTGACCATATGCCATGTTCGATTTTATTGACATAGTTTTATCTTCCTGTAACAGTTCAGCCGTCCCCTGAAAATATGCTTTAAAACTTTCAAAAAAATGTAGAAAATTTCCTGCTGTTTTCCTTAATAAAAATTGATAAGCCGGGAAATAAACCACATCATTGCGGAGATTTCAGAAACATGTGGATATCTTTTCCACAGAAAATCAAAATGCTGGCATTACCTCCTTTTTTCTGATAAACTGTATGAAAAGGAACGATGTTACCAGAGGGGAGGCGGGATCAGACGGGCAGCGATTGTGAAAAGCCAGGCCAGGGAAATTGATGAGCTGAGACAGGAAAACATCCGGCTTTCAATACTCTTTTGAAAGAAAGGGCGGCTTCTCTGCTTGGAGAGAACCGGCTTCTCCGAGACAATAATGAGCGTATGAAACGCATTCTTTATAATGACAGTTCGAATTCTTCCAGCCCTCCTTTGAAAGACGGTTCGGGAAAAGCTCCCAGTACTTCAACGGAATGTAGAAATCTGAGAAGAAGCCGGGTGGAATGTTTTTTTCAAAAGACACCATTATCAATAGATTTCAGTGATTTCTCCATCAAATATATGTATAAAGGAAAACTATGAACAGAAAGAAAAAGAGAAAATATATAGACATTATTATCATTATTTGTTTAGTGATTTTTGATATATTAATATTACTTGGATTTATATACTGGTATTTATTGTTTTGCACATTTGAAAGGCTTTAAACACAAAAATCACCATTAACAATTTTCAGTGCTTTCCCCGTGATAATGTGTATAAAGGAAAACTATGAACAGAAAAAAGAAAAGAAAATATATAGATATTATTATCATTGTCTGTTTAGTAATTTTTGATATATCGGTATTACTCGGTTTTATATACTGGTATTTTGAATATTATTATATTATACCTCTTAGATGTCCTGTAGTATCTTCGTTCATGACAGGCTACGTGCCAATACTGTTCTAAACAGCTGCTGTTTTATGAATAAAACTCGCCGCTGTGATCTGCGCTCGTATGGAGTGGATCACAGCGACGGAGGGATCGGTCGCCCGTCTACAAAATCATCCCCTGCATCCTTGCCCACGCATTATACAGCTCCGCCCAGTATTCAATGGGAAAGACACAGATCAGGCAGAACATGACGGCGCCTGCCATGACGCAGAGTCGCACAACCGGAAATTCCCGCTTCTGATGGACGATGATACAGACAAACACCAGCCCCATCCACAGCATAAAGATCAGAGACAGGATCCGGCGGACCGTCAGCCCATAGACGCTGATGTACATCCCCATCTTGCTGACTGCCGTCGCCAGCAGAAGCAGCGTGAGTACGGACAGCAGCACCGTCAGAAATCCGAGTCCCTTATGCTCTCTTCGGTCCGTTCTGGAACAGGCGCCCATAAGCCAGGTAAAGATCAGATTCCACACCCCGATCTGACACAGTTCGAAAAATCCTCTCCTCGCATATTCCGAGTAGGTAAAGCCCTTCGGAATATTCCCGGTAAAGGCCGAGAACAGATAATTTCCCTGAATTGCCATAAACAGGCAGTAGACCAGACAGATAATGACCAGCGCCGTACAGATGGCTGTATCCGGAACCTTTCTGGCCTGTCTTCCGCTTTCCAGAAGCTTCTTCTCCTGAAACCGGTCGGTATATCTCCCCTGGATTCCCCCGAAAACAAGGCCGAACAGGTACAAAGAAACCGGAATCGCAAAAAGTATACGGACAAAGATCACCAGCAGATGGTCGCTGATATATTCCGTCAGATTCCCTGCCAGATTTTCCATCAGTGACTGAAATCCTGCATCCGCACTGGAAAGAAGCGGCAGGATGATGAACAGAAGCGGCAGAACGATCACAATTCCCAGAAGTACTGCTCCTGCTTTTGGGGAGGACTTTTTCCGCTCTTCTTTCTGTCCGTGATCCGATTCATGAAAAAGTATCCGTACCTGACATCCAAAATTACAGAACGGGACCACGACCAGTGCATTGCATCCGTCAAAGAACACCCACCGGGAAGTCTTTCCTTCCTTTAAGAGCCTTCCGGATGCTGACAGCGTCCAGTAAGCCGCTACAGCCATAAGCGCCAGAAACTGCAAAATATACAGTACCGTCCAGAACGCATAGGGAATCCCCACCGCCAGCATCACCGCCAGCCAGAACCAGCTCTCCTTCGGCGGGCGGATCTCTTTCCCCCACAGATAGATCAATACCACCATGGCGTAAAAAACGGTAAATACAACAAGGTTCCTCTCAAAATCAATGCTGGAGCAAAGGCAGACAAAGCCATATCCCACCAGCAGATAGACAACCGCAAACAGCCGGTCCACCGGTTCGCATTTCGGAAAAACGGGTACACTGACCCGAGGCAGACAGTTCTGGCTGCCCTTCTGATCATATTCGTTCATGATATCCTCCTGATTCTGTATATCCGGCCTTTATTCAGGTTCCGCATCCGATTCCACATATTCCAGAATATCCCCCGGCTGGCAGTCAAGCGCCCTGCAGATACGGTTCAGAGTGCTCAGCTTGATCGCCTTTGCCTTCCCGTTTTTTAAGATAGAGATATTCGCCATGGTGATACCGACCCTCTCCGAAAGCTCTGTGACACTCATCTTCCGCTTTGCCAGCATCACGTCAATATTAATGATGATCGCCATCCATACGCCCCCTTATATGGTCAGTTCCTGCTCTTCCTGCATCCTGCCGGCTTTCTGTACCAGATGAGACAGCGCCGCACAGAGCACAACCAGAGTCACTGAGATAAAGACTGCCAGTAGCACCGGAAAGACCAGCCAGGCCACTCCCTGATACCATCCTGCCAGAAAGAACCACACGAGAAATCCCGTATAAAGCACTGCATCAATCAGCATGTACTGGCTCATCCTCTTCAGCCGTACTGCATTTTCCATGGAAAAGGAACGGTCTTTCCGGATGCTCTCACAAATACCCCAGAATCGGATCAGGCACAGGAAAGCAGGAACTGCGCTGAACCAGATCAGACCGCAGGTTCCCCGGTATCCGCCCTCTCCGGCAGTGCTGGTCAGCGGCTCCTTCAATACCAGCGGAAGGAACCAGAACAGAAAGACCAGTAACAGCACTCCCACTCCTGCAGTAACCACCTTCAGATATCCTGACATCTCCGTCTGTCTCATAATCATTTCCTCCATCCCTGTTGTTCTTGTTCCATGATAATCCCGTTTTTTTCATTTGTCAATATATTTTTATTGTTTTACAATAAATATTTTATTCATTACGGTTCACAGAGTGGGTGGTGTTCTGCGCCCCGGGCATCTGTGATCTGCAGCGCTGTGTGGACTGGAGCGGACAGCGGAGCCGTTTTGTCCGTCTCAGGCGAACCGGCACCTGTCCGAATGAGACGGACAAAACGGCTTCGGTGTACGATCCATTCCATACGAGCACAGATCACAGATGCCCGGGGCGCAGAACACCACCCACCCGTGAACAACAACTCCTGTTTTTTCAGATCACGCTGTGTTTTTTCCAGTTCCCGCCCAAATAGTGCAGCACCGTCGGTACCGCGGCCGCACACCATCCGGCGGCGACGCTCCACCAGAGGATATCTTCGCCGAAGACCGGCGCCAGCAAAAAGGCGCAGAGCACA
Source organism: uncultured Lachnospiraceae bacterium (assembly GCA_910583615.1). GTDB lineage: Bacteria > Bacillota > Clostridia > Lachnospirales > Lachnospiraceae > Hominiventricola. Next base: position 166,076 of record CAJTXP010000003.1, on the reverse strand, counting down.
CGCACCCCCAGGCTTCCCAGGGTCAGTCCTACATACCATCTCATGTCTCCGGCGCCCTTAAAAACAGATTTGATCACGATATATACAGAAAAGATGACCAGAAACAGACCCGTCACGCGCAGGTAGGAGGCGCCAATGCAAATGACCTCCTGCGCTCCCTCTCCTTCCACAAACCATCCAATCAGCGTCTCCGGAATCAGTTCCATCAAAATGATCATACTCAGTGATACCGCCCCGGTTGCCAGAAGAGAAACTCTTACCCCCTGCCCGATCCGTTCCGGTTTTCCGGCGCCCATATTCTGTCCTGCAAAATTTGACAGGGCGTTTCCCCAGTTGATCGGTATGGCGGATATCAGATTCACCGCCTTGTTGGCCGCACTGCAGCCGGCCATGACGGCAGGTCCGAAGCTGTTCGTGACCGCCTGTACACAGACGCTCCCAAGAGAAACCACGGACTGCTGAAGAGCCGCCGGAACTGCAATCCGCATCATCCGGACAAACTCTGCCCGGTCAAACCACCGGTCCGCCCGTCCCATGCCAAGTCGCCGCATCTTACGTTCCAGAACAGTAAATGACAAAATGGTGCAGACTGCCTGAGACAGCGTGGTAGCCAGAGCGCTTCCTCCGACTCCCATGGAACAGACAAGGATAAAAAAAAGATCTCCCGTCACATTCAGAAAAAAGGCAAGAATCAGAAAATACAGAGGCGTTCTGGAATCCCCCATGGCGATAAAGACCGCATTTTCCGCATTGTACAGAAAGATCGCCGCACTTCCCCAGAAATAGATGGTCAGATAGTCTGTACTGTCCCCCAGGATCCCTGCAGGCGTTTTCACCAGAAGAAGAACCGGTTCGGCCAGAAGCTGTGTAAAAACAGTTACCACTGTTCCGACCGCTGCGGCAAAAACCGAGATCGTTACCATACAGGTCCTGATCTCCTTCTTCTTCCCCGCTCCAAAATACTGTGAAATAACAACAGAGGCTCCCAGTGCAAGACCGGAAGCCAGCTGAACGATGACCGCAGTGATGGTACCTGCAGAGCCGACAGCGGCCAGTGCGTCGGCTCCCAGATAATTTCCCACGATCAGACTGTCTATGATATTATAAAGCTGCTGAAACAGATTGGATAAGATTACCGGCACCGCAAAGACAAGAAGCGCCTTTGCCGGACTGCCCTTTGTCATATCCAGCGTATCTCTCTGGCTTTTCTTCATTCCATCCCATCCTTTTTTCTACCACCACAGCAGATATACAAGTGTTAACGCCAGACCGATCGCAGCCAGCATCAGTCCGAAAGAAAGACTTGCACCGATCAGGCGGTTGGTCCGGTACATCATTTCCTCCCACTCTGCAAACGTCACAACGAAAGAACGTTCGATGGGATTCCTCCGCCGTATGGTATGATTCAATATCCGGACGATCTGATCCAGGATCTTCCCCAGCGTCCGGGAAAATACGGAACCAATCAGATATACATGCCGCTCCGTCCTGCTTTTGTGAGTGGTGCTTCGAAACAGCACCAGCATGGTATCCACCAGATAGTCGCAGGCTCTGCTTAAAAATGCCGATATTTCCAGAAGCCCTTTTAAAAGGTTCTGCACCAGATACAACCGGTCCGCCAGACCGCACAGATATCCGGCCAGCGCTGCGGCTGCCTTTGTAAATACCGGCCGGTAGACAAGATCCTCCAGGTCCAGCCATTGGGGCCAGACGTCCACATAACAGGTTCTTCCTTTTTCATCTTTCCCCATCAGGCATTTTCGTATCACTCCAAAATATACCAGCGCTCCGATCGTAATGGATATCACTGCGCCCTTTAGATTGGCAAAACTGAAATAGTGTACTGCATGCGCAGGCGTCTCCCCATGAAGGAACCCCTGTGCCAGATCAGCGGCGCGATTCATGGTCAGGTAAGGCAGAAGGCCCATAACCGCCAGAAGAACGGCAGGCAGAAACAGCGCAAACATGCTTTCCCCATTCATATATGCCGTCTTCTTATCATATTCCTTCTGACGGTCCGGATGCTTTTCCAGAAATACTGCCGCGAACAGTTTCGTCATGTAGGCGATCGTCATACCGCCAGTCAGAAGAAAGATCCACTCGATCCCGCGGATCCAGAGCGCCGGCTCTCCGTGTACCGCCAGCTCTGACGCATATTCCACAATGCTCTCGTGAAGCAGCGTCTTACTCACATATCCGCTGAAGCCCGGGATTCCTCCGATGCTCAGAGCTCCCACCAGAAAAAGACCTTTCAAAAGCGGTTTCCGATATCCGAATCCGCGGATCTCATTCAGGTTCAGCGCATGCAGATTCATATAGACTACGCCCGCCGACATAAACAGGAGGAGTTTGATCATGGAATGATTGACCATATGCAGGATCGTTCCCCGCACGGCAAGGGCATTTTCCGTCCCCAGAAGCTCCAGCATCCCAACGCCCACCAGAATAAAACCGATCTGCGACATGGAGGAACATGCCAGCGTCCGTTTAAGATCAATGGAAAACACTGCCAGAAACGCCCCGCCGAACATGGTAACGGCTCCAAGATACAGCACCAGTCTGCCCCACTGCGGATCATACCGGAATATCTCCGCACTGACTACCAGCACGCCAAAGACGCCGGTCTTTGTCAGGATCCCTGACAGCAGCGCACTGGCCGGCGCAGGAGCTACCGGATGGGCTTTGGGAAGCCAGACATGGAGAGGAAACATACCGGCTTTGGCTCCAAAACCGAACAGCATGCACAGTCCTGCCGCATAGATCTGCAGACCCTTTTCCTGCATCACAGCTTCGACGGCATCGTGAAGCTCCGACATCCGAAGCGTCCCGGCTGCATCATACAGAAGAAACAGCCCCATCAGCATCACAAGACCTCCGATCACCGCAATGGCAAGGTAGATCTCTCCTGCCTTCATGGCCGCAGGCTTCTCATCATGGATGACCCACACATAGGAAGTAAGCGACATGATCTCAAAGAAAATGAATGTCGTATAAAGGTCTCCGGACAGAAACACCCCCATGGTCGCTCCCAGAGTCAGAAGATAAAAGAAATAATATTGATTCCGATTCCGGTAATGCGCAAAGTATTCTCTGGAAAAGATCCCTGTCATCATCCACATCAGAGCCGCAATGCAGCCATAAAGCAGCCGAAAGCCGTCCAGCCTCAGATACATCCCCTGCATGCAGAAGCCTTCCCAGACGAATTCCAGATCTCCCGTTCTGAAATACGCACCTGCTGCCAGCGCCATCAGCCCCGCTTCCAGGATGACCGAAAGCTGAAGGATCCGGTCTCTTACCATCTTATGCCGCATCCCCGTCAAATAGCAGAGAAAAGCTGCCATGAACGGAAACCAGATCACATGAAACAGCCAAAAATCACCATTCATCTCTCTTCTCTCCTCTCAAAATACGCCCTGTGCCACCGCCCTGAGAATCCGCATCAGCGGTTCTGAGCCAAGTCCCCACATCAGAACCGCAGCAGCAAAGATACCCAGCGGAAGTTTCATCTCCCAGTTTGGATCTGTTATCTCTTTCTCCGATTCATGGATGCTCCCTTTATCCGGGAACCACGCCCGGACTGCCACCGTCAGCACATATACAGCTGTCATAAGCGCTGAGTACAAAAGGACTGCTACTGCTCCATAGGCAAAGGGACAGTCATTTCCCAGTTCCATGGCAGCCGCGGCAATATTCCATTTGCTGATAAATCCGGCAAAGAGGGGAATTCCAATCAGCGACAGTCCGAATATCACAAACGTCGTAAATACAAACGGCATTTTCTTTGCCAGCCCGTTCAACTCATCCACATAGGTCTTCCCGCTCTGATGCAGCACTGCACCGGCACAGAAGAACGCTCCGATCTTCATAAACGCATGGAAAACCAGATGCGCCATACCTGCCAGAAGCCCCTGCGAGCTCATCATCGTTACGCCCAGCAGGATGTACGACAGGTTGCTGACTGTTGAAAATGCAAGCCGTCTCTTAAAATGCGTCTCCTTCACCGCCATGGTCGAACCATACAGGATGCTGAGCATGGCAATGCTCATCACTGCAAAATGCACCCATGTCCCGCGGATCAGCTCTGTCCCGAAGCAGTAATAAGTCAGCCGCATGACTGCAAAAGCGCCGGATTTGACCACGGCTACTGCATGCAGAAGCGCCGTTACCGGAGTGGGGGCTACGGACGCCTGAGGAAGCCAGCCCTGGAACGGAAATACGGCCGCTTTTACGCCGAATCCCCAGAAGGCCAGCAGATAGACGATCTGTACGGTCATAACGTTATCGCCGATCCTGCCCATGTCCAGGACGCCTCCTGGAACAAAATCCGTCGTACCGCCGAAGATAATAATAAATACCAGCGCCACAAACGCAAACGCCGCGCCGCCAATGGAATAGTACAGATAGACCCTGCTGGCATGAAGCGCCTTTTTCGTCATGGGATGCATGACCAGATATACAGATACCAGCGTCAAAAGCTCGTAAAACAAATACATGGTCACCAGATTTTCTGCCATGGCAATTCCCAGGGTCACGCCATAAGTCATGGTATAGAATGCAAAAAAACTGGTCGTGCGTTCTTCATGACGCATATATTCAAATGCATACAGCGTCGCCAGCGGCCACAAAAAGGCAATCAGACAGACAAATACACTCCCCAGTCCGTCCAGCCGGAGCGCAAAATCCAGATTACCGGTCAGATGAAAGAGAATAAATCCATCCTCCGGACGCCGAAGCACACAGAGAACCGCAAGCGCGGAGGTCACCAGCACCAGAATTTCCAGAAAGAGATTCCTCCTCTTCTCCGTCAAATGAAGAAGGGGCATTACCGCCCCTCCCAGAATCGGGAGCACCACCGGAAGGACCAGATATACACTGCTCATACCCTTCCTCCCTCTACAAAAGCCCTGCAGCAATTGTCTGCAGAAAGCTTAAAAATGACCCTGGAAACATTCCGAACAGTACAGCCGCTGCCGTAAAGAGAAGCATCGGCAGAAGCATCAGAAGATTCGGTTCCCGTTTCTGATATCCTGTCTCCCTGCGTTCTTCTCCCGGAAAAAAGGACTGAATGGAGATCGGGAGCAGATATCCTGCCGTCAGCATGGCGCTTAACAGAAGTACGACCGGACCAAGCCATGTATAGATCCCCATTCCGTCTTTTAGAGATCCTGTCGCCAGATACCACTTGCTGACAAATCCGCTGGTTGGCGGTATTCCTACCAGCGTAATAGATACCAGAGTAAAGCACCACATGGTAACCGGCATCTCCTTTCCGATTCCCTTCAATTCTTCTACCGTCTTCTTTCCGGTCTTGTAGATGATCACGCCGGCAGCCAGGAACAGGCAGTTCTTAACCACGCTGTGGAAAACAAAATGAGACAGCGCCCCCACCATTCCATCTGTATTCAACACCGACAGGCCGAACAGAATATAGGACACCTGGCTGACCGTGGAGTAGGCAAGCCTTTTTTTGAGTCCCTTCTCCTTATAAGCCATCATGGATCCCATAAATACCGTAATCAGCGTCAGCGTCATCCAGGCGTACTGTACCCAGGTTCCCCGGATCACATCTGCGCCTGCCACATAAAAAATCACCCGGATAATGGCAAGCACACCGGATTTGGTAATGATACCGGATAAAACTGCGCTGGCGGGCGCCGGCGCTACCGGATGGGCCGTAGGCAGCCAGCCGTGCATGGGAAACATGCCCGCTTTTGTACCGAATCCCACGATCGTCAGCATCAGAACCAGCAGCGTCATTCCATGGCTCCCCGTATAAGAATCCATTACCAGAAGGTATCCTCCCTCCCGGAACATCCTGCCCACTCCATGGGCGTAAAGATAGAAGATGCCAAACAGCGCCATAAATGCGCCTGCCACCGAATAGAACAGATATTTCAGACCGGCCATCACAGCCTCATGGCTCAGGTTATGCAGCACCAGCGGCAGAGAGGTCAGCGTCATCATTTCAAAAAACAGATACAGCGTAATCAGATTCCCCGCATGATCCAGTGCGATCAGCACTCCCATGACGATCAGGTAGAACCCGAAATACCGGTCCTCGTGTTCTTCATGTCTCATATACTCAAAGGAGAACACGCCGCAAAGCGTCCATGCCGCAACGGTCATTCCTGCAAACAGTCTGGTTATATCGTCCATGCGCACCCGGATCTCCAGCGTATCCGTCAGGTTCCAGAGCACGAACTCATAATTTCCTGCAAACATCAGCTTCACTGCCAGAGCAGAGGTCACTGCCATGACCAGAAAAATACCGATGCATTTGACCTTCCGGTTATGAATCCTGTCCTGAAAAAGGAGCAGAAACAGTCCTGTCAGGATCGGCAGCAGAATCGCTGCTCCAAGTAAACAACCAATCATCTTCTTCCTCTCCCCTCTGCCTAAGCAAACATCTCAATTCCAAACTGTATCAGATCGGTAAGCGGCTGGGACAAAAGTCCCATTCCAAAATTTAAAAGAATCAGACAGGATACAGCCGCTGCTGCCCCTGCGGACATATGCACATGTACATTCCGAAATTCCTCCAAAGCGCCTGTCGGCGTATAAATCCGAATCACCGTATGCAGAAAATAAACCGCATTCAATATGGTGCTGACCGCCAGCACGACCAGTGTTACCAGTACCTTATTCGAATCGGCTCCCAGCGCCGCAGTCGCAAACAGAAGTTTTGAGATAAATCCTGCAAGCATCGGAATGCCTACCATGGAAAGGCTGCCCACCAGAAAAGCCGCACCTGCCAGTGGATTGCGGAATGCTGCGCCCTGAAGGGCTGAAAAAATTCTCTTATGCCCGGATGCATCATTCAATCCCTTGGCGGCCAGAAACAGCAGGGATTTTGTAATCGCATGGGTCAGAATATGGAAGACTGCAGCAATCATCCCGGCCTCTGTTGCAAGGCCGATTCCCATATACACATATCCGATCTGCGCAATCGAGGAGTAAGCGATCATTCGGTAGATATCCTTTGCCATAATCGCACTGACAGATCCCATCACCATACCGACCAGTCCAAATACAAACAGTACATTGACGATCTTGCTTCGGACAATAATGTCAAAACCGATGACGCGGTAAAAAATTTTGATGAGCAGAATAATATAGCTTTTGGATACCAGCCCGGACAGAATCGCACTGCTGGATATGGTGGAATATCCATAGGCGTCCGGCATCCAGGAATGGAACGGATACAGTCCGCTCTTAATCGCAAGTCCTACTGTAATCACGCTGATAATGACCAGAAGCGGAATCTGGTACTGCCCTGCACCCACCAGACGCACCATGGCGTCATGGGCATTCTCCATCAAAAGATGTCCGGTAATATCATAAAGCATGGCAATCCCGATCAGAAACAGGCCGGACCCGATCAGACTCATGACCATATACCGGGTGGCCGCAATCAGAGAACGCCCGCTCCTTCGGATCATAATCATCCCGCAGGCCGCAATGGTATTGATCTCCACAAAAACATAACCGGTAAACAGGTCATTGGTATAGATGATTGCCAGCAGAGAGCTTAAAAGCAGATCAGTCAGGATGAAATACAGATTGATCTTCTCTTCATCCACTGTCCGGAATATATGGTCCATCCCTCCCAGAAGGGAGCAGAGCATGACCAGCGCAAATACCGTCGCCAGCAGCGCCTCCAGTACCCCTGCCCTGATCTCATTACCCCAGGGCGCCGGATATCTGCCCATCGTATAGACAAAACTCTCCCCGGATGACAGAACATAGAACAGTGTAGCCATTGACATCAGCGTTACCAGCGTCACCGCGGCAAGTGTCATTCGTTTCGCAGCCTTTCCCTTCATGGGCGTGGAAAGGATTCCTGCAACCATGCAGAGCACAATGGAAAAGCACGGAAAATTCTGTACAAAATTCATCTTGGCTCCTCCTGCTGCATCTGAATCAGGATCTCATCCAGATCCAGCGAATGATATTTTCGATAAAGGCGGATGGTCAGCGACAGCATCAGTGCCGTAACACTGACCGATACTACGATTCCTGTCAGCACCAGACCGCTTGGAATCGGGTTGATATAGGCTTTGGCACTCAGGATCCCGTCCTTCACGATCGGAGCATCTCTTCCGTCTACATAGCCCATGGCGGCCAGAAAGAGATAGACCGCCGTATCCATGATATTCAATCCAATGATCTTCTTGATCATGTTCTTATGAAGAAGCAGCGTCGTAAATCCGACGCCAAACAGGATCACAGCCGCAATCTCGTCTACATTTGCCCAGAGATTCGGTCCCATCCTACATCCCTCCTCTTCGAAACAGGGCAAAAAACGCATACATGGTACATGCTACTTCCAGTCCCACAAAGATATTGACTGGAAGAATCATACCGCTGCTTAAAATATCTCCCGGCGTTCCAAGTGGAATCGCATTTTTGATCATATTTGCCCCGGTGTAAAAATAATAGATCATGGTCACGCTGTAAAGCGACAGTGCTCCCACTTTAACTATTTCATAAATCTTTTCATTAAAAAACCGCTGCGTCTTATGAAATCCAAAAGTTGTCACATACAGGATCAGTCCCGCACCGATAACGGCGCCTCCGGAAAACCCTCCGCCCGGCGACAGATGTCCGTTCAATATAATATAAAACCCATACAAAAAGATGACCGGAACCAGTACCTGTGTCATTCTCTGAAGAATCGCATCCGGCCTCGGCTCATATTTCCAGTCTGTCTCGCTTTCCTTTTCGATCTTTTCTTCATTTTTGCGAAGCAGCACGATCACGCAGGTGGCTGCAATAAACAGAACGCATGTCTCACCGAAGGTATCAAAACCGCGATAGCTTAAGATCATATTGGTAACCATATTGACAGCTCCGGACTCTTCCATACCCTTCTCGATATACCGGGCCGATACTTCATTATTATTCGGCCCGTTCGGATCTCCCAGCACCGGAAGCCAGGATACTGCCAGAAGAAGAACTGCGATCAGCAGAAGGCACAGGGCCACGGAAGTCAGGCTGTAAAGCAGCCGGAAGGCGCGCATCTCCTTATTTTTCTTCGTATCCTCCAGGTAATGAGCAATTTTTTCCTTGTCAAGCCTGTCCGGACTGTATACCGACTCCCCCGTATATTCCGCTTCCCGAAGCGGTTTCATTTCCATCTTTCCCTCAAAGGGATCCGTCTCCCCGTTCACCCACCGGACCAGACGGCTCCACAGACTTTTTTCATAATCATCCCTTATTCTGCTCATGTTCCCCTCCCTCTGAAAGCGCTTTGAGCTTTCGCAGTGTAACAAAGAACAGAATACTGCTGACTCCTGCTCCAACCGCCGCTTCCGTAATAGCAAGATCCGGAGATTCCAGAAGAAACCAGATTATGGACATGATCAGACTGTAGGACATAAACACAATGACGGAAAGCAGCGGATTCCTGATCAGGCTGGCTGCAACCGCACAGATAACCAGAAACACCAGAAGTATGATCTTAAATCCCTCCATCTTTTGGCACCTCACATTCTTTTTCCAAATCCTCATTTACCAGGACCTCCAGCTTGCAGATCATATGCGATGACACTGGTCCGGCAAGCCAGAAAAATACGACAATCAAAATCAGCTTCAGCGTCCCGAACTGAAAACCGCTCAGAACGATAAGTCCCAGAATCGAGAACAGAATCCCCATGGAATCCACCATGGCAGAAGCATGCATCCGGTTCAGAACATAATGAAACCGATAGACCCCAAGCACTCCTGCACACATAATTAAAAGACCAATCACAATAAAGATTCCTCCTGCGAGCAGCTGTATCCATTCCATCACAGTTCGTCCTCCTCCTCTTCTTCCTCTTCCTCCATATTCAGAAAAACAGTTCCCTTGATCTTCCTTTCCTGATAAGCGCCGCCATAAATCTTTGTCAGGATCACAACCGCAAGAAAACTGATCATCGCATAGATCAGACACACATCATACAGATAGTCCGCCCTCAGATACAGCGCAAACATGGCGATCTCAACAATCGTCATGGTACCGATCATATTGACCGCCACCACGCGGTCTGTAAGTCTCGGTCCCAGAATCGCGCGAAGCAGGCAGAACATGATCAAAACTGCAATGATGATCATACAGGTAAGTAAAAATACATGGTATACTTTCTCATACATAAGATCCTGCCGCCTCCATTTTCTTCAGAAGTTCTTCAAAAATGGAATTTTCCAGTCCTTCTGCAAATTCTTTGTCCAGACAATGTACATAAAATTCATTTCCCTCCAGACTGACCGTAATCGTTCCAGGAGTCAGGGTAATGGAATTGGCAAGGACCACCCTTGCAAATTCCGACTTCAGTCCGGATGTGAAGTGAACAAGCTGCGGTTCCACCTGATATCTGGGCGTCAGAATGAAAAAAAGCACCTGATGATTGGCCTTCAGTATCTCCATGATCAAAACTGCCACATACTGAACTGCCATTGGAACCAGATGGTACAGCCTCAGATCGCTGCGGATGCTGTAGTTCATAAACCTGCAGCAGAATGCAAACAGAGCGGCGCTTAATACAAGTCCGATCAGCAGGACCTCCAGAGTAACTCTGCCATTGAAAATGATCCAGAGCACCAGAAATGCAACAAACATACGAGTTTCCCCTCTTTACGAATTTTCTCATGTAAATTTCTCAGGGCACCCGTATGGTAAAGGATGCCCTGCTTTTGTTATTCCTCTCGAATAATTCCTGTTTCAGTTTACACTTTTTTTAGAAATAAAACAATAGTTTTCCTGCTTTTGAAAGGATTTTTTGAAAGGATTTGCGGATAATCTGTTTGATTTTAGCGGACGCTTAACACGGCGTGTTACCGCAGATGCAAAGGAAAAGTGTCCTGCGTCACATCCTGTACGTGTTTTATGTAAAGATTTCGGATACCTTTGTATTCTCCAAGTCCTTTCAGAACACAATTAACAGTGAAGCCTGCTGCCTCAAACCGGTTTCTCCAGGAATCCGGAGCATCGCCGGACATGTCATTCAGGGCATGGTCTCCTGCCACCACCATGAAAGGTGCAAGAGTCACATGTTCTGCTCCGTATGCATGAACCAGCTTTATCAGCGTCTCCATGGAAGGACCGGATTCTACGGTTCCAAGGAAAACATTGGGATATCCCATGTCCCTGAATTTATTATCAAGGGCAGCATAGATGGAATTGGCATAATGTGTGGTGCCGTGTCCCATGAAGACCAATGCTTCCTCTTTGGAAATATCTTTGAATTCCTCCATAACCGCTTTAATCACAGCACAGGAATCTTTCTCACTGGTCAAAAGCGGCGCGCCGAAACGGAGGAACCCCAAATGCTCCTGATATGCCAGTGCCTCCTCCGTCATCTGATCGTTTTCGATCCCGTTGAGCACATGAGTCGGCTGTACAACCACCTCTGTGATGCCATCTGCAATCATTTGTTCCATGGCTTCCGCTACGGTATTGATTCGGATGTTGTCCCTCTCTTTTAATTTCTTAATAATCATTTTGCTCGTCCATGCACGATACAGGGTATAATCCGGAAATGCTTCTTTCAAATCCGCTTCTATGGCATCAATCGTTTTTTCCCTTGTAGTATTGACACTGGTCCCGAAACTGACCGCCAGAAGTCCTTTTTTCCTTTCATTCATAAATAATCGTTCCTTCCTGATATGATATTCACGCAGTCATTTTACCATGTTCCGTACCGGAAAGTCCACGTGCAGATCTATAGCAGTCTATTATACGTTCGTAAAAAATTACGGATCACGGGTGAGTGGCGGTCTGCGCCCCGGGCCTCTGTAATCTGCGCTCGTATGGAGTGTATCGGACACTGGAGCCGTTCTGTCCGTCTCATTCGGACAGGTCTGTTCGCCTGTGACGGACAGAACGGTTCCGCTGACCGCTCCAGTCCATACAGCGCTGCAGATTACAGAGGCCCGGGGCGCAGACCGCCACCCACCCATAGCCTCCAACGGCACAGCAAAAAAGGGCTGCCGCAAAGCATACCCCTGCCTGTGTACTGCGCACACAGGCAGAAACGTTTTGCAACAGCCCTTTTATAGAATCAAAATATACATATTTTATTTTACCAGATATCCGCCGTCCACCGGAATCACTGCACCGCACAGATAGTCGCTGGCCGCGGAAGCCAGGAAGATGGCGGTACCTTTCATGTCCTCTCCGGTCCCCCAGCGCCCTGCCGGAATCCGTCCGGTGATGATCTCATAGCGGGGATTGGAAGGATCCAGAAGCGCCGTGTTCATCTCTGTGGCCATATAGCCCGGTGCGATGGCATTGACATTGATCCCGCGGCCGGCCCAGTCGTTGGAGAGCGCCTTGGTAAGCTGCGCCACGCCGCCCTTGGCCGCCGCGTATGCCGGAATCGTCTGACCGCCGAAGAAAGAGATCATGGAAGCAATATTGATGATCTTGCCGTATCCTTTTTTCAGCATAACCTTTCCCGCCTCCTGGCAGAGAATGAAGATGGAATTCAGGTTCACATTGATCACCTCATCCCATTCCTCCATGGGAAATTCCTCTGCACTGTGCCGCCTCTGAATCCCGTGAGCCGTGAGCAGGATATCCACTTCTCCGCCCAAAAGCTTCCGGCATTCCTCGAAGCAGGCATATACCTCTTCCCGTCTGGACAGATCCGCTTTCACTCCATGGCACGCGAAGCCCCGGCCGCAGAACTCTTCGCTCACCTGATGCACCTTGTCACTGCTGCCCACAATAACCACCTCGCATCCGGCTTCCATAAAGCCCTCTGCCATTCCATAGCCAAGCCCCCGGGTCCCGCCGGTCACAATGGCCTTTTTTCCGCTGATATCAAATAAATTTTTCATATTCTAACCCTCCGTATGAAACAGACCCACAACCTTCAGATAATCTCCCGGATGCTCGGACAGCTCCTTCAGCATATGAGGAAGTTCTTCATAAGAGACCACTTTGGAGATAATCTTCTCCACCGGAACCTTTCCGGAATAGATCAGTTCAATAGCCTCCTCAAACTCTCCGGCGCCGTTTCTGGAACCGCGCACCTGAAGCTCTTTCTTCGTGATCAGATTGGTGGGCAGTGAGATCTCATGCTTCGGCCAGCCGGTCAGTGCGATCCGTCCGGTATATGCCGCATAGTCCAGGGTGCTGCGGACCCCCGCGTCAGAACCGGATGCCTCCATACAGCACTCTGCGCCGCGGCCTTTTGTGATCTCTTTTACTCTCGCCACCGCGTCTTCCTTCACCGGATTCACCGTATAGGGGATTCCATAGGATCTGGCCAGCTCCAGCCTCTCATCCACCACATCCACCAGAATCGGAACCGCGTCATAGGCCAGCGCTCCCATACCTGCCAGCAGTCCGATGGCGCCGGCGCCGATGATCACGATATGCTCCCCGGCCTTCAGCTGACAGGTGTGCAGTCCGTGCATACTGATGACCAGCGGCTCCGCCAGCGGGACTCTCTCCCATGGCATATCTTCCGGCACCTTCCGGAGCATATGCACCGGATGGGAGAAATACTCGCACATGGAACCGTCGCAGTGAACGCCCAGACAGTGGAGCGTCTCGCAGCAGTTGGTCTTTCCCTGTGAGCAGGGATAGCAGTTCCCGCAGTACAGGTAGGGATCCAGGACTACATGATCCCCTTTCTTTATTCCATATGCATTGTTCTCATCCACATCCTCCACGATTCCTGCCGTCTCATGTCCGATGATGATCGGATAAGATTCCACATTTACATTGGTCCCGCGGTAGGTGGAGACATCCGTCCCGCAGATGCTGGCTGCCATGACCTTAATCACAGCATATCCTTCTTTTGCTTCCGGCATGGGAAGCTCTGTGACAACTGCAACACTGTTTTCTTTTACCTGAATACCCTTCATCCCTTTTTTCCTTTCTTCCTTCTTACTAAAACATCTCATTCGTCAAATGACAGATATGCGCCCTTCATGGGGGACACTGCCAGTTCGGAGAACAGCCTTAAAGAACCGGCTCTGTATTTCGGCGGCTTCGGCTGCCAGTTTTTCCTGCGCTCCTTAAGAATCGCGTCCATCTCCTCCGGGGTCTTGTGTTCTCCCCTGACGCCCACGATCTCCAGAATCCTCTGCTCCACATCCAGATGGATCAGGTCCCCTTCTTCCACAAGGGCGATGGGACCGCCTGCCTGAGCTTCGGGACTGCAGTGACCGATGACCGGACCGGTGGAAGCGCCTGAGAAACGGCCGTCCGTAATCAGCGCAATGGTCTTTCCCAGTTCCTTATCTGAAGAAATCGCCTCGGACGTATAGAACATCTCCGGCATCCCGGAACCCTTTGGTCCCTCGTAGCGGATAAATACCGCATCCCCCGGCTTCACTTTATGATGGAGCACCGCATCGATACAGTCCTCCTCGCAGTCGAAGGGCCTTGCATTCAGCACAGCGGAGAACATTTCCTTCGGGCAGGCCGTATGCTTGATCACCGCACCCTCCGGCGCCAGATTTCCCTTCAGAATGGCGATGGAACCGCCGGTTCCAAGAGGCCTGTCAAAGGGACGGATAATATCCTCTTTTGTAAGGCTGATCTTATACTTCTCATTGGCCTCCTCCAGCCATCTCTGACATTTCTCATAGAAGCCGTTCCTCTTCAGTTCCTCCAGATTTTCTCCCAGCGTCCGGCCGGTTACCGTCATGACATCCAGATGAAGCACGCTTTTGATCTCTTCCATAATCGCCGGGACGCCCCCTGCATAATAGAAGAATTCCGCCGGCCAGCGTCCGGCCGGTCGAAGATCCAGAAGATAATGCGCGCCTCTGTGCAGCCGGTCGAAGGTATCGCCGTCTATCTCGATGCCGTATTCATGAGCGATGGCAGGCAGATGAAGCAGCGAATTGGTGGATCCGGAGATGGCCGCATGGACCATAATGGCGTTTTCAAAGCTCTTTATGGTAACAATATCTGACGGCAGCATATGCTCCATCGTCGCCAGCTTCACAGACAGCCGTCCTGCCTCTCTTGCATAGTCCAGAAGATCCGGACTGGTGGCGGGAAGCAGCGCGCTTCCCGGGAGCGTCAGGCCCAGCGCCTCC
Source organism: uncultured Lachnospiraceae bacterium (assembly GCA_910583615.1). Lineage (GTDB taxonomy): Bacteria > Bacillota > Clostridia > Lachnospirales > Lachnospiraceae > Hominiventricola. The sequence continues at coordinate 151,034 of CAJTXP010000003.1, read as the reverse complement.
GCCATGATCTGCATGGTAGAGGCCGTCCCGATGAACGAGCACGCGCCGCAGCCCGGGCAGGCGTTCTGCTTTGCCCAGTTGAGCTTCGCTTCATCGATCTCCCCGCGCTCATATCTGGCGCTGTACATGCCCAGCTGCTCCAGCGTCAAAAGCTCCGGTCCGGCTGCCATGGTCCCGCCGGTCACCACCACAGACGGTATATTGACCCGGGCCTGTCCCATGAGGTTGCCGGGCATCCCCTTGTCGCAGCTGGCGATATAAACCCCTGCATCAAACGGCGTGGCGTTGGCCTGGATCTCAATCATGTTGGCGATCATCTCCCGGCTGACCAGAGAGAAATTGATCCCGTCATTGCCCTGGCTCTCACCGTCGCACATATCAGTAGTAAAATATCTGGCCCCGTGGCCTCCTGCTTCTGCAATGCCTTCCACGGCCGCGTTCACAAGTTTGTCCAGATGACCGGATCCCGGATGGCTGTCACCGAAGGTGCTTTCCACGAATACCTGCGGCTTTTCCAGATCTTCCAGCTTCCAGCCGGTGCCAAGGCGCAGAGGATCCAGCTCCGGCGCATTTTTTCTAAATTCCTGACTACGTAACATACATAGCTCCTTTCTTCTTGACTGATCGATAAATATCAAAGGCCTGTACTGCATATTATATACTATGATACCGTTGAGCTTCCACAAAAGATGTGGTTTTTATCCATGGCTTTTCACAGAATATCCGGCTTCTGATATCGTCTCTGTACTTTCACCAAAGACAGACAGGACCGCATGGATCATGGAAAAGGAAGCATCCTGGCGAAACAGAGATCACTTTTTATCGCTGTCCTCACTTTATCATAAGACGTCTTATGATTCAACCGTGTTTTTCCACAAAAACAGACCTGATTTTTTATGCAAAACCAATAACAGTCTTCTGTTATCTGCTGTATTATTACTCGCTCCCTCTGTTTTTGGTTATATTGTATATAATTATGTTTTAAAATTGTGCATTAAATCCAAAAAACATTTTATTTTCACATAGTTATTGACAGTATGACGTCTGATGTATTAAGATAAGCGAAAGGAAGCGCAGATCCTGACAGGGGATGAACGGATCTGCAGACAGGATCGGAATTTGTGTTCCAGATTACATCTATTTTACAACAGGAGGGAAAAATACCATGTTAATGATCGTATTCCTTATTTCCATTGCAGTGCTGCTGTTCTGCATCATCAAGATCAAGCTGAACGCCTTCGTGTCGCTGCTCGCCTGTGCCTACGGCACCGGCATCCTGGTCCTGCTCACTTATGCAGGCGGGACCGCACCCGAAAACTTTTCAACGTTGTCTGACGTCTCAGCCTGCGTTACCAGCAATTTCGGTTCGACTCTGGGTTCTATCGGTATCGTCACCGGACTGGGCGTCATGCTGGGCATGTTCATGTATGAATCCGGCGGCATCGACAATATCGTAGACCGGGTGCTGAATCTGGTGGGACCGAAGCGTTCCCAGTACGCGGTATCCGTAGCCGGCTTTATCACCGGCATTCCTGTGTTCGGCGACGTAGTCTATATCATGTTCGCCCCCATGCTTCGCGTCCTTTCCCGCAAGACCGGCTACTCCATGGCGGCTTACGGCTGCGCGATCTCGGTAGCCACCACCTGTACATTCGCTCTGGTGCTTCCTACTGCCCCGCCTCTGGCCGTAGCAGCAGCCATGGACATCAACGTGGGCGTATTCTTCTTCTATGCACTGATCTCCGCTTTTGTGGGCATGTTCTTCGGCGGCATCATCTACGGCGGCTTCATCAACAAACAGGACCAGAAGGCAGGCCGGACCTGGGATTTCTCGGATCTGGACGCAGAGCTGGCTGAAAATGAGAAAAACGCGGTTCCTCACAAGAAAATGGGCGCTGCCATGGCCATGTCCATCCTGCTGGTTCCCATTGCGCTGATCCTTGTGGGTTCCTTCTCCGGATTTCTGCTCACAGAAGGGCCGGTACTTACCGCACTGGCATTCCTGGGCGACAAAAACGTTGCCATGACCATCGGCGTACTCTATGCGGCGTTTATTTCCCGCCATTATCTGCCCCGTTCCATCACCGAGATCATGACAGACGGCGCGGATAAGGTTGGCCTGATCCTTCTGATCACCGGTGCCGGCGGAGCATACGGCGGCATCCTGAAGGCATGCGGCATCGCAGATCTGATCACCGGCACGCTTCAGGGCTTCCACATGCCTGTGCTCATCATGTGTTTTGTGATCGCACAGGTGCTTCGGATCGCTACCGGTTCCACCACTGTGGCGCTGACTACCACCGCTGCCATCGTATCCACATCCGCTGCAGCCTCCGGAATCTCCCCGATCCTGTGCGCCATCGCAGTATGCGCCGGCGGTATCGGCCTGTCCCTGCCCAATGACTCCGGGTTCTGGGCGATCTCGAAGTTCTTCCACCTCAATGAGGTAGATACCATACGCGGATGGACCCTGGGCGGCTTTGCAGCCGGAGTCTCGATCCTCATCTTTGTCTGTCTCTTAAGTCTCTGCCAGGGCTTCCTGCCGGGACTGGCATAACCATGGGGCTGTCGGTTTCTGCCGGCCATCCGCCTTCCGACAGCTGAAAATAAAAGAGCCGGTTCTGTATGTCTCATTCGGACTCCTTAAGTCTGTCTGAGGCATACAGGACCGGCTTTTTTGCCCGCTCCCTTTACTGCTCCTTTAAAAGCCGCACCAGCGCCTGACGATTGTAGGTCAAATGCATGATCATGGCGCATCTGGCTCCTACCGGATCCTGGTCGATGATAGCATCCACAATGGAACGGTGAGTTTCTATCGTTTCGTTCATCAATGTCCGGTGAGTCAGATTGGCAAAGGTCATGACTGCTGTATTGATGATGGGCACCAGCATCTCCACCACCCGGTTCCTGCTGCACCTTGCAATACACGTATGAAATTCAATATCTTTCGGAATGTGATCTTTCCCGCTGCGATACACCAGTTCCACTTCATCCCGAAGCTTCTGCAGCTGCTGCAGATCCTCCGCCGTGGCATATTCTGCCGCCTGGGCCGCGATTTCCGGCTCCATCATCAGACGCACTTCAAACAGCTCCAGCGCCAGCTTGTACTTATCCTGAAGCTTTGACAGCCCCAATGGGTCATTATCCGACAGGCAGGTACCGACCACATAAGTCCCGGACCCGCGTCTTACCTCAAGAATCCCTTTTGACACCAGGCCTTTAACCGCTTCCCGAATGGTACTCCGCCCCACGCCAAAGCGTTTTGCAAGATCAAATTCATTGGGAATTTTCTGTCCGACCTCCATTGATTCCTCCAGAATATACCGCATCAGTTCTTCTTCAATACGATCGCCCAGAAGCTTCTTGTCCATCTTTTCAAACTGATACATAACTGCTGATTTCTTCCTTTCGCACGGATACGGATTCCCTTATCGCAATTCCTTTTTCCCGCATAAAATTTTCCAGTTTTTCTCCGCCTGAGGCTTCCTGACAGCCCGGACGTTTTAGAAGTTTTACCGCTGAAAAGTCATATTGAATTCCCACAATCCCGTCTCCTGATTTCTGTATTTTACTGGTAATATTTTAACACATTCCGGAGTTTTGTTCAATATTGGATGCCTGCCGCAAAGCAGTATGCCGAAAATTCCAGATTCCTTGACAAATGCGCGTTTCAAGCCTATAATAGACAGGACTTATATAATTTTGACCTGGAAAAGGCAACTTATGTTGATGTGTTTTTATGAGGAGGAAATGAGAAATGCCAAGAAAAAAGAAGGCGGAAGAGACAACCGCTTCTGTATCAACAACTGCAACTGCAAAAGAAAAAGCCAAAACAGCCGCTGAGAAAAAAGCGCCTGCAAAGAAACCGGCCTGCAAAACTTCTGTCTGCGTGGAAATGAGCGGTTTAAGCGCATCCGTAAACGACATTCAGAACGCTGTCAAAAAAGCAGTAAAAGAGAAAGGCCTGGAGGCTTCTGAACTGAACATTTATATCAATGCTGCAGAGCAGGCGGCTTATTACACCATCAATGGGGAAGGCGGCGAAGATTTCAAAGTGGATTTAAGAAATCTGTAAAATCCTTTTTCCAGGGAGGCTGTCGTAAAACATTTCCCTGTCTGTGTACCCGGCAACGCTGTACAGAATGCCGGGCACACAGGCAGAGACATGTTTTAAGACAGCCCCTTTTCATGTCTTTTATCGATGAGTTTTCCTGTATTCCAAGGGGGTACAACCCATTTTCCGCTTAAATATCTTTGAATAATATCCCGGACTTCCAAAGCCCACGCGATCTGCAATCTGCGTCACATCAAGATCCGGACTCCTCAGAAGCTCCAGGCTCCGTTCTACCCGATAATCCAGAAGATAGTCAAACATGGATTCCTTCATATATCGCCTGAACAGGCGGCAGCTCTCGCTTCTGCACAGGTGGATCTGTTCTGCCAGTTCTTCCAGTGTAATCTTCTCCGCATAATGTTTCTGAATATATTCCATGATCCGGCGGATGCGCTCCGTATCTCTCCCGTTCTCTGCAGGCCCTGTTTCATTTACTTCCACATGCTCAAAGATTTCCTGCCAGATCCGAAGCAGTGCAATCTGTATCTGAAGTTCTTCCGACATCGGATGTTCCCGGTTCAGAAGCCGTATCGCTTCCATTAATTCAAGCACACGCCTTTGCCAGCTTTTCTCCGGAATAAAATGAATCGAAGCCAAAGGCGGACTCTTCAGGATGTGATCCATATATTTCACCTGCATTACGCTGGAACTGTATCCGTACAGCAGCCTCGGATGAAAGGTCACGGACAGATAGCTGCAGTCCCCGGAACATTCCCCATGCCCGGAATGCAGCACATTCGTATTGCAGAACAGACCTTCTCCCTCCTTCAGGTGATACAGACTGTCATTGACCTGATAGGCAATCTCTCCTTCCATCACAAACGTCAGTTCGATTTCTGGATGCCAGTGCCAGGGAAACTCTCCCGTATCAAAATAGGACAGCCGTTCATAACTGATCAGCACCGGAAACTCATAACTTCCGTGGCGTTTGATCTCTTTTTGCTCACTGTCAATCTGTAGGCGCATAAAATCTCAATATCCTTCTATTTTTTAAGAATATAGTTCTTGAATTTCCTTCTGTATCTCATTATAGTGTAATTATAAGAAATGTCAACCTTGAGTAAAATGAAGGAGGAACCACCATGGCAGTAAATGTATCAGAACTGAAAGAAAAATTTATCGAGCTGTTCGGTAAAGAGGGCAGTATCAGGGCTTATTTTGCACCCGGACGCGTCAACCTGATTGGGGAACACACGGATTATAACGGAGGGCACGTTTTTCCCTGTGCACTGACCATTGGAACCTATGGTATCATCCGTCCCAGAGAGGACAAAAAGCTTCGTCTCTATTCCATGAATTTTGACGATATGGGGATCGTAGAATCCTCTCTCGATGACCTGACACCATCCGATGATGCAGGATGGACGAACTATCCAAAGGGAATCATGTGGACATTTGAGAAGCGCGGATACCATCTGGAAAAAGGCGTAGACGTTCTGTTTTATGGAGATATTCCGGCAGGCAGCGGCCTCTCTTCCTCTGCTTCTCTGGAAGTGCTGACCGGACTGATGCTCCGGGATACTTTCGGCTTTGATATTTCCATGGTAGACCTGGCACTGATTGGACAGTATTCCGAGAATCATTTCAACGGTATGAACTGTGGAATCATGGACCAGTTTGCTTCCGCCATGGGCAGAAAGGACTGCGCAATCTTTCTGGACACCAACACGCTGAACTATGAATATGCACCTGTAAAACTTGCAGATGCAAAAATCATTATTACCAACAGCAATGTCAAGCACAGCCTGGTTTCCTCCGCTTATAACGACAGAAGGAATGAAAGCGAAACTGCATTAAAAGCATTACAGGCCGTTACAGATATTCAGACGCTGGGCGACCTGACAGAGGAACAGTTTGAACAGTGCAAAGACGCCATCAAAGATCCGGTCTGCCGGAAACGCGCAAAGCATGCGGTCTATGAAAACCAGCGCACTATCCACGCTGTAGACGCTCTGAAAGCGAACGATATAGAGACTTTTGGAAAACTCATCAACGATTCCCATATCTCCCTGAGAGATGATTATGAGACCTCCTGCGCGGAAACCGACATCCTGGCAGAGCTGGCATGGAGCGTACCGGGCGTCCTTGGTTCCAGGATCACCGGCGGCGGATTCGGCGGATGTACGGTCAGCATTGTAAAAAATAATTCCGTGGACCTGTTCATCCGGACACTGGATAAAGCCTACACGGAAAAAACCGGTATCAAAGCGGAATTTTACGTAGTGGATATCGGCGAAGGAGCCCATGCACTGGACTAATCATACAGCATTTTTACAGGAGGATACATCATGTTATCAGAACAGATCGCAGCTCTTGTCCGGTACGGAACAGATACCGGACTGACACCGGAATGCGAAAAAACATATACTACCAATCTGCTTTTGGACTTATTTCACGAAGACGATTACGAAGAACCTGCCGATATTCCAAAACAGTCTCTGGAAGAGACTTTAAAAGAGCTTCTTGACGAAGCATGCAGACGGGATCTGATCCCGGACAGCATCGCTTACCGGGATCTTTTTGATACCCGGATCATGAACTGTCTGGTTCCCCGGCCTGCGCAGATCCGTCAGACTTTCCAGGAAAAATACCGGATTTCCCCAAAAGAGGCCACCGACTATTTCTACAAGCTGAGCCAGGACAGCGATTACATTCGCCGCTACCGGGTGTGCAGGGACCAGAAATGGAAGGTCAACTGTGAATACGGAGAGATCGATATCACGATCAATCTGTCCAAACCGGAAAAAGATCCGAAGGCCATCGCCGCTGCAAGAAACGCAAAAGCCAGTTCCTATCCCAAATGCCTGCTCTGCATGGAAAATGAAGGGTATGCCGGCAGAATCAATCATCCAGCAAGAGAAAATCACCGGATCATTCCGGTCACTATCAATGACAGCAACTGGGGATTCCAGTATTCACCCTATGTCTACTATAATGAACACTGCATCGTGTTTAACGGAGAACATACGCCCATGAAAATCGACCGGGCGGCTTTTACCAAGCTTTTTGACTTTGTCAAACAGTTCCCTCACTATTTTCTGGGCTCCAACGCAGACCTGCCGATCGTGGGCGGCTCCATCTTAAGTCACGACCATTTCCAGGGCGGCAACTATACGTTCGCCATGGCAAAGGCGCCCATCGAACAGCCGGTTACGATCCCCGGTTATGAGGATGTGGAAGCCGGCATCGTAAAATGGCCCCTCTCCGTCCTCCGGATCCGCCACAAGGATGAAACACGGCTGATCGACCTGGCGACTCATGTGCTGGATGTATGGCGCGGCTATACGGATGAAGATGCTTTTATTTTCGCATATACGGACGGAGAGCCTCATAATACAATCACTCCGATTGCCCGGAAGGTGGATGGAATCTATGAGCTTGACCTCACCCTTCGGAACAATATCACGACCGAGGAGCATCCACTTGGAGTCTACCATCCCCATGCGGAACTTCATCATATCAAGAAAGAGAACATCGGACTCATCGAAGTCATGGGACTGGCAGTACTTCCCTCCCGCTTAAAAGAGGAGATGGAACTTCTGAAAGAATATATCCTTACCGGAAAAGATATTGCTTCCAGTGAGGTTCTGAAAAAACATGCAGACTGGGTGAATGCTTTCCTGCCCGGCTATGATTCCATTACGGAGGAAAATGCCTGGGAAATCCTGAAACAGGAAATCGGCAGGGTATTTGTAAAAGTGCTGGAAGATGCAGGCATCTATAAATGCACGGAAGAGGGAAGGAAAGCATTCCTGCGTTTCCTGAGATCCCTGTAAAATACATACATTTTATCCCTGCTCCGGTTGGGCATACGTTCCTTTTCACGGGTGCAGTTACCTTTCACGGACGACGGTGGTCTGTGCCCTGGAAGCCCGGGGCGCAGACCACTACCCCCGTGACAAAACCCCGCCCCGCGAAAAGGAACAGGAAATTCTCATTTTCCTCTTGAAAAAAGACACCGCTTCTTATATGATTATGTCATGTACATGACGCAGGAATCATTTCACAGATTCATCCTGTCATATTCTCTCCTGTGTACATGACATCATTTTCTGCGCAACTGGCGGAACGCGGGGCACTGCCCGCAGCAGGAATAACCTGCAGGGAACGCAGATCACAAAAAAGCCGACCGCCTGGGCGCATGCAGTATCTCTGCGCGTCCAGGCGTTTTTTCATATCTGCATGTCATATTTTACCTGTAAACCCTTTCCTGCATCTGCCTGTAAGGCGCCTGCAGGAATCCCCCGGCTCTGCATGCGAACACGGCAGGCAATCCATAATTTCAAAGCCCTATGCTGCAGAGGCAGAAAGCGAGGCAACTATGACGCTGTTATCTCTTGAACAGGAACTTCGTTCCAACTCCTATCCCGGCCGCGGTATCATCATCGGGCGAACTCCGGATGGAACCAGGGCTGTTACCGCCTATTTTATCATGGGCAGAAGTTCCAACAGCCGAAACCGTATTTTTGTAGAAGACGGCGACGGCATCCGTACCCAGGCATATGATCCTTCCAGACTGGAAGATCCCAGTCTGATCATCTATGCTCCGGTTCGCGTACTCGGCAACAAGACCATCGTCACCAATGGCGACCAGACAGATACCATTTATGAAGGCATGGATCATCAGATGACCTTCGAGCAGTCTCTGCGCACCCGGGAATTTGAGCCGGATGCACCCAATTATACTCCCAGGATCTCCGGTATCCTTCATATCGAGGCAGGTAATTACAACTACGCCATGTCCATTTTAAAAAGCGACCAGGGTGATCCTTCCTCCTGCCTTCGTTATACGTTTGCTTTTGAAAATCCGCAGGCTGGCAGAGGACATTTCATTCATACTTATATGCAGGACGGCGATCCACTTCCGAGTTTTGAAGGAGAGCCAAAATCTGTAGCCATTCCAAATGATATGGATGCATTCGCAGATCTGCTCTGGAAAAACCTGAATGCAGACAATAAGGTTTCGCTTTTTGTCCGCAGTATCAACATTGCCGACGGAACCACGGAAACAAAGATCATCAACAAAAATCAGTAAATCAGGAGGAACCCGTCATGAATGAACTTCAATTGAAATATGGATGCAACCCCAATCAAAAACCGTCCCGCATCTACATGGAAAACGGGAAAGCGCTTCCGGTTCAGGTGCTCTCGGGAAAGCCCGGATACATCAATTTTCTCGATGCTTTCAACGGCTGGCAGCTGGTAAAAGAGCTGAGAAAAGCCACCGGGCTTCCTGCTGCCACTTCTTTTAAACATGTATCTCCTGCCGGCGCCGCCGTAGGGCTTCCTCTTACCGACACGCTGGCGAAGATCTACTGGGTGGATGATCTCGGGGATCTGTCACCTCTTGCCTGTGCCTACGCAAGAGCCCGGGGCGCCGACCGTATGTCCTCTTTCGGGGATTTCATCGCACTCTCAGATGTCTGCGACATTGATACTGCACGGCTGATTAAAAGAGAAGTCTCTGACGGCGTTATTGCGCCGGGATATACAGAAGAAGCTCTGGAGATTTTAAAACAGAAGAAAAAAGGAAACTATAACGTCATCCGGATCGACCCGGACTATACCCCGGATCCGCTGGAGAGAAAACAGGTTTTCGGCATTACCTTCGAGCAGGGGAGAAACGAACTGGATATAAATGGAGAACTGCTCTCCAATCTGGTAACCGAGAACAAAGAGATTCCCGAAGAAGCGCTGGTTGACATGAAGATCGCCCTGATCACGCTGAAATATACGCAGTCCAACTCTGTCTGTTTTGTCAAAGGCGGCCAGGCCATAGGCATCGGCGCCGGACAGCAGTCACGCGTACACTGTACCCGGCTGGCAGGGAGCAAGGCTGACAACTGGTTTTTACGTCAGTCTCCGCAGGTACTTGGACTTCAGTTCGCAGATACACTGGGACGGGCAGAACGTGATAATGCCATTGACGTCTATATTGGAGAGGACTGCATGGATGTGCTGGCAGACGGTACATGGGAAACGATCTTTAAGGTAAAACCTGCAGTTTTCAACCGGGAAGAAAAACGTGTATGGCTGGATCATATGGAGGGAGTCACTCTTGGGTCTGACGCATTCTTCCCGTTCGCCGACAATATTGAACGCGCACACAAGAGCGGCGTCAAATATATCGCTCAGCCCGGCGGCTCTGTCAGGGACGACCTTGTCATTGAATGCTGCAATAAATATCAGATGGCAATGGCCTTTACGGGAATCCGGCTGTTTCATCACTGATTAAGAAAGGGCTGTTGCAAAATATACCCATGCCCGCGTGCTTAGCACGCAGGCATGGGCTTTTTGCAGCAGCCCCTTTTTATATTTACTGTTTAAACGGTGTCGTTTCTCTTCACATAACCCGGTTTCTCCGGATCTGCAATGATCTCTTTCATACGAGTGACCTTCGCAAGACGGTCCACCACATGATTCTCAATATGTACGTCGTTTCCGATGACGGTGTCCGCCAGGACCACGCAGTTCTTCACCACTGCGCCCGGTTTGATCACACAGCCTCTGCCGATGACAGAATTCTCCACCGTGCCCTCGATCTGGCATCCGTTGGAGATAAAGGAAGACTTCACATCTGCCGTCTCATAATACTGCGTCGGGCAGGAATCGCTGGTTCTGGTATAGATGGGCCATTCATCGCTGAAAAGAGTCTTCACATTCTTCTGATCCACCAGAGACAGGTTCGCATCATAGTAACCCTTCAGATCATTGATCGGTGCAAAATATCCCTTATGCGCCACGCCGCGGATATCCAGCTCTCCGCACATGTCGTTGATGATGTGCTTCATCGTATACATGGAGGATGCCTTCTGAGCTGCAGCCACCAGATCAAGGAAGACCTCTTTCTTCATGACATAGGTATCCATAAAGATATTCCTGGTCTTGGTCGTACCGTTGTTGCGCTGAATGGACTCTACGCCCTTCTGCTTGTTCAGGTTCAGGCAGTCACAGCTCAAAAACGCATCTTTCGCATTGTCCACCTTATGGTAAAGGAGCGTCACATCTGCTCCGGACTCTTCATGCACCTTCAAAAGCTCATCGAAATCCTGAGTATATACCATATAACCCGGAGCAATGACCACATGGGTATTGCTGGCTTTCACCATACGGTCCAGATTTTCAGCGTAAGCCTTGATGTCCGTGTTGTAATAGTCCTTATTCTCCTGAGAATCTGCAAATACCATCTGCAGATATCCGCTCTTGGAATTGATGTTGTAATGTCTTCCTCTTCCGATATGCTCTACCAGAGAACAGGGTTTTCTTCTAATGTATACCTGGATCCTGTCGATGCCGCTGTTGGACATGTTGGAGATCGGAAAGTCGATCACACGATATCTGCCCAGGAAGGAGAATGCCGGGATCGAACGATAAGTTTCCATCCCTTCCACCCAGATATGGTTTTCTGAAAAACTTATAATTCCTAATGCTCTTGCCATATGCTCTTACCCCTTTACATTTTTCGCAACCAGTTCAATATGCTCGCTGTCCGCATTTCCGACAACCGCCTGGCTTCCAATCTTAACCTGATCTGCCACTAACGCTCTTGTTACCACTGCACCTTCTTCTACCACTGCCCCCGGCATCAGAACGCTGTCAATAACCTTTGCCCCCGGTCCAACCTTCGCACCGGTAAACAGTACGGAATTCCTTACTTCGCCTTCTACGATACAACCCTGAGTAATAAATGCCCGTTTAATGTCCGCATCTGCAGAAATATACTGCGGAAGCGTGGGAACGTCTTCCGTATAGATCGTCCAGGTGCGGTCATCCAGATCCAGACCGTTCTTTTTATCCAGAAGATCCATATTCGCTTCCCACAGAGAATCAATGGTTCCCACATCTTTCCAGTATCCCTTGAACTTATATGCAAAAAGCTTTTTGCCGTCATTCAAAAGCGCCGGAATAATGTCCTTTCCGAAATCATGGCTGGACTCTTCATTCTTCATATCTGCCACCAGCATCTTACGCAGCAGTTTCCAGTTAAATATGTAGATGCCCATGGAAGCCAGATTACTCTTCGGCTCCGCAGGCTTTTCCTCAAATTCCACAATCCTTCCAGTCTCCGGATCCGTATTCATGATACCGAAACGGCTTGCCTCCTTCATCGGAACCTCAATGACTGCGATCGTTGCGTCTGCGCCGTTCTCCTTATGAGCCTGAAGCATTTTCGCATAGTTCATTTTGTAAATATGATCACCGGAAAGAATCAGCATGTACTCCGGCTCGTAATTATCCACAAAATCAATATTCTGAGAAATCGCATCTGCAGTTCCCCTGTATACATCCAGATTCGCATCTGCTTTCTCACGGGGCGGAAGAACGAACACGCCGCTGTCGCGGGCATCCAGTCCCCAGCTTCCGCCGCCTGCCACATAGCTGTTCAGAAGAACAGATTCATACTGTGTCAGTACACCGACTACATCAATTCCGCTGTTCGCACAGTTACTCAGGGGAAAATCAATGATCTTGTACTTTCCGCCATATGAAACAGCTGGTTTTGCAACTTTATTGGTAAGATCATGCAGACGGGAACCGCGCCCGCCAGCCAGAATCATTGCCAACATATTATTTTGCTTCATAGAAAGGTCCTCTCTTTCATTTATATAGTATAATTATACAATTTTTTTACAGAAATTGCAATTTCCGCACATCATTTTCGCATTTTTGCACAATTTTATCCCATATAATCGATTGTTTTTTGTTAATTATTACTTTTTCTACTGCATACAGTCAGGACCATCGCAGAACGGGGCGCCATAAAGACTCTGTGATCCACCGGTTCCGTCAGTCTACCCTCCGGTATTCCGGCAGGAAGATAATTTCCGAAAGTGTCCGCCTCCACCTGCCACTGCATATAGGACGGAAGCCCTGGCAGTGAAAACTCCTGCCACTCCCAGAACACATTGACTGCCAGACAGACGATGTCGTCTCCCGTATCTTCATGATTCCTTCCCGCATAGATCACCCGCAGGACCTTTGTCCCTTCATCCGGTTCCATTATCTGTACCTCGGGAAATCCAAGAGAACATCTTCCGGAATTCTTTCTTACCACGTCATGCTCTTTCCGAATCCTTATAACATTTTTCGTAAACTCAAAATGATCTTTGTTTTTTTCCAGAAGTCCCCAGTCAAGCCACGAAATCTCATTGTCCTGACAATAGGCATTATTATTGCCGAACTGTGTATTAAGAAACTCGTCTCCGGCAAGAAACATGGGAGTCCCGCGGCTCAGCATCAGAACGGTGACGGCGTTTTTGGCCAGCCTCCTGCGAAGAACAAGTATCTCCTCATTGTCCGTCTCCCCTTCCACTCCGCAGTTCCAGCTCCGGTTGTCACCGGCTCCGTCTGTATTGCCCCATCCGTTGGCTTCGTTATGTTTCTCGTTATAACAGTACATATCCCAGAGTGTAAAGCCGTCATGGCAGTTCAGAAAATTGACGGAAGCATTGTATCCTCTTCCCTCGCCTTCCCGCCCGTACATGTCAAGAGAACCGGTGATCCGCTCCGCCGCCGCATGGGACATGCCGTAATCCCCTTTCAGATAACTGCGAAGATCATCCCTGTATCTTCCGTTCCACTCGGCCCACCGGTTCCAGGACGGAAAACTGCCCACCTGATAAAGCCCGCCTGCATCCCACGCCTCCGCAATCAACTTCACGTCTCCCAGGATCGGGTCAAACGCCAGGCTCTGCAAAAGGGGCGGCTTGCTCATGGGGGAACCGTCTTCATTGCGTCCGAGGATGCTCGCAAGGTCAAAACGAAAACCGTCCACATGGTAGACCGTCGTCCAGTAGCGCAGACATTCCAGGATCATCTGCTGCACGATCGGATGATTACAGTTCAGGGTATTGCCGCAGCCGCTGAAATTATAATAATGTCCATCCGGAGTCAGCATATAATAAATGTTATTATCAAATCCCTTGAATGAAAAACAGGGTCCCAGCTCATTTCCCTCAGCCGTATGATTGAATACCACATCCAGGAAACACTCAATTCCGTTCTCATTGAGCGCGCGGATCAGTTTTTTCAGCTCCGTTCCTTCTCTGTTGTATTCTTTCGTCCCTGTATAACTGGTATTGGGTGCAAAAAAGCTGACGGTATTATAGCCCCAGTAATCCACTACCTGGTTCCCGTCCACCATCCGGCTGTCCTTCATCTCATCAAACTCAAAGATAGGCATCAGCTCCACCGCATTGACTCCCAGTTCTTTCAGATATGGAATCTTTTCCATAAGCCCGGCAAAGGTCCCCGGATATTCCACCCCGGAAGAACCATGTCTGGTGAATCCTCTCACGTGCATCTCATAGATGATCAGATCTTCCATCGGAATCAGAGGATTCCGCTCTCTTCCCCATTCGAAATCGTCCTTAACCACCCGGGCTTTGTAAAAGGTGCCTTCCTTTCTCGGCCTCCCCCACTGGCTCTGCCCGGTCACTGCCTTTGCATAAATATCCAGAAGCACATGATTCCGGTCGAACAAAAGCCCTTTTGAAGCGTCATACGGACCATCCAGGCGGTATGCATATTCGAAATCCTGAATGTTCAGCCCAAAAACGATCATGGAATACACATTCCCGATTCGATAGTGCTTCGGAAACGGCAATACTGCATACGGCTCTTCTTCTTCCCGATGAAAAAGCAGAAGTTCACAGGATGTCGCTCCAAAAGAGTGTACTGTAAAATTCACTCCCACCGGAATCGCCATTGCCCCGTTCAGCTCATACATGCCGGGACGCACCTCAAACCCCGCTATCACATCCATGGGAACCATATGAATGCTTCTCATGGGACTGATAAACTTTTCCTCTCCCATTTCCTGGTTTCTCCCCTTACATTACTTCTTTTTCCAAAAACTTTCCACCGGATGCTTCGGCGAAAACTCCTTCCAGCAATACATCCGAAAACACCCGGGCATCGGAAACCTGAACTACATGTACATCGGCCCCTGCACGCTTCATCAGCCCTTCAGGCGCCCACGCACGATCCGCCTCCTTCAACATGGGAAAGTCAAATTCACTGTCTCCCGCTGCAAGCACCATGTCCGCTTTTATGTAATCCCTGAATCTTCTGACTGCAGTTCCTTTATCAAGCCCTGCCGGCAGCGCATACACCTTGCTCCCATTGGAAAAGATCTCCATAAGCGTCAGATCCAGACTGCATTTCAGGCGCTTTACCGTCTCATATGGTTTGCTGCTCTTCGTAAACAGAAACAGATCCCGGATATTTCTGACTTCAAAGATCCGGTTACCGTCCTGCTCCATGCAGGACTTTGCACAGGAAAACTCTCTGCGGCTTTTTTCCGTCAGCTGAAGCGACTCTTCATACCATTCCGGAACCTCTTTTCCGCTTTTCAGCAGTACGCCTCCATTACACACCAGTGCATAATCCGGAATCCCTGTTTGCAGGTCGATCCGGTCATACTGTTCTTTCGTCCGGGTGGTGACAGGTACAAACATTACCTTCTCATGTATCTTTTTCAGGAGCAGGGAAGACCAGTCTGTCATAAAAGAAATCTCTCTTCCCTCATAGACTTCTACACAGGTCTTCTCCGCTCCGATCTCATGCTTCCAGGAATAGATCAGCGTATTGTCCAGATCTGCATGAAATACGATCAGTTTTTCTTCCCTGTCAGACATTTTCTCACCAGATCCACCGGTATCATTGTCGCTGCCAACAGCACTACAACCGCCCATCCGGTGATACCGAAGGGAACGCAGCTGAACATGTTGCCGATCCAGGTGAATACCACTCCCGGCACCAGCGCCGCATTGACAATCAGTGCCTGAACGAGCACGATGATACAGAACACTTTCATAAAACCGGTATTCTCATCCAGTCCTTTAAAGATGGCAAAACCGTCATCCCTTACATTGAAACCGTTGAACAGAGCACTGACGATGAACAGTACAAAATATCCGGTCAGATGCTGTTCTTCCGTATCAAAAAATCCGGCAAAAAACGGAGCTTTCAGATAAACAAAGCTGATAATGGTGAGCCATGCTCCCATAACGCCGATCTGTACCGCCATTTTCCTGCTGATAATACTTTCGTCTCTCCTTCTTGGCTTCTCCTGCATGTATTCTTCCAGAGCCGGCTCATTGCCAAGCATGATAGCTCCGAGTCCGTCCATCACCAGGTTGACAAACAGAAGATGCGTGACTTTCAGCGGCTCCTCTACGCCGAAGAACGGAGCAATGGCACTCACCACTACAGCCGCCACGTTGATCACCAGCTGGAACTTACAGAATTTCAGGATGTTGTGATAGATGGTTCTGCCATACCAGATCGCATCCTTGATGGATTTGAAATTGTCATCCAGAATCACAATCTCTCCCGCTTCCTTGGCTGCCTCTGTACCGCTTCCCATGGCAAAGCCCACATCCGCTCTCTTAAGAGCCGGCGAATCATTAACGCCGTCTCCGGTCATTCCCACTACCAGATTCATTTCCTGACAAAGCCTTACCATCCTGGATTTATCCGTTGGAAGCGCACGCGCAATTACCCGGATCTGCGGAATGATCTGTTTCACCTCATCATCGGACATTTCATTCAGCTGTGCCGAAGTCAGCGCCCGTTCCGACCCGCTTTTCAGAAGACCTGCGTCTTTTGCAATGGCAACTGCCGTCTCCAGGCGGTCTCCGGTTATCATAACCACCTGAATGCCTGCATTTCTCACTTCTGCAATTGCATCCCTGGCCTCCGGCCTCACGTCATCGCGGATCGCCACAAGGCCGATGATCACCAGATCGTCATGGATCGTATTTTCTTCCAGTTCTTTTTCCGAATAACCAAAAGCAAGCACGCGCATGGCCTTTTGAGCCAGTGCATCGATCTTACGGTCAAGAACCGCCTTGTCGATAACCTGAACGTTTCCATCCTGGTCCAGATACTTCTGCGCCCGGGCAAGCAGACGTTCCGGAGCGCCTTTATAATAGGTTTTACCTGTATGGGCAATCATGGCCTGGCTGAACTTGTTCATGGAGTTAAATCCCTGAGAGGCTGTGATCTGATAGTCTTTATTGCCCTCCAGCGCATGAAACGTATTTTCTCCGAGGAATTTCATCAGAGCCTGATCGGTCGCATTGCCGCCGATCACCCTGTGCTGTGCGTCAAACATGGACTGTGTGTTCTTTCCGATCGCCAGATCCAGAGAGTTCTTCACTCCAGAATGCCCGGAAAGCTCCGGAAGCGGGATCACCTGACCGTCTGCGGTGAAAAATTCCACCACCTCCAGACTTCCTTTGGTAATCGTGCCGGTCTTGTCACTGAACAGAATATTCAAAGAACCTGCCGTTTCGATTCCTTCCGCTTTTCTCACCAGCACGTTGTGATCCAGCATCTTGCTGGTATTCTGCATCAGTACCAGAGAGATCATAAGCGGCAGTCCTTCCGGAACCGCGCAGACAATGATCACGATTGCAAGCGATACTGCTTCCACAATATCTTTGATTACCTGTTCTGCGCCAATGGAAAAATAGGCTGAAAATCCGCCTGCAGACACAACAAAATAAGCAAAATAAAGAATCGCGATCACGGTTGCGCCCACGTAACCGAATACCGAGATCTGACCCGCCAGTTTCGACAGCTTCACCTTTAAAGGAGAATCGATATCATCCTCCTGCATCTCGTCCGCCATCCGCCCCATCATGGTTTTAAGCCCAACTTTTCTTACATCCAGAATTCCCTCTCCGTCAAAGACAACGGCCCCGCGAAACAGAGAGTGCGCATCCACGAAAGTGTCGCCGGTAATTTCGTCTGCCAGCTCGAAGCTTTCTTCAGCAGCAGTCTTTTTGCATTCTTCCGCTTCTCCGTTCAGGGCGGAATTATCCACCCGGAGATTTCCGTCTACCAGCACTCCGTCCGCCGGAATCTTGTCACCCGACTGCAAAAGCACCTTGTCGCCCACCACCACGTCATCTACGTCAATGATCGTAACTTTTCCTTCCCGGTACACTTTACAGTGATCCTTTTCGGTGCGGTCCTTCAGCTCCCGGTATTTGGTATCGCTGGCCACGCCGGTCTTTGCCGAAACAAATGCCACGATCAGCACTGCCACGATCGTTCCCAGAGGCTCATAGATCTCCGCATAGCCGAAAAAGAACATTCCAATCATGAGTACTGCGATTGCAAGCAGGATCTTGATCATCGGATCTCCAAAAGTCTCTTTAAATTCGTCCCAAAATGTAGTCGGCTCCGAATCAGGAATCTCGTTGCTTCCATACTTTTTTCTGGAAGCCTCTGCTTCCTGGTCTGTCAGTCCAATAAATTTCATCACATATCTCCTCAAAAATCTGGTATATCGCCGGAAAGCATGCTTCATTTGCTTTCCATATATCTATCATGCGTCAATTTACGCCTACATATACCGGCGAATCAGTTCACCCAGCCCCGGATCTGTTGTACCCTGTCCGATGGGATTGAACTTCCACTCTCCGTTATGCCGGTAGATCTCTCCGAAAATCATGGCTGTCATATTGCCATAATCTTCCGTGAGATTGTATCTGCACATCTCACTGTTGTTCCTTCCGTCGACCAGCCGGATGAACGCATTCTGGATCATGCCGAAATGCTGCTTTCTCTGTACTGCCTGATAGATATTGACAACAATTACAATCTTGTCGTATTCCGCCGGAATACCCGCAAGATCTACGATGATCTGCTCGTCGTCCCCCTCTCCGGCTCCAGTCAGATTATCGCCCATATGCTGAACGGTACCGGTCGGATGACGCAGATTTCCAAAATACACCACATCCTCCTTGTACACCAGCTTCCCGTCATGGAGAAGGATTGCAGACGCATCGCAGTCAATAGGCGCAGGCTTTGGAGCAAGAAAATTAAAACCCTTTGATTTTTTCACCTCGTCCCATCCAAGTCCGACTACGACTCTGGACAGTCCTGGATGATCCTTGGACAGGCTGACCTTCTGCCCTTTTTTCAAACTGATTGACATGAAGCTTTCCTCCTACTCTACATCCACGCCGTAATTTGCGCACAATGCTGCCAGACCGCCCTGATATCCGCTGCCAATGGCATTGAATTTCCACTCATTCCCATTCTTATAAAGTTCCCCGAATACGACAGCCGTCTCAATGGAAAAATCTTCTCCCAGGTCATAGCGAAGCATCTCTTCTCCGGTCTCTTCATTATAAATACGAATAAATGCATTGTTCACCTGTCCGAAATTCTGTCTTCTCGCTTCCGCCTCATAAATCGTTGCCGTAAACGCGATCTTCATCACTTCCCCCGGCACCATGGACAGATCCACTTTGATCTGCTCGTCGTCACCGTCGCCAGCCCCGGTCAGGTTGTCTCCCATATGCTGTACACTGCCTGATGTATGCTTCAGATTTCCGTAAAATACAAAATCCCCGGAATCTTTCACTCTTCCGCTGTCCGTCAGCAGAAACGCCGCCGCATCCAGGTCAAAATCCCCGCCGGTATCAAACGCATTCACATCCCATCCAAGGCCGACCACCACTTTTTTCAGTCCTGGATTGTCCTTTGTCAGACTCACTTTCTGTCCTTTTTTCAAATTTACTGGCATCTTACTTCTACCTCCTGTCCATATTCTTAAGATATTTTTCCGTTTTTACGCCACTTCAATTCCATAATGTCCGCAAAGCGCTGCCAGACCGCCCTGGAATCCGCTGCCAATGGCATTAAATTTCCATTCTCCGTTATGTTTGTATAATTCTCCTACCACTACAGCCGTCTCAATGGAGAAATCTTCTCCCAGGTCATAGTGGATCAACTCCTGTCCGGTACTTTCATCCACGATACGGATGAAGGAATTGGACACCTGTCCAAAATTCTGTCCTCTTTCCTCTGCTTCATAGATTGTTACCGTAAATGCCACCTTTGATACATTGGAGGGAAGCTTTGTCAGATCCACAAAAATCTGCTCATCGTCTCCTTCGCCCTCTCCGGTCAGGTTGTCTCCCATATGCTTCAGAGACTCGCTGGGATGCGTCAGATTCCCATAAAAGATAAATTCCTTTTCTGTTGGACATTTTCCATTGTCTCCCAGCATAAACGCTGCCGCGTCCAGATCGAAGTCAGCTCCGGAATCGTACGCATTCACGTCCCACCCAAGACCGACCATCAGCTTCTTCAGGCCCGGGTTTCCCTTTGTCAGGTCTACTTTTTGTCCTTTTGTCAGATTGATCGCCATAATTGTGTTACCTCCTGTCACCTGTTTTTGTCTGGCATATGATACATCCTGTTGAACTCTTCTTTGATATGCGAAAGCCTCAGCTGATCCTCTGAACGCTGTTTTCTGGCGTTCTCCTGAATCTGCTTTGTCTCATCGATACCGCTTACAATCGTTCTCCAGGTTGTTTCCAGGGTCTCGATTTTGATCGAGCTGCCGGATGCAAGCTGAGCCGTCATTTTGGACTGCTCCACCGTATTGCGCGCATTCCGTATCAGCATCTCATTGGTCTTCTCATCCAGTGCAGACATGGCTTCCGCCTGAATTCTCTGACGCTTCAGCATAATGGCCTGCGCCAGCGCCTGCTTGAAAACCGGAAGCGTAATGATAAAGGCAGAATTGATCTTGCGGACCAGATTCATATTGCTGAACTCCATGGTCTTGATCATGGGAATGGACTGCATGGCCACATTCTCCGCAATCCGAAGGTCCTGCGTCCGCTGCTCCAGCATCATCAGGGCCTGATTCAGGCTCTGGATCTCAAACTGGATCGACTGGTCTCCACTCGCCGCCATGTCCTGTTCCCGTCTTGCGATATAATCCGAAATCTCCCTGCAGCCCTGCTCTCCTGCAAGAATATATTTCACAAGATCATGATAATAATTTACATTGGCATCAAACATCTGATTCAGCTTTTTGTTCGACTGTTTGATCTCAGACTCATACTGCCTGAGCTGCACATAGATCTTGTCAACCTCTTCTCCCATGGTATGGTATTTATCCAGAATCTTATCCAGCTGCTTTCTCAGACTGCCGAAAAGCTTCCCGAACAGCGTGGGATTCTCCTTGATCTCATCAATATCAAATTTGGACATGACCTTTGCCAGCTGATTCAGCATGGCGCTGGAATCATCCAGCTGAGACATGTTCATGCTGTTCAGAACCACATCGGAAGCTTTCGAAATCTCTTCTGCCACCTCTGAGCCAAAAGAAACGATCGTCTCCAGATCATAAACTTCAATCTGGCTGGCCAGCGCGTCCACTTCCGGAGAACCGGTAAGCGCCGTGTTCATCTGCTGCCGGTCTGCGACAATATCGTATTTTTCCACTACTTCTACGCCGTTTTCCGCTTCCAGGACTGCCGTCTGCACCCCTGCCTGCGGTCTGTCAAAATTAAGCCCCATTCTCAATTACCTCTCTTAAATATAATTTCACGCCATGAACGCCGTGTATTAGGCGGAGCCGCCTTAAAAGACGGTACCTGCAGATCGTACAGATATTCCCCCGCCTGATGCTCCTCCACAATTTCCCGGTTAAAATACTTTTCGATGCACTGATATCCGGTGGGGACGAAAAACACCACATCAAATCCTGCCAGGCTTAAAAAAGCGGTCAGAATACTGTCCTCCAGAGAGATCATCGCCTCTGTCGTATGAATATAGATCAGCTTCGGATTTTTCTTTGTGAAATCAAATCTCTGAAGCAGCCTTAGAATCTCTTTTTCCAGATTCAGCACTACAGAGATGATTGTATATTCTGCACCGTTCTCAAAAGTTCCTCTGATGAGCCTCTGATCAATCAGAAGCTGCAGCTTTTCCAGAATATGTTCCTGTATTTCTTCTCTTAAAAATCCGTACGAATAGCAGGCATGCGCCCTGATCTTTGCCTTCTGAAGCTTCCGGTTTTTAAAAAATTCTGCCGCATGCGCTTTGACCGGGTTGGGATCCGTCGGATTGATATGCGGAACCTGCCGGATCACAAAGGTATCTGCCGTCACAAGGGTATGGATGTCCGTCCAGTACTGGTTGATCTGTCCATCCTTTATACCCGACACTTTTGCAAAAATAACCGGAATACTGACCACTCCATTGGTAACGGCAAAGTTCGGCCGGTACTTGATTTCCTGATTCCAGAGAATGAAAATCTCCTCATACATGGTCTGAAGAGATACGGATACCGCCCTGTCATACTGCTGGTTACGGTATATTCCGGAATCCTGGTACATAACCTCATCCAGTTCCCGTTCGGCATGATAGGCAGCCGTCCCCATTCGGATATCCTGTCCTTCTTTGGGAAAATGTCTGACGGTCAGAGACTGTTCGTAATTTATCTCATAAAGGCCATGATCCTCAAGACTGCACACGGCATCCCTGTCCGGCTTCAGCAGGAGCACATCTACAGGAAGCCTGGACAGCAGTTTTACAAACATGGCTTCCTTCCCGTTTTTCAGGCCTCCCAGATATATAAAACACCCGGTTTCCGGATATTTCCAGCTGCCGAACAGTTCCGGCGTATACCGCCTGAGCCAGCACAACAGATACACTGCATGATTCGTAAGCCTGTTCAGATTCTCTTCCGACCGTTCTGACGCTTCTGAAAGAACCTCAATAAAAGCTTTTCTCATCAGCTTTTCCAGTTCTGCACCTGCAGTATAATGAATTTCTCCGGAAAGATCCGAAATCATCTGCTCCTGATCCCTGTAATTCTTCCTGGAGACCGCTTTGATCTCCTCCATCGTCGGACAGGGAATCTCCCCCTCCAAAATCAGAAGCTTTCTCTTACTGTTCACAAGTTTTAACTGGAACTGATACAGTTCATTCAGATAAGCGGCTTTGTCCTCCACGCCGTTGATTCTGATAAAACAGTTATAGAAAAAACGGCTGTCCGTTCCCCTCTTTGAACTTTCCTTTAAAATATCCTCCAGCCCTTTTCCCTCAATCCAGGCATTGGTACAGTTGGTGACCGACGGTCCGCCTCCATAAAGCTTTTCCCGGCTCCATCTTTTTTCCAGTTCCCTGTGCAGATACCGAATACCGAATCCTTCCGGAAAAGATTCCATATCCGGCATCTTGAGAATACAGGACAGAGTGCCTGCCGGATCCAGCTTCAGATAATTCTGGTCTCCCTCCTGCTGCAGCAGTATAATATCGCTTCCCGCTTTTGCCAGTATGTCCAGAACCTTCAGTTCATAAGCGCTGACCGCTCCTTCATACAGAATCTTCGGAATCTCCTTCTCGCCCAGACGGTTTACGATCCGTTCAAATCTGTAATACAGCCAGCACATGAACTTGATGTAGGCATTTTTCAGAATGTTGACATTCTTGCCCGACTTCTGCATGTCCGACAGCGTATCACAGATCGAAGAGGCCACCCGGCCTCTCTGTTCCTCATTCATTCTGGGCAGCCATTTTCTCAGACTTTTTTCGATAAAACCGGCATCCATCCGAAATTCTCTGCCCATGATCTCTTCATAATAATGAAGCTGTTTCTCTTCAGGATTGGGAATTCTTCCTTCTATGATGACGCCGTTTTTTCCCGCCGCCTCATAATACCTCCCAAGGAAAATGCGGATCTTTTCGTTATATCCGTTGATCCGGTAGAAATAGATCCCTCTCTCCGGTCTCTGATCCAGCGCTGCAAAATAATCGTCCAGGTTCTGTAGCCTTCTGTGTTTAAACATACATCCGTAACTTCACTTTCCATACTGTCCTGTAAATCCACTGACGAACTGAGTGATAAATTCATACCCTACCGCCAGATTTATATTCTGCCCATTATCAAAACCTGCCGTGCTGATTCCAATCACTTCTCCGTACATATTCAAAACTGCTCCGCCGGAACTTCCATGGGAGATGGGCGCCGTAAACTGGATCATGTCCACATCATTAATCACCCGAAAACCGGATATGATACCGTCGGAAACAGAATTGAACAGTCCCAGCGGACTGCCAATGGCAACTACCTTCTGTCCCCTGACCAGCTTTCTGCCTCCTGCATAAATCCGGAGCGGCTTAAGTCTCCGGTCGATCCGGATCACTGCCAGATCCAGCACGGAATTGTACTTGATCACCTCATCCGTTTTATAGATCGTATTATCATCCTCGATCCGGACAGAATAAAACCTTCCGCCGCTGGCTACATGATGGTTCGTCAGTATGTAGCCGCCTTCTCCGATCATAATGCCGGAACCGTTTCCAAGCACTTCGCCTTTTTTATCATGAACAGAAATCATTACCACAGAAGAAGCCAGAAGCGCCAGTTCTTCAAAATCCAGTTCCCTGCGCACATCCGTCCCTCTGCTGCCGGAACCCGCCTGATTTCTCTGCGCCTGTCCGGCATCAGGGACTGTCCTTCCTGTTCTCTGCGGCATGCGTTCCTGACGGCCGGTTCCCGGAGCCTGCCCTCTGTTCTCTCCCGCTCTGCGTACCTCCAGTGGTTTCCGCTCCCTGGCTGCTGCAGGCCGGTTATTCCTTCGTTCCGTATGAGGCGGCACCGCCGGGGCTGGAACATACGGCTCATATGCCGGCAGGCTGCAGGCACCAAACGCTCCAAGCTCCGCCTTCTTCGACAGATTCAGCCGTTCAAGCTGTGCATCAATATCCGACTGATACTGAAGAAGCAGCACATCCACTCCCAGATAAGACATAAAACAGGCAAACAGATATTCCTGCTTCTTTGTGACATTCGGCATTACCAGCTTCATCCTGTCCTCCGGGCAAAATCCCTGCAGCAGCTCTTTTACCGCCCGGTCCGCCCAGAACATCAGCTTTACCGCAAAATTCTTCTCCATGGAAACACTGGAATGAGGCGTCGCCTGACCAAACAGGCGGACTGCCTCGCTGCACGCGGCTCCCAAAAACTCTTTCAGCGTCTCATTCTGTCCCGAGACCTTCAGTTCCAGTGTCCTTCTGCCGTTTCTGTTCCAGTTTTCATAACATCCCGAATAATAATTCACATCTTCCGACGAAACCAGCCTGGGAAGTTCCGACAGCCTCTGGTATTTCCCCTGTCCTTTTGCTGCCTGTTCCGACAAAAGCCGGTCCATCTTCCTGATCTCATCCAAATATGCGGCATCCATTCCAAGCATCCGGATAAAATACACGTCCTTGCCGTCTTCTCCGAATCCTCCTCTGATATCCGCAAATGCACTTATAGAAGAGACGTTCTTTACATTATGTCTTATCTTCATGATTCCTTCACGCATACCCTTTTCTTTGCCTGCAGGTCCAGACTCGCTGATGCCCGCGCAGGTCATCAACTTCCGCTTCGCTCCAGTTGGTGACATTATACCATATCATCAAAATAATTACTATGATTTTATGTATGTTTTTATAACCATGTTTTTATAACCATAACTGCGTACAGGTTACGGATTACGCCCACGCCGCCCGGGACGCCTGACATCGGTTAACGTATGAAAAACAATGCTTACAGCACAAAAGCGGCCTTCCTTTATACGGAACGCCGCTCTGTTTTATTCTGTTATATAAGATTTCGGGATCATCGGCGGGGTATGGTATTTGATCCAGACTGCGGATCTGTAAATCTCCCTGTTTTCAGTCTGTCATTTTTGTGTTATACTGAATCAAACACCATAACACAGGGGGACTGGTGCAAAACACGTTCCTGCCTGTGTGTTTTTCACACAGGCAGTGGCGTTTTGCACCAGCCCCATTGCCTGCGATTAATATGAGGAGTAAATTCTATTTTATGAAAGATTCAGTATTATATTACAGCGTGGGACCGCTTTTATACTGCCCCGCCAATCATACGGGGATTGCTGATTCTCTGATTCAGGAACGTTTTGGAGTACACTATTCTCTGGCACTGTGCCTGGAGGATACGATCTCCGACCATCACGTGGAGGCCGCGGAACAGCAGCTTGTCGCCACTGTGAAAGCACTTCAGGCAGCTTCCGAAAAAAAACATTTTTTCCGTCCCGGAATCTTTGTAAGAGTACGGAATCCGCAGCAGATCGGAAAACTGCTCCGCCTTCTGGAGAATGACACACGTCTGATGAGCGGCTTCATACTTCCGAAATTTTCTTTCAAAAATGCAGATTCCTACATGGAAGCGATCCTGGCTGCCAACCAGAATTCCAAAAAAACGCTCTATATGATGCCGATTCTGGAGGATCCGGCTCTTACAGATCTCAGAACCCGCCACGAGCTCCTGTATGGTCTGAAAGAAAAACTGGATTCCATGGAAGAACTGGTACTCAATGTGCGTGTAGGCGGCAACGATCTGTGCCACATCTATGGATTCCGGCGGAGCCCGAAAGAATCCATCCACAGCATTCGGGCCATTTCCGACATTTTTTCAGATATTATTGCAGTCTTTGGGAAAAATTATGTGGTCTCCGGCCCCGTATGGGAATATTATCGCGGAAAGCACTGGAAGAAAGGATTTAAACAGGAACTGAAGGAAGACCGGCTGTGCGGCTTTACCGGCAAGACCGTCATCCATCCAAAACAGATCCAGCTGGTCAATGAGGCCTATCAAGTGTCAGAAAAAGACCTGGCAGATGCCAGATCTATTCTGGAGTGGGATAAAGCATCCCCCAGCCTGGTATCCGGATCCGCCTCCCGCGAACGCATGAACGAATATAAAGTGCATTCCAACTGGGCGAAGCGGATCCTCCTGCTGTCAACAGCCTATGGTATCCGTTAAAGACAGGCACGATACCGAATATGCGCCAGACCTACGTATCTGCCAGCTTTCTGATCAGTCCGCAGGCTTTATAATGTCTGAGCGGATAATATTCTACCGGCACCTGTTTTTCTTCTGCCAGCCGGATCAGATGTATCAGAGACGGATCGTTCCAGGATCCCTCCCGAATCAGTATTTTCCAGGGTATTCTGCGAAGCAGTACCCTGGTTGTCTCTCCGATACCCGGCTTGATGAAATTGATGTCCTGGATTTCGAACCGCCGGGCAATATCTTTGACTTCGTCAATTCCCCGTCCTTCCACTGAGCGTTCTTCTATCACGTTATCTTTCCCAAATTCTGCTTCGATCGTCCGGATAAAATTTTCAGACAGATCGGAATCCGTCAGTTCTCCATAGAATACCGCACCATGAAAATCTTTTGGTCCAATGATATCGCTCCTCAGAAAAGTCCGGCTGACCAGACCGGATACGGTACTGTTCAGACAGGAACTGGGAATCAGAATATCCTCATGAGTGCCGCAGAGTTCTGTCATATTGGCAGGATCCGCCAGGACCGCCAGTTCCGGCAAGACTCCTTCATAGGCTTCCATCTCTTTTTTCAGTTCACCTAAGATCGCTCCTTTCCCGATCCACCCGTCCACGAAAAGAAGCTGCTCCCCCTGATACCGGCTCAGAAGAAAATCCATGGCGTTGTGATCGATCCCCCTTCCCCTGATAATGGATATGGAGTAGTGAGGAACCGATATCCCGTATTTCTGCATGATACAGTGTTTGATCAGAATTCCGACAGGAGTTCCCGCCCTTGCCAGAGAAACAAGCACAACAGATCTTCCCCTGTTCTCCATGATCTTATCAGAAAGCCTTTTTACCGCCGCTGCCACCGGCGCCGCAAAATGTTTCAAAGCCTGTTCATAAGTCTTCATGTAGGCGGAGCCAGGTACATATTCCAGCGGCAGCATCTCGCAGTAATGCCTGCCGGACTGAATCAGACGCTCTCTTACTTCCGCCGGTTCCGGCTCTACAAGACCGGTAATATCCTTTAACAGCCATATCACATCTTCTTTTTTATAGGAGCTTCTCATGCCTGGCACCACCTTATCACATAAATCCTGTCATTGCCGCAGGAGACAAGCGCATGAAGCAGCGAATACAGGCCTTCTTTTTTTTCCTCTCCTGCATCTGTTACAATGCACACTCTGTCATATGCGGACAGATCATACAAAAATGTCGTTCTATGGCTGTCATAAAGGCTTCGCAACTCATATCGCTCATGTAACGGGTATGCTTCTTCCTTACTGACCAGAATGGGGCTTCGGGTTGTAGAGTGGCACCGGACCTGAACCCCTTTTTCCTCCAGCATGCATGCCAGCACCAGCGCCGGGTACATAAATTCCTCCGTGCCGATCACAAGGATCCGTTCCCCGCTGACCGGACTCAGCCGGTCCAGAGCCTCACGCCCCATCCGCCTGCATGCACTCCCATACTTCTTTCCGTCCGTCAGCCTGCGGGCATTCTGGCAGCCGGATATGCGGTATTCCTCTGGAATTACAGACGGAACACTGCATTCGCAGCCATGATATATTCCATCTCCGCGAAAGCCTGCAACCCGTTCGCCAAAGGTCTCATGACAGGTTTTCAAAAGCCAGTGAAGACGGATCCCGTTTTCCTCATATTCCTTTTGATATGGCGCAGTCATGCCGTTCAGCAGTGAAGCCGCAGAAAACTCAAGACGATCCGGATATGCTTTCCTGAGAAGCTCTATGATGTTTTTTATGGTATTTCCGGTGGTAATTTCATCTTCTATAAAAATGATCCGATCCACAGTCTTCACTGCCAGATCCAGATCATCTTTTACCAGCTTCTGCTCTGTCGCATGACTGTGCTGTTCTGAAAAGTAAAAATATTCCACGCCTTCCATCTGCTCTCTGGTAGTTTGTATATAGAGCGCTCCCAGTTTCTCTGCCACTGCTGCGCCGATGGCCGTGGCAGTCTCTGCAAAGCCTATGAGAAGCAGTTTTTCTCCTGTGTACCCGCAAAGAAGAAGGTCTGCCAGACAGCCGAACAGCCGAAGCGCTTTTTGAGGGCTGACCGGCACGTGCTTTCCCTGCAGCCGGTTGACCACCAGATATTTTCTTTTCTCATTATTCTCCCGCCTGGCGACTGCCACCAGTTCTTCTTCTGTATATTTTACAAGACCGCCCTGTCTTTCCTGAGTTCCTTTCACAGTGATACCTCCAGACTTTTTAAAATATTTTACAAAATATGAACGCCGGACACTTTTATTTTTCCTGATTTTAGTGTATACTAACATCCTGATCATACCAGCAAAGCGAGGAAAACAAAATGAAGCAAAAATATCTGCTTATCTTTGGCACTGCAGCTGCTCTTTCCCTGTCCGGATGCACGTCCGGTAATACAACCGCTGAAACAGAAGCATTACAGGAACAGATCCTGCAGCTTCAGCAGCAGATCAGCGATCTGGAACAGCAGCTGTCAACAGAAACTGCCTCTGATACCGCCGCTCCTGAAGAGGACAGTTCAGTACCTTCAGGCGGTTCCGACGAGCTCTCCACAACACATACGATGGAAGAACTTACCTCCATGGTTGACTCCTATGAAGAACGGGCAGATGCCGCTGTGCCTTCCGGAACTGCCGCTGATGACATGGAACAGTTTTTTTCCTTAAAGCAGGAGGAAAAAAAGATTGACGATGACCTGGATCTCCATGAAGACGAACTGGAATATCTCTATCGAAGCGGTTCTCTTCCACGGGATGAGTACAAAACCCTGGAACGGGAACTGGAACATCTGGAAGACCGCCTGGATGCCGCAGAAGACAAACTGGAATACACTTTTGGAATTGACGACTGACTCTGTGCTTTTTCGGATACAGAAAGGGACTGCCGCCGGATCTCTTTTTTCTACTCCTGCAGCAGTCCCGTCTTACCTGAGCAATCTGTCTGTTACATCGATACTCTCTCTTCAATCTCTGCCATTTTTGCTGCGTTCAGGCGGGTATCCCCTTTTACTCTCGAGTAGGACAGATAACCGTTCATCCTGTCGATCTTCGTCAGGTTCCGGCTGCCGCATTTCGGGCATATATCCATATCCAGTTCCTGATGGCCGCAGTCATCGCAGTAGGCCAACGACAGATTCACGCCCTCATAAAAACCTTTCTTCATGGCACGGCGTACCAGCGTACGGACTGCTTCTTTATTATATCCCACCGGATAGCGCACATACTGAATCTTACCGCCGTTGCACAGCTCCCAGAACCGCCCCTCACAGTCCTGCTTTTCGATAGGCGTCATATCCTCCGTCACATGACAGTGAAAGCTGTTGCTCACGTAAGGCCTGTCAGAAACATTCTCCACAATTCCGTACTTTTTACGGAACTGTTCGATCTGCAGACCGCACAGGCTTTCCGCCGGGGTACCGTATATGGCGTAGAGATTGCCGTCCTCTTCCTTAAACTGTGTAATCTTTTTGTTAATATACTGCATGACTTCCAGAGCAAACTGTCCATCCTCGCGAATGGATTTCCCATTATACAGCTCCTGCAGTTCATTTAAAGCCGTGATCCCGAAAGACGCCGTCATAGGCTTTAACAGCGGCTTGATCTTATCATGCGGATCCAGATGTCCGCCGTAAAATCCGCCTTCACAGTAGGCGAGGGGATTGGTCGACGCGCGCATCTCTCCCAGATAATCATAAGTGCGGATATGAAGCCCCCGGATCATCTCCAGATAATAGTCCAGAACTTCATAAAAATCACGGTTCTCTGAACGGGACCGGGCCAGGATCATAGGAAGGTGCAGACTCACTGCCCCTATGTTAAAACGTCCCACAAAAACAGGCCTGTCCTCCTCGTCCGCCGGTTTCATTCCCCCTCTTTCATACCAGGGGCTTAAAAATGCCCGGCAGCCCATAGGGCTTATAACGCGGCCATATTTTTGATACATCTCTGAGATATAGCCTTCTCCGCTTAAAGACAGCCAGTCCGGATACATGGTCTTCGAGGAGCACTCAACCCCCGCTTCAAAGACATCCTCGCAACATCCTCCCTGTCCATGGATTGCCTCGTCATACAAAAAAACAATTTTAGGAAAGAGCACCGGCTTCTTCGCTCCTGGCTTTCCCTGTCCCTCCTGGTGAACCTGAAGAAGAGAAATGTTGCACATCTTTGCAAAACGGTCCTGTCCAAGCCCCATGGTCACTGTTACAAACGGATAGTCTCCTCTGGATGAACCCACCGTATTCAGCTTGTATTCAATTCCCTGCCATCCCTGATCAAAATCCCTGCGGACTTTTTTCATTGCATAAATCTCTGCCTTTTCCTCTGCTCCTGTCCAGGACGGCTCCGCATAGGACAGGAATTCCTTTTTATATTTTGCATGGCTTTTCTCTGCATACGGAGCCAGCACCTTGTCTACTTCCGGCACCGTAAATCCTCCATACTGCTGCGCTGCCGTACTGAGGATAATGTCCCCCATGACGTCAAACGCCGTATCCAGAGTCTTCGGCTCATTGTACCAGACGTTCCCCATCTCAAAGCCGCCGCTTAAGACACTGGCAATATCGAACAGACAGCAGTTCATGGTATCCAGTCTCGCAGACTGGTCATGAATATAGATATACCCGTCCCTGCATGCCTGCAGTTCATTCCGATTCATGAAAAACTTCCGGTACAGCTCTTTATTCAGTTCGTTAAAGATCAGGCTTCTCTTGGTCGCTACCAGAGCGCTGTCCGTATTGGCATTGCTCTTGTCCCCGATGTAGCGGATAGACTGGCTCTTCGTATATACGTCGTCCATCATATGCACAAAATCTTTTTTGTAATTCCGATAATCCCGATAGCTTTTCGCTACCGCAGGATTCACTTTTTCCAGCGCGCGTTCTGCGATGTTGTGCATGTCCTGGATATCGATCCCCTCTTTCCCCAGTGACTCTGCACTCTCCTGTGCAAATCTGCAGATATACTCTGTTTCTTCATCGGAAAATTTATAAAGGATCCTGGCCGCAGACTTGTTGACTGCATTCACGACCTTTTCCACATTAAAATTTTCCTTTGTTCCATCTTTTTTGATTACATACAACTTACATTCCCCCTACTACATATTGTGTTTTATTTTCAGGTTCAGTCCAAATGTTGATTACAAGTATATACCATATACTCTTTCTCCGCAATAGACAAACAGGAAAAATATGCCCGAAAAATCTTTTAAAAATTCTGCCAAATTTCACAAAAATCAAGTAGGGAAGAGCCATCTTCCCCTGCGCATAAAAAAGAAGGGCAAAACCTGTTGACAGGATGCCCTCCGATTTTTATTTCATAAAACGATCGATCGCCTCCGTAAGGTCTGCAATCGATTCCATATCTCCGCGCTCCACGGCTTCCACCAGACAGTGCTCGATATGATCCTTCAAAATGACTTTTCCCGTATTGTTAATCGCAGACTTCACGGCAGAAAGCTGAATCAGCACCTCGCTGCAGTCTCTTCCCTCTTCCACCATACGTCTGATGGACTCAAGATGTCCGATCGCTCTGGACAGGCGGTTCAATACAGCTTTCGTATTAGCATGGGTATGTGTATGCCCCTGCGCATGTCCATGGCTGT
Source organism: uncultured Lachnospiraceae bacterium (assembly GCA_910583615.1). Lineage (GTDB taxonomy): Bacteria > Bacillota > Clostridia > Lachnospirales > Lachnospiraceae > Hominiventricola. Next base: position 118,700 of record CAJTXP010000003.1, on the reverse strand, counting down.
GGTCATGCCCCTCCTGTCCATGCGTGTGCTCATATACGGTTCCATCCAGAGCAGTGTGTGTATGCTTCACTTCCGGCACTTTATCTCCTTTCCGGCATTTTCTCAATGCGCCATCTTTCAGCCCATGCAATATTCCGCCTCCAGATACCGGATTATGAAATCCCAATTACAGATCACAGTTCTTCACCGTCCTCGGGAACGGAATTACGTCACGGATATTTCCCATGCCCGTCAGGTACATGACGCAGCGTTCAAAACCCAGCCCGAAGCCGGAATGGCGCACCGTTCCGTATCTGCGAAGATCCAGATAGAATCCATAATCTTCTTCCTTCAGTCCCATCTCCTTCATACGGGCAGACAGTTTATCCAGATCATCCTCTCTCTGGCTTCCGCCGATAATCTCCCCGATTCCAGGCACCAGACAGTCCATGGCTGCAACCGTTCTGTTATCCTCATTCATCTTCATATAGAAAGCTTTTATCTCTTTCGGATAGTCCGTCACAAATACCGGACGCTTAAACACCTGTTCGGTCAGATAACGCTCATGTTCTGTCTGCAGATCACAGCCCCAGAAAACCTTATAGTCAAAATGCTCATTATTCTTTTCAAGAATCTCAACTGCTTCCGTATAGGTCACATGTCCGAATTCCGAGTTCAGCACATGATTCAGCCTGTCCAGAAGCCCTTTATCCACGAAAGAATGAAAGAAATTCATCTCCTCCGGCGCATGCTCCAGCACATAACGGATCACATATTTCAACATATCTTCTGCAATCTGCATATTGTCTGAAAGATCGGCAAACGCCATCTCAGGTTCGATCATCCAGAACTCTGCCGCATGACGGGTAGTATTGGAATTCTCTGCACGAAAAGTCGGGCCAAACGTATAGATATCCCGAAAAGCCATGGCAAACGTCTCCCCGTTCAGCTGTCCGCTGACAGTCAGGTTCGTGGGCCTGCCAAAGAAATCCTGCGAAAAATCCACAGCCCCTTCTGGTGTCTTCGGCATGTTCTCAAGATCCAGGGTCGTCACCTGAAACATCTCTCCTGCACCTTCACAGTCGCTTCCGGTAATCAGCGGCGTATGCACATAGACAAATCCCCGCTCCTGAAAAAACCTGTGAATCGCATAAGCAGTCAGAGAACGCACCCGAAACACAGCCTGAAACATATTCGTTCTGGGACGCAGATGCGTCATGGTTCTTAAATACTCCAGTGTATGGCGCTTCTTCTGAAGCGGATAATCCGGTGCCGATGCCCCTTCCAGAGTCACTTCCACAGCCTGGATCTCAAAAGGCTGCTTCGCCTGAGGCGTCGCAACAAGCGTTCCCCTCACAATGACCGCCGCTCCCACATTCAGCCTGCTGACCTGTGCAAAATTTCCCATGGTATCATGATAAACAATCTGCAGCGTATTAAAAAAACTGCCGTCGTGCAGCACCAGAAACCCAAAGCTTTTGGAATCCCGCACACTGCGCACCCAGCCGCCTACCGTGATCTCTCTGTCAATATACGATTCCCTGTCTTTATATAATTCGCGAATCGTCGTAAGTTTCATAATCATATCCCTTCATTCTGTATTATTTTCTCAAAGACATGGACAGTAATACTTCATCCTGCCCATGCTGTACCTATTTTCCGCTGTATACGATGCCCTGTTCTGCGTCAATGGTTACAAACGTTCCTGATTTCAGAATACTGCCTGCATTTCTCGCAGCCACAATCACAGGAATATCCAGCGCCATTCCAACGATCGCCGCATGGCTGTAGCGGTCTCCGGTCTCCGTCACGATACCGGCAGCGTCTTTTAACTTACTCATCATATCATTGGTCGTCTGTTCCACCACCAGAATATCTCCGGGACGGAAATTATTCTCCAGTTCCTCCATGCTTCTGCAGACACAGACTTTACCGGATTTCTTCAGTTTATTACATCCTTTTCCCGTAATCAGCGTATTGCCTGCCACATGCACCTTGATCATATTGGTCGTACCGGACATTCCCAGAGGAACACCTGCTGTAATAACTGCCAGCTCTCCTCTCTTAATCAGTCCCTTCTGCTCTGCCTTCTCCACAGCATGATCAAACAGTTCATCTGCAGTATCCTCCTCTTCCATCAGAATCGGCACCACGCCCCAGCACAGATTCAGCTGACGGCACACCCTTTCTTCTGTGGAACAGCCGATAATCGGCACCGATGGACGGTATTTGGAAATGCTGCCTACGGTCTTACCGGACTTGGATACAGCCACAATAGCCGCCGCTTTCAGATCCATGGCAGTCGTACAGGTCGCATGAGAAATGGCATTTGTCACATCCGGACGATGAGACAGTCTGCGGGGTTTGAATTCTGTCGTATAATCAATATCTTTCTCCGTACGCTCTGCAATCCTCGCCATGGTTTTCACTGCTTCTACCGGATAAGCGCCTGCAGCCGTCTCCCCGGACAACATGATCGCGCTGGTCCCCTGATAGATGGCGTTGGATACATCGGAAGTCTCCGCACGAGTCGGACGGGGGTTCTTAATCATGGAATCCAGCATCTGCGTCGCCGTAATCACCGGCTTGTCCATGCTGATGCACAGCCGGATCAGTTTCTTCTGGATCACCGGAACTTCCTCCAGAGGTATCTCCACACCCATATCTCCTCTGGCAATCATGATACCGTCCGCCACCCGAAGAATCGCCGCACAGTTTTCCACACCCTGCATATTTTCAATCTTGGCAATGATCCGGATGCCTTCTCCGTCATGCTCCTGCAAGATTCTGCGGAGTTCCAGAATATCCTCCGCCGTTCTGGTAAAGGACGCTGCAATATAGTCAAATCCCTGTTCCGCTGCAAAAAGAATATCTTCATAATCTTTTTTACTTACAAAGGGCATGCGGAGCTCCACGCCCGGCACGTTCACTCCTTTGCGGTTGGAAATGAATCCGCCGTTCTTCACCTGGCAGATAATATCTTTCCCTTCCATGCGCAGCACTTCCATCCCAATCAGCCCATCATCAATCAGGATAGAATCACCCGGACAGACATCCTGGTGCAGCTCCTTGTAGGTAATGGACACTTTCTCCGCCGTACCCACAATCTCTTCACCCGTAAGCGTAAACGTCTGTCCCGCCTTCAGTTCCAGTTTTCCGCCTTCCACTTCTCCGATCCGAATCTCCGGTCCTTTTGTATCCAGAAGCGCCGCCACCGGAAGTCCCAGCTCTTCACGGATTTTTTTTACTGCATCCAGCCTCACTTTCTGCTCCTCATGGCTTCCGTGAGAAAAATTCATTCTGGCGACTGCCATGCCTTCCAGCATCAGCTGACGCAGGACCTCCTCCTTATCCGTCGACGGTCCCAGTGTACATACAATCTTTGTCTTCCTCATAACCTGCGATCTCCTCCATACTCCATTTTCCATTCCACATGATCCGGCTTTGACCATGCAGAAAATCCATACCGCTATCAGTTTACCATCTATCCGGCTCTTTTACAACAAAAAGGTGTTTGAAAATCAGCCCGCTACAGACAGCTGTTCCCAAAAGACCTGCAAACACAGACAGGGTCTGAAAGGAATACCTGCCCGCAGCGGGCGTCCTCATTTGTCAGCCGATGCAGCCGGCTTTTGTCTTATTCATTCACACTGTAATTCGGCGCCTCTTTCGTGATGTGAATATCATGGGGATGGCTTTCCTTCAGAGAAGCCGCCGAAATCTTCATAAACTCCGCCGTAGTCTTCAAAGCCTCCACGTCTGCGGCCCCACACAGGCCCATACCGGAGCGAAGTCCTCCCAGAAGCTGGAAGATCGTATCTTCCACAAAACCTTTATACGCCACGCGCCCTTCCACGCCTTCCGGTACCAGTTTTTTCGCATCGTTCTGGAAATACCGGTCTTTGGAGCCGTTCTCCATGGCAGCAATAGAACCCATGCCGCGATAGACTTTGTACTTTCTGCCCTGATACAGCTCAAAGGATCCCGGACTTTCATCACAGCCTGCAAAGATGCTGCCCATCATGCAGACGTTTGCCCCTGCAGCAATCGCCTTGGTGATATCTCCTGAATATTTGATGCCTCCGTCTGCAATGACCGGGACTCCATATTCCTTCGCCACCTCGTAACAGTTCATAATCGCGCTGATCTGCGGAACTCCCACGCCGGAAACCACGCGGGTCGTACAGATCGAACCCGGCCCAATGCCAACCTTCACTGCATCTGCCCCCGCCTCGATCAACGCTTTTGCTGCCGCTCCGGTCGCCACATTGCCGGCAATTACCGGAATATCCGGATACGCTTCCTTCAGCATCTTCAGGCAGCGGATCACATTTGCAGAATGCCCATGAGAAGAATCCAGCACCAGCACGTCCACATGTGCTTCAATCAGCGCTTTTGCGCGCTCCAGCACGTTTGCCGTAATTCCGATACCCGCGCCGCACAGAAGTCTGCCCTGCGCATCTTTTGCCGCCAGCGGATATTTAATCTGTTTTTCAATATCCTTAATCGTAATCAGGCCTTTCAGATTGAAATCCCTGTCAACGATCGGAAGCTTCTCTTTTCTTGCCTTCCCAAGAATCGTCTTGGCTTCATCCAGAGTAATCCCCTCCGGTGCAGTAACCAGGTTCTCAGATGTCATGGACTCTTTGATCTTCCTGGTAAAATCCGTCTCAAACTTCAGATCCCTGTTGGTAATAATACCCACCAGCTTTTTTCCTTCTGTTATGGGTACGCCGGAAATCCGGTACTTGCCCATCAATGCATCTGCATCCGCCAGCGTATGTTCCGGAGTCAGAGAAAACGGGTCAGTGATCACACCATTTTCAGAACGTTTCACCTTATCCACTTCTTCTGCCTGTTCTTCAATAGACATATTCTTATGAATAATACCGATGCCGCCCTGTCTTGCCATGGCAATCGCCATCCGGTATTCTGTAACCGTATCCATCCCCGCGCTCATCATTGGAATATTGAGCCTGATCGTCTTCGTCAGCCAGGTCTCCAGATTAACCTGGTTGGGAATCACTTCTGAATAGGCAGGTACCAGAAGAACGTCATCAAATGTAATGCCTTCACCGATAATTTTACCCATTTTTCTTCCTCTCTTTCTTTTGTTTTCATCATTATTTATTATTTTGCCAACATATAGCCAATGTCCGGAAATTATCAGAAATGTATGGTAAGTTTAAAACAGTCTATCAGATCGTATCCGTTATGTCAATGGATTTTATGGAAAAAGAGAGCCGGTTCTGTTTGCCCCATTCGAACTTCTGAAGTCCGCCTGAGACATACAGAACCGGCTCTTTTGTCCGCATCCGTGCGAACAGCGTTGCTGAGCGCACGGATGCGGACGTATTTCACAACAGTCCCTTTTCTTTATTTACTGGTTCGGAATTACATCATGCCCATTCCGCCGCCGCCTGCCGGCATCGGAGGAACTTCCTCTTTGATATTGGCCACGCATGCTTCCGTGGTCAGGAAGGTAGCTGCAACGCTGGTTGCGTTCTGCAGCGCGCTTCTGGTCACCTTCGCCGGATCCAGGATGCCTGCTTCTACCATATCCACATACTCTTCCTTCAGCGCGTCAAAGCCAATGCCTTTTTCAGCCTCATGCACTTTGTTGATGATCACTGCGCCTTCCAGTCCTGCGTTGGACGCAATATGGAACAGCGGAGCCTCCAGCGCCTTCAGAATCACCTTTGCACCGGTTCTCTCGTCGCCTTCCAGAGTCTCTACCAGCTTCTCCACATCCTTGGATGCATGGATGTAAGCTGCGCCGCCGCCGCAGATGATACCCTCTTCCACAGCTGCCCTGGTCGCTGCCAGTGCATCTTCCATACGAAGTTTTGCTTCCTTCATCTCGGTCTCGGTAGCAGCTCCTACGCGGATGACTGCCACGCCGCCTGCCAGTTTCGCATAACGCTCCTGAAGCTTCTCTTTGTCAAACTCGGATTTGGTAGCATCGATCTCGGTCTTGATCGTCTTAATCCGGTTCTCGATCTCTTCTTTATTTCCAAGGCCGTCTACGATAACGGTATTCTCTTTCTGAACCTTTACAGATTTTGCACGGCCAAGCATCTCAACCGTCGTATCCTTCAGTTCCAGGCCGACCTCTTCAGAGATCACCGTACCGCCGGTCAAAACCGCAATATCCTGAAGCATTGCTTTTCTTCTGTCTCCATAACCCGGAGCCTTCACTCCTACTGCGGTAAAGGTGCCGCGCAGTTTGTTCAGTACCAGAGTTGTCAGCGCCTCACCCTCGATATCCTCGGCAATGATGAGAAGTTTCTTACCGGACTGAACGAGCTGTTCCAGAACCGGAAGAATCTCCTGAATATTGCTGATCTTCTTGTCTGTAATCAGAATATACGGATCTTCCAGAACTGCTTCCATCTTTTCCGTATCTGTTGCCATATATGCGGAGATATATCCGCGGTCAAACTGCATGCCTTCCACTACATCCAGCTCGGTCTTCATGGTCTTGGACTCTTCAATGGTGATAACGCCGTCATTAGCCACCTTTTCCATGGCATCCGCCACCATATTGCCGACCTCATCATCTCCTGCGGAAATCGCCGCAACTCTTGCCATCTGATGTTTGCCGGTTACTTTGCTGCTCATGCCTGCAATTGCCTCTACCGCAGCATCTGTTGCCTTTTTCATTCCTTTTCTCAGGATGATCGGATTTGCGCCTGCCGCCAGATTCTTCATACCCTCATTGATCATCGCCTGTGCCAGAACTGTTGCAGTCGTGGTACCGTCGCCGGCCACATCGTTGGTCTTGGTAGCGACTTCCTTTACGAGCTGTGCGCCCATGTTCTCGAACGCGTCTTCCAGTTCAATCTCCTTTGCGATGGTCACACCGTCATTGGTGATAAGCGGAGTTCCAAACTGCTTGTCAAGAACTACGTTCCTTCCTTTCGGTCCAAGCGTTACGCTTACAGTATCTGCAAGTTTATTCACACCGGCTTCCAGTGCGACTCTGGCGTCTACGCCATGTTTGATTTCTTTAGCCATGATTGATCTCCTCCTGTCTCTTCCTTTCAATTATTCAACAACTGCAAGAATATCATTCTGTCTTACGATTACATATTCTTCTTCATCAAGCTTTACTTCATTTCCTGCATATTTGGAATAAATAACCTGATCGCCGGGTTTAACCTGCATGGTTACTTCCTTGCCGTCTACCATTCCGCCCGGGCCGACTGCCACAACTTCTGCCGTTACCGGCTTCTCCTGTGCTTTTGCCGCCAGAATGATACCGGATTTGGTAGTCTCTTCTTTCTCATTTTGTTTTAATACGACTCTGTCGCCTAAAGGTACTAATTTCATGATGATTCCTCCTTCACATAGTCCTGTTGCAGGTTATTAGCACTCACTTTGGTCGAGTGCTAATCTCTGGATATTATATTAGTACGGGAAAACAAAATTGTCAATGGGAAAATTTTGTTTTTTTCAATTTTTAGCATTTCTTTATAATTTTCATATCTGCTTTATGAATCTGCGCCTGTTCCAGTTCCTCGAATACGCAGTCATTCAATACCCGGATACTGGTTCCTTTCATGCCGGACGAACGGGATTCAATCACCCCTGCGCTTTCAAATTTCCTCAGCGCATTGACAATCACAGAACGGGTGATCCCCGCCTTATCCGCAATTTTGCTCGCAACCAGCGTACACTCATCTCCCTTCATCTCCTGAAAGATCAGAAAAATCGCTTCCAGTTCTGTAGCAGACAATGTACTGACTGCAGACCGTACAATCTGTTTTCTGCGTTCCTCCTCCGCATTCTCCTCATGCACCGAACGCATCATCTCAAGCCCCACTACTGCCGTTCCATATTCGCTCAGAATAATGTCATCAATGTCGTAGTCTTCTTTTGGCTTGTATAAGAACAGCGTACCCAGCCGTTCTCCCGCGATATCAATCGGCGTGACCAGCGCCCGGCAGCTTTTGACGTTGTCTGTCTCAAATCCCAAAGTCCGAAGATTCACGTTTTCCTGGGTGGACAGAATTCCCAGAAGCCGCTCATTCAAGAGCGGATCAATTCTGCTCCCCACCTGCCCCACAATCAGTTCATGCAGTTCTTCTACTCCCTCAAAACGGCTGCTGCCCAGTACCTTTCCTTTTCTGCTGATCACAAGCACGTTCGACATCAGAATTTCCGACAATATCCTGCAGATATCGTTAAAAACCACTTTACTGGAACTGTTGTTATGCAGCAGCCGGTTGATCTTCCTCGTTTTATCCAATAACTGTACACTCATCCTGTCATCTCCTATCCACATCCCGTATTCGCCCGGACAATTTCCGGACGCTGTCCCGATATACGAAAACAAAGTGCAGCTGCAAACGCAGCCGCACTTTGGATATTAGCATAATATCTGACATATTTCAATTGCTATTTTGAATTTTCTGTCATTTTTTCCTTCTCTGCCTCCGGTTTTTTCCAGGAGATATAATCACACTCCGGATACCCTTCGCAACTGTAGAATTTCCGACCCTTGGCAGAGCGCCGAAGCACAATCTCCTTTCCGCATTTCGGACATGGCACGCCGATCTTCTCCAGATACGGTTTCGTATTCCTGCAGTCCGGGAAACCCGGGCAGGCCAGAAATTTTCCATGGGGACCGTATTTGATCACCATGTTTTTTCCACACTGTTCGCAGATCACATCGCTGACTTCATCTGCAATCTGAACCTTCTGAAGTTCCTCTTCCGCCCGGCATACTGCCTCATTCAGATCCGGATAGAAATTGCTGACCACCGTCTTCCACCCGACCTTCCCGTCTTCCACCATGTCAAGAAGCGATTCCACATTGACCGTAAAATCTGTCTCCACAATGCTGGGAAAAGCCTGTTTCATCATATGATTCACCACTTCTCCGATTTCGGTCAGATAAAGATTCCGTCCTTCTTTTGCCACATAGCGTCTGGCAATAATCGTGCTGATCGTCGGCGCATAGGTACTGGGTCTTCCGATGCCAAGCTCTTCCAGGGTCTTCACAAGAGCCGCCTCTGTATAATGAGCAGGAGGCTGTGTAAAATGCTGTCTGTCTTCCAGTTCTTTCAGCGTAAGCACAGAATCCTTCCCGATTGCCTTTACAAGACTGGCGTTCCTGCTTTTCTCCTCTTCATCCTGTACGTAAACCGACATAAAGCCATCAAATGCAACTGTGGAAGCCGCCACTGTAAACCGATATCCATTACCGTCAATCTTCACAGAAGTCGTTTGATATCTGGCATCCGCCATGCGGCTTGCCGTAAAACGCTTCCAGATCAGCTGATACAGCCGAAACTGGTCTCTGGACAGCGAATCTTTCAAAGAGGCCGGAACACGCCGGATATCCGTCGGTCGGATCGCCTCATGGGCATCCTGTATCTTCTTATCCGGTTCTTTCTTTATTTTTCCTTTTTCCTGCGGAAGATAATTCTCCCCATATGTCTCTTTGATATAAACAGACGCTGCTTCCGCTGCCTCTGCTGAAACACGGGTGGAATCCGTACGCAGATACGTAATGATACCCGTCGTTCCCTGTCCCTCAATGTCAATTCCTTCATAAAGCTGCTGCGCCAGCCTCATGGTCTTGGAAGTGGAAAAATTCAGCACCTTTGACGCCTCCTGTTGAAGCGTACTGGTTGTAAACGGCAGCGAAGCCTTTTTAAGGCGTTCCCTGTCCTTCACCTCTGTAACGGAAAATTCCGCCTCTTTTACCGCCCGGAGAATCTCGTCCATCTCTTCTTTTGAATGAATTTCCAGCTTTTCCTCCGTCGTTCCGTAGAACTTCGCAGACAGAGGCTTCTTTTCTCCTTTTACGTCAAAATCCGCCTCCAGAGTCCAGTATTCTTCAGGAACAAACGCATTGATTTCTTCTTCCCGGTCAGCAACCAGACGAAGAGCCACCGACTGAACTCTTCCTGCGCTTAATCCCCGCTTTACTTTCGCCCACAAGATAGGACTGATCCGGTAACCCACCATGCGGTCCAGCATCCGCCTTGCCTGCTGTGCATCCACCAGGTCCTGATTAATTCCCCTGGCATGCTTGATCGACTCCTTCACAGCAGACTTTGTAATCTCATTGAAAGTAATCCTGTATATCCTTTTCTCATCCAGGTTCAGCGCTTTTGACAGATGCCACGAGATCGCTTCTCCCTCACGGTCCGGGTCAGTCGCCAGATAAACTTTATCCGCCTTCTTTGCCGCCTTGCGCAGCTTCGCCAGGATATCCCCTTTCCCCCGAATCGTAATATATTTTGGCTCATAATCATTTTCCACGTCAAAACCAAGCTGGCTCTTAGGCATATCCCTTACATGTCCATTGGAAGCCATAACCTCATAATTCGAACCCAAAAATTTCTTAATAGTCTTCACCTTGGCAGGTGACTCCACGATAACAAGATATTTAGCCATTGGTAGTCCTCAATCTGTTCTCACATAATCATTCTTCCGAATCTCTCTGATGCAGCCCTTCAGCTCCAGTCCAACCAGAAGCGACAGTACTTTCTGAACAGGCATTCCGGTCTTTTTTACAATCTCATTCAGAGAAACCGGCTGTAAACGTATCCAACTATACACGATATTTTCATCCTTTGCAAGTAAAACTTTCTCCGGCTCTGCGTTCTGTCCGGTATTTCTTCCCAGTGCCTCCAGTATGGCGCGGGGACTGTCCGCCAGGCCGGCTCCCTGTCTGAGCAGGTTAAAACAGCCCTGACTCAGTCCGTCTCCAACCCTTCCCGGAACGGCGAATACATCTTTTCCCTGCTCCAGTGCAAGATCCGCCGTGATCAGAGAACCGCTTTTTTCCCTTGCCTCCACTACAAGCACCAGATCTGACAGTCCGCTGATGATCCGGTTCCTTGCAGGAAAATGTCCTGGTTTCGGAGGCATGCCGCAGGGAAGTTCCGACAGAACGCCTCCCTTTTTTATCAATCTCTCATACAGCCTTCCATGCCCCGACGGATAACAGACATCTACGCCGCAGCCCAGCACTGCAAAGGTATCTCCATCAGCTTCCAGCGCCCCTTCATGTGCCATTCCGTCAATGCCCCATGCCATGCCGCTGATGATCTGTATGCCTTCACGTGCAAGTTCCCGTGCAAAAAACCGTGCAGTCTCATCTCCGTACCGGCTGGAACGCCTTGCGCCCACAACTGCCACCGACTGCCTGTCCGGATCCGGCAGCCTGCCCAGTACATAGAGGCCTTTTGGCATTCCTCTGTGCATGCGCAGTTTTTCCGGATAAACTTCATCCGTCTGCCGGATATATTGTATGCTGTTTTCTGCTCTGTCAGTCATGTTTCTTCTATTATTATGGTTATCGTTTTCTGTTCTTCCCATCTGCTTTACCTCCCCCAGAATCTCTGATCCAGTGAACGATAACCGATGGCCTCCAGAAGATGGTCTGTCCGGATCCTTTTCTCCCCCTCCAGATCTGCGATCGTCCTCGCCACCTTAAGAATCCGATGATATGCTCTGGCACTTAATTCCAGTTTTTCAAATGCCAGTTCCATCACCCGCGTCTCCTCAGGCCCCAGAAGACAGAAGGACCGGATTGCCGACACGGAAAGTTGGGAATTGAACTGCCATCCCAGGTCCAGATAGCGCTCTTTCTGTATCTTCTGCGCCGCTTCCACGCGGATCCGGATATCTGCGGAACTCTCATTCTCACAGTTTCCGGTCAATTCCCGGTATTCCACTCTGGAAGTTTCCGCACAGATATCAATACGGTCCAGAAGCGGCCTGGATATTCGGTGCAGGTACTGCCCGATCTCACCCGGCAGGCAGTGACAGCGGTCCCGGTCCGGATAGTAACCGCATCTGCATGGATTCATTGCAGAGACGAGCTGAAAATGCGCCGGGAATACACAGGTACCGCTTGCCCGGCTGATTACGACCTTCCCTTCTTCCATAGGCTGACGTAATATCTCCAATGCGCTTCTGGAAAATTCCGGAAGCTCGTCCAGAAAAAGCACGCCTCTTGTGGCAAGGCTGATCTCTCCAGGCTTTACTTTTCTTCCGCCTCCCGCCAGTGCAACGGCAGACACCGTATGATGAGGCGCCCGAAAGGGACGGTTCCTGACAAGGCCTTCCTCCCCTGTCAGAAGCCCGCAGGCACTGTAGACTTTAGAAATTTCAAGGCTCTCCTGAAGCGTCAGTCTGGGCAGTATGGTCGGCATCCTTCTGGCAATCATGGTCTTCCCTGCTCCAGGACTTCCGATCATCAGAAAATTATGCATGCCTGCAGCCGCGATCTCCGCCGCGCGGCGCACTCCCTCCTGCCCGTTAATTTCTTTGAAGTCCTCCTTGCATATGCTCTCTCCCGCCTCCCATTCTTTCGGATGCTCCGCGCGTTCCATCCATGTCTCTTTCGACAGAAGGCACTCCAGCATTTCCTGAAGCGTATCCACTCCGATCACCGATATTCCATGAACCGCCGCCCCTTCTTTCGCATTTTCTCCAGGCACCAGGCACAGTCCGCAGCCAAGTTTTTTTGCCATCATAACACTTTGCAGTACTCCGCTCACCGGCCGGACTTTTCCGCTCAAACCGACTTCTCCCATGACCAGTACTCCTCTGACATGCTCCTCCGGTATGATCCCCATTGCCGTCAGAAGGGCAACCGCCACGGGAAGGTCAAAGCCGGTCCCTTCCTTTCTTATATGTGCCGGTGACAGGTTCACTGTGATTTTCTTCGGCGGAAAGGAAATCCGTGTATTGCGCAGAGCCGTACGAACCCGGTCTGCCGCTTCTCTCACCTCCGGAGACAAATCCCCCACCATGCAGAACTGAGGCAGTCCGTCACAGATATCCGCTTCCACCTGAATCGGATACGCTTCAATGCCGATGACTGTCGATGATAAAATTGAACTGAACATAATCTCTTTCTATGGAATTGTATTTGGAAAAACTCTGCGATATGCATTCCAGATATCAGACGTTCTATGAGTATAGCACACGATTTCCGGGAAATCAATCCCGGAAATACTCTTTCAGCCGGTTTATGGCATTTTTTTCGATGCGGCTGATATAAGAGCGGGAGATCCCGAGCTTCTGCGCAATCTCCCGCTGGGTATATTCTCTGCCGTGGTACAGTCCGTAGCGCATGATGACAACCTGCCGTTCTCTCTCTGACAGAATTTTTTCCAGAAGACCGTAGACTTTTTTCGTATCGTCCTTCAGGCCGATCTGTTCCAGCGCCGTTGGCTCCTTGCTTTCCATGATATCCAGTAGCTGAATCTCATTCCCTTCCTTGTCCGTGCCGATTGGTTCGTAATAGGAAGATTCTCTTTGCAGCTTTTTTTTCACTCTCATATACATGAGAATCTCGTTTTCCACACATCTTGCCGCGTATGTTGCCAGTTTACTTGCCTTTTCATGGTCAAAGGTGTCCACTGCCTTGATCAGACCGATGGTCCCTATGGAGATCAGTTCCTCCATATCGTCCTCGGATGACTGGTACTTTTTCACAATATGGGCTACGAGGCGCAGATTATATTCGATCAGAATTTGACGTGCCTCTTCGTCCCCTCCCTTATACCTCACCAAACAATCTTTCTCTTCTTCCGCCGTAAGAGGTTTCGGAAAAGCCTTCAAAAAAGACACCTCAGTGGATATTTAATACATCTTATGTAAAAAATCCACGAAAGTGCCTTTCCACTTCCATCTTCTTTTTCAGGATTTACAATTCCCTACGGCGCAGCAGATCCATCGGATCCGGGACACGACTGAGCGTCACCCACAAATCCTGTCTGGAATGGGGAGCGCTTTCCTGATATTCGCCTTCCTCCGCATCCTGAATGCTTTTCACTTTCACTTCTACATCCCTGCCGTCCGGCTTCATGATTTCTATGGTCTCACCCACCGAAAATTTATTGCGCTGTTCAATCCTGCAGCGGCCGCTGCCGTCCGTTTCCCCAACAATTCCCAGATAGGTATAATCCCTGCCATAGGTATTCTGGTCATAGACCTGCGCATGCTCATCCGGCTTTCCATAGAAAAATCCTGTTGTAAACCTCCGATACGTACATCCCGTAATCTGTTTCTGATACCAGGGCATATGTTCCTGATACAGAGCCGGATCCTTCCTGTAATCATCCAAAGCTTTCCGGTAGGTACGCGCCACCGTCGCCACATACAGCGCCGTCTTCATCCGCCCCTCTACCTTCAGGCTGTCGATGCCCGCATCGACAAGATCCGGAATGTGTTCGATCATACAGAGGTCTTTGGAATTAAAAATATACGTTCCCCGTTCATTCTCATAGACCGGCATATATTCTCCAGGCCGCGTCTCCTCCACTACGGAGTATTTCCACCTGCATGGATGAGTACATGCTCCCTGATTCGCATCCCTTCCTGTCAGATAATTACTCATCAGGCACCTTCCCGAATAAGAGATACACATGGCTCCATGTACAAAAGTCTCAATCTCCAGACTGTCCGAAATGTGTTCACGGATCTCCCGTATTTCCTGAAGTGAAAGCTCCCTGCCTGTCACCACCCTGCTGGCTCCCTGCTCCTGCCAGAACTGAAAGGTTCTGTAGTTCACGTTATTTGCCTGTGTGGAAATATGGATATCAATATCGGGACATACCTCTCTGGCAGTCAGAAACAGCCCCGGATCCGCAATAATCAGCGCATCCGGCCTGATCTTTTTCAGTTCTTTAAAATAATCTTCTGCTCCGGCAAGATCCCTGTTATGTGCCAGAATATTCGCAGTCACATAGACCTTTACTCCCTGTCCGTGAGCAAAACGAATCCCCTCTGCCATCTCCTCCATGGAAAAATTCTTTGCTTTGGCACGCAGGCCGTATGCTTCCCCACCGATATAGACGGCATCTGCACCAAATGTGACCGCTGTCTTTAATACTTCCAGGCTGCTTGCCGGGATTAAAAGTTCCGGATGTCTGTTCATACTTCTCCCGCTTTCTGTTCCGGTCTGTTCTGATTTTTCACACTGACGGTCACACCGTCGCCAACTGTCAGGACAGAGGTGGTAAGCTCTTCGCAATGCGTCAGCATATACAGGTACTCCCGCATCCTTGCATGAATCGTGCGGTTCCTGCGTTCCACTGCAAACCGGGACTCTATAATATCTCCATCCTGCAGTACATTGTCGGACACCAGAAGCCCCCCGGGCGTCAGGAGTCTTAAAACCTCCGGCAGATATCCCGGATACTGTCCCTTTGCCGCATCCATAAAGATAAAATCATAGCTTTCTTCCAGACCTTTAAGAATCTCCATGGCATCCCCGTAAAGCAGGGTGATGCAGTCCGACTTTCCCGCACGGGCAAAATTATCCCTCGCAACCGGAATTCTCTTTTCATATTTCTCGATCGTAGTAACCCGACATCCCTCCGGCGCATATTCACTCATGAAAAGAGCCGAAAAACCGACTGCTGTACCAACCTCCAGAATCTTCATCGGACGACACGCTCCGAGCAGGAACCGAAGCAGGCTCTGTGTCTCTTTCCGGATGATCGGCACTCCGGATTCCAGCGCTTCTTCTTCCACCTGGTCCAGAAGCTCTGTATTACCCGGATACAGGGAGTTAATATATGCGGTCATCCGTTCTCCTGCGATCATTCCTCTTCTTCCTCTTCCTCTTCTTCCAGCTCTCCCGCCAGAGCCCGCATCAGCTCTTCAGGTGTCATGGAGGTATTCAGAACATATTCTCCTGACCTCCAACGATCTTCATATTTATTGATTTTCAACTGAATCCAGAATATATCCGCATCACGAACCAGTCCCCTGCGTTCCAGAAGCTGTGCTACTTCTTTTGTTGTCATGTCATCGGTCAGAGCTATTCTCATATCTCTTCCCGGCTCAGGCTCTGCCGCCGTATCCGCCACAATACTGTAGCCGCACGTGTAAGCATACTCCCCCAGCTTATAGATTCCCACAATGACCAGTATAACAATGGAACATCTCAGCAGGAACAGTCCGATTGACAGCATTGCCTTTTGTACATTCATGATCGTGTCTCCTTATCCTGCCATACATCTCATACCGGATGGACGCATGGTTTCTCTTCTATGTTTCAAAAGACCAGCGTTCTCCCGACACGGTCCCTTCAGATCACAAGATCCAATATGCCTGTAAGCCTTGCATTGATCTGCTGAAGGATACGGCACATCCGTAATTCATGTTCCAGATACTGCTCCACCACCGGATTCCTCCGGAACACTTTATACTGATCTTCAAACGCTTCCAGCTGTTCATACAGGTCTTCTGCGCCGCTGTTCTGAAGCTCATAATTCTTCCAGCAAAATTCTCTGATCTTTTCTGCCAGTCCCGGTACTTTCTGCACCTCTCTCTCTGCCTCCTGAAAGTTTTGATATTCGGTACTTTCCTGGATAGCAGATACGAGTTCCTCCACTTTATCATTGATTGTATCCATTTTCTCTCACTTCCATTTATCAAATTGAATGATTGGCATTCTCTGTTGTCTATACTTCCATAATAACCGGAAGAATCATCGGATTTCTCTTGGTCTTTTTACGGATGTAATCACTAAGAGCGTCTTTCATGACATTCTTCATCTTGCCCCAGTCTGTAATATTACGGTCCAGGCATTTTTCCACCGCATCATAGACGACGGCCCGCGCCTGCTCCATCAGGTCTTCCGATTCTCTCACATAAACAAAACCCCGGGATACGATATCCGGCCCTGACAGCAGCACATTGCCGCCTTTTTCCAAAGTCAGCGCAATAATCATGATGCCGTCCTCCGCCAGATGCTGTCGGTCGCGCATCACGATATTTCCCACATCGCCGACGCCCAGGCCATCTACGAAAATCGCCCCGGTATGGACTTTATCCACCACCTTCGCGCCCTCTGCATCCATCTCCATCACATCTCCGGACTGGAGCACAAAGATATGGTCTTTCTCGATGCCAAGCTGTGCCGCAATGGATGCCTGCGCCTTCAGATGCCGGTATTCTCCATGCACGGGAATCGCATATCTGGGATGAACCAGAGAGTAGATCAGCTTGATCTCTTCCTGACATGCATGTCCGGACACATGAGCGTCCTGAAAGATCACGTTGGCTCCCTTCGCTGAAAGCTCATTGATCACCTTTGATACTGCCTTCTCATTTCCCGGGATCGGATTGGAGCTGAAAATCACCGTGTCGCCCGGCATGATGTGAACCTTTCTGTGCAGATTCTGCGCCATCCGGGACAAAGCCGCCATAGACTCTCCCTGGCTTCCCGTCGTGATCAGGACGGTCGCCTCCGGCGGATAGTTATGAAGCTGTTCAATATCGATCAGCGTATGGTCCGGAATCCGGATATATCCCAGTTCTACCGCTGTTGTAATGACGTTGACCATACTGCGGCCTTCCACCACCACTTTTTTATTATGCTTGTACGCAGAATTGATGATCTGCTGCACCCGGTCCACGTTGGACGCAAAAGTCGCCACGATAATACGGGAATTGCAGTGCTCCGTAAACAGCGCATCCATGGTCCGACCCACACTCTTTTCCGACATGGTCACACCTGGACGTTCTGCATTGGTACTGTCGCACATCAGCGCCAGAACGCCTTTTTTCCCGATCTCTCCAAAACGCTGCAGATCAATACTGTCACCGTACACCGGCGTATAATCCACCTTAAAGTCTCCCGTGTGTACAACCGTACCTGCCGGAGAATAGATGGCAAGCGCCGAAGCATCCGCAATACTGTGGTTGGTCTTGATAAATTCAATCCGGAACTGTCCCAGATTGATGGACTGTCCGTGTTTTACCACCTTCCGCTTGGTCGTCTTCAGCATGTTGTGTTCTTTCAATTTTCCTTCAATCAGAGCGATGGTCAGACGGGTGGCGTAAACCGGAACATTGATATCCTTCAGGATATACGGCAGCGCTCCAATATGGTCTTCATGCCCGTGAGTAATGACAAATCCCTTTACTTTACTCAGATTCTGCTTCAGATAAGCCACATCCGGAATCACCAGATCGATTCCCAGCATGTCGTCCTCCGGAAATGCCAGTCCGCAGTCCACAACAACAATACTGTCTTCGAACTCAAAGGCAGTAATGTTCATTCCGATCTGCTCCAGTCCGCCCAACGGAATGATACGTAATTTTGAATTGTTTACATTTTTCAAATAAATAACCTCCTGTTACTGTTTATAGTCTCACGTCTTTTTCTTCAGACAATCCGCACAATACCCATAAAGCTTTACATCATGATCTTGAATCCGAAATCCGGTCTTTTCCTCCATCCTCCTTTCAAATTCCTCCAGAAGATCTCCCTGAAAGGACATGACACGGCCGCATTTCACACAGATCAGGTGATGATGGTGATGGCTGTCTTCGTCCTCATAGACATGCCCCAGTTCATACCGCACATATCCGTCATCCAGATAGATCCTGTCAATGATCTTCAGCTCCAGAAGCATCTGAATCGTCCTGTATATTGTAGCAAGCCCAATCTCCGGACTGCCTGCTTTTACCCGTTCATAGATTTCTTCTGCAGTCAGATGGCTGTCCGTTTCTTTAGAAAGCGCCGATAGTACGGCAACCCTCTGAGCAGTTACCTTCAGTCCCTTTTCCCTGAGCAGCTTTTCAAATCCTTCCCTGTCCAACTGCATATTGTATCCCACCCTGCAACTATTCTGTAAGTTCCACGTCCTCCAGAAGCTGTTCAAAAATGCTCAACACCGCATGAAGCTCCTCCTGATCCTCCACGATCTCGTACAGAGACTCTTTGTCCTTATCCTCTGCCAGATCCTTTAAGATCAGGCATTCTCCGTCTTCCTCCTCCGAGTCCGCCACAAGAAGATAATTTCTTCCATTGACGCGGGTCTGCTCCACCACAAAAAACTCCGCAGCCTCCCCATTCTCATCCTGAAAAATCAGCTTTTCCATTCTGTCTTTCACTTTCCTTTACTGTTCCTGTCCAGATATCCCTGCAGAATAAACACTGCCGCGATCTGATCAATATATTCTTTTCTGTGTTCTCTGCGCACGCCGGTCTCCATCAGCGTCCGGTTCGCCGCTACGGTTGTCAGGCGTTCATCCCACATAACAACAGGCAGGCCTGTCCGCTTCTTCAGCATCTCTGCAAATTCCAGCGATTTCTCAGCCCTGTCTCCTATGGTATTATTCATATTTTTGGGAAGACCCAGTACGATTTCCCCTACGTCGTATTCTTCGCACAATGCCTGAATCCGGGCAAGCGTCTGCCGGAGTTTGTTCTCCTTTGTCCTGCAGACAGTCTCAACCCCCTGAGCAGTAATAAGAAGCCTGTCACTGACTGCAACGCCAACCGTTCTGGAACCGTAATCAAGGCCCATGATCCGCATAAGTCTTTCATTCCTTTACTGTTTTGTCCACATACACTCTTAAAAGCTCTTCCACCAGCTCATCCCGCTCCACTTTCATAATCAGGCTTCTGGCACCCTTATGACTGGTAATATAAGTCGGATCACCAGACATGATATAACCGACGATCTGATTCACCGGATCGTACCCTTTTTCTGTCATCGCCTGGTAGACCATATGGAGTACTTCGCCCACCTGCAGCTCCTGGTCAGATTGAATCTTAAAATACTGTGTGTTCTCCAATTTTTTCATAGTACCCCGTCCTCAATGATAGTATGCCGCGCTGCTGCCGCTTTTAAAATGCATCTTCCGCCTGCTTCGTATCAACAGATATTCTTTACCTACTCTACCATCAGTTTACTATAATCTGTCCATAAATTCAATGCCTATTTTCTGTCGGCATTTGTCAAAACGCCGTACAGCACATCATTTTCCAGAAATTTTTCCACTTTTACATGCACCATCCGGTTTGAAAGCGATGTTTTCCCTGCAGCTGCAACCCTTACATATTCCTTTGTATGGCCGATCTGATATGTGATCCCGTCTTTTTCATACGGCTCTTCCATCAGTACTTCCAGAGTTTTTCCGATCAGCCGTTTTCTATAGGCAATACTCTGTTCCTGCGTAAGCTTCAGCAGGATATCGCTTCTTAACGTCTTGACCGGTTCCGGCACCTGCCCTTCCATCCGGTCCGCTTTCGTTCCCTTTCTCCTGGAATATTTGAACACATGCATCTCATAAAACCGGATTTCTTTCAGAAACTCTAATGTCTGTGCAAACTCTTCCTGCGTCTCTCCCGGAAATCCAACCATTACATCCGTCGTAAGCGCCGGATGGTCAAAACAGTTTCTCAGTCGTTCACAGGATGCCCGAAATTCCTGCGTATCATACTTCCGGTTCATACGCCAAAGCGTCGCGTCACAGCCGCTTTGCAGGGACAGATGAAAATGGGGACACAGTTTTTCCACAGAGGCCAGCTCCCGCACAAACTCTTCCGTCATGATTCTTGGCTCCAGAGAACCAAGCCGGATTCTCCGGATCCCGTCAATCTTCGCCACCGCTCTTACTGCAGTTAACAGATCTCCGTCCGGAAGGTCTGTTCCATAGGAATCCAGATGGATTCCCGTAAGCACCACCTCCTGGTATCCGTGTGCCGCCAGACTCTGTGCCTCTGTAAGAATATCCGCAATACTCCGGCTGCGGACCCGTCCTCTTGTATAAGGAATAATACAATAAGCGCAGAACTGGTCGCATCCGTCCTGAATTTTCATATACGCCCTTGTATGCTCGGATGTTTTCTCAATACGCATATCCTCATACCGCTTTTCATGTGTCATACTGTGGATATGAAACGCCGCATGACTCTCTTCCCACTCTTTCAGTATCCCCGGAAGCCTGGCCTTTTCATTATTTCCGATCAGAATGTCCACAGAGGAATCTCTAAGAAGCGTTTCTCCGGCTGACTGCACGTAACATCCTGCCGCGATCACCAGAGCGTCCGGATTCTGTTTTCTGGCTCTGTGGAGCATCTGACGTGATTTTCGATCCGCCATGTTGGTAACGCTGCACGTATTAATCAGATAGACATCCGCTTTTTCTTCAAAGGACACGATCTCATACCCCTGCTCTTCGAGCATCTCCTGCATGGCTTGCGTCTCATAGGAATTTACTTTACAGCCCAGATTGTGCAGCGCCGCTTTTTTCATGGCTCCTCCCGATTTTTTCATATTTTTTCATTGACTTTCTTCCTCCAAGTCTTTAATATGTTACTTAGAATAACACAGTAATAAGGAGGAGTTATCATGAAAACCGTTCATATTTCTTTAAACTCTATTGATAAAGTGAAAGCGTTTGTCAACGAGATTACCAAATTTGACAATGATTTTGATCTGGTATCCGGACGCTATGTCATCGATGCCAAGTCCATCATGGGTATTTTCAGTCTGGATCTGTCCAAATCAATTGAGTTGAATATCCACTCTGAGAACAACGTGGACGAGATCCTTGAAGTCCTTTCACCCTATATCGTTGATTAAGGATCCTCAGGAATCTGCTGCCGCACAGGACGGCAGCTTTTTTCATGCCCGCAACTATGAAATCTCCAGGACTTCTTCTGTGGAAAGAGCCTCTCTCACCATCGCTTCGATCTTTTCGGAAAGCAGAAGCTCCGACTTCCGGATCCGTTCCACCTGCGGTTTTGTCACCGGATGTTTTGCCACAAATGTGGTGCAGCAGTCTTCATAGGGCAGGATCGACGTCTCATACGTATCGATTTTTTTTGCAATCGTTACAATATCCTCTTTATCAAATGCGATCAGCGGACGGAATACCGGAAGCGTGCACACATCATTGGTGGCTGCAAGGCTCGGAACCGTCTGGCTTGCCACCTGTCCGATACTCTCCCCGGTAATCAACGCAAGGCATCCGGTATCCTCTGCAAGCTTCTGTGCAATCCGCATCATATAGCGGCGCATGATAATCGTCAGTTCATCGTGGGGACAATGGTCATAGATATACATCTGAATATCTGTAAAATTGATGACATGCAGCCGGATGGGGCCGGTATAGCGCGCAATCTTCCTGGCCAGATCCACGACCTTCTCCTTCGCCCGCTCGCTGGTATAGGGCGGCGCATGAAAATACGTTGCATCAATATAGACCCCGCGCTTTGCCACCATATATCCGGCCACCGGACTGTCGATTCCGCCGGACAGCAGCAGCATGGAACGTCCGTTGGTTCCAAGAGGCATGCCGCCCGGCCCCGGGATCACTTCCGAATAGATGTTGATATGTCCGCTTCGCAGTTCGATGTGCAGCATAATCTCCGGATCGTGCACATCCACCTTTAGATTCGGAAATTCTTCAAGAATCCGTCCGCCGATCTCCTCATTGACCTCGGGAGATGTCATGGGATAATTCTTGTTCGCTCTGCGGGTGTGGACTTTGAAGGTCTTCTCTGCCCCCTCGTACATCCGGTGCATATAATGCATCACATCCTGGGAAAGCGCTTCAAATCCTTTATCATCTGCCAGAACCACCGGACAGATACCTACGATACCGAACACTCTCTGAAGCGCCGCCACCGTCTCCTCATAATCAAAAGCACCCTCTGCTTCCACATAGATACGCCCCTGTTCCTTTGTGATCTTAAACGTGCCGTCCACAGGGGTCAGTACCCTTTTCATGCGGGCGACCAGCGCATCCTCGAACACATACCGGTTCTTTCCCTTTACGCCGATCTCTCCATATTTAATCAAAAATGCCTGAAACATTGTCTCATTCTCCTATTATAGTTCTGCACAGGTGCAGCAGATGCCCGGCCGCCCGGTCTCCTTCTACCGCCGCACGTATCTGCGCAGCATGGGCAGAAGATCGTTCAGTGCGCCGAGACAGTGATCGATCTCTTCCTCCGTGGTCTCGAAGCTGAAGCTGAAGCGCAGCGTGCTGCCCAGCAGCTCTTTTTCCACTCCCATGGCCTTCAGCGTCCGGCTGACCGCCGGCTTGTTGGACGAGCAGGCGGAGCCGGCCGATACATAGATTCCCTTCTCTTCCAGTGCATGAAGCAGCACCTCGCTGCGCACGCCGGCAAAGCTGACGCTCACAATATGCGGTGCACTGTCTCTGCCCGTCCTGCCGTTGATGACGGTCTGATCCAGTTTCCGTATCCCTTCCGTAAAGCGGTCCTTCAGGCAGTACAGCCGGTCCACTTTTTCATCCAGCTCCACGTAGCACGCTCTGGCGGCTTCTGCGATTCCCGCAATCCCCGGAACATTTTCCGTGCCGGAGCGAAGCCCCTTCTGCTGCTCTCCGCCGAAAAGGATCGGGCGGATCTTCACCTTCTCCTGAACGTAGAGAAGGCCGATTCCCTTGGGACCGTGGATCTTGTGTCCGCTGACGGACAGAAGATCAATCCCTTCTCTTCCCGGATGAATCCGGTATTTTCCATATGCCTGGATCGCATCCACATGAAAGAGGATCTTCTTTTCCTGCCCTTTCAGAATCCGGGCGATCTCACGGATCGGCTGTACTGCTCCGACCTCATTGTTCACATACATGACGGAGACCAGAATCGTCTCCGGGCAGAGGGCTTCCTGAAGCGCCTGAAGCGGCACGACGCCATCCCGGTCCACCGGAAGGTACGTCACCCGGAAACCCTGTCCTTCCAGATACTTCATGGCATTCAGCACGGACGGATGTTCAAAATCCGTGGTGATCAGATGCTTTCCCGCCCTCTGATTGGCCAGCGCCGCGCCGATCACTGCCAGATTATTGGACTCCGTACCCCCGGACGTAAAATAAATCTCTTTTTCGCTGACCTTCAGATTTTCTGCAAAAAACGCTTTTGCTTCCTTAATATAATGCTCCGCCTCCACTCCCCTGGCATGGAGTGAAGACGGATTTCCGTAGTCCTCCCGCATGACGCGGACCATTTTGTCCGTCACACACTCCATGCAGCGGGTCGTAGCCGAATTATCCAGATATGCTTCCATACTCTTATTCCTCCAGCCAGAACATCAGAACCGACAGAATGCACAATCCTGCCGTCTCCGTTCTCAGAATCCGTTTTCCCAGCGAAACAGGCTGCGCCCCCATTCCCATGGCAGCTTCCACCTCTTCTTTTTCAAAACCGCCCTCCGGTCCAATAAAGATACCGATGGACTGCCCTTTTTGTACACTTCCAAGAAGCTCCCTTGTACATTCCATGGCGCTCCTGCGGATATCTCCCAGAAGTTCCCCGGCACATTCGTAGGGGATCAGGCACAGATCCAGCTCCTGCGCCTGTGTAAGCGCATCTGCAAAGCCGGTGACCGGCCCCACCTGAGGGATCAGCGCCCGTCCGGACTGCTTTGCCGCGCTCTCTGCCACCGCCTGCCAGCGCTTCCTCTTATTGCCCTCTCTTTTTGCATCCAGCTTCACCACACATCTTCTGGACGCCACCGGGACCACGGCAGACACTCCCAGCTCCACAGCCTTCTGAATGATCAGCTCCATCTTGTCCCCCTTGGGAAGACACTGGTACAGCGTGATCCGGGACGGCAGTTCAGAAGCCACCCGCCTCTTTTCCAGGATCTTTGCATAAACTGCCGTATCCGTAAATCGATGAAGCCAGCATCCATATTCATTGCCGTATCCGTCATTTATGACGAGCTCCTCTCCTGCCTTCATGCGCAGGACATTTCTGATATGATTCACATCCCCGCCCAGAATCTCGATCTCATCCTCATGTACCTGGGAAGGCTCAATAAAAAAATGATGCATGCTCTCTCCGTCAGTTCTTTCGCGCCGTCACAGACACCCATTCACCCTGATGCGTCACTTCGAGAATCTCCAGCCCCGCCTCCCGGACCGCATCTGCAACCACCGTTTCTTTCTCTTCAATAATGCCGGAAGTGATATAAATGCCGCCCTCTTTCAGGTGCTGCACAATCACCGGCGTGAGCGGCACCAGTACTTCCGCCAGAATATTTGCAGTGACCATATCGTACTGCTCACATCCCACCTGCTCCTGTATCCTGCGGTCGTCTATCAGATTGCCTTCCAGTACGCGAAATTTCTCTGCAGGGATGCCGTTTACTTCCATGTTTTCCTTCGATGCGCTGATTGCACAGGGATCCAGATCCGTACCCAGCGCACGCTTTGCCCCAAGCTTCAGCGCTGCAATCGAAAGGATGCCGCTTCCGGTTCCCACATCCAGAAGGACCGTCTCTTCCGTCACATATTTTTTGATCTGCCGGATGCAGAGCTGGGTCGTCTCATGCATTCCCGTACCAAAAGCAGTCCCCGGATCGATCTGGATCAGAAGCTTCCCCTGGTCCTTCGACTTCACCGGTTCCCAGGAAGGAGTGATGAGGATATCGTCCACATAGAACTGATGAAAATACTCTTTCCAGTTATTGATCCAGTCTTTATCCTCGGTCTGGGAGGCCTCAATCGTCCCGGCGCCCACGTCCACGCCCCAGCCCCGGATCTCGTCCAGCCCTTCCTGCACCGCCGCCAGGATCGCTCCGTTGTCCTGTTCCGGCTCCAGATAGAAGCTGATCCGGGCGATCCCGTCGTCCGCAGGTCCTTCCGGAAGGATGTCCACAAACATCTGAGATCTGTCCTTCTCCGACAACGGAACCTTGTCCTCAATCTCGATTCCTTCGATTCCTGCATCCATCATCATGCTGCTGATCAGATCCTCTGCCTCTGTCGTGGTCAGCAGCGTATATTTATTCCATTTCACTGTGTTCTCCTTATTCCAGTTCCGCATCCGTCTCCATCATGCCCTGTGTCTGAAAGCACATCCGGACACCGTCATGCTGTTTTCCAGTTCCGCATCCATGCGACCTATCTTAACACAAACGCGGGAGGATTTCAACTGCAGGGAGAAATGTCGGATCCCGTCGATTGTGCGGCAGTTCCTTTTCACGGGGGTGGGGGTGGAGTCTGCGCGCTGGACCTCTGTGCTCTGCGGCGCTGTGTGGACTGGAGCGGACATCGGAGCCGTTTTGTCCGTCGCAGACGAACAAACCTGTCCGAATGAGACGGACAAAACGGCTTCGGTGTCCGATACATTCCATACGAGCGCAGAGCACAGAGACCCAGCGCGCAGACCACCCACCCCGTGAAAGGTAACATGCGGCATATAGTTTGGTTATTTTACAATGGTATAGTTGGTGCTTCTTGCTTTTCCATTCTGCCTTAACAGGTTGCTTTTTACCAGCTTTTTCAGGGCTCTGGCAGCAGTGGACGCACTCACCTCAAGCAATCCGATTACATCGTTTCTTGTAACAGCTCCATGCGTCCGGGCATATTCCAGCACTTTTTCTTCTCTGTCACCAAGCGGTGCGACAACAGGAACATTTTCCAACGGCTCTGCCGAAAACGCAGGTTCCGTGCCTTTTTCATATTTTGCGTTCCTGTTCGGCAGTATGATCTTAAAGGCATTTTTTGTGGTTTCAATCACAGGTTTTTCTTCCATGCCTTCGTATGCCCTCATAATTTTTCTCATTCCAGTACCATAAGCCTCAATCAAACGCAAACGGTAAAACACATTCGCAAGATCCTGATTCCGGCATACGGAAATACCTACCATAATATCTTCCAGGTCAATCCCCGGCATCAACCCGCCAATGGACACAAATTCGATCCGATCCGTATAAATACTGATAAGTGCGCTGGCACTGAAGGAATAATCTCTGTGGACCAGTAAATTCAGCAATGCTTCCCTGACAGCGGTTTCAGGGTAGTCCCTGACGTCAATCCTCAGCAGTTTTTCTATGGTCGCACGGGTCTGATTGCGGAAGTCAATAAAATCATATACTTCGTTCATCTGACGCAGCAGCGACCCGCCAAATTCCCGGCGGTCCCTGAATACCATCTGGTCTGTTCCCTGAAAAACAGCGGCCTTGATCGTATGGACGCACTGGTCGGACAGAA
This sequence comes from uncultured Lachnospiraceae bacterium, assembly GCA_910583615.1. GTDB lineage: Bacteria > Bacillota > Clostridia > Lachnospirales > Lachnospiraceae > Hominiventricola. The sequence continues at coordinate 91,970 of CAJTXP010000003.1, read as the reverse complement.
GCAAACCCAGATTGCTGTAAAGGTTTTCATGATCGACCAGCTTCAAAGTACGCATTTGCTGTGGGCCAAATTCCACATTCCGAAGCTCAAATTCTTTTCCTGCGACTTCAAATGTGAGTTCCTGGTTCAGACAGCGCATCGCTTCAAAGCGGTCCCCATCCGTTTCCTTAATCATACGGCGGATTGCCGCATCAGTAGCCGGAACCGAGGAATAACCCTGCCTGACATATACGCCCTCCGGACGCATCCCTTTCTTTGCAAGATAATAAGGTCGGTCTGTTCCGCGCTGAATATCCACAGCGACGATTTCTTTTCCGTCTTCTTCCATGGTTTTGTAATGCAGGAACATGGTTACGTCCGGCTTGATCGCATCCCTTATCATATTGCTGATTTGCAGGGATACGCTGTCAGGATCGTCCACCCCGATTACCGTGCCATCGTCCTGAACGCCAATATACAGTTTTCCGCCGTCACAGTTGGCAAAAGCAATGATTTCCTTTTTGATTTCGTCCGTGACAGTTTCTTTCAACTCCATGGTCTCACTTTCCCGAAAAAGCATACTGCCGTCTCCTTCATTCTCCTTGATGGTTTTATTATAGCAAATCGATTCAACCGCGTCAACGTATCTGAACCGATTATGACACGATTTCGAACCAGTACTGTTACCATTCACGAAGTGAGGGGTCTGCGCCCTGGACCTCTGTGATCCAGGGCTTTTGCCGGTCTTAACACAAATGCGGGAGGATTTCAACCATCCTCCCGCACCGTATTTTACAAAGATGCATCAAGCCTGCTTTTTACACATTCGCCCATGTCAGCCTGACGAGGACAGATCATTACTCCAGCCTCGTGCCGTGATCATATTGTACGGTCTCTACGGAACCGTTGGCATAGGTGAAGGTCCACTCACCGTCCCACTCGCCGTCCACCCATTCGCCTGTTCCAACCGTGCCGTTGGACCAGGTATAGGTGCCTTTCCCATTCATCACGCCATTTACCCATTCTGTCTCAACGGAATCACCGTTTGCCCAGGTAAAAATACCGTGGCCGTCCCGTTTACCATCCGTAAATCCGCCTACATAAAAATTAACATCCTTGCTGCCTCCCATGTAGTTCGTTCCCTGACCGTTCCATTTATCATTTGCCCACTCGCCGTCGTAATAACCGCCGTCAGGCCAGGTGCAGCGCCCCTGTCCGCTTCGGACGCCGTCCTTCCACTCACCCTCATAGACCTGGCCATTCGTATACTCCATCTTCCCCTGTCCGTCGGGTTTCCCGTCGGTCACGCTGCCTGTGTAGGTTCCTTCTTCAAGGGTAAGCGTCTCAACCACCCTGCCATTGATCCAGTTCTCGGTCACTACGGTGCCGTCCGCTTTGGTCCAAATGCCCTCGCCGTTTTTCTGGCCGTGTACGAATTCGCCCTCATAGACACTGCCGTCTGCGTAGGTTAAAACACCCTTGCCATCCATTTTTCCGTTCTTTACCTCACCCTTATAGGACATGCCACTGGGCCATGTATAGGTACCGCTTCCGTTGATCCAGCCGTCAGCAAAGTCCCCTTCATAGGTACCGGTCACTTCTCCATCTTTTTTCCAGGTCAAAACGCCTTTACCTGAATATTCATCGTTTTTGAATTCGCCTTCATAGACACAGGAACTTCCGTCCCTGCTGTCTTCCCAGGTCATGGTGCCGTTGCCTGAACGCTCATTGTTTTTAAATTCGCCTTCGTAGACATAACCATCTCCCTCTGTAGAGGTATAGGTCCCCTGGCCGTTTCGCATGCCGTCTTTCCATTCGCCTTCATAATGACTTCCGCTGTCCCATGTGATCGTGCCCTGGCCTTCGGCGACGCCGTCGACCCATTCACCTTCATAGGTGCCTGCGTCATCATCCAGAACAAAGGTGCCGGTTCCGTTCGGCCGTTCGTTTTTCTTATCCCACTCTCCGGTATACAGACCTGAATATATATCGGAATTTCCGTCGGTCATGGTGTAAGGCTGATCCGTAACCTTGCCGGAGCCGCCCAGCAGGGCGAACAACAGCACCACAAGAACTACGGCCCCTGCCGCAATGCCACCGATCAGCTTGACGTTCAGCGGTTTCGGTACAGGCGTGGAATCCGGCACGGGTTCAGGATCCGGCTCAGGCACAGGATCCGGCACGGGCGTAGGATTTGGCACGAGTTCAGGATCCGATACAGGCGCGGGATCCGGCACAGGTTCAGGATCCGGTACAGGCGCGGGATCCGGCACAGGTTCAGGATCCAATACAGGCGCAGGGGCCGGCGCAGGCACAGGACCCGGTTCCATAATCAGCGACTTGTCGAACACATCCCGGCTGACCGACTTGATCGTCCGCCGCACCGCTCCCAGATCATGGATGGTCTTACGGTTGATGGCGGCGTCCCGGAAAAAGTTGATAAATGCGTCCGAAATATCATACCTGGACAGAGCGTCCTGTTCCAGCAGGGTGGACATGCTGGTGTAAGCCGACTTCATGGCCCGCATAATATCGTTGGACGTATTATTGGTGTTCGTGGAGAGGTTTGCCCCCTGATTGAGGATCTCGTTTTTCGCTCCCCGCTCGATCACCGGCAGATCGGTCGTATCTCCCAGACGCAGCTGATCCCCCAGCGATACAAACACGATCTGTTTTCTGTTGTTTACCGCAGTAAGCAGCTCCAGAAAGCAGGCGTAGCTCTCAATATAGCTCTGACTGATGAACGCCACGAACACATCCGTCCCCCGCGCGTTGCGCAGCATGGGCACGATCCATTTGTCGTTCACCTTATCAAAAGCCCTGTCCGCATACACCCGCAGGCCATACTGTCTCTGCATGGGCACCACGGCTGACTTGAACACCGCCTCCCAGTTGTCACTGGCATAGCTGATGAATGCGTAAGGCTTACGCTGAGAACACTCCGTGATGATCAGATGCTTCTCCAGATACTCTGACCGTTCCTTCTTCTGTACTTCACTCAATCCCATAACTTCTTATTCCCTCCTGTGATTTTATATATTCAATGGCATCCGAATCGTTGCACGACATTGCATATCTTTCAACTTTTGGACAACCTGAAAATGTTCACCGCAGTAAGCAGGCATCAAGCTTACTTTTTACACATTCCCCCGTGTCAGCCTGGTAAGAACAGATCATTACTCCAGTCTCATGCCGTGATCATATTTTCTGATCTCCACGGTACCGTCTGCAGCAGTGTATGTGACCTCGCCATTCAATGTATCATCGATCCACTCGCCTTCACTGACGCTTCCGTCGGCCCACTTCATGGTTCCCTGGCCGTTGCACTTGTTGTCCTTCCACCCTCCCTCGTAAACGCGGCCGTCAGCCCATTTCAAAGTTCCCTGGCCATTGCACATGCCATCCTTCCACCCGCCCTCATAGACGCTGCCGTTAGGATACTCATGGGTTCCCTGACCATTGAACTGATTGTCTGCAAATCCGCCCTTGTGAACGCTGCCACTGGGCCATGTGTAAGTACCCTGCCCTTCCATCTTATCATCTTTCCACTCGCCCTCGTAGACGTTACCACCGGAAGTTGTATGAGTACCCTGTCCATTTCGCATGCCGTCCTTCCACCCGCCCTCGTAGACACCGCCGTCCGTATACTCCATCTTCCCCTCACCGTCGGGTTTCCCGTCGGTCACGCTGCCTGTGTAGGTTCCTTCTTCAAGGGTCAGAATCTCGACCTTTTTCCCATTGATCCAGTTCTCGGTCACTACGGTGCCGTCCGCTTTGGTGTAGGTACCTTCGCCGCTCTTCTGACCGTCTACGTATTCGCCTTCATATACGCTGCCATCGGCATAGGTTACAGTGCTTTTACCGTTCAAGCCCGCATTCTTCCACACGCCTTCATAAACACTGCCGTCGGAAAAGGTACAGGTGCCGTATCCATTGATCCAGTCATCTGCAAAGTCGCCTTCATAGACGGATGTTTCTCCGTCTTTTCCCCAGGTCATGGTACCTTTGCCTGAACGTTCATTGTTCTTGAATTCACCCTCATAGGCATAGGAATTTCCGTTCTCGCTGTCTTCCCAGGTCATGGTGCCTTTGCCCGAACGCTCATTGTTTTTGAATTCGCCCTCATAGACATAACCATCGCCCTCTGTAGAGGTATAAGTCCCCTGGCCGTTTCGCATGCCGTCTTTCCATTCGCCCTCATAATGACTTCCGCTGTCCCATATAATTGTGCCCTGGCCTTCGGCGACGCCGTCGACCCATTCGCCTTCATAGGTGCCTGCGTCATCATCCAGAACAAAGGTGCCGGTTCCGTTTGGCCGTTCGTTTTTCTTATCCCACTCGCCGGTATACAGGCCTGAGTATGTATCGGAATTTCCGTCCGTCATGGTATAGGGCTGATCCGTAACCTTGCCGGAGCCGCCCAGCAGGACGAACAACAGCACCACAAGAACTACGGCCGCTGCCGCAATGCCACCGAGCAACTTGACGTTCAGCGGTTTCGGTACAGGCGTGGGACCCGGCACAGGGTCTGGATCCGGCGTAGGCACTGGGTCCGGCGCGGGTTCTGGCACAGGGTCTGGATCCGGTACAGGGTCTGGCACGGGCGCAGGATCCGGCACAGGCACTGGATCCGGCACGGGCACTGGATCCGGCACGGGCGCAGGATCCGGTTCTGTAATCAGCGACTTGTCGAACACCTCCCGGCTGACCGACTTGATCGTCCGCCGCACCGCTCCCAGATCATGGATCGTCTTGCGGTTGATGGCGGCGTCCCGAAAGAAGTTGATAAAAGCGTCCGAGATGTCGTATTTTGACAGGGCGTCCTGCTCCAGCAGGGTGGACATGCTGGTGTAGGCCGACTTCATGGCCCGCATGATGTCGTTGGACGTATTGTTGGTGTTCGTAGAGAGGTTGGCCCCCTGATTGAGAATCTCGTTTTTCGCTCCCCGCTCGATCACCGGCAGGTCGGTCGTATCGCCCAGACGCAGCTGGTCCCCCAGCGACACAAACACGATCTGTTTTCTGTTGTTTACCGCAGTAAGCAGCTCCAGAAAGCAGGCGTAGCTCTCAATGTAGCTCTGGCTGATGAACGCCACGAACACGTCCGCCCCCCGCGCGTTGCGCAGCATGGGCACGATCCATTTGTCGTTCACCTTGTCAAAAGCCCTGTCCGCATATACCCGCAGGCCGTACTGTCTCTGCATGGGCACCACGGCTGACTTGAACACCGCCTCCCAGTTGTCGCTGGCATAGCTGATGAATGCGTAAGGTTTGCGCTGGGAACACTCCGTGATGATCAGATGCTTTTCCAGATACTCTGACCGTTCCTTCTTCTGTACTTCACTCAATCCCATAATCCTTTCTTCCTCCTCTATTCATTCATTGACAGCAGGATCCGGATATTCTCTCTGTCCTTTTCCTTTTCTCCTTCTGTCAGATCCCTGTAAGGAACCAGATCCGCATGAATCTTCTGAACCGGATCCTTCCGTTTTCCATTTTCCGGAACCCCGTATCTCCAGTTGTTCAGATAATGATACCTGCACCACCGGATATGTTCCAGCTCTGACAACAGTTCCATGCAGTCCGATGAGGGATGTCCCGCATCCTGTCCCAGATCCGCCAGCATAATCAGGCGCACTTCATGGTAATCCGCAGAACTGATATTGGAATAACGGGTAAATGCATCAAGCTTCTTCCACTCCTGCTCCTTTGCTTCTTCCGTCTCCGCAACGTTGTTATATAAGACAGCATATCTGAGATTGATGCGTTTTGCACGGTCAAAAAGAGCGTCGCCCATGAGATATTCCGGCTTCCTTGCCTGTTCTTTCCAGTAAAACAGATTCAGTCTCTCCTGGCCGGCCAGCAGCTCCAGCTCTCTTCTGGAAGTGAACACATCATACGAGGCACGTTTTGTCGCCAGAAGGAGATCTTTCACAAGGTCAAGCTGCTCTTCCTCCGACAGAACGATCACACTCTGCGCCTCTTCCAGCAGCGGCAGCTGCTCATACCATGGCTCTTTGTGAAAGATTACAGGGTCGTCAATGGACGGAAGTTCCGGATGAACCGCCAGAAAACGATCCCCGTCTCCGAAGATATGATATTCGATTTTCTGATCCGGATGAAAAATATTGTCCTGTAATGCGCAGGACAGAAGCTCTTCGCCCAGCACGCCAAAGCCCAGAAACACGATCCTCATCTGGTGTCCGCATCTTACTGACAGCTGATGGATGCAGCGTTCTTTCCAGTAAAGCCTGGCAGCCGTCTCTTCTTCGCGAAACAGCCGAAGCTCCGGGTCCGATGCGGACTGCGCAGGCAGAAAGCAGCACTCCAGATAGACGGTATGCCCTTTCAGCGCACTGCGGTTCTGCCGGTAAAAATCAAAATTTTCTTCCTCGCTTCCCAGAAGAATATAGTTGCCCGCTTTCAAAAAGGAGAAGCCGTCTCCTCCGTCGATTCCCCGTTTTCCAAGATTTAAAAGCACATCCTCCCGGTCCGCTCCATATACCGCAACACTGTTTTTATGGAAAGAACGAACCCAGTTTTTCAAACGGCGGTTCACCTGGAACAACAGCAGAATTCCGCCGACAGCCGCCAGCGGAGCGGTCCATCTGGCGATCTCTACCAGAAGATTCGGTATGGGATCCGGATACCCCATCCCGTACATGCAGAGGGTAATAAATGCAGAATCCAGCAACGCCTCCCCTGACAGAAGAAAGCCGGCAACGCCCAGAAAAAATGGTATGGCAAACGCTGAAGCCCTTAAAATCCATCTTCCTCTCTCCCTCATTTGTTCACCCCCTGCAATCAGCCGCTTTCTCATAGGTCAGACCGAAGACATCCTCCTTGATAATGTAAATATCAGAAGGGTCCTCTGCCCGGGCTGCCAGATAGTCCCCTGGCTCACCCAGCAAGTACCCCTGTCCGTCCTCCCAAAACACCTTGGTCCGTCTTGTCAGCCTGCGGGCATGGACGCAGGATTCCTTTGGCACGCAGGTAAAAATATGCCCTGCCAGAACTTCGTCGTCCTCGTTTACAGCGCTGACGGCGTCCTCTACATCCTGAAGCGCCTCCGGAGAAAGCTCATACGGATCTTTCAGGCACAGATTGTTCTGCTCCAGTTTTCCGCGGTCGTTGACATAAACTTCGTTCCTGACGCCCACAATAAAGTACAGGTCGTCGGTCACTTTCTCTTCCATGTCGCCTTCCAGCATCCGGACTTTTACTTCTGTCCCTTCCCTGTAGACATCCGCCGCTTTTATGTAGCCGATTTTCACCGGTTTCTTCTGATAGAGCGGTTCCGCCGTCAGATCCGGATATTTCTCTTTATCCAGCCGGATGATATCCTGCTCTCTGAAATAGTCTTCCACCCTCGCCGTGAGAAAACGGCATACGACGTCCCCCAGTTCCTTTGGATCAATGACCGGGTGCTTCAAAAGTTCAATGGTGAGAAAGCCGCCTGCTTTCTTCTCATGTCCTCCGCCTCCGGCCAGATATCCCGCCAGATCGCTGGCACGGGTTTCATCCGAGCAGCTGCGGATCGACAGCTTCGCACCGCCTGGCAGCATGCAGTACGCAATGCACGTATCCACCGTATCCACTTCCAGCATCTGATCCGAGATGATTCCCAGTAGATTCGGATCGCAGGGAGCCGCCTGTGCAATCGCATACCGTTTTTCTTTATTGTTTTCACAGGTTCCCAGCGCCTGCCCTACGATGAGCAGCTCTTCCGCCGACAGATTATGCGTTTTGAATTCGTCGATCACATCTCTGTCCTTCTGGTCAAACACGGATTCCAGTTCATCCCGCATGGCGCGGTCCTTCACCTGGCAGATCTCCTGAAGTTTGCACGTATCCATGAAAAGGCCATAATACAGGGCGACCGCCAGACGCCGGTTTCCTTTGATATCAAACTGCTCCCGCCTGAGCAGGTCCCAGATAATCGTCGCACAGGCGCCGTAATTATCGCGGATCTCCCTGTCCCACAGGCTGGACAGACTTTCCTTTCTGGTGATATGGTGATCGATTGCCGCCAGTTTTTTTCCGGACAGTCTTTCTACATTTCGCTCTCCCGGCTGACAGTCCACCGTCAGAAGAAGCTCCGGCTCTTCTTCCAGCGCATGGACGTGTTCCACCGGGATCTCAAGACACTCCACCATCCGCACCAGATTGCTTTTCCGGACCGGATATCTTCCGCCATAGACCAGCCGGGGCTCTTTTTTGTTGGCACGCAGATACGACCAGACGCCAAACCCGCTGGCAATGGCATCCGCATCCGGATCGTTATGACACTGGATCACGATCGAATCAAACTGCAATAATGTTTTTAACTCCATATGTTTCTCCTCTACAGCGCCTTCTCCAGTTCCTCGATCACGATCTTCAGCGCCCGGATCCTTGCATATTTTTTATCTACCGATTCCAGAATATGCCACGGCGCATAGGCGGTGCTGGTCTTCTGAATCATCTCGTCAACGGCGCTTTCATAGGCATCCCATTTTTCCCGGTTCCGCCAGTCCTCATCCGTGATCTTCCACTGCTTCTGCGGCGTATTCTGACGCAGGGTAAAGCGTTCCAGCTGAGTTTCCTTGTCAATATGCACCCAGAACTTGATGATTACCGCCCCCCAGTCCGAGAGCTCTTTTTCAAATTCATTGATCTCATTGTAGGCGCGCTTCCAGTCGTTCTCACTGCAGAACCCTTCCAGACGCTCCACCATGACCCGTCCGTACCAGGTACGGTCGAAAACGGCGATATGTCCGGTTCTCGGCAGCCTTGTAAAAAAACGCCACAGATAATGCCTTGCCTTCTCATGAGGCTCCGGACTGGCGATGGGATGCACCTCGAAGCCTCTGGGATCCAGCGCTTCCGTGATCCGGCGGATATTGCCGCCCTTTCCAGCCGCATCCCAGCCCTCATAGGCAATGATAACCGGAACTTTTTTCCGGTAGAGACGGTTATGAAGCTCCCCCAGATGGCTCTGAAGGCGTTTCAGTTCTTCCTTATATTCCGCATCGCCGATCGTCTTCTCCGACAGCGGTATTTCCGACAGCTTCGGCATCTTTACAAGCGGAAACACATTCTGCAACACCGGCACTGCCAGAGCCTGGTTCTGCATGGCAATGTCGATCCCTTCGGTAAGCGTCTCCAGCACCTGAAGCTCCGCCCATTTTCTGGATTTTGCATCCACCACATACCATGGGGCAGACGGAGAATCCGTTGCATCCAGATATTTGTCAAAAATTTCCAGGCACTTTCTATAATGTTTATTCTGCCATTTGTCCGCCTGATTCACACGCCACCTGGTATCAATATCGTCTTTCAATTCGTCAATTCGCCGCTTCTGTTCTTTTTCACTGATATGCAGAAAAAACTTCACGACCAGATACCCGTTATCTGTAAGCTGACGCTCATAGCGCCGGATGCCCGCCACCCGTTTTTCATAAGTGTCATCATCCATGACGCCCATAAGTCTGTCTCTGGTCACCTCATCCATCCAGCCGGAATCCATGAATACGAATTTCCCGGCTTCCGGAATTTCCTTAAAATACCTCCATAAAAACGGCTTTCTTTTGTCTTCTTCCCGGATGGTCTCCATGGACGCCACCTTGAAAAAACGCGGATCAATATTCCGGATGACCTTCCCGATCGTGCTTCCTTTCCCGGACGTCCCCCAGCCTTCCAGAAGCACCAGAACCGGCAGCTTATGCTCCTTCATCTTCATCTGCTGCACTTCCAGCTTCTCCCGGGCCGCCCTCAAACGGCTTTTCAGTTCTTCTTCCTGCGGCTTCTCCGCCAGTATTCGGTTCTTCAGCATCTCTTTTCCCTCCCTGTTTTATATTTATGTAAACTTTAATGCTGATATTTTTCCTGTATTCAGCCCCCGGTCCGGCCATCCCCCAGGATGAACGCTCCGATCTCCTCCACAGTGTCCACGATGGCGGCCGCCCCTGCCTTCTCAAGCTCCCCTTCTGCCGCGAATCCCATGGACAGCCCCAGACACGGAATGCCGAATTTCGCCGCTCCTTCCACATCATGCCTGCGGTCTCCGATCATCAGGACATGCTTCCACTCCTCCCTGGGAAGCCTCATCCGGCTGCACAGAAGCTCTTCGATCACGTCTTCCTTGCAGATCCGGCTCTCATCCATACTGCCCCCGCAGATATAATCGAAATAAGAATCTACATGAAAATATTCCAGAATCAGCCGGACAAACGGTTCCGGCTTCGACGAAGCCGTAGCAACCACTTTCCCATGGGACTTCAGCTCAGAGAGAAGCTTTGGCACGCCCTTAAAAAGCAGGTTCTGGAACACGCCGGCGCTGCTGAAATACTCCCGATAATATTCTACTGCTTCTCTTGCCTGTTCCAGGGAAAAATCATAATATTCCCTGAAGGATTCCAGGAGCGGAGGACCAATAAACGGTTCCAGCTTTGTAAGATCCTTCTCCTCGATTCCCATATGCAAAAGGGCATACTGCACACTTTTTGTAATTCCCTCCCGGGGATCCGTCAGCGTCCCGTCCAGGTCAAACATAAGGTATTGATACATAGTTTACTCCATTTCTTCTGCGTCATATTGAAAACGTTCGATTATATAATCATACATCCGTCGGACCGCCGGCGCAAACACATCCGAACGAAGACTGGCAAGCACAATCGTCCGCTTTTCCTCCACATCCAACGGATAGACGTCTACTGGAAACGTAATATTGCGGATGACAAGCTCAGGCACCAGACATACGCCGTAACCACCCATCACCAGCGCAATCGCGGACATGTCGTCCAGAATACGGCTCCCGGCTCCTCCGGACAGATGATATTTCTCAAGGAAGTGGTTCACATCCGCGTCGCACCCTTCCCGCTGGATCACAAATCTCTGTTCCCGCAGCTCCTCGATGGTCACATACCCGGGATTCTTCGTCTGGAATCCTTTCGGCGCCACGCAGACAAGCCGGTCTTCATAGACCGGCACATATGCCAGCTCCCCTACGCTGGTAGATGACAAAAATCCAAGGTCCACAATGCCGTCTCTCAGCCAGTGGTAAACATCATCATAGGTTCCCTGATAGATATCCAGCCGGACCTCCGGGTATTCCTGTTCAAAATCTTTCAAAAGGCTGGGCAGCCATTCCACACAGGCGCTGTTGAATGTCCCCAGGCGCACAAGCCCCTTCTGCATTCCGTTGAACTGTGCAACTGCCTGCTGCAGGTATTCATCGCTGTTCAGCACATTCTTAATATATGGAAACAGCTCCTTTCCATAATTGGTCAGATATACCCCATGCCTGCTGCGGACAAACAGCATGGAACCGAGCTCTTCCTCCATAGCTGACACTGCATGGCTGATAGCCGACGGCGTAAGCTTCAGCGCCTGCGCCGCCTTTTGAAAGCTCTGCTGCTCCACGACCGCCATAAATACCTGATAAGACAATAAAGTCATGGTACACTCCTTGATTTTTTTTCATCCAAACATGAAAATAATGAGTTTTACTTATGTATGATTTTATACTAAAATAAAACCATCATCAACATCAGACGGATTGCTTTTGTTGTATATAATGTGTTTGCGATGAAAAATGGAGGGCATATGCCTTCCATTTTTCATGTCCCCGAATGTATCTGCAGTACTGCATCCCTTCCTTCCCCCAGAAGCCATTCATACACCGCATCCAGTCCTTCTTCTGAAAACGCAAAATCTCTCCGGATCTTCTCTTCATCCGGCGTATGTTTCAGTGCAAAGGGTTCCGGCCACATGATCGCCCGCAACACTTCCGTCTTCTCTTCTTCAGACTCCGCGATTTCAGTTTTCCCGATCCAGAACCGCACGCCGCGGTCAGATCCGGTAAACGCTTCTTTTTTGTAAAAAGGAAGATGAAACAGATCAATCCTTGCCACCATATGCAGTCTCTCCTAAAGCGTATCGGTCTTCAGCGTTACCGTCACCCATCCGCCGTCATAATTGAATCCGATCTCCAGACCTACAGGAGTATAAAACATCACACTGTCTTTCTCATCCTTCAGATATTCCATCAGCTTCTCGTCCGAGAGTTCATCCACAAACTCCACTGTACCGTTCTGGTGACTGTTTCTGGAACGGAACTGCCACGCAAGTTCTTCATCCACATGCGCCATTTCTTCATGAGAAATGACCTCCCCGGTATCCACGCGAAGCGTAATCGCCTCCACTCGGGGAATCGTGGTTTTTTTCTCATAAAAACTGTGACGGACGACTACGCTGATCTTCTCCTCATCCATATAAGTCACATAACCGGAACTGGAGATTCCGGAAGCATAATCACGGTACTGGTCTTTATACCTGCATACCATCTCCTTAATCTTCTGGTTCATGGAAGAAAATTTCTCTTCCTCCTCTCCTTCCTCATCCCGCAACACCGGATATACACCATCATAGGTGCAGCTGTCATCTGAATCATCCGGTCTCATGGACACAGATTCCCATATGACCTTATAATCCAGGTCCTGTGAAGTGGCGTCTGTAATCTCCTCATAATAATCATCTTTTTCGTCCGGTTTATAATATCCGTCAGAACCATCATAATCTCCGTATCCATCCTGCAGGCTGTCATCATATGGATTGCCGTATCCAAAATAACCGTTTCCGGAATCATATCCATACCCTGGCAGAGTGTTCTTTTGAACTTCGTCAAAAACTTTCCGGATGGAAAGAACCATAAATACAATGATCGCAATCAGAAACAGAATCCCGATTCCGGCACAGGTAAAGGCAAGCACCCTGCCATGCCCCGGCTTCTTCTGTTTTTTCTGCGGCCTCATCAAAGGTCCCTGTCCTCCCGGACCTGCATGTCCGTTCGCAGACTCCTGCCAGCCGCTTCCGGCCTGCCATGCTGAAGGTCCCTGCCAGCCGGCATCTCTTCGTATCGAATAACCGCAGCTTCTGCACACGCCGTCCTGCATCACAGCGCCGCACCTGGGACAAAATCCATATCCATCCTGCCCGTTCATATTTTTCCCCTTTCCTGTCAGTTAGTGACATAATATCATAAGGAAGCTCGCTGATGCTCGCGCAGGTCATCAGCTTCCGTTTCACTCCAGCTGGTGACATTATATCACAAGGAAGCTCGCCGATGCTCGCGCAGGTCATCAGCTTCCGCTTCGCTCCAGCTGGTGACATTATATCACATTCTTCATATGAAGTCTATTCTTCAATATCCACAGTAACCGTCCAGTAACTCTCTTTTGCATCAATTGTGCGAACAGTCCCTTCCAGACTGCCGAGACGATTTTTCGTATTATTGGACATGGCTATGGCATCCCGGATCGTATAATAATACATGATGCCCGCCATTGTGCTGGAAGCATCTTCTTTCAGCTGTACTTTATCACCGACCTGTATTAACCCAGCCCGCTCCATACGAAATTCCATCTTTCTGACCATTATACGCCACCCCCAGGAATTCTTCCAGACAGATTCCCTGTTCTGTCATCAGTTTCGCTGCCGGAATCCCCACATATCGAAGATGCCATGGTTCCGATATGATACCGGTAATCCGGGATTTGCCGGATGGATAACGAATGACATATCCGTATTTCCATGCATTCTCCTCCACCCATTTATATTCCTTTGTATTTTTGATTCCTTCATCCAGATTCCGGTAACTTCCTGTCACAAAATCCACGGTAAGCCCAAGCTGATGCTCACTGGTACCCGGTACTGCCACTACCTTTCCGGCTTCCTCTACTGCTTTTTTATGGCTCCATCCTTCTTTTTCCAGACGTTTGATCTTATTTTTAAAAAGCTCTACCTGCTTTAAATATGTTCGGTAAGAAGAAGTGATACTGATATTCATTCCTTCTTCTTCAGCATCCATCATCATTCTGGTAATCGCGTCTGCCGAACGTTCCTCCAGCTCATGCCCGTTTCCAATGCCGACCAGAGACAGTTCCAGCTCATCCTTCAGAATATAGTCTTTATTCAGAAGGCTGAGATAACCATTAATAATTGCATCCGTTACGCCGCTGTCCAGGGAGTCTTCAATATCTTTTTTTACCTGCTCTGTCAGAATCGCTTCTTTCTGCCTGAAATTTCTTCTCTCCGTTTCCGGAGAAACCTGCCGGGGCTGAACTGCCGCTGCATTCGGATCAGTGCCTGCCTCCGCCTGCGCTTCCGCCGCCGCCTGTGCGGCTGCTGCTTCCGCTGCTGCCTGTGCTTCTGCCGCCGCCTGCGCCTCTGCTGCTGCCTGTGCCTCTGCCGCCGCCTGTGCAGCAGCTGCTGCCGCCTGTGCTTCTGCAGCCGCCTGCGCCTCCGCTGCCGCCTGTGCTTCTGCCGCTGCCTGCGCCTCCGCTGCCGCCTGTGCTTCTGCAGCCGCCTGCGCCTCAGCTGCTGCCTGTGCTTCTGCCGCTGCCTGCGCCTCCGCTGCCGCCTGTGCTTCTGCAGCCGCCTGTGCCTCCGCTGCTGCCTGCGCTTCTATTGCTGCAGGATCCGCAGCCCTTGTATACAGCCCGTCCGCTCCCAGCGCCAGCACCGCTCCCAGAAGCATTGCTGCACGAACTTTTCCTGTGTATTTTTTCATATTTTCCCAATCCTTGTTTTTTCTGTAATATATCTGTTGAAACCGGTCTTTTCATTTCATCATAGCATAATATCAGGACCAATACATCATACTTCATCCACTTTTAAGAAAATTTAAGATTCCAGTACATTGCTTTTCATGTAGCAGCCGGTGTCAGCAGCAGATCACGCCGCCTCTTCCTCCCAGACAGCACATGCTGCACAGATTGTACATCAGACAGATCTTGCAGCACATATCATTCCCCACCATTGACATGCCGCCATAAGGCGTACTCATCTGGTCATACCAGCTGCCCCCTCCCTTAAGCTGGCGCAGCAGCATTTCATATTCCATCCGCCCCGGCTCCAGTTCCACTGCCCGCTGTGCATGCTGAAGCGCAGACACATTATTTCCAAGCCCGTTATTGGCAACTGCACTTACATAATACCATCCGGCATCTCTTCGTTCCATACTGGAAAGCACATTCAGAGCTTCCTGATATTTCCCGGCTCTGACGTAATTCATTGCCGCATTCAGATAACGTGTATAGTCATCTTCCTGACCGGCTGCATTTCTCTGCTGGTATCCGCCAAATCCGCCATAACCGCCTGTATTTCCATAGCCGCCAAAATACCCCTGTTCCTTCTCCTTCATAATCTGGTCATAGGCGGCCTGAACCTGCTTGAACCGCTCTTCTGCCTGAGCCGCATTGGGATTATTCACATTGGCGTCCGGATGATATTTCCGGCTGAGAGCACGATAGGCCTTCTTTATCTCTTCATCTGAGGCGCCCCTCGTAAGCCCCAGCACTTCATATGGATCTGTCATCATGACTTTTTCTTTCTTTCCTTTCTCCTCTGCTGAACCTGTCCATAGCGCGTCCACACCCCGGCATACAATATATTCCGCAGAATCCCCGCATCCTCAAGAATCGGCAGACTCTCAAATGATCTTGACACTTCTGCAACCATCATCTTCAGGAATATCCCGCATTTCTCTTCAAAGTCCTCCTCCTCATACAGCTTTGTCAGCGGATTATACCGCCCCTTTTTCAAATCCTCTTCCATATCTTCATATGCGTCCATCAAATAAATAAATTTTCCCAGGAAAAAACCCATTCGGCGAAGTCTCTCTTCCCATTCATCCTTCCGGTATACAAACACCTCTGCCATGATTTCCCCGAATATTCCGGCTGTTTTGTCAATGTCAAAAATACCTTTTTCTTCAAATTTCCGAAGCCGCAAAAGCAGCGTCCCGATCTTCGATATTTTAGAGCCGTACTGCTTCTTCAGCCTTTTCATCCGGCTTTTTAAAAAACCGGCATAGATAAGCCGGAAATACGCATGCTCATCCTGCCAGTCATCCAGGCATTTATAGTAAGTCAGGACCACATTCATATCTGCAGCATAGTCATAAAAGACGTTTTCCCGATAAGGACGCCTGTGCACCGGATGTGCAGGACATCTTCTGTTCTCCGTCCTTGTCTTCGGTTCGTACAGTCCGGTCAGTAAAAGCGCCAGAAATGCCATGTCAAAGCTGAGCGTCATCTGTCCCAGCCTGCCATGGCGTCCTTTCAGGCTCCTGCAAAGTCCGCAGTAAGAAGCCTCATATGCCTCATACTCCCTGACCTTAAGCTCCGGCTTATGAATCACAATATATCCGAACATCTTTTTATCCTAGCTCCTTCTCTGAAACTCATGCCGGCATTTCGGACAGCGGACCATGATCTTTCCTTTGCCTTTCGGAATCCGGATCTTCTGCCGGCACTTTGGGCAGACATAGATATGATGGTATTTCCGCTCCTCCTTCAGCTTTTTCTGCTGATCAAACCAGTGCCGAAGCTTCGCTGTCGCATCCAGATACCGCTGATTCTCCGCATAGCGCGCAGCATGATTTCTGGAAAAGAGGCGGAAATACGTATAAAACAAAAGCACCCATGCCAGCACGCTCAAAAGCCGGCTGCGCACAAAAATATTAGCCAGTATGCACAGAAGCATCGCACCCAGCAAAAAGCGGGAGAAGGCATCCTGTCCGTATCTCCCCTGCATGAAACGGTAAAATTTTTCTCTCATCTTACAGTAAACTTCCTTTCATAAACCATGACAGGCTTATTATCCTGTCTGCACATAAACCCATTGTAAACTGTAAATGTGAAAATACAGTGAACCCCGCATCATGCTTTCAGCATCCGGTATTTTCTCTCCAGAATCTCCTCCAGCTCTTTTCCAGGTTCAAAACAGATCACCTGTTCACCCTTATCTGTATGCACTTTCATCACGCAGCAGCTCTGCCCCTCCACATGGGAAGAGTAGTCCTTCGTGATCCTTCCGAGACGAACGGCATCCTCCTTTTTTCCCAGATGATACCCCAGAACATTTTTCATATCACACTGAAATTTTTTCTTTCTGCGCATTTTCTGGTAGATTGCCGAAATTTCCAGCGTACCGTCCAGAAAAATGGTCTCATACTCCATATTGCTGCTCAGATATGCCAGATAGCATCCGACGGCGCCTGCCACGGTCAGCACCAGAAAAACCCAGTATACCATCAGAGCCAGTACCAGAGACACTGCCGTTATACCAATGACCGCAACCTGCCTGCCTCTCATCGCACCGGTCTGATGTACTTCTACCGCATATTCACTGTAACTGTTTTCGTTCATCTTCCCATCCTCTCTTTTTAGACGCGGCAGCTTCTCCTGCCTCCAGGTAACACAAAAACCCGGGGCCGAAGCTTCAGGTGTCCCGGGTATTGTATCTTTATTACAGAATCTCCTTGATCCAGCCTTCCGGCGCCTTGATGCGTCCCATCTGGATACCGGTCAGCGTATCATACAGCTTCTTCGTCACCGGCCCCATATCTTCCATGCCGCCCGGCAGGCAGATCTCTTCTCCGTGATCCACGATCTTTCCTACCGGAGAGATGACCGCAGCCGTTCCGCACAGGCCGCATTCTGCAAAGTCCTTCAGTTCGTCCTTTCTCACCGGACGTTCTTCCACTTCCATTCCAAGATAATCCTTTGCCACCACCATCAGAGAACGGCGGGTGACAGAAGGAAGGATGCTGTTTGACTTCGGCGTCACAAATTTCCCGTCTTTGGTAATGAACATAAAGTTCGCTCCGCCGGTCTCTTCCACATAAGTCCTTGTTCCCGGATCCAGATACAGATTCTCGTCAAATCCCTGATTATGTGCATCCACGATATTGTAAAGACTCATGGCATAATTAAGCCCTGCCTTGATATCTCCCGTTCCATGAGGCGCTGCGCGGTCCACATCCGACACGCGGATCGTGATCGGCTTTGCGCCTCCTTTAAAATACGGACCCACCGGCGTGGTAAAAATGCGGAACTGATATTCCGTTGCCGGTTTTACGCCGATTACGGAGTCAATGCCAAACATAAACGGACGGATATAAAGCGTTGCGCCGCTTCCATAAGGAGGCACATATGCCGCATTCGCCTTCACAGTCTCCACAACCGCTTCCACAAAACGATCTTCAGGGAACACGGGCATCTGAAGCCTTCTGGCGGAATCCGCCATACGTTTTGCATTCAGATCGGGACGGAAAGTCACAATTCTGCCGTCTTCCGTTGTATATGCCTTGATTCCTTCAAAACAGGTCTGTGCATACTGCAGCACACAGGCGCATTCACTCATGATGATCATCGGATCATCACTTAGCCGCCCCTCATCCCATGCCCCGTCTTTGAAATTGGCAACATATCTCTTATCTGTCGGCATGTAGCTAAATCCAAGATTACCCCAGTCGATATTTTTTTTCTCCATCACACTTGCTTCCTTTCGTATGTATTCCTGTAACTAATGATGTCTGCGATGACTGATCCTTTTCATCATACTCCGTTCAGAAATTGGTGTCAACTTTTTTTGGATGCCAGATAGGCCGCTCTTCCTTCCTCGTAGAGATTCCTTCCATCGCTGTCGATGATGACCACAAGCGGCATCTCCTCCACGTACAGCCTGCGCAGCGCCTCGGCGCCAAGATCCTCATAAGCGATCAGTTCGGCCTTTTTGATGCATTTTGCCAGCAGCGCGCCCGCTCCTCCTATGGCTCCGAAATACACCCCGCCGTATTTCTTCATGGCGTCCACCACCTCCGGAAGGCGCGCCCCCTTGCCTATCATTCCTCTGGCGCCCACGGACATCAGCGTGGGCGCATAAGCGTCCATACGGCCGCTGGTGGTCGGTCCGGCGGACCCGATGACCTGCCCCGGCTTCGCCGGCGTCGGCCCCACATAATAGATGGTCGCGTCCTGCGGGTCAAAGGGAAGCGTTTCCCCTCTTTCAAGCGCTTCGCACATTCTCTTATGCCCCGCATCCCGGGACGTATAGATCTCTCCGGTCAGATAGACCGTATCTCCTGCATGAAGCGTCCGCGCCAGCTCCTTCGTAAGCGGCAGCGTAATATGTCTTTCCATGTCAGATCACCTCCGTCTTATGTCTCGTCACATGGCAGCTGATGTTGATGGCGCAGGGCATCCCGGCAATATGGGTCGGTTGCGTCTCGATATTCAGCCCCAGCGCCGTCGTCCTGCCGCCAAAGCCCTGCGGGCCAATGCCCAGTTCATTGATTTTCTCCAGCATCTCCCGCTCCAGATCCGCGTAGAACGGATCCGGATGCGGCGAATCCAAAGGACGCATCAGCGCCTTTTTCGCCAGCAGCGCCGCCTTGTCAAAGGTGCCTCCGATCCCTACGCCCACCACCATGGGCGGACAGGGATTAGGCCCTGCCGTCTCCACGGTCTCCAGGATGAAATCCTTGATCCCCTCAAGTCCCGCAGACGGCTTGAACATCCGGATGGCGCTCATATTTTCGCTTCCGAAACCCTTAGGACCCACGGTGACGCGCACCTGCTCTCCCGGCACGATCTCCGTATACAGCATGGCCGGCGTGTTGTCGCCGGTATTTCCCCGGCGCACCGGGTCCTTTACCACGGATTTCCGCAGATATCCTTTCTCATATCCCCTGCGAACCCCTTCGTCCACCGCCTCCGTCAGGTCTCCTCCGGTCAGATGGACATCCTGCCCGATCTCCAGAAATACGCACGCCATTCCCGTATCCTGGCAGACCGGCACCTGCTCCCGGTCCGCGATCTCATAGTTCTCGATGATATGATCCAGAACATCTTTGGCAATCTCACCGTCCTCACAGGCGCGGCAGCTCTGAATCGCATCTTTGACGTCCTCCGGCAGATGCTCGTTCGCCTCAATGCAGAGACGCTCCACCACATCCGTGATCCGGCTCACTTCTATCTCACGCATGGTTTTCTCCTCCTTATATTCGTTTTTCTGTATCTTACATCAAACAGTATACACCTGAACTTTTTGTATCGTCTATTCCGTTTTTTGAAATCCGGACAGTACCAGAGTTTCTCGTCAAGTTCCGCCGCCATCCATAGTGGCATTTACTTTTCACCATAAAGTGATGCTTCCTCTGCGACCATCAGCGGCTTTTGCGTTTCATCCGTATAGCTTACATTTCCGTGAAAGGATATGATCGTATCCTCTCCCATTTCACTGTGATCCGTCCACATTTCACACTGGCTGATGACGGTCTTGACTGCGTCTTCCATGCCTTCCGGCGGATAATCATATTTTTTCAAAAGGCGTTTGACCATCCTGCGCATCCCTGCTCTTGCAGACTCTTTTTTCTCCCAGTCCACTGTCCTGGATTTCCTTAACTGTCTGGTCAGTTCCCTGGTAATGGCGATCAATTGTTCATTCGTATAGAAATCCTTTACCGCCTCCGGCCTGGTCAGAGCATCATAGAACGCCAGTTCCTCCTCGCTTAATCCCATGGCATTCCCTGCCTTATGAGCATTCGTAATGTCCCGGGCCATCTTCATCAGTTCCGAGATGACTTCCTCATTTGTAAGCATTCCATTCAGGTAAGACTTTACCAGCCGGTCCAGCATTTCGGAAAACTGCTGCGATTTCACCACATTGGTTCTCTTGTATACTTTGACCTGTTCTGCGATCAGTTTCTTTAATAATTCAACGGACAGGTTCTTCTCCGGCATTGATGCAATCTCTTCCAGGAACGCAGTGTTGAACAGATTAAATTCCTGATCAACGTCTGTAAACAGGTTGATCACACCATCGCTCTGCACGCTTTGTCTCAGCAGTTCATTGACCTGCGCATTGATTTCTTTGAGAGATATGGTCCCTGGCTTCGCGATTTTGATCATGACGGAGCGCACGGTCTCAAGATATGCCTCTTCTCTTCTCTCCTCATCGCCTGCAATACTTTTAGAAAGGGAAAATGCCTGTTTCATCAGGCAGCTTTCGATCAGAAAATTCTCCTTCGTCTCCGTCCGCTCAGGCGCTGACAGAAAATTCACCCCTTTTGTAATCAGGTTTGCCCTTGTCAGATCACTGGCCGTGGTCATGAATTCGGAATAATCAAACCCATACATCAAATCCCTGCAGACCGACAATTTCTCGCGGAACTTTTTATAGGCGCTCTCTGAAATGTCCATATTGCCGAAATGCTTCTGATCCTGATCCGTATACTGCTTCATGGCCGCTTTCAGAGCAGAAGCGATTCCTATGTAATCAACAATCAGCCCGCCTTCTTTGTCTTTGAACACACGGTTGACGCGGGCAATCGCCTGCATCAGATTATGCCCCTTCATGGGCTTGAAGACATACATGGTTGACATGGACGGAACGTCAAAACCGGTAAGCCACATATCTACCACAACCGCGATCTTGAATTCACTGTCGTCATCCTTGAATTCTCTCGCCAGCCCTTCGCGGTACGCTTTATTTCCGGTCAAAGCTTTCCAGTCTTCCGGATCCTGGTTGCCGCCGGTCATAACAATCTTCACTTTGTTTTCCCAGCCCGGTCTCATCTCCAGTATTTTTTCACGGATTCTGACCGCAATCGTCCTGGAATAGGCCACGATCATCGCCTTACCCGTCTGCTCATACTGTCTGTATGTTTCATAATGCTCCAGGATATCCGCGCACAGCGATTCCATCACTTCCGGCGTTCCCAACACGCTGTCCATATGGGCCAGTTCGCGTTTGCTCTTTTCAATATCCACCTCACTGGCGTTTTCCTTCAGTCTGGCATATGTTTCATCGATCTGATCCAGCACTTCCTGTTTCAGATTGAGTCTGATCACACGGCTCTCATAGTAAATGGGACGTGTCGCTCCGTCAGATACCGCCTGCGTCATATCATAAATATCAATATAATTGCCAAATACTTCCCTTGTATTCCGGTCTTCCAGCGCAATGGGCGTTCCGGTAAATCCTATGTAGGTTGCAAAAGGCAGCGCATTCCGCACGCGCCTTGCATTTCCGACCGTCACTTTACCAGTTTTCACATTGACTTTATCTTCAAATCCATACTGGCTTCGATGGGCTTCGTCCGCCATGACGACAATATTTCTTCTGGAAGATAATGCCTCATCGCTTTCTTCAAACTTCTGCATCGTAGTAAAGATGATGCCGTTGGCGGCTCGGCCCTCAAGCCAGTCTCTCAGACCGATCACCGGATTCTTACTGGATTTATTTTTCTCAATATCCTCCTCCGAAAGCCTTCTCTTATCCGCCTGAACAGGTGTTTGCCTCAGGAAATCTTTACATTTGGAAAACTGCGCAAACAGCTGGTCGTCCAGATCGTTGCGGTCGGTAATTACAACAATCGTAGGACTGCAAAGCGCTTCCTGCAGATATTTTGCATAGAAAACCATGGACAAGGATTTTCCGCTGCCCTGTGTATGCCAGAAAACGCCGCCCCGTCCGTCTCCGCCGTCCGCGCTTGCTTTTTTCGTAGACTCGACTGCCTTTTTCACCGCAAAATACTGATGGTACGCCGCCAGAATCTTCGCATCTTTGCCGGAATCCCTGGAAAAACAGATAAAATTATGGAGCAGATCCAGGAATCTGCTTTTTGTAAACATACCCCTGATCAAAGTAGTAAAATCTGCATACCTTGTTTCTTCATAGTCACCGTCAACCGTCTTCCACTCCATAAAACGGTCAAAGGAGGCAGTGATGGTACCTGCCCTCGTCTGAGACTGATCGCTGATGACACAAAACGCATTGTAAATAAAAAAGCTCTCTATGGATTTCTTATAATTCTGAATCTGCTGATAAGCATCTTCTATGGAGACCTGATCTGCTTTCGGAGACTTTAATTCCATAACGACTACCGGAATCCCATTCAGAAAAATGACAATATCCGGCCTTTTTGTCTCATATTCTCTATAAGTCCACTGATTTGCAGCTACAAAGCTGTTCATGGACGGATTTTTGTAATCCACCAGACGAACCAGATCACTTTTGCTTTCTCCTTTATCTGAAAAGGTTACCTGCACACCGTTTTGTATATAGTCTGTAAAAGTTTCATTCTTTGACAGCAGACTGCCGGCCTCATAATTTTTGATTTTATATACAGCCTCATTGATCGCCGCATTCGGAAGATCCGGATTTATCATCTCCAGTGAATCGCGCAGCTGTTCTTCCATCAAAGGATTGCCCATATCCCGATCCACATCCGGACCATACAGATGTGTATAGCCCAGATTGCCAAATAATTCAATGATGGAGTTTTCATAATTTGATTCATTGAATGTTGATCTCATCTTTTCTTCCTTTCGTATCTTGGGTATAATGATCCGGTTGATTGGCAGCCTGATCGCATCCAAATTTGTATGTATGAGCAGATAAACGAGAATTTACCGCCGCATCAAGAATGGAAATATGCGGAGAAAATAGGTTGCGGCGGTAACGAGGAAGCTGCGAAGCAGTTTTCGAGTCTATGGGTGGCTTAAATGTCGATGTCTGAGACATCAAGCTCGCCGGACATCAATCGAGGTAATAATGCATTTCGTAGTTCAGCAAGTTTGGCGTTTTCATCTTGATTCGACCACATTTGCTGAAATAAAGGAGCTACTGTTTCGGTAAATGCTATCATTTCTGCTTTTGTTGGTATAATGATTTCCGTTTTGCGGAAGTCGGGAACGGTAAGTTGTTGCTGAGTTGTACCCGTTCCGTGGATCGGTATGCTTTTTAACCATAAAAACAAATATTGGGCAGATATTATACTTTGGTGAGGTACAAGAGTTACCAAGCGAACAATCGGTGTATAGGGCAAATGCCGAAGGCACACAAACCCGATTGTTCCCCTTGCAGAGACGGTTACACTTTCTGCGCTGATTTTATAATGAGTCGTAAATCCGTAAAGCCCCTCATCACTGATTCCATTTGCGTAGATGGGATATTGGCATTCTTCGGTTTTTTGATTTGAGATTATTTTAGGCTTGTCACCACCAGCACTCATTTCAGAAACATCGCCAAGTGTCATACATTTCCAATTATCAGGCATATCAACATTGATTAAGAATCGATCTTTGAAAATAGCCTGTGCCTGTTGAAGTAAATTCTCGTTTATTGCCTCATTGTTATTTACTTTTTGTTCTAAACACCACAAAATATCTGCTATCCTTTTTTGCTCCTGGTATTCTGGTGCAAAGATTTTACATTTCAATAATTCAGGTTGTCGCAATCCTACAACAGTTGTTCCTGTTGCTCTGCCATCCAGTTCTGCTTGAAAAAATGAAGATGTCATATAAAAATAAATATATTTTGGATAAAACGATTCATTTACTCGTACAGCAAACAACCTTTGACTTAAAACAATTTTTTCATCACTGTCCCAATAATAAATCTGACCAAACGGAGCTTCCGAAGTTATAAGAATATCTCCCTTTTGAACTTCTTCTTTCATCCAACATCTGTACATTTCTTCTGAAACATATCTGATACTATCAAGTTGAACTATTTTACCCATTTTAATATTTTTGGCAGATAATGCCCTGTATCCTGAATCGCTCCAATCTCCGCCCAACTTTTTAGGAGTCTTGCCTCTATAATCAATAACTGTAGAAATCACATCAGCCACTGTATATTCTTTCCAGCCCGCAATCATGCTACCAACAACCTCTCTTTCATGATTGCATTATAAAAATCACTGCCCTCATTAATCTCACTAATTTCAAATACGTCCACGTCCTTTTTCAACACCTCACGCAGTTCTTCTGCAAGAACAAAAATCATTGTAAACTTGAACTTTTCTCCGCAGCATACCAGAAAATCCAAATCACTATCCCGATCAGCCTCCCCTCTTGCATAAGATCCAAACAAATAGATCTCCTTTACCCCATATTTTATAGCAACCGGTTTTACCAAGTTTACAATATCTTCTAATGTGAATACTTTGTCATTCATCTTATTATTTCCTCTCCAATGTCATTGAAATGTTGAATTATATCTCATACCCAATCGCCCCCAGCTTTCTCCTGATCTCGTCTTCCAGCTCATGGGACTTTGCAAACAGTATGGACAGTTCCGATGTCAGACGGGACATTTTCTCTCCGAAGGCTTCTCCATCCTCTTCTTTTTCTTCATATCCGACATAGCGCCCCGGCGTCAGGATGCAATCCTGTTTCAGGATATCGTCCATCGAAACAACCGCACAGTATCCTTGTCGATTTTCCAGAGTGCCTTTGGTATATGCTTTATAAGTATTGGCGATTTTTGCAATATCGCCGTCCTCTCCGCTGGTAAGTTCCCGGAGTTTACGGGTAACCATCACACCCATATTTTTCGCATCGATAAATAAAGTCTTGCCGGGATTCGATTTTTTCTTATTGATGATCCACAGGCATACGGGAATCTGTGTCGTGTAGAACAGCTGCGGAGGCATGGAGATGATGCAGTCAATCAGGTCTGCTTTCACTATATTTTCCCTGATTTTTCCTTCTCCGCCCTGCATGGACGAAAGAGAACCATTCGCCAGCACCAGGCCCAGCCTGCCTTCCGGCGCCAGGTGCCAGATCATATGCTGAATCCACGCAAAGTTGGCATTGCTGGCTGGAGGTGTTCCATACTTCCAACGGATATCTTCCTTTAACTTATCCGCTCCCCAAGGGGTCAGGTTGAACGGCGGATTGGCCAAGATATAATCGGCTCTCATATTCGGATGCTGGTCATTCAAAAAAGTATCTTCGGGTATCTCTCCCAGATTACAGTCAATACCGCGGATTGCCAGATTCATCTTCGCCATTTTCCAGGTGGTAGGATTGGATTCCTGCCCATATACAGAAATATGATTGATATTACCCTGATGATTTCTGATAAATGCGGCGGACTGAACAAACATTCCACCGGCGCCGCAGCAGGGATCATAGACTCTGCCATTGAACGGCTGCAAAATCTCAACCAGGGTTCTTACAACACAGGACGGCGTATAAAACTGGCCGGCATTCTTACCTTCCTGCTCCGCAAAATTCCGCAGACAGTATTCATATGTTCTGCCGAGCAGGTCTTTTTCATCCGTCCCATCCGCCATTTTAATATTGGTAAACAAATCAACTACTTCGCCCAGCCTTCTTTTATCCAGCTCTTCTCTGGCAAAATTTTTGGGGAGAATACCTTTCAGCTTTTTGTTTTCTGATTCAATGGCGGTCATTGCCTGATCTATGATTTTCCCGATCTCCGGTTGGTGTGCCACTTCTGCAATATCGTTCCATCTGGCGCCGGCCGGCACATAGAAGATATTTTCCGCTTCATATTCGTCTCTGTCCTCTTCAAAACCGGCTCCTTCTTCCCTGAGTTCCTGATATTTCTCATCAAAGCTGTCGGAAATATATTTTAAGAAAATTAATCCCAATATGACATTCTTATATTCGGAGGCGTCCATATTTCCTCTAAGCACACATGCCGCATCCCATATTTCTTTTTCAAATCCAATATCTGCGGTGTTCTTCTCTGCCATTATCTTTTTCCTTCTTTTCTTTGTTGTTCGATCCATTCCGCTCTTTCTTCTTCAGTCATCTTTAAAATTTCTTCCATATGATCAATCCAGTCGCCATCACGGAATCTGGCCCAGCCTTTCGCATCCAGGGCCGCTTCCATATTGCCGGTGTTGTCAATCACCCTTAACCTGCCGAAATTCGGCAGATTATTTTCTCTCCACAACTCCATAAGATCCGGATCCGTTGCCTCCGTATTCATTCTCCTTCGGAACAGATACGATAACAGCCGATCATTGATTTTTATATAGTCCGAATCATATTCCGGCTTATGCGGTTCTTCCTTCTGCTCTTCATCCGATGCTTTTCTTCCTGCAAGTGTCTCTTTTTCTGATTCGCTGTGACATTTTATGTTTCCCCGGCAAACAGCTCTGCCAGCCGCTGCCCTATCATCATTTTTTCCTTCTCTGTCATTTATCTTACCCGCATCCCCTAGCCGCCCCTTAACGATCAACAATATTCTTCTGTGAATACATTCATTCTACCATGAATATTTGCATTTTAAAACCGATTTTTGAAACCAGAGTCAAGAATATTGGCATTCAAACTGCGCGTTAGCTTATTCTAACCACTTTTGATACACTTACATCATCCGAAAATAACAGTCCGGACTGCCGATCGGTCCGCCATCTTATCTTGCAGCAATCCAGAACGGACTAAACCGATAACTGAACGCTGCAAAATGAATGTAGCCAATAAAATAAGACCCGTTATACTGAATAAACTGGCCACTACAAGACAAGGAGGAATCTTACATGACAAAGAAAAGAGAATTCAACAACACACAGTATTACTGCAACCTCAACAGTTTTGACGGCAGGCCTTTGGCAAAAGGCAAAGCACTGGTTCCGTTCCGAACGGATGTCATAGAGCTTAGAATGGGCGATTATATTCCAGACAATCTGACTTCTGTACAGATCGATGGTTTCCAATTTGAAATTGGCTTTATGGCAATTGACGAGTCCAAATATGCCGTATACATGCAGGAGTTCCAGGAAGAAATTGCAGCGGAACTGTCCAAAATACGGGAAAGCAACTGTATCCTCGGATACGAAAAAAACGGTGAGCCTGTTTTTTGTCTCAGTTTCCACAACTGCAGCGACTGCCCTAATGCAGGCATCCGAAGCTGCCTCAATCCGAATTATATTGAAACGCTTTCTCTTGATTTTATGTGTGAGAATAAAGACTTTGATATTGCTGACGACCGCCAGCCATCTGTAGAAAAGCAGGATCTTACTCGCCTTGATTTTCTATAAACAGCGCCGGAGCGCCTGATCATCCCGAAAGGTGATCAGGCGCTCCGGCTGTATCGTTTACATGGCAGTCAGTAACCTGTATTTATAAATAATGCTCTGCAATCGCCTGCATCTGTCCCCACTTGTCTTCCATATCCTTTACCATGCGGAACTGGGTCCTGCAGCGGTCCAGATTGTGTTCCGGGCGGTGGATCTTGAAATAATGATCCCCTTCCAGATAATCGGTCAGGAACCGCATGCCGCACTCCAGCGTCATGAGTTTGGCGCCCATGGGAAGCATCAGAATTTCCTTCTCCGTCAGGGAACCGCCGCAGCCCTCGATAAAGCCCTTCGTATACAGGGCGAACAGCTCCAGGTCGCAGGATACCTTCGACAGGTCTTTCTCATCCTCCGCCCCGGTATTTGCACCGAAACGGATAGAATCCCCATAATCATACAGGGCCGAGCCGGGCATGACTGTATCCAGGTCGATGACGCAGATTCCTTTTCTGGTAACCTGGTCCAACATAATGTTATTCAGCTTCGTATCATTATGCGTAACCCGAAGCGGTATCTCTCCGGATGCCAGCATATCGCAGAGTACATGGCAATCCTCTTCCCTGTCCAGCACAAACCAGATCTCTTCCGATACCCCTGCGGCACGCTGCAGCGCATCCGCCTCCACCGCCTTCTTAAAATTGTTCAGACGGTCCACCGTATTGTGGAAATTCGGGATTGTCTCATGAAGACTTTCCGCCGGATAATCCGCCAGAAGCTTCTGAAAATGGCCGAATGCCACTGCGCTCTCATAAAAATCTTCGGGACGCTCCACCACGTCATAGCTGACCGCGTCCTCCACAAACCGGTACATCCGCCAGAAGGTGCCGTCCTCTTCCTTCCAGTAGGACCCGCCGTCCCGGACCGGAATCACATTCAGCGCCTCCCTCGCCGGGTCTCCGCCGTTCTCTGCGATCTTCTTCTGTAAAAATGCGGTCACGCCGACGATATTCTCCATCAGCCCCTCCGGGTCCTTAAACACCTCATGGTTCATCCTCTGAAGAATATATCTCACCTGTTCCCCGGATGCTCCCCGGCAGGTCAGGAGGAACGTATCATTGATATGTCCGTTTCCATGGGGAGCAATGCTCTCAAGCTCCCCCTCCGTCTCAAATCTCCCCGAGATCTGCAATAATTCCGATTTTTCTCTGCTCATACAGGCCTCCTAACCTTTCACACCGCCGCCGGTAACGCCGGCGATAATCTTCTCTGACAGGAACACATACAGGAGAAAGGTAGGCAGAAATACGATGACCACTGCCGCGAACATTCCCGCATAGTCTCCGGTATAGCGCATGGAATTGATCATCCCATACAGTCCGATGGCCACGGATTTGACCTTGTCGGAGTTTGCAAAGATCAGGGACATGAAGTATTCGTTCCATACATTGATAAAGTTGAATATCGTCACTGTGATGATACCCGGCTGAGCCATGGGCAGCATGATCTTCCAGAAGGTCTTCATGGGCGGGCATCCGTCGATGGCTGCCGCCTCCTCAAAGGACCTGGAAAGGTTGCTGAAGAAGGTCAGAAGGAAGATCGTCGTATAGGGTACATTGATGCCCACGTACAGGAAAATAAGCACCGCCCGGTTGGCCAGCGATACGTTCAGGATATTCCATCCTGCCACCAGCCCGAACAGCGGCAGCACGATCATGGTCGCCGGAACGCCCATGGCCGCAACAAAACCGTTCTGAACCAGTTTATTTCCCACAAAGGTAAAGCGGGACAGTACATAGGCCGCCGGCGCACAGATCAGCACCAGAAACGCACAGGATATGGCCGCATAGAACAGCGAATTCATGAAGAACACCGACACGTTGGACGCATTCCACGCCTTCGCGTAATTTTCCAGATGAAATCCGGACTCAAACTGAAAGACCGTCCCGGAAAAGATCTCCTTGGATGTGGAGAAGCTCGCGCCGATCACCCAGCCCAGCAGGATAAAGGTGAACAGCACCCACAGGGACAGGATGAGATAACCGGGAGCCAGACGAAGCTCTCTGCGCCAGTTGACTCGTTCACGCACTTTCTTTTCTTTTGCCATCCTTACTCCCTCCTTTAAAATTCGATGTCATCGTCTTTGAAAACTTTGTCGCAGACGATAAAGATCAGTACCACGCACACGCTTAAGAGCACGCCCACCGCCGCGCCGATGCCGGCGTTCCGCTCGGTCATGCTGTTGCCTGCGCCGAAGATATTCTGGTACATGTAGACCACCGGCGTGATGGTCTGGGTATTGGAAACCACCATGGAGAACAGCTGTGACCACAGGAAAAATCCGGCGGAACTGATACTCCACATGGTAATGTTCGTCTTTGTAACGCCCTTCAGAAGCGGAAGGGTAATATAGCGGAACTGCTGGATCCTGCTGGCGCCGTCCAGCGTGGCCGCCTCATAGTAATCCGTGCCGATCCGCTCGATGCCGCTGGCAAAGATCAGCATATGATATCCCACCATTCCGAAACAGTACGCGATCAGAAGGGCGATAAACAGATGGGACGGATCCAGCCACTGGAATTTGGCCAGCCACTCCCAGTGGAGCAGTTCGCCGATGGACTTGAAAAGGCCGAACTTGGGACTGAACACATACTGCAGCCACATGGTTGCCAGAGCCACCGCACTGACCACGTTGGGCATGTAGATGATCGCCCGGAAGGCGCTCTTGAAACGGATCCCGCTGGTGAGGATCGCCGCGAAAAGGAGCGCAAGCCCCATGACGAGGATTCCTCCGAAGAGCCAGATCCGGAAAATATTCCACATGGATATGCGGAACAGCTCCGTGTTGAACAGTTTTATGTAGTTGGCAAGTCCCGAAAACTGCCATTTGGATACCGCATCCGTCACTCCTTCGATCTTAAAGAAACTCATGGCAATGGTGCGGAAGATCGGATACAGGAAAATGATACAGAACATGATGACCGCAGGCGCAAGGAACACCACGATCATGGTCTTATTTTTTTTCAATCCGGCAACCCCCTCTTTGTTATAACAGGTCTTCTGTTTTCCACTTTTAAAAATATGGCAGCACCGTCAAACACGATGCCGCCATAATTATCTCATGTCTATCCGTGCAGATCTCTATGCACTTTCTATTGTGTTGTAACTTAGTTGCCTGCTGCTTTCAGCGCATCTACGAATCCCTGTGCATCCAGAGAACCGCCGCAGAGCTTCGTGAAGTTCTCAATGATGATCGGAGTCATGTCCGCATTTGCCTCAGCGCCTGCTGCCCACGGATAACGGGTCTGCATGCTCTCCATCACCGGTTTTACATTGGTCAGAAGCGCCGGCCACTCGGTATTGCTGGTATCCGCCGGGATACCTACGGACATATCGGACAGGAGCACATCCGCCTCGCCCTTGGTCAGATAGGTGATGAGCTGGAATGCCTGCTCTGCCTTGGTGGATTTTGCGTTGATCGCAAATACCTGTGCGCCGTAGTTGGAAGCCTCGGTGCCGTCTGTTCCGCCGTCCACTGCCGGATAGCTGAAGCAGCCCCACTTAAAGTCTTCGCCTGCGATGTCTTTTACTTCATTGGGCAGCCAGGAACCGTTCAGATACATTGCTGCGGTACCCATAGCCAGCTCAGTGTTCTGTCCTGCCGGCCACTGATTGCTCTCGATGGTCTCGGAGAAATATCCTTTGCTCGCCAGCTCTTCATAAGCCTGTGCAGTCTTCAGCACTGCCTCGTTGTCCCAGTCGCCGTTCTTAACGACTTCTTCCGTCGCCGGCTCACCGATCAGACGGCTCATATGGTATCCGAACAGGCTGGCAATATACGCATTGTCATTGGTGATCGGCGTATAGCCCGCATCCTTGATCTTCTGGCAGGTATCCAGGAACTCATCCCAGGTCTCCGGAACCTTCGTCACGCCTGCTTCCTCAAAGATGTCCATATTGTAGAAATAAGCGAATACGTTGGGCTGATAGGGGATGGACTTCAAGGTGCCTCCGCCTACCTCGCGGCATGCCGCCATCAGACCTGCATTGGCAGTTGCCTCATAATCGTTCGCCTTCGCCAGCTCTTCCAGATCCAGAAGATAGCTGCCCCAGGTCGTGTTCACACGGTCGATATCCTCGTCAAACAGGTCGATGTTGGTTCCTGCATCCAGTGCCGGCTGCAGTCCCTCACGGATACCCGTACGTCCCTTGAACTGTACGTCCACCGCGATACCCGTCTCTGCGGTAAATGCTTCGATAGACTGGGAAAGCGCCTGCGCCTGAGGCTCTGCCGCATCCCACATGGACCAGTATACCAGACTGTCTCCGGTCGCCTCTGCTGCCGGCGCCTCGGTGTTGCTGTCTGCTGCAGCATCTGCTGCGGGTGCCTCCGTGTTGCTGTCTGCTGCCGGCGCTGTATCTCCGGAAGAACCGCAGCCTGCCAGTGTCGCTGCCACCATAGCCGCACACAGAAGCGCACTTACCATCTTCTTTTTCATACTTTTTACCTCCTGATTGTTTCAAAATATACAGCATACAGAAATCTCTGTTCTGTATGTCTGTGTCACCTGATGTCTCCATTATAGTGAGCCACGCCGGAAAAGTCTTTGTCTTATTCATTTACCTTTTTGCATTATCAGCCCGTTTTTTGTGTATTTTTTTGAATTTTCTTTCTGTTTTTTCATTTTTACCGGTAATTATTACTTATACATTTCCACTGGAAGATGTAATATTGTCAAAAAAATATCAGTTCTGCTTTTCTTCGTCTGCATTTTCAACAATGAAGGAAACAATGTTTTCCTGTTTCCTCTTTTCTTTTTTGCACTTTTGTATTATAATGGTTTCAAATAGGATAATTAATTTGCACAATCAGCCTGTTTTTCACAGAAAGGAACCGTCGGATCATGAGTTACAAAAGCGTTCATCTGCAGGATATCCTGACTATCCACGAGGTCTATTCCATTCATTATTTTGAATATATGTGTGATTTTTCTTTTCCGGGAGAATCCCATGACTTCTGGGAATTTCTATGTGTTGACAAAGGAGAAGTGAATGTCCTGGCCGGTGAAAAGTTCCATGTGCTGAAAAAGGGAGACATCATCTTCCACAAGCCAAATGAATTCCATGATGTGAAATCCAACGGACTGATCGCCCCCAATCTGGTGGTCATGTCCTTTGCCTGTACTTCTCCGGTGATGACTTTTTTTGAAGAAAAGGTATTGAAGATCAGCGAACCGGAACGGATTCTTCTGGCGCAGATCATTCAGGAGGCAAAGCATGTCTTTGAAGGGCGGATGGACGATCCCTATCTGGAGGAACTGATCCGGACGGAAAGCCCCCGGTTTGCCGGGGAACAGCTGATCCGGCTGTATCTGGAACAGCTGCTGATCCAGCTCATCCGCCGATATATGGTCCGTTCCGCCCCTGCCAGCCCTGCCATCGTCAAATCCATCAAACAGAAGGCGGACGGAGAGCTCTTCTCACAGATCCTGGAATATATGGAGACGCACATCAGCGAGAATCTGTCCATTGAACAGCTCTGCAGAAGCAATTCCGTAGGCCGCTCCCAGCTTCAGAAGCTGTTCCGGACCAGGAGCGGCTACGGCGCCATGGAATATTTCTCCAGGATGAAGGTGGATCTGGCCAAGCAGATGATCCGGGAAGATCATTATAATTTTACCCAGATCGCGGACGCTCTCGGTTTTTCCTCCATCCACTATTTTTCCAGGCAGTTCAAACGGATCACCGGCATGACTCCCTCCGAATACGCCTCTTCCATCAAGGCGCTGTCGGATCAGCCGGGCTGATCCGGCTTTCGTGTCAGGCGGCGGGACCAGCGGACCGCATACCGGCTTTCATGCCAAGCGGCGGGACCAGCGAACCGCATACCGGCCCTATTCCCACAGCTTCTGGGGATACAGGCCCTGATCCTTCAGCGACTGGATCGCCTTTACCACCACCGGCTTGTCCTCCCGATAGGTTACGCCGTACCAGCGGTCCCTGGATTTTAAGACGGTCACCTCCGCCTTGTCCTCCTTTAACAGCTCATCCACTACGAACGGCAGGAAATATTCGCATTTCAGCGGATTTTTCGGTAAATTTTCCGTGAGGAAAGCAGCGAACCGGTCCCGGATCTCTCCCATCATGCTCTTTGTAAAGCCCCACATGTTCATGGATACTACTGCATCCTCCGCAAGGGGCGTCCAGGTCGCTCCGTCGTCTTCCGTATACGCCGGCCCGTCCTCTCTTTTTTCAATGCGCACCCGTTCGATGATCTCTGTCAGCTTTCCGTTCTCGTCCGTCTCGCAGACGCCTCTGGCCACATGTCCGTTCTCTGTAAGCGTATTCTTCAGCAGATATCCTACCATCGTATATTGATATTTGTCCGTGTCCTCATGAGCCGCCAGAAAATCATAGATCATCCGGAACGCCTGCTGCCCGTAATAGTCATCCGCGTTGATGACGGCAAAGGGTCCGTCCACCAGCGGCAGACAGGACAGCACTGCATGAGCCGTTCCCCAGGGCTTCACCCTGCCTTCCGGCGCCTGAAAACCCTCCGGCAGATTTCCGATATCCTGAAAGGCATATTCCACTTCGATCCTCTGCTCCATGCGGTTTCCGATGGTCTCTTTAAAATCCTTCTCATTCTCCTTCTTAATGATAAAGATGACCTTCTCAAACCCTGCCTTCACTGCATCATAGATGGAAAAGTCCATGATGATGTGTCCGTCCGCATCCACCGGATCGATCTGCTTCAGACCTCCGTAGCGGCTTCCCATGCCTGCTGCCATGATGACGAGTACTGGTTTCTTCATTTTTATTTCCTCCTTAAAATTCCGCAGTTCCCCTTCCGGGGCCTGTGCGGTCCATTGCTGTTTTTTACAGGTCACTTGACACTGCCCATATGTTCTGCATGACGAATGCTGCATCCGCCTGTATGGTTTTCCACCGGATGGCTCCCGCCTCCAGCGTGATCTGCTCCGTCCTGCCCAGGCCGTCGTACACGGTCGTGGACCGCTCTTCGCCGCTGTTGTTCAGTACCGCATAGATACCGGCCTTTGGATACGCGTGAACCTCGCACTGAGGATCATCCGCATACCAGCGGTACAGCTTCTCCTCCTGACCGGCCGCGCAGTACAGGGACCGGAGCAGAAGACGGGTGTTCTCGCAGCTGTAGGGAAGTCCGGCCATATACACGCTTTTCCCCTTTCCGTAAGGGTGGACCGCCAGATGGACCTCATGATCAGAATATTCCACAATCTCCGTATCTGACCCCAGCGCATAGATGTTTTTCATGCCCTCTCCAAAGTCAAAGGGGCCGGTCCGGTCCTGCGTAAGATAATGCTGCTCCAGGGGCTTTGTGAAATATTTATCAGTCGACAGGGTAAAGCCCAGTTCCTTATCCACGCCAAACACATCCGCCAGCTGGAAAAACCTTCCGTTTTTATGTACCGCCGACGGCTCGCCGATCCCCACCAGTCCGCCGCCTTCGTAAACCCAGCGCCTGACCAGGCTCACAAGCTTTTCATCCTCCCAGCAGGAACCGCCGGAATATGCGCTGCCCGCATCTCCCGCATTGATGATCACATCCACATCCTCCGGGATCCCGGACGAGAGGATCTCATCAAAGCTCAGGAAACACACGTCCACGCTCATGCCGCTCAAGGCTTCCAGCATCCCGAAATACGAATAGGTCTGCTTATACCAGAGGGCGTGGGCTACCATGTACGCCTGCCAGGAACGAAGCCTGCCCCAGCAGTTTAAGACCGCCACTTTCAGGCCGCAGTACGGCTTTCTGCCATGGATCTTATCGTAAATATCCCGGAACTCGTCAGTCAGCTTCTCGATATAGTCTGTAAAAGCAGGAAACTGATAAGCCAGACTCAGGTAGCCGCCGTAGCCGATGCGGTCCAGCGGCTTTCTCATAAGCGCTCTTCTGGCAGACAGCCAGTTCTCCCTGGCTTCGATGCACGGATCGTTTCCTTCATAAAACGTATCCGGAAAGAAATACGGCAGAAAACGTCCTTCCGTATACTTCACGCCCGGAATGTCCGAGATCAGCCGCAGCGTAGCGCCCCCTCCCACGCTTCCCACCACCGCGTCCAGTCCGATG
The DNA here is from genome assembly GCA_910583615.1 of uncultured Lachnospiraceae bacterium. Classification (GTDB taxonomy): domain Bacteria; phylum Bacillota; class Clostridia; order Lachnospirales; family Lachnospiraceae; genus Hominiventricola. The sequence goes on along the minus strand of CAJTXP010000003.1, from coordinate 56,268 downwards.
CTTTCAAAATACGGGCCGTAGGGCTCCGTGCCAATCCAGTTGTCCCCCAGGAACATCATGGCCTCTTTCCCGGCCTCATGGACCAGCGCCACCAGCTCCGCCGCCTTTTTCGCCACAAACCGCTGGATAAAATCCATGTAATCCCGGTACGCCTTTGTGGGCACCCGGAAGGGCGTATTGTAATATCCGTTGTCCACCAGGTCCTCCGGGCGCAGCCGGTATCCGTACTCCGCCTCAAATTCCTGCAGCGCTTTTACGGATACGGTGCCTCCGTAGCCGAACCAGTCCACGAATTTTTCCTTTGCCTCCTGGTTGAATACCAGCGTAAAATGATAGAAAAACGTAGTAAATCGGACTACATCCGTGTCCGGATTTTCCTTCAGCCACCGGATCAGGTATTCCTTCGCAAACTGTCCGGAAGCCGTCCGGCGCACGTCAAAAGGAATCTCGTGGGGCCTGTCCCCCCAGTTGTTGGTGATGTGGTTGTACATCTGAGTCGGGTCCCATATGGCATAGACGAGAAAGCTCACCGTATACTCATGAAACGGTTCCGCCTTCCGCACACAGACCTGATGACTCTCCGGGTCCAGTTCCCAGTCCCCGGCAGGCACCGGCTGCCCGGCGGTCCGGTCCATGACCTCCCACCATTCCTTCGGATCATGTAGATAATCCGGAACCACCTGCTCCCCGTAATAGCCCTCCATAAAAGAAATCCGCAGCTCTTCGTCCACCGCAGTACATCGTCTGGACATCAGATAAAGCTGCTGGCACTCCTCCATGTGGGCTTCGGCAAATTCGTTGTGCCCTCTTGCCACAAAATAGGTCGTATAGATCTTCGCATCCAGCTTTTTAATCTCCGGATCCAGTTTCGTCCCGTCGCTGTCCCGAAGCGCGTCGGCGCCCCAGCGCACGAGCATCTCCTTCGTCTCGTTTAGAAAACCTGCTTCGCTTGGCAGCGTCACCCTGCCCCTTGTCTTCGCCATTTCCTGCCCCCCGTTTCCTCCTGTATAACATCGTTCCTGCAAACAACCGTTTCTTCTGTCCTTAAGTATATACAGTTTTCTGTCCTCCGGCAATAGGAGAATCGGCGCTTTTTTTTATCAAAAAAGATTTCGGTCTGCGCAGAGGGGAACCGTAACTGTTTCATACGTATAGGCAATCCATACCTTTGAAGCCGTTTCCCGGCCTGCATGATTGCTGCTGATAACAGTATAACAGAAAAAACCGGCTCTTGTATTCTTTTCTGCATTTTGTTAGAATCAGTTTATACCTGCCGTCAAAGCGGCACAGCCATATCCGCAGACGCAAAGTACGAAAAGGAGTGACCCCTATGACATATGATGTATTGACTTTAACAACCCCCGAAACCCTTTCCTGCTGCCCCGTCTTCTTCGTGGACCAGTTCAACTGGGGCGGCGATTACCGGCCGGTCACTTCCGGCCGTCTTGGATTCCTGCCGGAGCAGGGGTTCCTTCTGGAAATGGTATGTCAGGAGGAAGATCCCTGCCGCAGCTATACCCGGGACGGGGATCCGGTCTATCTGGATTCCGCCATGGAAGCTTTTTTCTGTTTTTCACCGGAGGAAGAGAAGCCCTGTTACCTGAATTTTGAGATGAACGCCAACGGCGCCATGCTCGCCTGCCACGGACAGGACCGCAGAGAGCGCATGCCTTTTTCCGGGGCGCTTAAGGAAGGGCTTTCCTGCAGGGCGCAGGTCCGGGAGCATGCCTGGAGCGTCCGCCTGACGATCCCTCTGTCCCTGATCACCGGCGTTTATCCGGGACTGTCCTTACATACCGACAGTATGTTTACCTGTAATTTCTACAAAATAAAAGAGAGCGAAGGCCGGACGCATTTCGCCAGCTTCGCTCCCATCCAGGCACCGGAACCCAATTTCCACCTGCCGGAATATTTCGCACAGGCACGGATCCTTTCCTGAAAACAGCCCTCCTCTTTCGGGACCGTTCACAAAGCATGCCGTACGCTTCCCGTCCGGTCCCGGAATCTCTCTGTTTTCTACTCATAATCGGACAGACTGTCATAACCGGAATCTCCGTCATGGTTCGAGCCTTCCCCATAGTGCGAACCGCTGTCGTAGTCCGAGCCTTCCCCATAATTCGAACCGCTGTCATAGTCCGGACCTTCTCCATAATTCGAACCGCTGTCGTAGTCCGAGCCTTCCCCATAATTCGAACCGTTCTCATAGTCCGGACCTTCTCCATAATTCGAACCGTTCTCATAATCCGGACCCGCTTCGTATCCGGAATCTCCGTCATGATCTGAGCCGCTTTCCGGCGCAGAAGCATTTTCTTCCGCAGGAATATCCTTATGTCCAGACGTCTCCCCCTGTGTAGTATCCTGCCGGGGCTGTTCGCATCTGCTCTTCGTCTCCGGGGCCGTCTCTTCCTGCTTCGGTTCAGCAGTCTCCGGCGCGGTTTCTGCCGGATCCGGTTCTTCCGGAGACAGTTCCTGAAATTCCTTTCTCTCGATCTCAATCTCCACAGGCGAAGGCGTCTGTCCCTCTTCCGGTTTCTGCAGCGGCTCTGAAGTCTCCTCCGCACCGTTCTCATGTCGGATGATCTCGATCTCCACCTCCAGATCATCCTTCAGATATTCTGACAGGCCTGTACGCAGTTCCACGCCGTATTTCTGAAAGACCGCCTCATCCGGCGCATCGATATCCAGCACGACCCTGCCGCCCGCGGACAGATAGCCCATCTCCACGGCTCGCCCGATGAGCTCCTTCGTCACATCCAGCCGGTCCCTGCTGCCCTGACGGTATCCTTCCAGCAGCTTCCTGCCGTCCTCATTTACTCCGGAAACACGCATCACCTGACCCTTCCGGTTCAGCTCCAGACGCACGGACGGGTTGATTGTCAGACAGATGGACGCATCCCTTACCATATAATCCCGGTAATAACCGGTAAATGCCAGCAGAAAACAGGCGGCTGCCGCTGCGATCCCCATGACAGCCCGCAGCTTTACCTTTTTCCCCAGACCGGATTCCTTCATCAGGACCGGATCCTCCACAGTCTGCCCGATCTGATACTGGCGGTTGGCTGCTTTTAAAAAGCGGCCTTTTTCATCCAGCAGCACCGCATAGCTGGCATGACATTCCATTATGATATACTTCACCGGTCTGACCCTCCTTTCAGCACGCACTTCAGATGCCCCCGGATCATCTCATATCCGTTGGTGCAGATCAGAAACAATGCCACCAGATATTTCCGGTGCCGCTCCAGTGTCTTTTTTTCCACATGGCATTCTCTGGAAAGCCGTACAGCGGGAAGTCTTTTCGTGCGCAGAAATTCTTCCAGAAGCCCGGAATTTCCTTTTGCATATTCCATGACTTTCTGACATGCATGGAGCGTACGCTTCTGGCGGGGGCAGTTCTCTGCCACATCGGTAAAGCTGACTCCAAAGCTCTCCAGCTGACGGGCCAGCTCCTCGATCTCCGCTCTTGTGGCATCCCGGCTTATGTATGCTTCCTGCCCGTTCTCTCCCGCCGAAAGCTGCATTCCCAGCGTATCCCCGTCTCCCTCTTCTCCTATGGGCATATCCAGTGACAGATGCCCTCTGTGCCTTCTCTCCCGCCTTACATGATCCGTCAGACGGCTCCTGATCAACATGGAAGCAAAAGGCAGAAAAGCCCCTCTGCCTTTTGTATATCCTCTGACCGCCTCATGAAACGCGATCATGGCAATACTCAGTTCATCATCATTTTCCTCAATCAGCGGCCTTTTCAGATATTTTGCCGTCTCTGATTTGATAAAAGGAAGATAACTGCTGATCAGCCGGTCTGCTGCCGCCATATCCTCCTTCGCCGCATATACCTGGCTGACAAGGACATGTTCTTCATTCATACTGCACTTCCCCTGATTTATTCTTTTTGTTTTTCTTTCAGATCCGCGATCTCCCCCATATCCGAAATCCAGACGGAGGATGCATCCACGAAGCTGCTTTGATCCACGGACTGCCCGCGGATCGTGGAAGGGATCTCTCCATTCAGCTGCCCCCGTACGCTCTCTGCCCGGAGCAGACAGAAATTCCGGATCGTCTCCACCCCTGTCTCATAATCCTCAAAAGAGCAGAACGCTGTAGGATCCTTCGACACATACGGACTGATCAGCTCCGTGATCTCATCCACTTTCTGTTCAAAGACCCCATTTTCAAAATAGGTCTTCAGAAAATGATCAAACTGTCTGTGGTATTCCCTGAAATACTCTTCCTGCAGCATCAGCTGATGAAACAGCGGACGCTTTTTCATGACTTCTCCCTCAGCGGGCGTATCAATGGGATAATTCACGTATTTTTCCGCGTTATTCTCCGGATCCGGCATTCCCAGCGTATAGGTCCCGTAGGCAAGATTGTAATCCCACGGCAGCATCTGGATCCTTCCTCCCTCTTCATAGAGAAAATAATTGTGTCCGGTACGCCCCAGATAACTGTCCAGATTGACAACGAACACCTGTACGGCGAAATATCGCAGGACCTCTTCCACGTCCACCGCCTCTTCCAGCGCTTCTCCTTCGGAAAGACATTTCAAAGACCGGATCAATGCCAGCTTTTCAGCCTCAGACACCTCAAACCTGGCTTTCCGGAAGATATTCTCGTAGCTGTCCGGATCATCATCCACATAGCGCAGGGCAACGTCTGCATTTTCATCCTCCAGACTTTTATAATCCGGCTTGTAGAGCTGTCCGTGATCGTCCCCGTAGTTCCTGTGTGCAAACGCATCCTCCGGTTCCTCCACGGCCAGATACAGTCCCCAGGGACTGCCGTTCACCGTCACCCACACATAGCTGGTAAGAGGCGACGGCACTCCCATATGGGCCATCATGTCATAGGTCAGATAGCTTTTCAGATAGCTGTTGTCCTGAAAAGAGGTATCAAGCGCCAGCTTATCCAGGCCGTGATAGCTCTGTCCCGGGATATAATGATCAAACTCCACCTTCAGGCTGTAGCGGTCCCATCCGTATTTTTCAATGAGCTTTCTGGAATTGTGTCCTTTGACACGGATCCCCGCCTGCTCACAGATCTCACCGTCTATGACGATGGTACAGGAGCTGTATTCCTTCCGGGAAGCCTGCTCCAGAAAACCTTCCCAGTCCTCCATCTGAATGTCAATCGTATGCACTCTGCTGTCGTCGAACAGGAGCGATGCGTATTCCGGATGGGCCGGATCTGCCTGAGCCGCCCGTTTCATACAGAAGACCAGAAGGAGGACAGCCAGGCTGACACTCAGAATACTCATTCGGCGCATGCCTCCGGATCTGCACATGGACTGTCCCTCCTTTCCCTCAGCGCTTCTTGTTCAGCAGTTTTCAAACGCCGGATAACGAATCATACCACACAATATCAGTGGTAATGGCTGTAGCCGGAATCCCCGTAATGACTTTCCTCATACGGACTTTCATGATGGTAATCGGTATAGGGGGACGCTTCCTCATACGGAGTTGCATAATCCGTATAGGGCGACGCTTCCTCGTACGGCGTCGCATAATCCGTATAGGGCGACGCTTCCTCGTACGGCGTCGCATAATCCGTATAGGGCGATGCTTCCTCGTATGGGGTCGCATAATCCGTAAAGGGCGACGTTTCCTCGTACGGCGTCTCATAATCGGTATAGGGAGACTCCTGTGCCGCCGGAGGATTCCCGTTCGACGCCGGAGTGTTTCCTGTACCGCTGCCCTGTGCTGCATTTCCTGTATCCGGCGCAGGAGCTGCTGTATCTGCGCCGTTCTCTTCTGCAGGAGCTGCAGCGTCCGCACTCTCGCCCGCATCCGAATCTTCCGCAGGCTCATCCGTTATCTGAGAATCGGCCGGAACAACCACCTCGTACGCTTCATTTCCATAATCATGTTCATAAATATCAAAGTCCGTCGTTCCGTCTCCGCTCTCTTCTCCTGTGACCACCGGGCTGTTAAGCTGCATATCCTTTACATAGGTCTGCACGCCTGCCACGATCTCATCCACGAAATCTTCCTCCGGAAGAATGGAGCCTGTCTCGATCTCGATAGTAATCTTCCTGCTCTCGCCTTCGACCTCCTCCACAAAATAGCCGGCCTCATGGATCAGGCCTACCAGGTCTTCCACCACCTCATGGCATTCCTTCCCGATATAATCCTGATAGCTTTCCACGATCTGCTTTCCGTCTTCGTTCCGTCCGGTCACAGCGGTCACTTTTCTGTTCTCGTCATACTCCACTGCGATCTCCGGATTTACTTTCAGGACCAGCGTTCCGCCGCTCTCCTGCACTGCCGCCTCACTGCCCGTAAGGACTGCTGTCTCCTCCTGCTTTTCTGCACATCCGGCCATCAGGCCCGCACATAAGATCAGGATCCCTGCCCATAATTTTCCTCTGTTTCTTCTTTTCATACCGACCTCTCCTTTTCTTTTTTATTTTATACTACAGTATACGGATGCCCTGGGGCAAAAACAGGGTGTTTTTAAATTTTTTTCATTTTTTAATTTAATCATCAGCAGCAGACCCTGTCAAGGCCTTGAAACCGGCTGTAAAAAACGCCTGCAGGAATCCAGTGCATCCTGCAGACGTCTTTTTTATTTCCCGGCCAGCTTCTGGCGTCTCTTCAATCCAGTATAGCTGTAGATTCCAAGTCCGACCAGCGTGGTCAGATACGGCACCATCTGGATCAGTTCGTGGGGAATATCCGTCAACTGCATCATATTTGCCAGAGCCTGGGCTGCACCGAACAGAAGGGACACCAGAAAGGCGCCGATTGGTGTGTCTCCGCCCATGGCGCTGGCTGCAAGAGCAATGTATCCTTTTCCGGCTGACATGTCCTTCGTAAACATGTTCATATAGCCGCCTGACAGGAAGAACCCGCCCATGCTGGCCAACACGCCGCTTAAGATCAGCGCAATATACTGAATCTTTCTTGCACTGATTCCTACCGATTCCGCCGCGTTCTTGTTCTCGCCCACCGCGCGGATCTTCAGTCCCAGAGGGGTCTTATAGAGGAACAAATGCATCACTGCAACCGCCAGAAGCGCCAGATAGGTCATGCCGTTCTGGCCTGAAAGGATCTGGCCCAGGAAAGGAATCCGGTCGACCAGGGGAATGACGAGCCTCGGTACCGACTGGCTGGCAATGGAAGTGGACGAACCCCGGTCCCCGGATACCGCCAGCATCAGAAGCACCGTGCCGCCCGTGGCCATCAGATTGATGGCAATGGCTGCCAGGATCTCATCCGTCTTCAGGTTCAGCACAAAAAATGCCAGCAGAAGGCCGATGATACCGCCTGCCAACATGGTCAGCAGAAGCCCTGCTGCCCAGTTTCCGGTCATGGCGGAAAAGATCACGCCGAAAAGTGCGGAAAACAGCATGATGCCTTCCAGCGCCATATTGGTAATGCCGGATTTGGACGCAACGGAAGATGCCAGCGCCGCAAAAAGAATCGGCGTCGTCGCCCGGAGAATGGCATTAAAGAAATCAGGACTCAGCAAACTTTCCAGCATCTTACGCCACCTCCCCTTCTTTTAAGGACGCTTTCGCTTCCTTCGCAATCATCCGGTGTTTCATGCCGCTTAAGAACTGCTCCGCCACGACCAGAAGGATAATGATACCCTGAGTGATCTGCACGATCTCCAGCGTGACGTCCGTATAGCGCGCCATGATCGACGCACCGGTCCGAAGGTAGGCCAGGAACAGCGCCGCCAGCGGCGTATAGAGTGGATTCTTCTTTGCCAGGGTGCAGATGATAATAGCATCCCAGCCGTAGCCCAGAAGCGCCGTCCAGGAAAATCTGGAATAGATGGGACTCAGCAGCTCCACACCGCCTCCCATTCCGGCAATGATGCCGCCCACCATCTGGGAAATCAGCACCACCTTCACAATATTGATACCCGAATAGCGGGCAAAATTCTCATTTTCACCGGTCAGCCGGAGTTCATATCCGGTGCGGGTCTTGAACAGAAATACATATCCGAGCACTGCCACCAGAAGCGCCAGTAAAAGCCCTGCATGGATATTGGTTCCCTTGACGATCGTGGGAAGCTCTGATTCCGCCGGAAGTTTATAAGATGCGGAACCCACACTGGGATCCTGCAGGGTATACATCAATATAAAAGTGCACAGCCACAGAGACAGATAATTGATCATCAGCGACGACACCAGCTCCGGAGAACCGGTCTTGATCTTCATGACTGCCGGAATCGTACAGAACACCGCCCCTGCCAGCGCTGCGAGACAGATGGCCACGACGGGGCTTAAACCTGCCGGAAGACCGAATTTCAGTGCCACTGCGGCAGCCACCAGACCGCCCAGATGGAACCCGCCCTCGGTAGCCAGATTGATCTGATTGGCAGAGAACATAATACAGACGCCTGTTCCCGTGAAGATCAGCGGCACCATGGACTCAATGACATTTCCCATATTCCGTTTGCTTTTAAAAGGTCCCGTAATCAGCGTAGTGATGGCTGTTACCGGCTCTTCACTGACAAAAAAGATGATCACAAAGGAAATCAGAAGAGCGATCAGCACGGAAAAAAACATACGGAACATATCAAAACGTTTTGCACTATTCATAGACCACACCCTCCTGCTTTTCCTGATGCTTTAAACCCAGCATATACTGGCCCAGCTCCTCCTCCGTTACCGCCTCCACATCCGTGAACATGCCGGAGAACTTTCCTTTATACATGACCGCCAGACGGTCGCTTAAGGAAAACACCTCATTCAGATCCGCCGACACCAGAAGCACGGCGCAACCCGCGTCCCGGAATTCCAGCAGACGCCTGCGGATGAATTCCGCCGCTCCCACGTCCACGCCTCTTGTGGGCTGGTTGGCGATGATGATGTCCGGCCCTGTGGAAAATTCCCTTGCCACGATCACTTTCTGGATGTTTCCGCCGGAAAGCATGGCCACATTCTGTTTCCAGGATCTGCATTTGATCAGATATTCCTGGATCAGTTCTCCGGAACGTTCCTGGATCTTCTTCATCTTCAGAAGCATTTTTCCGGAATAGGCCGGATCCGTATACTGATTGGAGAACAGATTTTCCAGGATATTCAGATTGCCGGCACACCCGCTGGTCATACGGTCCTCCGGAATATGCGCCAGCTTCAGTTCCCGGATGTCCTTAATGCTGCTCTTCTCAATATCTGTGTCTTTTATGTAAATATTTCCTTTATAACTTTTATTCAGTCCGGTCAGAGAATCAATGAGTTCAGACTGACCGTTTCCTTCCACGCCTGCAATACCAAGGATCTCCCCGCCGCGCAGGTCAAAGGAAAGATCGTCCACTTTCAGAACCCCCTGTCCGTTTCGAACTGACAGATTTCTCACTTTCATCATTACTGCAGCAGGCATTGCCGGTTTTTTGTCAAAAGTCAGAATGACTTCCCTGCCCACCATCAGTCTGGACATCTCCTCCGTGGAAATATCCTTTACCTCGTAGGTTCCCATGCTCCTTCCGCTTCTCATAATGGTCGCACGGTCGCAGATCCTCTTGATCTCATCCAGCTTGTGGGAGATAAAGATGATCGTATGCCCGCTGTCCCGGAGCTTCTCCAGCTGGATGAACAGCTCGTCCGTTTCCTGCGGCGTCAGCACGGCAGTCGGCTCGTCCAGAATCAGGATATCCGCTCCCCGGTACAGCGCCTTTAAAATTTCCACTTTCTGTTTGATCCCCACCGGGATCTCTTCTACCTTCGATCTTACGTCAATATCAAAATTATATTTCCTGGCAATCTCCTCCGCTTCCTGGACCGCCTTCTCCATATCGATGAAGTACCCGCCTTTCCTGGGCTCGACTCCGAGAATGATATTTTCCGCCACCGTCAGCGACGGCACCAGCATGAAATGCTGATGGACCATGCCGATGCCTTTGCTGATGGCATCCTGCGGGGAACGGATCTGCGTCTCTTTTCCATCTAGAAGGATCTGCCCTTCATCCGGACTTTCAATCCCGAACAGTACCTTCATAAGCGTACTTTTTCCTGCGCCGTTCTCTCCCAGCAGAGCATGGATTTCCCCCTTTTTCAGTTCTATGCTCACATCTTCATTTGCCACCACACCATTGGAATAGATCTTCATGATATGGTTCATCTGCAATACGGTCTTATTTTCCAAACAGACCACCTCTACCCTCTCCGGACCTGAACAGGGCTGGCGCCTGATCCCCCTGTCTGCATGCACAGCAACACTGCACATGCAGGCACAGGTATGTGCGGCGACAGCCCCGTTTGAGTTCCTTATTATTGCCTGTTTATCTCTCGATAGCTGTGTCCACTACGATCTCGCCGTTTATGATCTTCTGCTCCATTTCATCCAGTGTAGTGCGGATATTCTCCGGAAGCATCTCTTCATAATGCGCATCCTTTACAAGCTCCACGCCTCCCTCGGCAAAACCGAGCACCTCAGTGGTTCCATACTCCAGTTTTCCTTCCAGATCCAGATTAATGGCGCGGTACAGAGAATTGCCTACATTCTTCAGTGCAGAAGTAGGAATATTCTTCGCGTAATCCGGAAGCAGGGCTGCCTGGTCAGAGTCCACGCCAAATGCATACAGATTGGTATCGCCTGCCGCCTCGATCTGTCCCAGTCCGGCATTTCCTGCTACATTATAACCTACATCCACGCCGCTCTGATACTGTCCAAGCGCAATATCCTTACCCTTGGTGGAATCCACGAAATCTCCTACCCAGCCGATAACTACTTCAACCTCCGGATCCACATCCTTTGCTCCCTGTTCGTATCCTTTCAGGAAATCGTTGATAACCGCATTATCCATACCTCCAAGGAAACCGATCTTCTTCGTGGATGGATCGATTCCTTCGATGGTCTCGTCGGTGGTCATCATGGCTGCCGCTGCACCGACCAGATAGGATACCTCGTTCTGCTTGTACAGAATATTGTAGATGTTCTGCGGATTTCCGTTGCCTTCAAAATCAAACTGCTCGTCGAAGAACATGAACTTCTGATCCGGATACTGCTCTGCTGCCTTTGCCAGCGGATCCGCCATCTGCCAGGTTCCCATAATGATGACGTCATACTCGCCGGAATCGCAGTAATCCAGAAGGGTCGGCTCCCATTTGGACTCATCTGCTGCTGTTCCGCCCATCTGCTCTACTTTGAAATCAAACACGTCTGCGCCCAGCTCGTCGCGGAGTCTGGTCAGACCTTCATTGGCAGAATCATAGAACGATTTGTCTCCAAGCGTTCCATTCAGAAGCAGCGCTGCGCGGTAAGTATCGCCGGAAGGTGCAGCCGCATCATTCGATGCATCCTCTCCTTCTGCCGGAGCCTCCGTGCTGTCCTCTGCAGCCGGTTCCTGTGTGTTCGTGTTGTCGTTTCCGCCGCAGGCCGTCATGGATACAACCATGGCAGAAGCCAGCAGCATTGCTAATACTTTTTTCATCATATTAGACTTCCTCCTTGTTTCCTGCATAATTTATGCTGTTTAAAGTATCGTCCACCAGCTCGTCCAGCGTACACCTGCAGATTCCCCTCATATAGGTGATCAGTTCGTGAAACGCCGGATGGACCAGTTTCTCTGGAATGATACGCATTCCCTGTTGGATCGCCGGTATCGGCATGATCATGCCTGCATTGCAGTCTGCGTCCACACCGCACATGGTCACAATATGGAGCGTCTCCGCATAACCGCCATTCCCATAGTAAAGCGCAATCACTTCACAGCAGGCATTGGGATAGGCGTGGATCCAGTTGTATCTTTTATATCTTTCCTGACAGTCCAAAAGCGCCTGATGCCAGTCTTCGTACCGCTCACAGCAGTCCCAGGCAAAAGAGACCACCGAATAATACTCGCTGTCTGCCGGGATCAGATCAATGGCGCGGCGCAAAAGCGTACGCACATCCGGTTCTGTAAAGGCAAGCGCCGTCAGCACTGCATTGAAGACTTCACCCAGAATCCCGTTATTTGCATGGGCTACTTCTCCGTCCGCCCAGGCAAGCTTCGCTGCCAGATATGCATTGCCGGGAGCCACCATTCCGCAGATACCGCCCTTCATCTGAGCGCCGATCCACTCGCAGAACGGGTTGTGAAACGTACCGCTCTCAGGCGGCAGAATCCCGCTTTTGATATTCCGAAGGGCAATCTCCTCCGCAGACCATCCGCAGGGCACAAGCCCCGCCCAGGAAAGTGCGATCTCCTTCGAGGTCACTTCATAGCCGGATCTGGAAAATGCATCCAGAAAGGCCAGTTCATAGGTAATATCATCATTATATGTATTGGGCTCCCGCAGATACTCATACACATCGCCGAAAGTCTCATACAGGTTCTGCGAAGTATAGCCCTCCACCATGGTGCCCATGGCCGCCCCAATCAGCTGTGACAGCCACGCCGCCTTCAGCCTGTCCCTAAATTCCGGCGCCTTTGTATCCACCGGCGTTTTCTGAGGAAACTGCACTGCTTTTTCATATTGTTCAAAAGAGTTGTACTGTCTGTATTTCCAGTAATCGGACGCTTCATCCTTTTGAGCATGGGCGAGCTCATGGCGAAGCTCCGCGGATATTTTATGAAGCTTTACATAATCACCGTCAGCATGCGCCCTGATTCCTTCTTCCAGAAGCCTGTACGCATGTTCCCCGGCTTTATATCCCCGGTTCTCCATCGCCTGCACCGCAGCCACCATGATCCGCTCCGGCGCGCCGCTCCCCGGCACATGGCTCTCCCAGTCCAGACTCAGGATCTGATCATAAAACTTCTGTGTCTCCAGATTGGCAGTCCAGGTCTGATCTTCTTCCGAAAGCACGACCGGTTTCGCGTTCCAGTACAGCTCCCCTGCCAGTTCCCACGCCCTTTTCACAGGCGCACAGCGACTCCAAGAGCCACTTTCATCATATTGGTAAAGCCGTTCTGCCGCTCTTCCGCAGACATCTCTTCGCCTGAAACCATGGAATCCGATACCGTGAAGATCCCAAGCGCCCGGACGCCTGCCCGCGCCGCATTGCAGTACAGGGCAAAACTCTCCATCTCCGCTGCCAGGACGCCCATTCTGGCCCATTCCTTCCACTCCGGAGTCTCATTGTAAAAGATGTCGGATGAAATTACATTTCCCACAATGTACGGGAACTGGTTTTTCCGGGCTTCCTCCACAGCCATACTCAGAAGATCAAAAGACGGCACTGCCGAAAAGCTGCCCGGCAGATGATACTGGTGCGCGTAATTGGTATCCGTGCTGGAACCTGACGCCATAACAATATCGCCCAGCTTCACATACTCCTGCATGCCTCCGCAGGAACCGATCCGAATCAGATTTTTCACTCCGTACATGTGGATCAGCTCATAAGAATAGATCCCGATGGATGCACAGCCCATACCAGTCCCCATCACGGACACTTTTTTTCCTTCATAAGTTCCTGTATAGCCGTACATGTTCCGGACCGTATTGAACTGCGCGGCATCCTCCAGAAATGTCTCCGCAATCACTTTCGCCCGCAGCGGATCTCCCGGCAGCAATACTGTTTCCGCAATATCCCCCATTTTTGCCGCATTGTGTGGTGTTGGCATAATACCCTCCTTATCCGGTACCGGATGCTCCGTATCCCCATGACCGAAGCATTTTGATACCTTTTTGTATTGGCGATATTATACCATACTTCCTGTATTTTTTCCATATTGATTTCACTTTCTGTAATATTACAGCTTCGTCCTCGTTTTCAACATCAGGCTTGAAAGCAGTATCTTTTCCATATATAATATGAAAAAAGGACGTGCAAAAAAGCAGGCCCTTATCTTTTCCTCGCAGAGTTACGCGGAAAATCCTTCTCACAATTCCCTTTGGACAAAGCAGTCATGCAGAACCATTTCATTGATTATACCGTCTCACAGAGCAGTCAGAACCACCGGAAACCCGGGCGGTTATCCCGGTGGGACAGATAAAAAAACGTTCAAAATACAAACAAAGGAGATGAAAAACCATGTATTCATTACTTGTACTGCTGGCAGGCATCCTTCAGTCTGCCATGATGAGCTTTAACGGGCTTCTGGCAGAATCCGTCAGCCTTTGGGGCGTAAGCCTCGTGGTACATGCTTCCGGCGGGATCCTGCTTGTTCTGTACATCCTTCTGGTGGTCAGGGAAAAGATCACTTTTCGCGGCATGCCCTGGTATCTGTATTCTGCCGGATTCTTCGGCGTTCTGCTGGTATCTGTCAGCAGCTGGTGCGTAGGCATTCTGGGAGCGGCCGTCACTACCTGTCTGTCCGTGGCGGGACAGCTCTGTATGTCCGCTGTCATCGACCACTACGGACTGTTCCATGTGCCCAGAATTCCTTTCAGTCCCAGACGCATTCCCTGCTTTCTCATGATTCTGGCCGGAATCATCCTTTTAAATCTTTCCTGAACCATATATAACAAAGGAGTCTTTTACTTATGTTTCTAATTATTTTTACTGCTTTTTTATACGGATGCGCTACCGTTGTCTCCAAAATGGTCAATTATCGAGCCACTCAGGAACTGGGAACCTGGAACGGTTCTTTGGCCAACTATGTCGTAGCCAGTATCCTGGCACTGATTTTACTGCTCTTGTCTCCTTATTTGCAGACCGATCTGCATGCATGTACCCAGGTCCCCGTCCATCTGTATGCCGGGGGGACTTTCGGAGTGATTGCTTTTGTCCTCTCGATCGTGACTCTGCGCAGGATGAAAGTGTTCCAGTCCACCATCCTCCTGCTGACAGGCCAGCTTCTGGCCGGAATCCTGTTTGATATCATCATATTCCGGGAGTTTACCTGGATCAGATTTGCCGGAGTTCTTCTGGTAGCTCTGGGAATTTTCTGGGACAAAAAAATAACTGCCGCTTGATTTCTTTTTCTGTTTATGCTACGTTCTTTTTGAATCGGGTATTCACACAAAAGAAAAAGCATACCCGGGAAGGGACAAATGTTATGAATGAAACAAAAGCAACCGGCAGATTCGGGCAGTTTCTCACCCGCAAAAACATCATCTTCTCCGGCAGGCGCTATGGCATCGACGCGCTGGGTGCCATGGCACAGGGTCTCTTTGCCTCCCTGCTCATCGGTACCATCGTCTCCACGCTGGGCCAGCAGCTGGGCATGGAATTTCTGATCACGGTAGGAAACTATACCAAATCCGCCTATGTAGTAGGTGCTGCCATGGCGATCTCCATCGGTTATGCGCTTCAGGCGCCTCAGCTGGTACTGTTTTCCCTGGTATCCGTAGGTGCTGCCGCCAATGAGCTGGGAGCCGCCGGCGGTCCTCTGGCCGTTCTTGTCATCACCGTCCTGGCCACCGAATGCGGAAAAGCCGTCTCCAAAGAAACCCGCATCGATATCCTTGTGACTCCTCTGGTTACGATTCTCGTGGGTGTCTTCTTTTCGCTCTGGTGGGCTCCGGCCATCGGGACTGCCGCCGGATACGTAGGCCGCCTGATTATGTGGGCTACGGAGCTGCAGCCCTTCTTCATGGGAATTCTGGTGTCCGTCATCGTCGGAATCGCCCTGACACTTCCCATCTCCAGCGCCGCCATCTGCGCTGCTCTGGGACTGACAGGACTGGCAGGCGGAGCTGCAGTGGCCGGCTGCTGCGCCCAGATGGTGGGTTTTGCAGTTATGAGCTTCCGGGAAAACAGGTGGAGCGGACTCATCTCCCAGGGAATCGGCACCAGTATGCTGCAGATGGGAAATATCGTAAAAAATCCACGCATATGGATTCCGCCCACACTGGCATCGGCCATCACCGGCCCCGTCGCCACATGCATCTTTCATTTCCAGATGAACGGACCCGCGATCTCTTCCGGCATGGGCACCTGCGGCCTGGTGGGACAGATCGGCGTCTACACCGGATGGATCAATGATATGTCAGCAGGAACAAAGACCGCCGTCACAGTCATGGACTGGACTGCCATGGTCCTGATCTGCTTCCTGCTGCCCGCCGTTTTAAGCACCCTCTTCTGCGAGATCCTGCGGAAGATCGGATGGATCCGGGAAGGAGATCTGACCCTGTCATAAACCCCGCTGCCCGCTCCCGGCGCCGGGGTACAGAGACTACCGGCCGGCTTCTGTTCTCCAGTAGTTCCGGCCGGCTTCTTCAGCCACTTCCAGCGCTTTTGCCATCAGCTCCTCTTCCCGTTCCGGATAAAAATCCATTCCTTCCGCCGCAATGCAGCGAAACTTCGGAATCCCGAACATCCCGCACAGCGCTTTCAGATACCTGGCTCCCTGTTCCATGGGACCGTCCCCGTAGAAACCTCCCCGGGTGGTAAAAAAGAGCATATCCTCTGCCTGACACATGCCGTACATCCCTTCTGCATGGCAACCGAACGTAATGCCGTCCAGAGAAATATTTTCAATATAAATTTTTAAAACCGCCGGGATGCTCAGATCCCAGAAAGGAGCCGCGACCAGAATCCGGTCCGCCTGCGCAAACTGGCGCGCCAGATCAAATCTTGAATGCGTCCGTTCATTTTGCTCCAGAAACCTCTGCCTCTCTTCAAAAAAATCTCCAGTCAAAGGTTTCAGATCCATCTGCGCCAGATCAAGCTGCGTATAGACAAATGGCCGGGGCGCCGTTTCCCTTGCAGATTCCAGAAAAGCCGCTGCAACGCGCCAGGTCCGGGATTCCTCTCCACGGATACAGCCGTTAATCATCAGAATTTTTTTCTCTCTGTCTTCCATAAACAACTCCTCTTTTACAGTCCCAATAGAAATCTGCTCTTCTCCAAATCTGCCGGTTCATGTTTCTTCTGAAACTGGATTATCTTATCGAATCCTGAACTGCCCGATGAGGCTGTTCAGGGTATTGGCCTGAGCGGACAGTTTTCTGGAAACCTCCGCAGCGGGCTGCGCTGCCTTTGATCTGTGCGGTAAGCTTTGACATGTGCACTGCAAGCCCGTCGATTGACGCAGACTGCTCCATACTTCCCTGAGACAGGGTCTGCATTCCTGCAGATACCTGATAGGCACCGGAATCAACCTGGCCGGCAACACTGGAGATCTCCTGCATCACATGCGTAAGATTACTCTGGATCATTTTCAGACTCTTTGACAGCACCCTGCAATCACCAATATAATATTCTTCGTTCTGCTCCACATTCACGGCAATGTTTCCGTCTGCCATCTCGCCCAGGATCCGCCCGATGTCTTTGATCGTCTTTCGCAGACAGCTGCATACACTGTGGGTCGTCTGCGCAATCAGACCGATCTCATCCTCACGTCCATAAAAAGATTCCAGTTCAAGGTCAGCGGAAAGATCCAGATTACCCAGATGTCCGATGGCACTTTCCACAGCATAAGTTCTTTTCCCTGCCGATGCAGAATAAAAAGCGTCACAAGTATGATGGCTGCCGCCACCGCCGCACACAAAACGCCGACAATCATGCGCACCACTACTACTGTACTGTAAACCTCCGCTGCACTGTCGCGAACCATGAATACCCAGCCCCTGTCTTTCAGATATTTGTAGACAATCAGCTGTTTTACGCCACTGTCATCCCGGTAGAAGTATGTATTGGCGCTGGTATCACCATCCTCTTTGATCCGACGGATAATCTCCTGATAACCCCTCTCTTCTGTCTCAGTATTCAGCAGTTCTTCCTCTTCATGATACAGATACACGCCGTCTTCCACATTTAAAAATACATATTCACTGTTGGGCAGTCCTTTTATGTCAAGCCCCAGCAGAACATCCATCAGCCGGCCTGCATACACGCCGGCTCCCACATAACCGATACAGCTGTCTCCCTCAAAAATAGGACAGTACATGGACAGGATCATGCTTCCTGTCCCCGGAGATTTCATAATCCCCAGATTCGTCAGCTGGCGCCGGGCTAAAATAGTTTTCTGAAATTCCTCCAGGGATTCTCCCTTTCGGGTGGTCATACCAACTGCATCCAGAGAAGTATGGGTCAGCACATGCGTTTCCGGAGTGGCGATATACAACCCTTCAAAAATACCCTTCACGGAAGCAAACTCTTCTGTATACCTCTGCACTTCTTCCAGAATCTCCGGATTATCCGGATCCGCAAGCAGATCATGCACTTCCCGTCCAAGGGCAAAAGCCGTGACATATTCCTCCGCAGAAGTCACATAGTCGTTGATAATCGAAGCTCTGGATTCCACCGCATCTGTCATCTGATTTGTAATGTCATTCTTAACCGTAGAAGCAGCACTGCCTGACACAATCAGCCACAGCAGCAGCATCCCTGCCAGTGTAATCGCCGTTGTGATAATTCCAATACGTGTCGCAAGCTTTTGATTCATTAAAAATTTCATAACAAACACCTCTACACAAAAATATCTTTATACTGAGAATAGCATAAAAGCACAAAAATTTCCATATAGCGGCAGAGAAATTCATATCGGATGATACCGGACTTGAAAGAATTATATTTTCCATATATAATGACAGAAAAACATCAGAAGCAAATGAAATGCTTCAACTATACACAGGGGGGATTTTTCTTATGAAACAGGTATTAGTCATCGGCTCCACCGTCACGGACGTGATCATCCATGTGGATCATCTGCCAAAGACCGGAGAAGATGTGCATGTAATCCGGCAGGCCATGTCCCTGGGCGGCTGCGCCTACAATGTCTCGGACATAATCCGCCATTTTCAGGTGCCTTATACTCTGTTTTCTCCTATAGGAACCGGCGTATACGGGCATTTTGTCCGGAAATCTCTGACGGAAAAAGGAGTCAGAAGCCCGATCCCGACGCCGGAACAGGAAAACGGATGCTGCTACTGTTATGTGGAAGCATCCGGAGAACGTACGTTTGTATGCCATCGGGGCGCCGAATACCGTTTCCGCCCGGAATGGTTCGAACAGCTTGATACAGACGCCATTGACAGCGCCTACATCTGCGGTCTGGAGATCGAAGAGCCTACCGGCACCCATATCGTCCGGTTTCTGGAAGAGCATCCGGCGCTCCAGGTCTATTTTGCACCGGGACCAAGGATTCTGGTACTCTCACCGGAGATCCTTTCGCGGATCTTCGCCCTCTCCCCCATCCTGCATCTGAATGAGACGGAAGCGCTGGAATATACCGGAAAACCTTCCATAGAGGAAGCCGCCCACGCTCTGTATGAGAAGACCGGAAACTCGGTCATCGTCACCCTGGGCGAGCAGGGCGCCTACTGCAGGACCGCCCACAGGACCGCCTTTATTCCCGGGATCCGGGCAGAGCAGACCGACACCATCGGAGCCGGAGACTCTCATATCGGCACGGTCATTGCACGGTTAAAGCAGGGAGCCTCCATGGAACGCGCCATCGCCGACGCCAACCGGGTCGCCGCAGCCGTGGTAGAGACCAGCGGAGCGCTTCTTTCGGATGAGGCGTTTCAGGCGCTGGGCGTTTAGAGTCTGCCCCTGCCCGCAGTCCGCCTTTCTTTGACCTGTTACCTGGATACGGGCAGAATAAATACACAGCCTCTGTTCTCTGCGGAAAACAGTACCTGTTGATCATAGCAACCGGACGATACGCCGATAGCAGTAATAATGTTTTGACAACCCGCGATCGTGTTCTGCCACCGGCTGGCGGTAAAACGCCGTATAGCAGGGCAGGACATGGATCGCTCCGTCGCCGCCGCAGAGAGAACCCCCGCCGTCGCCGCCTTTTGTATACTGTACATTGTCAATGATTTCATTTTTATAGGAATCGTATGCAATATACAGTCCCAGCATATTGGGCTGCTCCAGTATGGGTTTTTCTCTGGCATCGCTGACAGCGCCTACATTATAAATTTCTGTCATTACCCCGCTCAAGGTATCACCCCAGCGAAACAGCGTCCGTGTACCGCCGTTGCAGAGATATTCCCATTCATCTTCTGTCGCCAGCGTAAAAGGACCTTCTTTCAATGAAAGGACCGCCTGCTCCAGGGACGGTGCATCCTCCTCCAGATAACGGCTGTCCACCTCCACAATCAGGTCCCCGATATCGGCGGTGCGCAGCGGTGATAAGCACCGTGACAGATGTTCCTTCCATTTTCTCATGAAATCCTCCCAGCTTTCATAACCGCCTTCCTTCATTTCTTCTTCCAGATTCTTAAGGTCCTCCTCCTGCTCCCGGCGCAGCCTGTCTCCTTTCACGGCGTCGCCGTCCGTTTCCGCTTTTATGATCTGCCTCTCATAATACGCTTTCATGTCTTCCATTTCCTTCTGATAATGTCTGTGACCCAGAGCAAATTCTTTCCGCAGCCCCTCCAGGACCCCGTCCCCCAGAGGGCACCTGTCTGTATCCCACCCCAAAGTGACATGTTTCTGACCAGGTACAAAAATGAACTGAGAACCCTCGTATTCCAGAAGCCATGTTTCCCGTTCTGTTCCGTTCACCTTCGTCCTGACAGTTCCTGTAAACTGAAAGTCGATCCCCAGGGATTCTATCCGTGAGCGGATGCTGTTTAATAATTCTGACATGACAGACCTCCTCTTTTTCCTCTTCTTACATAAATACATCATAACCGATGCGTTCATCATCCTTCAGGGCTTCAGGACTATCTTCTGGCATTTGACACTGCTTTTCCGGCTGTACGCTTCTTGTGGAACACAACATGACTGCAAAAAGTCATTGTAACTATCCCCGTCGATTTCTACTCATACGCCTCCTCGCGAGACGTGATAATGCTGATCCTTCATGAACTCAGATAGAATATCATTTCTACTCACACGCCCCTCGCGGGACGTGACCGCGACATTTAGTGGTCATATTCCATCACGCCACAAGATATGCGAGAGACGGACTATTTCATTAGAGAAATTTCTCTAAAAAATACGAATTTTTATATTCTGGATCTAAATATTCAGGCGAACCTGCCTGCATTTATTGGCTCACTGCCACTTCGCCTGCTGCCCTACGGAACGACTTCATCCATCTTCCTGACCAGACATTTCTTTTTATAAAAAGCAACACCAAAGCAGAAAATGGTTTGAAATTCTTTCAGAAACCGGTGCACATACTGCCTGTCGCCTATCTGTTGAAGCGCCGTCTCACAATCCTGAACCATCTGGCTCTCAGATCCTGAATGCTTCAACTCAATGAGAATGACACGCCTTCTTTTTCGATCACAAATTACAAGATCCGGTCTGCCTGATCCATACTCACGATTTGACTCCACTGCATATCCTGCCCCTGCAAAAAGACCCGCCAGGAAAGCATGGTAAAAGTCCTCTCGGTATTCAAAATAACTGATGGTATCAAAAAGAATATCCGTAACAAGATTCGTCGCTTCCATCTCATTTCCGCTCCAGAATGCATCAAAAAGCGCCCTGCGGTCCATCCTTCCAACTTCATCTTTAAACCATTCTGCAATCGTATCTGCAAAAATCGTTTTGATCTCTTCATTGGGAATTTTCAAAGATATATCCCCATTCTCTGAACCATCCTGCGTCAGATATCCCGTCAGATACAGGATGCTCCACAGATTTGCTTCTGAAGAATGGAGCGTATCGTAGGTCATATCTTCCAGAATCTGTTCCCGTACACATCCTCCTGACAGCAGGCACTCAAACTTATCATGGACAGCCAGATCATCCCGATCGATAAAACTCCGGATGATCCCGTTATGACTCGTATTTCTCCAGTAATTTTCCGGTTTTGCATATGGATCCATCTGCAGTGCCCGGATATGATTCAGCACATCCCATGGACAATACAAACTTCTTTTCCCAAACCAATATCCGTCATACCAGCTTCTGACGCTTTCCGCATGCTCCTCCAGACCGGCATCCTGAAGCAGTTTCCATACCTCTTCTCCCGTAAATCCAAAATAACGGCTGTATTCTGTTTTGGAAACAGAATTAGAGATAAAATTGTTTGCTCCTGTAAAAATGCTTTCTTTGGCAATCCGGAGACAGCCGGTTATCACCGCAAACTCCAGAAATTCGTTTGTCTTCAAAGCTTTTCCTGCAAAAGCCCGTACCAGATCCAGCATCTGAATATAGTATCCCTGCTCATTCGCATTGGCAAGCGGAACATCATATTCATCCATAATCAGTACTGCCGGCTTTTCATAGTGCATTTTCATCATCCGAAGAAACATATAGAGCGCTTCTTTTGTCTCCGTTTCCGTACCTTCACGTTTTTTCAGCCTGCGGAAAACTGCCCGGTCCGTTTCATCCGCCATCCTGCTGTCTGCCAGATATGCATGCGCAACACACAGGTCAGAAACCATGGTCTGAAACGCGCCGTATGCACTGGCAAAATCCAGACCATTGATGTTCTTCAGTGTCACAAAGAGAACCGGACGCTGATTCATCCACTGTTCACAGATCCGTCTGTTTTCTGATATGTGCAGGCCCTCAAAAAGCTTCCTGCTGTCCATGCGTATATCCAGAAAATCCGCAAGCATACTCATAGTAAGCGTCTTCCCAAATCTTCTTGGCCTGGTAAAAAGCATGACTTTAAAACTGTCACAAATCAATTCTTCTATGAAACGTGTTTTATCAATATAGTACCAGTTTTTCTCCCGAAGTTCCCGAAAACTCTCAATTCCTATCGGCGGCATCACACGGGCCATAACCATCCCCCTTCCTGACCTGTAAAGAAATTAGATAATCCTAACTCCTTCTCTTACCTATATAAAAGAATACCACTTTTTCCGGTTTCATACAATGCGCAAATTCTCCATGAAATGTGACTACGTCACAGACTCCGCCCCGTTTTTCGGTTATACTAAGGCTACAAAAGAGAACAGGAAGGTACACACATATGGGATTTTTCAATTTTATAAAAGGGCCCGACATCAACCAGGGCATTCAGGACTGTCAGCAGACATCCGGCGCCGTTCTTCTGGACGTGCGCACGCCCCAGGAGTACAAAGAGGGGCATATTCCCGGCAGCAAAAACATCCCGCTCGCGTCGCTTGCTCAGGCAGGCGCCGTCACGTTTCACAAGGACACTCCGCTTTTCGTATACTGCTATTCCGGCGGCAGGAGCCGTCAGGCTACAGATATACTGAAAAGCATGGGCTATACAAATGTAAAAAATCTGGGAGGAATCACCTCCTACACAGGAAAGGTGGAAAAATAATATGAAGATCGTAATCGTAGGCGGCGTGGCCGGCGGAGCGACCGCTGCCGCAAGAATCCGCCGGCTGGACGAACAGGCAGAAATCGTCGTCTTTGAGCGGTCCGGATTTGTCTCCTATGCAAACTGCGGACTGCCCTACTACATCGGCGACATCATCACCGATCGGAGAAATCTGACGCTCCAGACACCGGAGAGCTTTTTCTCCAGATTTCAGGTGACCATGAAAGTGCGCCATGAAGTCACCGCCATTCACCCGGAGCAGCATACGGTTTCGGTAAAAAATCTGGAAACCGGCGAGGAATTTGAGGAAAAATACGACAAGCTGCTCCTGTCTCCCGGAGCAAAACCGACGCAGCCTTCGATCCCCGGCACGGACATTGACAGCCTCTTTACCCTCCGGACCGTGGAAGATACCCTGCGCATCAAAGAATACATCGATGAGAATCACCCCAAATCCGCAGTGCTGGCAGGCGGCGGCTTCATCGGACTGGAGCTGGCCGAGAACCTGCGGGAGCTGGGCATGGAAGTCACCATCGTACAGCGTCCGAAACAGCTGATGAACCCCTTTGATCCGGATATGGCCGCTTTCATCCACAACGAAATGCGCAGGCACGGCGTAAAACTGGCCCTGGGTCATACGGTGGAAGGCTTTGAACAGGACGGAACTGGTGTTCGCATCCTGCTGAAAGGAGAAGAACCGCTCCGGGCAGATCTGGTCGTACTGGCCATCGGCGTCACGCCGGATACCGGGCTTGCCAGAGAAGCCGGACTGAAACTGGGCATCAAGGGCAGCATCCTGGTCAATGACCGGATGGAGACATCCGCACCGGACATCTACGCCGTGGGAGACGCCGTACAGGTCCAGCACTTTGTCACCGGGCAGGACGCACTGATCTCTCTCGCCGGTCCCGCCAACCGCCAGGGCCGGATCGCAGCGGACAATCTGTGCGGCAGAGACAGCCGGTATCCCGGTTCTCTGGGAAGCTCCGTCATCAAAGTATTTGACATGACCGCCGCCGTCACCGGCATCAACGAGACCAACGCCAAAAAAGCCGGGCTGAATGTGGACAAAGTGATCCTCTCTCCCATGAATCATGCCGGCTACTATCCGGGCGGAAAGCTTATGACGATGAAAGTGGTGTTTGAAAAGGAGACCTTCCGTCTGCTGGGCGCTCAGATCGTCGGCTATGACGGCGTCGACAAGCGGATCGACGTACTTGCCACGGCGATTCACGCCGGCATGAAGGCTCCGGACCTGAAAGAGCTGGATCTTGCCTACGCGCCGCCCTACTCCTCGGCCAAGGACCCGGTCAATATGGCAGGATTTATGATTGAAAATATAGCGGACGGCCTGCTGAAGCAGTTCCATCTGGAAGATCTGAAGGCGCTTTCTGAAAGAAAAGATGTTACACTTCTGGACGCGCGCACGAAGAAAGAGTATGAACACGGACATGTGGATGGCTTCGTCAACATCCCGGTGGACGAACTGAGGGAACGGCTCCATGAACTGAAAACAGATCAGCCGGTCTACGTCATGTGCCAGAGCGGACTGCGAAGCTACATCGCTCTTCGGATCCTGGCCGGAAACGGATACGACGCCTGGAATTTCTCCGGCGGCTACCGGTTCTATGACGCCGTAGAAAACGACCGGTCCATGATCGAATCCGCAACGGCCTGCGGGATGGATCAGGCCTGAAGATACGGACAGAGAGGCAGAAAGAGGGACTGCCGCAAAGATATTTTTGCGGCAGCCCCTCTTTTTGAATATCATTCCTCAATCTGAAAGATTCTCTCCGTATTCTCCCTTGCATGCTCCATCAGAACTTCCTCGGAGACCTTCATATACTTTGCCAGCTCCCGGACTACATATACGATATTCTGAGGAACGTTTGTTCTGGGAAGTCCCGGCACATTCCTGGGCGTCAGATAAGGGGCGTCCGTCTCCACCAAAATCCGGTCCAGCGGGATCTGTTGTACCGCTTCCCTGAGTTCCCCGGCTCTCCGGTCGTCGCAGATCCAGCCGGTGATTCCGATGGAAAATCCCATGGAAAGATACTGCTTCAGCGTCTCTTTGTTGCCCGTAAAACAGTGTACTACGGATTTTCTGCAGATATCCGGATGCTTCCGGAACCGCCTGACAAAGTCCTCCGAAGCGCTCCGTTCATGCAAAAACAACGGTTTCTCCAGCTTTTCCGCCAGAACGATATGCTTCTCCAGGCACCGGATCTGATTTTCCTTCGTGGAAAACATCCGGTCATAGTCGAGGCCGCACTCCCCCACCGCAACGATCCTTTCATTCTCCGACAGGATCCGCTCCATCATCTGAAAGTCTTCCTGCCTTGCCCGGTCCGCGTTATGGGGATGGATTCCTGCCGTGCCGTAAGCTTCCCGGTTTTTTACGAACTCGTCAATCTTCCGGTTTTCCTTCGGGTCTGTCCCGGTCAGGATGCAGCACACCCCGTGCTCCTTCGCCTCTTCAATCACCTTCTCCGGCTCCGGAAACTGCCGGCAGAAGAGATTCAGACCGATATCATAATATTTTTTCCACATGTGAGGTTCCTTTCTGCTGTATTTTCAAACTCACTGTCTGCACAGTGTTTAATAGTCTTTAGAGTTCACAACACTTCTATTTTGCAGGAATGTTTTTTTGTCGTTTTGCTGTAACTGATTCCCACAGCCAAAATCCTCCCGGTGTACAGTTGTTTCTCCCCTAACTTTCCTTTAAATCCAAGCGCATAATTTTTATCTTTAATTTGTTGGATTGCATCCTCCGGTGTACCGTCAACCTTCAATTCAAGAATCAAAGCATCCGAAGCTTTATGCTCCGGGTAAAAAATAAAATCTACATATCCCTTACCTGCTTTGTCTTCGCGTTCTATGCGGTACTTATCCCTGGCAGCCAGATAGACCAGATTCACCACTGCTGACAATTCAATTTCACTATTATAGGACAAAACGGGAGATTCTGTATTGTGAGCAAATTCCAGAATTTCCGCCATGGTATCTGTATCTCCGCAGAGAGTTGCCGCCAACATTCTTTTTGACTCATTGGCCAGACGATATACATACCCCATAGACTCTTTATTCATAAGCAGCTCCCGAAATTTATCCATCAATTCCTTATTCGGGATATAAACCGCTCCATCCGCATAAGTAAGCAGGCCATAAATCACCATCGCTGAATATATCTCATCTTTTGTATTCAATTCCATGGAAACAGCCGCATAATTCTGTATTTCTGCCTCAATCCCTCCGCCCGCAATCATCAAAACCAGATCATCCCGGATATCTTCAATATTATTTCTCACATAAAAGAAAATCTCATCATATGGACCGGAACTGGTCCAGTAATTTGCCAGCTGGTTATTCGACAGCGCGCACACAACCGAACGGGGATTGTACAGTCTTTCACCCGATGCCGTATGGTAACCGTCATACCAGATTCTCAAATCCTCTTTTGTAATTTTGGGAGTTTTCGTCGTATTAAGGTAGACACCAAAAAGCTGATTGACTTCTTCTTCTGTAAAACCAAAATAACTGCTGAACCGTTCCATCACCGTCATGTCGTATTCCACAAACATGTTCAGTTCTGACCCACTGGAATATTTTGTGATCGGAAGCACGCCTGTCATATAAGCAAGTTTTACATAGGCCTGATCCTTCAGGAGATTCCTGAGGAATGCCAGATATTCCTGCCTCCTGTCCCCTGTAATGAAAGGCATATGGAAAACCGCATCCCATTCATCAATCACAAACACAAAGGTCTCTTTTGTTTTCTCAAATACTTCCAGAAGGTTATCCCAGACCGTGCCTGACACATCAATCCTTACTTCTGGATAAGCCTCCTTCAGGTCCTGATTGATCCCATCCTGAATACGGTTCATATATTGCGCATAACTGCTGCAGTCTCTCGGTACCCTGCTAAAGTCAATAAAGATGACGTTATGCTGATTGAGATCCTTTTTATACTTTGCATTTTCTGAAATCGCAAGTTCACAGAATATGTTTTCGCTGTCCGAAGCCTTTCCCAGAAAAGCTCCGACCATATTCGCCATTACGCTTTTCCCAAAACGGCGAGGTCTTGTAATGCACAGGAATCTCTGCCCATCTGTTTCAACCGTATTCAAAACCTCTTCCAACAGCAGCGTTTTGTCTACAAAAAACCTTGTCCCGACTATTTGTTTCCACATTTCAAAAGGAACCATGCTGTTCAAATATTTCCCCATATTCGCAATCCTCCTTCCTGAAACAAGCCATCTCTTCCATCCTGTCTGCCCTTAGTATAGCTGATTCCAGCAGGCATTACAACAATAAAATGCTGCTTTGTCAAGATACTGCGCGGCATTGAATTCCCCTATGCAGTCATCCTGGCTATCTCCACTTTATACAGCAATATTTCTGTGATACCATAAGAGTAAGTTTGAGACTTTTTTGAGATTTGGCTGTTATGATAGGACAGAGGTTATAAATTGGAAATGGAGATGACTGTATGAAGCAGAAACTTCTGATTGCGGATGATGAACCGGGAATCGTAGACACCATGGCAGGTTACTTTTCCTCACAATACGAAGTGCTGACCGCTTACGGAGGAAAAGAAGCACTTCAAAAATCAGAAAAGCAGCCGGATCTGATCCTGCTCGACATCAATATGCCGGACATGGACGGACTGACCCTTTGCCGGAAAATCAGGGAACATGTTACCTGCCCCATTCTTTTTCTGACAGCAAGAATCGAATCGGCGGATAAAATCATAGGATTTCAGGCCGGCGCGGACGACTACATCATCAAGCCCTTTGATCTGGATGAATTAGGGGCGAGAGTCGCCGCACATCTGCGGAGAGAACGGCGGCACAGGAATCAGGCGGCGGTTCGCTTTTTCGGTGAGCTGACGATTGATTATTCCGCCCGCACTGTTACCGTAGACGAAGAACCTGTCATTTTATCCAAAAAAGAATTTGATATTGTGGAACTGCTTTCGCTGAACGCCGGACAGGTGTATGCCAGACTCAATCTGAAACGCGGACGGGGCAGAACGGCCGTTACCATTCTGTCTCTTGTCATGAGCATTACCGTCTTTGTTGCCTTACAGAGTTTTACCGGGCTGCTGGTGCTGGACGCCGGCCATTCGGTTCAGGATATGTATTTCAGAGATTATGCAATTACAAATTTACGCTCCGGACCTGTCTGCGCAGGATAAGCAGGCCTTAAACAACGGAACCGGCTGCCTTGTCAAAAATCCCATTGTCTTTTCCTACGGCGATACGCCTGTGGAGCATACGGTGCTTGCTGTGGGAGACATGATCCGGCTGGGAGATCGAACGCTTCGCGTGGCAGGACTGATTGACGGACCCATCACGATCAACAACGACGGCTTTATAAACGGCGTCCAGCTCATCGTGAATGACGAAATCTACTGCTCGCTGCCTGGGGACGACAGTTATTCAGAAATCTACCCGACATTACAAGATGGCGTTGATACAGATGCCTTTGAAAACTGGTTGGGCAACTGGTGCCGCGGCTGTCCGGGAACACACTGGCTTTTCTGGCTCCAAAGCAGCAACGAGATAGCAGAGAGCTTTAAACAGATCAAAATGCTGTGCCAGGTGCTGATTCTCTTTATCGATATCATCGGCATACTGAATATCATAAACACCGTTTACAGCTCGTTGCCGTTCCTGTTCCGGCAATTGCGGAAACTTCGGTGATTTCCATTTTGGCCTGCCTGCTGGCAACGGCGATCCCGTTGCGCTCTATCGCAGGAATGAGCATTGTGGATTCCATTGAAACGGTTGAATAATTCCAAAAGGAACAAATAAAACAGTATTCCCCCATAAGCAGATCCTGCTGCTTATGGGGGAAGTTCTTTCTAAAGTATTTTAGGCAGAGGTGTTTACATAAAACTGATGATCAGTTCCTTTGCTTCGTTCCATAAATCCTCTGGACATTCTTCTTTAAACTGAGCGTTTCTGGCTCCAACATCCAGCATTTTTGCCTGATCGCACAAAATCACGCCAGTTGTCTGTGTCCTCTCATCCAGTTCTATATGAAATGGATGTTTTTTGTTGGTATTCGTGATCGGACAAACAAGCGCCAGTGAGCTGTGATGATTCAAAATATCATTACTCAAGACAAGAGCCGGCCTTCTTCCGCTCTGTTCATGGCCCTTTTGAGGATTAAAATCCATAACAATAATATCCCCTTGTTTATAAATTACCATTGCTCCTTTCCTACTGGAGCACCTACATCAACCTCCTGCGTACTCTCTACATATATTTCGTCAATCGGTCTTTTGTAGAATGCCTCCAACCTTTCTGCTAAATTAAGGTATTTCGGTCTATTCACCTTTTCAATCGTCATTTTGCCATCATATATACTGATTCCTACCGTATCGTCTTCCTTTAAATTCATCTGTGCCAGTATTTCTTTTGATAATCTGATTCCCTGACTGTTTCCCCATTTCCTTATAATTGTCTGTGTTGTAAATGCACCCGCTCTCTCTTTTGGTTGTTCTCTCATCATCGTATTTGTGTTCATTTTATTTTCCTTTAATATTTTTCGTCTTCTTTGCTTTTTATCATATCTGTTCGTATTTTCATTTGTTCTCATTTGCATATATACGATGGAAATACCTTTTATGTCAGTATATACAAAGTATATCCGTCTGTCAATATAATTATTACAATATTTTTTCCAATATTTTCCCCGCACAGAAAAATACATTGAGCCAATGCAGGTACAGATACGGCAGATCGAAACTTCGTCAGGCAGACATTTCCTGCCTGTCAACCCGCTGTTTCAGGATCAGAGCCAGCACAGCCGACAGGACCCTGGCCCACACTGTGCTCCACCAGATCATGATCTGCCCGCCAAAGAACGGCGGCAGGATCAGCATGAGCGCCAGCATGAACAGCGGTTCGATAAAGGTCAGGACATAAGAATAGACGCTCTTCTCCGTCGCGTAAAAGCTCGCCGTCGTAATGCGGAGGATGGCCACAAAGGGGACCGATACCAGGAAAATGGGCATGATCCGGGCAATCTCCAGATTCACT
The DNA here is from genome assembly GCA_910583615.1 of uncultured Lachnospiraceae bacterium. GTDB lineage: Bacteria > Bacillota > Clostridia > Lachnospirales > Lachnospiraceae > Hominiventricola. Next base: position 26,245 of record CAJTXP010000003.1, on the reverse strand, counting down.
TCACCCGACGCGCCGAACAACACTCCCAGACTTCCTCTGGTCAAATGCAGAATAATGCACCCCGCGATGGATAAGGCAAAGGCAAAACCATAAGCCAGCTTTCGGGTATCCTTCAAATCTGTCCAGTTCTTTTCTCCGTAGCACTGGCTGAGCAAAGGCTGGCATCCGTCTCCCACTCCCTGCAGGATCAGGTAGATAATACAGATCACATAGGCAATACAGGCATAGGTGGCAATCGCCGGTTCCCCTCCGTAGGAGACAGAAAAGCGGTTGATGATAATCAGGGAGATATTGGGAGACATGGCCAGTCCAAAGGGCGCAATCCCGATCCGAATGATGGCTGCCGCCACCTTCCCCATTTTTGAAAACGGAATACTTAAGGTAAACTGCTTTTTACGGAGCAGATATGCCAGCGCAGTCAGCATGGTGACTCCCTGTCCGATGACGGTGGCCCAGGCCGCCCCTGCAACTCCCTGTTCCAGCACCCATACAAACAGATAATCCAGGATAATATTAGTAACAAATCCCGCGATCATGGAAACCATGGCGTAAAAAGAGCCTCCATGATTCCGGATAAACGGAACCAGCCCTGTCCCGATTACCTGCAGGACTGCCCCTGCCGCGATCACCGAGATATATTCCTCCCCCAGGACAAGCATCTCCCCCCGCGCGCCCAGCAGTTTCAGCAGGGAACCGTTCAAAAGGAAAATGGAAATCGTCAAAATCACGCTGGAAATCAGCAGCAGCCACATGGCGCCTGCCGTATATTCCCTGGCCTGCGCGTCCTTCTTCTCCGCCTTACAGATGGAATAGTAAATCGCGCCGCCCATGCCCAGCCCCGTTCCCAGCGCCTGGATGACGGCTACAATGGGGTAGGCGATATTTACCGCCGAAAGCCCCAGATCCCCAATGCTGTTTCCCACAAAAAAGCCGTCCACGATCGTATAAACCCCCGACAGGGCAAAGGATAAGACCGAGGGAATCACATACTGAAAAAATTTCTTTCCATCGCCTTTCTGTTTCGTTTTGATATCAATTATCATATCAGATCTCCTTCTATTTAGTCCGTACATGTACTATATATAGCATAGTACATATACGGACTGAATGTCAAGTTAAAATCAGAAATTTTGCCGAAAATAAAGCCGCCAGAAAAAACTGACGACTTCATTTGATTCGTATCTTCTTTTCCATTTCTTTTTCCAGTACTGTGTTAAACAGTGTAATATCATCCACCATCTGCTGTACTCTGTCACTTCCCATGATCTGATAAACTCTCTGTTCCAGCGACCACAACGGCTCCAGAAGCCCATGGGAATAGGCTGTCCCCTTCTCTGTCAAAGAGATCTGCTTTTCCCGCCGGTCCTCGCTGCCGGGAGCAAGTTCGATATACCCCTTATCCTTCAGGGATTTGATGACGCTGTTGACGGTCTGCTTGGTCAGACCCGTGCAGGTACAGATCTTTTTCTGTGTCATCGCCTTTTGTCCGTCCAGAGCATACAAAACGAACAGCAGATAATAATTGATATTATGGGAAGCCGCCCAGGAGCTGTACAGCGCATTTGCCTGCCCCCATACTCCCCACAGTTTCTGTTCCTCTGTCTGCATACTGATCCCTCCTGTTTTTGTCTTATCCAGTATTATTATAGTATTTACAAATACTTTTAGCAAGACTTTTGAATAAGCTGTCATTTTCCATAGCCGAAAAGACGCGATACTTTTACTCCTCCATATGTTTTAATACCCAGAATAAAACAAGCGCCCATATCATCCCCATATTTTTTCCTTTCTGAATCTGCTTTTTATGGTTCTACGTTTTATCGGTCTATCATAATACTAGTATAGTATTTATATATACTAATTTCAAGAAAAAATACAGGATATACTTTGAATACCTGTCAAATGTCAACAAAACGGGCGCAAATGCCGCGCTCTGTCGGTAGTTTTTTTCCTGTATATCTTTTATACTTTACCTGTATCCAGTCCCTGTCCGCCGGCTGACAGGGAAACAAAAGTAAACGCACCCTCCCATTCCGGCTCCAGAAGAATTCCAGGCTGCCGGACAGCCGGACAGCCGGAACACACCCTGGATTCCAGGGGAGAAGATGTCGTATTTTCGACAGTGTCAAGCAGTTTATGAAAAACAGCATCTGTCTGAAAGCAGCCCCGAAAGAATTTTATGGAGCGAAGGGAAAGCAGACACAAAACTTTCACAGGAGGTAACAATGATGAGTTTGGGAAACAGCCTGTTTCAGGCAAGAAAGAAAAGCGGAATGTCACAGGAAGAGGTGGCGGAAAAGCTGGGCGTCAGCAGACAGACCATCTCCAAATGGGAACTGGACGAGACGCTTCCGGATATCTGCCAGTCGAAAAAGCTGTCTACACTTTATCATCTGACGCTGGATGAGCTGATCGACTTTGATCCGGACCTGAAAGAAATCGAGCGGGTCATCGAAAACACCAGCGAAGAGAAACAGAAAAGCATTGACTGGACCAAAATGTGGGGGAAAAAGTATCCGGTCCTGACCACCTACCATCAGACGGTCCGGACAGAAGACTATGCAGCCCCTTTAAGAGGGCTTCTGGACCGGCTGAAGCACGAGTATGGTTACAATGACATGGACGCCATGCTGGTGCTGAAGGATATCCTTGGCCGGTTGTGGAACGCAGAATAAGATCAGCCCTCTCTGATCAGCCATCATAGAAAGGGATCCGGGATATGGGGAAAGGCTTGAAACAGGAATATTTCTACTATATAATAGAAAGAAAAAAGGGGGGCATCACACTTGAAAACTCCTGTAAAACTGCCCATCGGCATTGAAGATTTTAAAGAGATTCGTACAGAAGGATTCTATTATGTAGATAAAACCGGCATGATCACGGAGCTTCTGAACAACTGGGGCAAGGTCAACCTCTTCACCCGCCCCCGCCGCTTCGGAAAATCTCTGAACATGAGCATGAGCAGAAACGCCTGCATGGTGCGGATGGCGGACACTGAAACAGAAAAGGAGGACCACACTTGAAAACTCCTGTAAAACTGCCCATCGGCATTGAAGATTTTAAAAAAATCCGCACAGAAGGATTTTACTACGTGGATAAAACGGAAATGATCACGGAACTTCTGAACAGCTGGGGGGAAGTCAACCTTTTCACCCGCCCCCGCCGTTTCGGAAAATCTCTGAACATGAGCATGCTGAAATATTTCTTTTCCTTCGATTGTGAGCCGGAGTTGTTCCAGGGCCTTGCGGTTGCGAAAGAACGGGAGCTCTGCGAAAAATATATGGGAAAATTTCCGGTGATCTCCATCACGCTGAAAGGTGTGGAGGCACGGAACTTTGAGGAGGCTGTAGCCATGCTGTGCGCCGTAATCCGAAAGGAGGCGATGCGGTTTCCGTTCCTGTCAGGCAGCAGCCGGCTTACGGAAAAGGAAATCGCAGAATATGACCAGCTGACCACTCCCGCCCCATCCGGGCAGCAGACGTTCACCATGCCCGCCGACATTCTGAAAAACAGCCTTCAGACTCTGTCGCAGCTTCTTTGCAGACACTATGGGCAGAAAGTGATCCTTCTCATCGACGAGTACGACGTGCCCCTGGACAGGGCGCAGCAGAACGGCTATTACGACGAGATGGTGGATTTGATCCGGGGCATGTTCGGACAGGTTCTTAAGACCAACGAAAGCCTGCAGTTCGCCGTTCTCACCGGCTGCCTGCGGATCGCAAAGGAAAGCATTTTTACAGGACTCAATAACTTCAAAGTCCGGTCCATCACCAATATTCCGTTCGATGAGCATTTCGGTTTCTCAGATGCAGAGGTAAAAGATATGCTGGACTACTATGGACTGGAAGACCATTACCGGACCATCAGAGAATGGTATGACGGCTATCGTTTCGGAACATCCGACGTCTACTGCCCCTGGGACGTGATTAATTATGTGGATGAACTCAGGGACAACCCGGACGCCCGCCCCAGGGCCTACTGGATCAATTCCAGCGGCAATACCATCCTCCGTACGCTGCTTCAGAAAGCGACGCCTCAGACCCGGATGGAACTGGACCGTCTGATAAACGGAAGCCCTGTCACGAAAAAAATCAATGAAGAACTGACTTACCGGGAGCTGTATGACAGCCTTGACAACCTGTGGAGCGTCCTTTTCACCACCGGCTACCTGACCAGACAGGCTGAAGTCGGTCTGAACACCTACGAGCTGATCATCCCCAACCGGGAGATCCGCATGATCTTTACCGAACAGATCCTGGACTGGTTTCAAAAGGAAGCAAGAGAAGACACGCCCGCACTGGATGCCTTCTGCGAAGCCTTCCGACAGGGAGATCCCGCATCCATCGAACGCCAGTTCACTTCCTATCTGAAGAAAACCATCAGCATCCGCGACACCGCCGTGCGCAAAGAACGAAAAGAAAACTTTTACCACGGCATCCTGCTGGGACTTTTGAGCCACCGGGAGGACTGGCTGCTTCTGTCCAATGCCGAGTCCGGCGCCGGCTACAGCGACATCCTGATCGAAATTCCGGACGAAAACACCGGCATTGTCATTGAACTCAAATACTCTGAGAGCCGCAACATGGAAGCGGCCTGCCAGAAAGCGCTGGAACAGATCGAGGAAAAAAAATATGCGGAACGCCTGATGGAGGACGACATGGATACGATCTTCAAATACGGCATCGCCTGCCGCAGAAACGCCTGCATGGTGCGGATGGCGGAATGAAAACGGGACAGAGATCCCAACAGATCCCCATTCCCGGATGACAAAAAACGCTGCTGCATGAAAGAACCTTTCCATGCAGCAGCTCCTGCCCATCTCTTTGCGCAGCCCGTCTCACATCACATCGAACTTTGACTCCGCTTCCGTACCGGCGGATACCCGAAGCTTTTCGAAAAACCGGCCCGGCCGCATCGTTGACCACGCCGCCTGTATCATCTGAAATACGATCTCTATCTGCTGTCCGTTTTCAGCACAGAATCAATCAGTCCGAATTCCACCGCCTCTTCTGCGCTCATATAGTGATCCCGTTCTGTGGCGGCCATGATCTCCGCCTCCGTCCGGCCCGTATTTTCCGCCAGGATCCGGTTCAGCCGTTCCCGGCTCTTCAGGATGTGGTCCGACAGGATCCGGATATCCGACGCCTGTCCCCGGATGCCGTCCCCGTGAATGGCCGGCTGGTGAATCATGATTTCCGCGTTGGGAAGGGCCGTCCGCTTGCCTTTTGTACCTCCTGCCAGGAGAAAGGCGCCGAAACTGGCCGCCAGTCCAATGCAGATGGTGGATACGTCGCATTTTATATAACGCATAGTATCATAGACCGCAAATCCCGCAGACACCGAGCCCCCGGGACTGTTGATATAAAGCTGAATGTCTTTTTCCGGATCTTCCGCTTCCAGAAACAGCATCTGAGCGATGACCACGCCTGCGGAAGCATCGCTGACTTCTTCGCCCAGAAATATGATCCGGTCCGAAAGAAGCCTGGAATAAAGGTCGAAGCTCTGTTCTCCCCGCCCGGTTCGGCGGATTACATAAGGAATATAACTCATGCGGCTATCCTGCTTCTTTCATGCATGGTAAATGCCGCAGATTTCCGCCCGCCCATACGCAGCGAGAGCCTGCCGTATTTTACAGAAAAGACTCCTGCTTTTCGGTACGTCCGGGGCGTACATCCGTATTCCCGGCGAAAGGCCCTGGCAAAGGCCTGCTGGGAACCATAGCCTGCCTCCAGTGCGATCTCAACCACCGGACGCTTCGTCTCTGCCAGTTCTCTGGCCGCAGTCTCCAGCCTCCTGCCCTGGATGTATTTGCAAAGCGTCATACTGGTATCCGCTTTGAATGTCCGGGCCATATAAAATTTCGAATAATGCAGTTCCTCCGCCAGTCTTTCCAACGTCAGGTCCTGATCCGGGTGGGCATCAATATAAGATAGAATTTTGCCGGTCACTGATCTGCTGACCATAAAAAGTCGCTCCTTTTTGATTAAAAGTACGGCCTATGCCCTTTTTCGGGCTTTTGCTGTCTGTATTTATGATACCACTTCCCGGGGCCGCCTGTCTTAACAGAAATTGCCCTGTTTCCAGCTACGGTTCTTTGTCGGACTTCCGTGTCCGTAATAAATCGTCCTGCTGCCAAGAGCCGAGATCCTTCCTGCACTCTCCCGCAGCTTTTCCCGGTCTCCGAAGATGCAGGCCATCCCCGGCCACAGCATATGCATCAGGGCATCCCCGACGATCACAGCCTGTCCGTCCACTTCAAGGCCGATGGACCCCTCCGTATGCCCCGGCAGCTCCAGCACGGACGCTTCTATCCCATACGCTTCCAGCGTATCGCCCTCTTTCAGAAAGATCTCCGGTGTAAAATCCTCGATCTGGTTCTTCTTCATTTTCTTTTTGGACGCCGCCTCCAGTATCTTTCCAAAGATGCCGGTACCAGAAAGAGGCTGTGCGAACTGGTTCTGCTTCAGCGCCAGATCCTTCTCATTCATCCCGATGGGCGCCTTAAGTTCCCGCGCCAGGTATGCCGCGTTCTGGATGTGGTCGATATGCCCGTGCGTCAGCATGATCAGGCGGACATTTTTGCCTGCGCATGCCTTCAGTATCTTTTCTTCATACCCTGTCTCTCCCGTGTCCACAAGCACAGCGCCGTCCTTTCCCGTGAGCAGATAACAGTTTACCATTCCGCACGGGATTCTTTTTATCCGTGTCAAGGTGTCACCTCATTTCTTCTGCAGCAGTCTTCACTCCTCACAGTAACACTCCTTCACCGCCCCCAGAAGCGCGGTCACCCGCTGATCCCGGATCCGGTAGATGACGTTCATCCCCTGCTTCTCGGACTCCAGAATCCCGGCCATGCGGAGCTGGTTTAAGTGCTGGGACAGAGCAGAAGCGGTGATGTTGGGGGTAAACGGATGGATCTCCCCTACCGTCAGCGGCCCCTTCATCAGCGCGCACAGGATCAGCAGTCGGTGCTCGTTGGCCAGCAGCTTAAGCAGTTCCGCGATTCTTTTTGCCTTCTCTTCCATCTTCCGTATCCTCCTTCCCCTGCCTGAGCCTGCAGATTCCCTGAGTCATGGTCCCCATGGGGCAGTACACGCACCAGGATCGGGGCCGGAACAAAACCATGGTCAGAAGCCCCAGCACTGTGGAAGTCATCATGACACTGAAAAATCCGAAGGCAAACTGAGCCATCCAGGGCGCCGCCATGGACACGTCCGCCCACTGCCAGGGAAGCTTAAATACCCACAGAAGCGTCACCGTCTGGCGAAGGGGCGCTCCGGTAAAGACCATCCAGGTACTGCGCAGCATCAGGCCGAACATGATCATGAAAAAGGTGAGAAAGCCATAGCGGAACCAGGGACTCCGCAGGAATCTTGGCGGCGGTACGTTTCGGGACAGTTTCCTGCCCAGCAGCCCCAGAAGCTGCCCCCGGCCGCAGTAACGGTTGCAGTAGCCCTTGTTCCCGCCGAATACTGCAAAAAGCAGCGGGATACAGAAAAAGAGCACGCCCAGCCAGGCAAAGAGAATGTTTAAGAGCCCCAGCACCCAGTAGGCAAGCTCCGCAATCCAGAGATAATCATACCATTTCTGTTTCATTTTTCCGCCCTCCGTTCTTATTTTAGTTCCGCATCTGTCCTCAATCCGCCCCAGTGTCTGGAAGTATTTTCCCTCACTTCGTTCCGTAAAATCCTTTCGGGGCTCCTTTCGGGCAGATGCTGTTTTTCATAAACTACTTGACACTGCCTCTACCATTGTAATCACATCCGCCGGACAGGTCCGTGCACATTTTCCGCAGCCGATGCAGATCTCCTGATCCACCCGGGCGATGACCCCCGACACGATGCGGACCGCCCCTTTGGGGCAGACCTTCAGACAGCTTCCGCACGCCACACACTCCCGGCCGACCCGGGCGTATCTCTTTGATTTTGCCATATTTCCTCCAATAATAATAAAGTATTTAAGATAATTCTAATATACTTTATTCTCAAGGGCCTGTCAATATGACAAAAAATATAGAAGGTATTGTATTTGAGACCATGGATGAGAGGGAATTCCGATATTAATGCCGTTCCAGACGTCATCCGCAGGATATGATGTATTTTCCATGTCCTGCAGATGACCTGCCGGCGTTTCCTGCATATACTGGATAAAAAGAAATTTTACGAGGTACATTCATGTATCAGCCTACACCCGCTTCTCATTTTCAATATCTTCTGACCCATGCCACTCCTGCCGCCATTGCATGGATCCAGGGAAATGATTCACAGCCTCAGCTTGCAGGCTCTGTGAAATTTTACCGAACCTCTTATGGCGGAGTCCTTGTGGAAGCCGAGATCTTCGGGCTTCCCAATATCCATGTACAGGGGTCCGGCGATTTCTACGGCATGCACATTCACGAATACGGAAACTGCACCAGACCTTTTGATCAGACCGGAAATCACTACAATCCTGACAGCATGCCTCATCCCCAGCATGCAGGGGATCTTCCTCCCCTTCTGGGCAATCAGGGATATGCATACCAGGTATTTTATGACAAGCGCTTCTTTGTAGACGCCATTCTGGGACGTTCTGTGGTGATCCACAGCATGGCTGACGATTTTACCAGCCAGCCTTCCGGCAATTCCGGCGATAAGATCGGATGCGGCGTCATTCAGGCGGTAACCGACTGAAAAAATATATTGATTTATGAACCGATTTTGCGTATAAGAAAAAAGAACAGATCCTCTGTTCAAAGAGCGGCGAACTCCTGCCTGTAAGTGGAGAATCAAAAGAGTACAAAAGAAGAGGCGGCGCTGCTGTCTCTTCTTTGCTGTTATAAGGAGGTACCATGCATAAATTAAAACTGTATAAGATTTCAGAGAAATGCATTCATTTATCCACCTCCAGCCGGATTCATCCGCGCCCGTTTTATGTGAACCGGACCAGTTCCTGCCACCTCCGATCCTTCTTCAGAAAACCGAAGCTTTCTTCATCCTGAAAAGCAGCCAGCAGATTCTGCTTCATTTCTTTCCGGAATTCCTCTCTTGTCTCTTTAAAATCCATATGTTCATACAGAGGATTTGTGGAAAAACTGCCGATCTGCTCCAGGCCGGACAGCATTTCCCGCATAATTTCCAGTACGGCCTCCGTATCTTTTTTGATCGTCGCAATCTCAAGCCCTGCACAGGCTTCGTAATATTTCCCCATTCCGAAACATCTCGCCATCTCCGCCTGCTTATCCGCAAGCATCTGCGCCTTCTCCAGATTCTGGTCCCGCAGCGCCAGGGAATAGATCCCCTGAAGCGCCAGGTTTACCACCTGATAGATGGAAAACAGCAACTCCTCATACGCCTTATAGGCTTCTGTTCTCCGCCCTGCCGCCTGATGCAGCTGTGCCTGTTTGATTTTCCGCATGGGGTCCTGTGCGGAAAAATATATCAAATATCCTTCTGCCTGTTCATATGCTTCCTTTCTCATATAAAAGCCAAACAGCGCCTCTGCGGCGTGCCGCCGTATGGCCTCATCTCCGCTCTCCAATGCGCGGGTATACAGAGACAGAAGATATGCATCGTACTTCTCCGCATCCGGAATCTTCTCTACGATCCGCTGCACATCAAGAATCAGTGCCGCCTGCCAGATCAGCTGCTCACAGTTGGGATACTCCTCCAGTTTTCTCCTGGCCCACTGAAACACCTGGTCATAAGGACGTTCCTTCAGCATGGCGTCCAGCTCATAGATCACTGCCCGGATCTCCTCTTCCGTCAGTTCTTCATGAAACGACAACAGGGTATTCAGAGAAATATCCAGAAGTCTTGCAATCGGAGCCAGCAGTGTGATATCCGGAAAGGAATTGCCGTTTTCCCACTTGTTCACCGCCGGGGCTGTCACTCCAAGCCGCCCTGCCATCTCTTCCTGCGTCATATTTTTATTCTTTCTGTATGTTCGGATCACTTTTCCCAGCTGCATATCCGGTTTCTCCTTCTTTCATTTATACATTGGCCTTTGCTGCTTTCAGCATATCAGAGTTCCGTCCATGATACAACTGAACCGCTGTCATGTATTTTTCAAAAAAATTAACCGGTATTCATATTAAACACGTTGGCCACGGCGGTCAGAGAGATCATGAACACAAATACACCGTCCCCAGCTCAATCTCCGCGCTCCCGCAGCGCCGGGCGGAAATCCACGCAAAAAGCACCAGCCCTTCCACCGATTACATAGGTTTTAGATTTTTATTAAGTCTATCCACCATCCACGCAATCCGCTTTTCCCGTCCGGCATCCGTCTTTGCGTCAAAAAACGCCCGTGTATAAGTCTTCTTCACAGATAAAGACATCGCCTGAAAATTTGTGTAAGCTGGCTCATAGCTTTCCAATATCGCAGAAAGCCGCGCAATCTGCTCTTCCGTAATAACCGCCAGCGGATTTACCGCATCCCATTGGCCGTTCTTTTTGGCATCCTCTATTTTCTTTCTGCCATGATCAGTCATACGCCCCTGCTCTTCAAGCCTTTTGGCTAATTCCTTATTTTTGTCCGACCACTTGCTATTCTCCCTGCGCATCGAAAAATACTTTTTATAAGTTTTCTCGTCAATCTTTTCCATCTGGCCGTCAATCCATCCAAAGCAGAGCGCTTCTTCCAGCGCTTCTCCCGCCTTTATTGTTTTCGGTCCGCCAGCCTTGCCAAACAAAACCCAAATACCGGCACTTGAAAGACAGTTATCACAGAGCCATTTTCTAAACTCATCTCTGCTCCCAAATTCCATTAGATCGCTCATTACGCGCCACCCCTTTCCTATGTCTGTCTCATCCGCCAAAAGCCCCCGACTGATACCCGCAACGATACCGAAACGCAAAAGCCTGCCTGCGCTCCGGTCGGCAGGGAAACCAGGGTCTCCCAGACCTTGTGCACCCTGCCGGCTCTGGCACATCCAAAAGATGCACGTTGCGTTTTTATCTTTGCTGTTTATATTTCCAGCAGGATAAACATCCCTATCCCGTCTCGCATTATAGGCAATCAGCGTAAGCCCCCTGGTACGGATATAGGAATTGTCATTTTCAAGCATATCACTCAGTCTGTCCATATAGGCATAAACACAATCCGTTTCTTCACTCTCCCTCTGCAAATCCTGTAATGCCCTGTACGCAACAGTATTCTTTTTATCAAACAGAAGTTCAAATGTTTCTTCTACATTCACCGACATAAATACCTCCGTAAATCTCAATCTATTTAAAGATACCGCCTTACCTCTCCCATATACCGCTTATACTCTGCCCAAAAATTCTCCAGGCACCATCTGTACCAATATAAATTTTTCCGCCCTGTGCATCAGCAAATCCGCATATCCATTTCAGATATTCGTCCCGCCATGATTCTTTCCATTCAATATTCTGGCTTTCTATCATACACGCACTTCCAAGTCGAATTGGGCAGACAATGTCTACCCAATTCATATCATAACAAAATATGTTGTAAAATACTATATCCTGCAAACTTTTATTTTAATTTTTGCCTGTCATTTCAAAGCTCTTTCAAAAATGGTGTAGCAAGCGCCTCTCCCTGCCAGGAAATCATTGATTCTACAGACTTTTTCAGGATTTTTCAAGATACTGCCGTGACAGCCGGTATTCATATCCGAATCTTTCCTACGCCATCTCATCCCGCAGCGCGTCAATGATATTTTCCTTCCGAATCCTGCCTGTGGCATAGACCATGGTGAGAAAAACAATACCGAACACTTCCATTACGCTGACGGCAAGGGCTCCCCATGGAAGCGAAAAGCGCATCCCTTCCATCCTTTCCACCGATACCAGCGCCTGATAGATGAGAAAGGACAGCAGTACGGAAAGCGGCACCCCGTACAACAGTGTGCGCATCCCGTAGAACATGCATTCAAAACGCATCATCCGGTTAAAACTGCCGTCGGACATTCCCACTGACCGGAGCATGGCAAGCTCCCGCCGCCGAAGCCGGATGTTCGTGGAAATGGTATTGAACACGTTGGCCACGGCGATCAGAGAGATCATAAACACAAATACGTACAGAAACACATTGATCACGAAATCCGTGTTTCGGAACAGATCGAAAGCGGAAGCCAGATTGTAGAAGACGTAATCTGCCATGATTCCCTGTTCCATGACCGTGTCCTGTAAGCCGGCCAGTGTCTGGGACGGCGTGTCCGTCCAGAACAGCATTCCTTTCCTTACTTCCCCGCCCAGGGGCTCCACTTCTTCAAACTGTGCCCTTCTCCCCATGGGAACCGTCATGACGAAAATCCAGTCCGGAACCTGTTCAAAGGTCGTATCCAGCGGATAACTGTCCACAAAGACCGCGCTTACCGTCTTTTCCTGCTCTCCCGATTCGGAACAAAGAGTAATGTTCCTCGTGCTTCCGGTACCGTAAGTCACATGCTCTTTGGTATCCGCCGCGCAGATCAGCACCTTTCCGTCAAGACCCTCATACTCCTCCCGGGAAAATCCCAGCGTCTTAATAAATTCGTAAAAAATATCATCCTCAATAAACTGCGTATACAGGGGGAATTCCTGCGTGCTGCCGGTACTGCCGTCCTGCATGGCCTCCCGGTAAAGAGCCAGGAAATCCTCCGGCAGTTCCTCTGTGACCGCGGAATAAACCGGATTGAACTGCCAGGTGCTTTCTTTGATCCCTTCCGTACGGCAAAGCTTCTCGTAGAGACTTCCAAATTCTTCATCGGACATATTCGTTGTAATAAAAGAGATATCTCCGTCAGCTCCTTCCGCCGTACGTTCCTTCAGTATCGTTTTCAGCGTGTGATGGAAGGCGCTGCCGGATACGGTCAGAACCACGCTGAAGGTCAGAGAGAGAATGACTCCCCGGTAACGCCTTTGGTTTCTCTTGAAATTTTTCAAAGCCAGCGCTCCTTCCAGACCGTAGAGCCTCCACACCGTCTTCGGAATCCGGACGGACTTCCCTTCTGACCGGATCTCATTTGTCTGGCGGATACATTCCAGCACCGGAACAGACGCCGCTTTTTTTGCCGGTATCCAGGCCGAGATCAGAATCGTAACCATACTGATCACCGCCGCTCCGATCAGCGCGGGAAAGGATACCGCCAGTTCCAGGGACGCGCCGCTGGAAGAAATGATTCCGAAATTCCCCGACACCACCGGAAGGAGCAGACGGATGCTGCCGACCCCTGTCAGGATACCGAAAGGAATCCCAAGACTGCCGATACACAGTCCCTCAAAGAGCACGGACCCCCGAAGCTGCCTGGAAGTGGCACCCACGGACATAAGGATGCCGAACTGATGGACCCGCTCATTTAAGGATATATGGAAGGAGTTGTAGATCAGAAAGACTGAAGCCGTCATAATGATGGCCGCCAGAACTCCGCCGATCACATAGAAAAAGGCCAGAAGCAGCCGGTTGTCCGTAATCCCCAGAAAACGCAGCAGGTTCTCGTTGACTGCCATCGAGCCTCCGCCCTCCTGATTCGCAGCGTAGTTCTTCACATTCCGCGGATTCGTAAGGCGCACAAATACCGTATAACCATCCGGCTGTACGCTCCCGTCCGACCGGGTGATCATCGTATATCCCGGCGCCTCATGAAGCTCAAATCCGGGCCTTTCATAGGTGCCGGTGACCAGATACGTCTTTTCCTGATTAACTGTCAGTTGTTCTCCTTCCCGGTATGGATCGCATTGGGTCAGGACGCCGCCCTCATATTCCCGCTGCCCCAAGGGCAGAGTAAGAGGCTCCCCCACCGGAATCCGGACTCCTGCCTTGATCGCCACATGGGAGGGGATCAGGATCTCGCCGGAATTCTCCGGCATCCTGCCGGAAGTCAGGCGGATCGGCAGTTCTTCCAACGCCTCCTCTCCGAAACCCGCGACGAACAGATAGGGCTTTTCGGCGCTCTCTTCTTTTCTGTTTTCCAGAAGCGCATAGCCCAGATTCTCATAGGAGAATGCGCTTTCCGCCTCCGGGTCCTTTTTCCGTTCCTCTGCGAAGGATGCGTCCGCCCCGGAAAACACCACATGCCAGTTTCCGCCCTTGGCGATCTCCACATTGACCAGATACTGCATAAGAGACGTTCCAAAGGTAACGATCCCGGTGAACATGGCGGCGGACAGAACCACGCCCAGCACCGTTACAAAAGTACGCGTCCGGTTCCTCATCAGGCCCTGAAGGGCGACTTTATGAAAGATGTTCATGTTCATGGTCGCTCCGCCCTCCTCTCCCGTTTCTCTGACCTCCGGTCTTCGATGCGCGCCGGCGTCCGGTTCTGTTTGCTGTCCCGCACCACTTTGCCGTCTGCGATAGTGATGATCCGCTCTGCCTGCAGTGCAATATTTTCATCATGCGTCACCAAAAGCAGCGTCTGGCCGTATTTCTGATTGCTCTCCTTTAAAAGCCGGACGATCTCCTGACCGTTCCTGCTGTCCAGGGCCCCGGTCGGTTCGTCGGCCAGCATGACCGCCGGCGCGTTCATCAGCGCCCGCCCGATGGCGACCCTCTGCTGCTGGCCGCCGGAGAGCTGGTTCGGCAGATGATCCTGCCGGTCCTTCAGCCCCAGAAGCTCCAAAAGTTCCTTCAGGCGCTTCTGATTGACCTTCCTTCGGTCCATCAGGACAGGCAGCGTGATGTTCTCCACCACATTCAGGGTGGGGATCAGATTGTGAAACTGATAGATCAGTCCCACCTGACGCCTGCGGAAGATGGCCAGCTGCTCGCTGTTCCCTGCATAGATATCCTGCCCGTCCAGAAAGATCTTTCCTTTCGTGGGCACATCCACCCCGGCGATGGCGTGAAGCAGCGTGGATTTCCCTGAACCGGAAGAACCAATGATCGCCACAAATTCCCCTTTCTCTACCGTCAAAGATACATGATTCAGCGCCGTGACCTGATTCTCACCTTTTCCGTATATTTTGCACAAATTCTTTACTTCCAGAAATTCCATATTCCAAAACCTCCTGATTAAAATCCTGCAGCTGCTTTACTCTGTTATCATATAACTTTTCGCTGACATCTGCGTGACTTTTCGGTGAGAGTTTTGTCACTTTATAAAAACCGCTGTAAAATTGCAACTTCTGAAATTGTGTGCCATACTTTGAATCGTATCCGGAAAAGGAGGCGGCGGAATGGAAGCATGAACCTTTGAATACGAATTCCGAAAGCTTACAGGCCTGCCCTCTCTGATATGATCTGCATCCACTTTTTTCTCTTCATCAGCGATATCTTTTCGGTTACGGTTTCTCCGCTTTCCCTGTTTTCACAGGTAAGCGCCATCCCTATTGGAAAAAAGCCCTGATTGCATTTTCTCAACTCTTTCACGCAGTTGTAAGGAATAGGAATATATTTGCCTGAAAATCCCTTCGAAAGAATGACCTGCCGGTCTGTGAAGATTGCCACACCTCCCTGTTGCCATCTCTCGATTCTTCCGACCAGCTTTTCCGTATAATTGATCGTGGCCGAACCAAATAATTTCTCATCCGGCGATAACACGCCCCTGCTCTCAATGTTCTGTCTTTGCTTTTCCAGTTTTTATTCATTCATTTTCGGAAATTCTACTGTTTTGATTTGTAACAAACTCTTAAGATTGTATATCAACGGCAGCGAGTGCGGTTTCTAAGATCAAAAATCAGTTCTGCTCTTGCCATTGCATTGCGGATCGTTTTTCCCAGTCCAATAACCGCCAGTATTTTGATAACATCGATCAAAACAAACGGAAACACGCAGGTTGTCAATGCATACCAGACGCTGCACTGCATCTGGATCATAAACCATACGACACAGCAGAAATACGCAGCCAGCATGGCTGCCATCATGCCGGCCATCGTGATGACCATATGCCCATAGAACCGTTCCATCACAAAACCGGCGATCAGCGCCGTCAGAATAAAGCCCAGCAGAAATCCGCCGGTAGGACCGGCCAGCTTTGCCAGACCTCCCTGAAAGCCGGAAAAAACCGGCAGCCCCATGGCGCCCAGCAGCAGATAGATCACGTAGCTGACTGTGCCTCCCTTCATACCAAGAAGGTATACCGCGAGCAAAACTGCAAAATTTGTCAGCGACACCGGAATCGGACCGATCGGAATGGACATCGGCCCAAGCACGCACATCAATGCAGTCATCACCGCGCAGCCGGTCAGTTGATATATGTTCTGTTCTTTCATATCTTCGTTCCTCCAATTCCTTCTTCCAAAACTGTAGTATACTTGATATTTTTAAATTGTCAACTATTTTTCATTTCCGGTTTACATGATTTTTTCTACTATATCACACTGCAGGATCTGGTCGACGGGAATTTTTATTTTCTGATCCACCGGCAGTACTGTTTAAATATAGTCCCTGTCCACCGAAAGATAAGAAACATCTTCCGACTCCTTCCGAATCCTCCGGCTGATCTCTTCTGCATCATCCCCGGCCGGCCGCCATCCCTGCACAAGTCCCGGGAGCGGCTTTTCCCCGGCAGTCTTTTCCTGCTGTTCATCCAGCAGCAGAAGTACCACAAGTCCGGCGTCATGCAGGTGTTTTACCGTCTCTTCAAAAGCCTCCCCCGGCTTTGACGCATACAGATAAGTCTGTCTCCCAAATGAGGCCAGACGTCGCTCCACGGATTCGGCCAGTCTCCATCGCTTTCCTCAACTGCTGGAGACATCGTAACACAACCGGTAATTCCTGTCTAATATGTAAAAAAAAAATCGGGTTATAGATTTGATTTATAACCCGGGAAATTCCTGCACAACGAAAGAAAGCCGCCAAACCGGCAGCTTTCTCTCCGAACGGCATACTTTCATTGTCTCATTCCGTTCACTGGATTCTTATTTTTTCTTCTTTCTGTATCTGTACAATTCTGCCGTCCTGTATCGTCAGAGTGACAGAGCCGAACTGAACCTCTTCCACCATTTGCAGCAGAAGCCTGATATATTCATTCTTTTTTTCTTTATCCATTTCCAGTCACACATCCGCTGCGCCCGGTTTCTGCCTGTGCGGTTGCCAGGTGTAAACATTTTTATTCCGTAAACAGCGGTGTGGAATAATACCGGTCTCCCGTATCCGGCAGCAGCGCCACGATCACCTTTCCTTTATTTTCCGGACGTTTTGCAAGCTCGATCGCTCCATGGAGCGCCGCGCCGGACGAAATCCCCGTCAGAATGCCTTCCTTTCTGGCAAGCAGCTTCGCAGCCTCAAAAGCGGCCTCGTTCTCCGCCTGAAAGACTTCATCATACACGTCTGTATTCAGAACCTCCGGAACAAATCCTGCCCCGATGCCCTGAATCTTGTGCGCGCCCGCCTTTCCTTCCGACAGAACCGGTGATGCTGCGGGTTCCAGCGCCACTACCCTGATATTCGGATTCTGCTCTTTCAGATACTCGCCGGTCCCGGTGACGGTACCGCCTGTGCCGACGCCCGCAATAAAGATGTCGACTTTTCCGTCCGTGTCCTTCCAGATCTCCGGCCCTGTCGTCGCTTTGTGAACGGCAGGGTTCGCAGGATTCACAAACTGTCCCGGAATAAAGCTGTCCGGAATCTCCTTTGCCAGTTCATCCGCCTTTTCGATGGCGCCTTTCATTCCTTTTGCGCCTTCCGTCAGCACCACCTCTGCGCCGTAGGCTTTCAGTATATTTCTGCGCTCAATACTCATGGTTTCCGGCATGGTCAGGATGATGCGGTATCCTTTCGCCGCCGCAATCGCCGCCAGACCGATCCCTGTGTTTCCCGATGTCGGTTCAATGATTACCGAGTTTTTCTTCAGGATTCCCTTCTCTTCCGCGTCTTCGATCATGGCTTTTGCGATCCTGTCCTTTACGCTTCCCGCCGGGTTGAAATATTCCAGTTTCACCAGTATGGTTGCCTCAAGCCCCAGCTCTTTTTCAATATTTTCCACCTCTACCAGAGGGGTGTTTCCGATCAGGCCCAATGTCCCTTTATAATAATTTGACATTTTTCTTTCCTTCTTTCTTTTTCTTTCTTAGTGCTCAGCCTTTTTCCGCTTATCCTCTATAAGAAAAATCGGGGCCGAATGACCGGTTTTTCTTATCTCTTTTTCTCCTCTCTTTGTTTTTGAAAAAGATTAACACTATTTACATACTATGTCAATATGTTTATAGGAAAATATTGAAAAAAATTTTATTTGCGTTATAATGGATACAGAAAACAGGAGGAGGAGAGTTCCATGATTTCAACAAAAGCACGATACGCCCTCAGAGTCATGATTGATCTTGCGGAAAACCAGAAAAGCGAATACATTCCTTTGAAGGACATCGCAGCCCGGCAGGAGATTTCCGAAAAATATCTGGAAATCATACTGAAGCTGCTGGTAAAAGGAAAAATTGTGAAAGGCCTCCGCGGAAAAGGCGGCGGATATACGCTGATCCGTTCACCGGAAGAGTATTCCGTGGGAGAAATCATTGAATTAACAGAAGGCCCCCTTGTGTCGGTTACCTGTCTGCTGCCTGACGCCGAAGCCTGTCACAGAAAAGAATGCTGCAGGACTCTGAAAATGTGGAAAAAATATGACGCGCTGACTCATGATTTTTTCTACCATATAACGCTGCAGGATCTGGTTGACGGGAATTTCTAAAGGGACGTTTTACCGCATCACCGCAAATGCCATGTCCGCCGCATACAGCAGGAGCATAACGATTCCTGCCATCCGACTGATCACCTTTCCTTTCATGGAAACCAAAAATACCAGGACGCTGATCCCGATCAAGATCAGCATGTCATATATGGACGCGGCATTGACCCCAATGGGGTGAATGGCGGAAGAAACGCCGAGTATAAATAAAATATTAAATATGTTGGAGCCGACTACGTTTCCAACCGCAAGCCCGGTCTCTCCCTTCCCGACGGCGACTGCCGATGTGACCAGCTCCGGCAGCGACGTGCCCACGGCAACGATTGTAAGCCCGATCAAAGTCTCCGACATTCCAAAGGCCTGTGCGATTTTCCTGGCACTGTATACGACCGCCTGCCCGCCTGCAATAATAAGCGCCAGCCCGGCGAAAATCAGCACCGCGCATTTCCAGAGCGAAACGGATTCGGCGGATTCTTCCCCGTCTGCCTTCTTCTTCGCATCCATGATAAGATAAAGCTGATAGCAGATAAACAGAACCAGCAAAACAACGCCCGTAAGCCTGCTCACGTCTCCGGCTGTTTCGTTCATTCCAAGCTGCAGAAATTTCCCGTTTTTCAGCGCTTCGGTGCCGGTCATCAGAAGCAGAAGCACCGCAGCCGCAGCGGAAACTGGAATGTCTCTTTTAAAAATCATCTGATCCACCGGCACCGGACGGATAGCCGCGCAGACTCCCAGTACGCAGAGCAGATTAAATATATTGGAACCGACCACATTGCTTAAGGCAATCTCATTTGCGCCCTGCAGCGCCGCCGAAATGCTGACTGCCAGTTCCGGTGCGCTCGTACCCAGCGCCACGATGGTCAGTCCGATAATGACCCGGGATATCTTAAAGTATCCCGCAAAGTCCGAACTCCCGTCCACAAACAGATCTGCCCCTTTGATCAGGGCGGCGAATCCCGCCGCAAGCAGCAGTATATACAATCCCGTCATCTTTCTTCCTCCGCTTTCCGCATGATTTTTGTACTGATGAACATGTCATGATTTCATGGCGTCTTTCATGGACTTTACATATCTGCCGATATGCTCCGGCGCTTCCCGACCGTATTTTTCAAGCAGCCTGACGATGGCCGAGCCCACAATCGCGCCGTCGGAAAGATCCGCCATGTTCTTCGCCTGCTCCGGGGTGGAGATACCGAACCCTACCGCACAGGGGATCTTCGTATTCTGTCTTACGATCCCGACCATGGAAGCGATATCCGTCCGGATCTCGCTGCGGGTCCCTGTGACGCCCAGGCTGGAGACGATATACAGAAACCCTTCCGCCTCCTTCGCGATCATGGCAATCCGGTTCTCGGAAGTGGGCGCTACCAGGGAGATCAGATCCACGCCGTATTGACTGCAGACCGGCTGAAATTCTTCTTTTTCCTCATAGGGCAGATCCGGCAGGATCAGCCCGTCGATCCCAATGTCCCGGCAGGCGGACAGAAATCTCCCTGCTCCGTAAGAAAACACCACGTTGGCATAGGTCATAAACACCATGGGAACCTTCACGTCGCGGCGGAGTTCTCTGACGAAAGCAAAAATCTTATCGGTTGTGACGCCGCCTTTCAAAGCCCGTACGTTGGCCCCCTGGATCACCGGCCCCTCCGCCGTAGGGTCGGAGAACGGAATGCCAAGCTCGATTAAGTCCGCGCCGTTCTCCACAGCCGCGCGGACCGCGGCGGCAGTAGTCGGAAGATCCGGGTCGCCGCAGGTAAGAAAGGCAATGAAAGCCTTCCCATGTTCAAATGCTTTTTGAATATTACTCATGGATATCCTCCCCTCTGTAGCGGGCAATGGCGGCGCAGTCCTTATCGCCTCTGCCTGAAACGGTAATGACCACGATCCGGTCTTTGTCCATGGCCGGCGCGATTTTCATCGCATGGGCGACGGCGTGGGCCGACTCGATGGCCGGTATGATCCCCTCCGTCTTCGCCAGATATTCAAAAGCACGGACCGCTTCTTCGTCGGTCACGGGAACATATTCCGCCCTGCCGATATCGTGAAGATGGGCATGTTCCGGACCGATGCCCGGATAATCAAGGCCCGCGGAGATCGAATACACCGGAGCGATCTGTCCGTCCTGATTCTGGCAGAAATAAGACTTCATGCCGTGGAAAATGCCGAGCCTTCCCGTGGCGATCGTGGCCGCCGTCTCAAACGTGTCAACGCCCCTTCCGGCCGCCTCGCAGCCGATCAGACGCACGCTTTCGTCCCCGATAAAGTGATAAAAGCTTCCGATGGCGTTGGAGCCGCCGCCCACGCAGGCGAGGACCGCATCCGGGAGCCTGCCTTCCTTCGCCAGAAGCTGTTCCCGGATCTCCTTTGAGATCACCGCCTGAAAATCACGGACGATGGTGGGAAAAGGATGGGGGCCCATCACCGAGCCGAGGCAGTAATGGGTGTCGTTGACCCGGGACGTCCATTCGCGCATGGCTTCGGATACGGCATCCTTCAGGGTCGCCGTACCGGTCCTGACCGGGACCACCCGGGCGCCGAGAAGCCGCATGCGGTACACATTGAGGGTCTGGCGGACCGTATCTTCCTCTCCCATAAACACGACGCACTCCATCCCCATAAGCGCGGCGGCCGTGGCCGTGGCCACTCCGTGCTGGCCGGCTCCGGTCTCGGCGATCAGGCGGGTCTTGCCCATTTTCTTCGCAAGCAGCGCCTGACCGAGCACATTGTTGATCTTATGGGCTCCCGTGTGGTTTAAATCTTCCCGTTTGAGATAGATTTTCGCGCCTCCCAGATCCTTCGTCATCTTTTCCGCATGATAAAGCCTCGACGGCCTGCCCGCGTATTCGTTAAAAAGCGTGGAAAGCTCCCTTTGAAATTCCGCATCGTTTTTATAATGGTTATACGCTTCTTCCAGTTCGATTACTGCGTTCATCAGCGTCTCCGGAATATACTGTCCGCCATGAACGCCGAAGCGTCCGCTGGGATTTGTCATAATGAATGCTCCTTTCTGACGGCGGCGGCAAAGTCCGCCATCTTTCCTTTCTCTTTTTTTCCGTCCCTCTCGATGCCGGAGCTTACGTCCACGGCATAGGGGTGCAGAAATGCAATCGCCTCTTCCACATTTTCAGCGGAAAGCCCGCCGGCGAGAAAATACGGCCTTTTGATCTTCCCGATCAGATTCCAGTCAAATACGGTCCCTGTGCCTGCGCCGGAATCCAGCAGAATATAGTCGGCGGCGCTCTCCTCTGCGGCCGCGGCATCCTGCCGGTTTCCGATACGAAACGCCTGTATCACCGGTTTATGGGAAAGCGCCCGCAGCCTGCGGATATAGTCCCCGTCCTCATGGCCGTGAAGCTGAGCCAGATCGATCACGCCGCTGTTTAAAAGCGCCGCAACCGTTTCGGGCCTCCCGTCCGCAAACACCCCCACCGCCTGGATCCCTCCGGCAAGCAGCTGTTTCAGTTCCTTTGCCTTCTCCGGCGCAACATAACGCCTGCTTTTGGGGGCAAAGACGAAACCGACGTATTCCGGTCTCAGCTCATTTGCCGCCTCAATCTCACAGGCCCGCGTCAACCCGCAGAATTTGATCCTGGTCATACCGCACCCCGCAGTTCCGAAAGCCTGGCCGCCCTGTCCGGCGCCCTCATGAGCGCCTCGCCGATCAGAACCGCGTCCGCGCCGATCTCGCCAAGCCGTGCCACGTCCCCGGCGTCTCTTACGCCGCTCTCAGAGACGAATACTACATCGCGGGGAATCAGCTCCCGGAGCCTGCGGCTGTTGCCGG
Organism: uncultured Lachnospiraceae bacterium; assembly: GCA_910583615.1. Lineage (GTDB taxonomy): Bacteria > Bacillota > Clostridia > Lachnospirales > Lachnospiraceae > Hominiventricola. The sequence goes on along the minus strand of CAJTXP010000003.1, from coordinate 3,920 downwards.
TGTCCACGGTGAAATCTTTCAGATTGCGGTTGTTGACTCCGACGATCCGCGCCCCCGCTTCCAGCGCCGTCTGCACTTCCGCTTCGTCGTGGGCTTCCACCAGGGCGGAAAGTCCCAGTTCGTCGCACAGGCGGATATACTCCCGGAGCTCCTCCCCGGACAGCAGGGAAACGATCAGAAGCACCGCCGCCGCACCCAGCACTTTTGCCTCATAGATCATGTAAGCGTCCACGGTAAAATCTTTCCGCAGACAGGGAATGGCAACGGCGTCCGCGATCTCCTTCAGATAACGGTCGCTGCCCAGAAACCATTTTGGCTCGGTCAGTACGGAGATGCAGTCGGCGCCCGCCTTCTCGTATTCTTCCGCAATCTTAAGGTACGGAAAATCCGGAGCGATCAGCCCCCTGGACGGGGACGCCTTTTTACACTCGCAGATAAAGGATAAGCCCGGCTTTTTCAGAGCGTTTTCAAAAGCAAACGTGCCTTTGGGGAGCGACAGGGCCTTCCGCCTGATTTCTTCCGGCGATATCTTCTCCTTCGCCTGCCGGGTGCGCTCCCGCGCGTGGTCGGCAAGCTGGTCCAGTATGTTCTTCATTCTTCCTCCTCCGGCCGGCTGCTGATCTCGATCAGCCGGTTCAGGACCGCAAGCGCTTTGCCGGAATCTATAAGCCCGGCTGCCAGAGCGATCCCGTCTTTCATGCTGCCGGCTTTGCCGCCGATATACAGGGCGGCGCCGGCGTTCATCAGGACCGCGTTTCTTCTGGGGCCTTTTTCCCCTTTCAGGACGGCCAACGTGATTTCCGCGTTTTCCTTCGGCGTCCCGCCTCTTAAGTCTTCCTTTTCGCACCGCTCAAAACCGAAGTCCTCCGGCGTGATCACCGAAGATTTGAACCAGCCGTCGCGGATCTCGCAGACCGTCGTAGGAGCGCTCAGGGAGATCTCATCCAGCTTATCCTGTCCGTAGACCACCATTCCCCGCTTAATTCCCAGATTGATCAGCACCTGCGCCAGAGGTTCCACAAGATACTCGTCATAGACGCCCAGAAGCTGCATGGAAGGCGAACCCGGATTGGTCAGCGGGCCGAGAATATTGAACACCGTGCGGAAACCCAGCTCCCTGCGGACCGCCCCCACATACTTCATGGAAGTATGGTATCTCTGGGCGAAGAAGAAGCACATGCCCGCTTCCTTTAAAAGTTCCACGCATTTTGCGGGACTTTGCTGAATATTGACCCCCAGGGCTTCCAGGCAGTCCGCCGTCCCGCACTGGGAGGACGCCGCCCGGTTGCCGTGCTTAGCGACCTTCATGCCTCCTGCCGCCGCCACCAGAGCGGATGTCGTGGAGATATTAAAGCTGTGCGCATTGTCGCCGCCGGTGCCGACGATCTCAAAAAGCTCCATGTCGGTCTCCACCTTCACCGCGTGCTCCCTCATGGCCGCCGCGCAGCCGGCGATCTCATCCGTCGTCTCAGCCCTTGCGCTTTTGGTCGAAAGTGCCGCAAGAAACGCGGCATTCTGGGTAACGGTAGTCTCGCCGTTCATGATCTCATTCATGACCGTGTACGCCTCTTCATAAGTGAGGTCCTCTTTGTTTACGATTTTTACAATGGCTTCTTTAATCATGGCTTATCTCTCCTTTATGAAATTTTCAAGCATCTGTTTTCCGTTCGGCGTCATAATAGACTCTGGATGAAACTGCACGCCGTAGATGGGATATTTTTTATGCTGCACCGCCATCACTTCCCCGTCCGCGGCAAAGGCGGTGACCTTCAGCTCTTCGGGAATGGTTTTGGCATCCGCTGCAAGGGAATGGTAGCGGGCTGCAGGGGCGACGGGGGGACACCCTTTGAAAAGCGGGCAGTCCGCGTCAAAGGTTACCTCCGACTGTTTTCCGTGCATCAGCTCTTTCGCATAGGTAATCGTCGCACCGAAGGCCGCGCAGATCGCCTGATGTCCCAGGCAGACGCCGAGAACTGGAATCTCTCTGCCCAGCGTCTTCACCGCTCCCATGGTCACTCCCGCCTGTTCCGGCCTGCCGGGGCCTGGAGAGAGAATGATCCAGTCCGGACGAAGGCTTCGGATCTCCTCCGCCGTCATCTCGTCGTTGCGGATCACCCGGATGTCCGGATTGATTTCGCCGACGAGCTGAAACAGATTGTAAGAAAAACTGTCATAATTATCGATCAAAAGAATCATAGCATCTCCTCCTGTGCAAGCTCCAGCGCCTTCAATGAGGATTTCGCCTTGTTCAGGCATTCTTCGTATTCCTTTTTGGGAACCGAATCCGCCACGATTCCGGCTCCGCTTCTCACAAATACCCTGCCGTTTTTCTTATATACGATACGGATGGCGATACAGGTATCCATATTCCCTGTAAAATCAATATATCCGATGGCTCCTCCGTAGATTCCCCGCCTGTTGTTTTCCAGCTCTCCGATGAGCTGGCAGGCCCGAATCTTGGGCGCGCCGGAAAGCGTTCCCGCAGGAAGCACCGCTTCGACGGCGTCCAGCGCGTCATGACCGCCGTCGATCTCTCCGCGCACGGTAGAACCGATGTGCATGACATGGGAATACCGTTCAACCGAATGCAGCTTTTCCACCTGCACGGTGCCGAACCTGCTGATCTTCCCCAGGTCATTTCTCCCCAGATCCACCAGCATGTTATGTTCGGCAAGCGGAAACGTATGCAGCACGCCGTCTTCCAGTTTTACCAGAGTTTCCGGAGAAGCGCCCGCCACCTCCACGTCCGTCCCCGAAAAATAGAACATATAAGGCGAAGGATTGATGGTGCGCAGCACGCGGTAGGTGTTCAGCAGGCTGCCCACAAAGGGTGCGGACAGACGGTTGGAAAGTACGATCTGGAAGATATCGCCCTCCCGTATATAAGCCTTTGCCTTCTCCACCATGCCGCAGAACCGTTCTCTGTCAAAGAGGGCCGTCATCTCCCCCAGCAGTTTCCCGCCCGGTTCTTCCTTCTTTTCTCCGTGTCTGAGGAGTTCGGCGAGCTGCTTCAGTTCCAGAACCGCTTTGTTGTATCCGGTCTCCGCATCGTCCAGGGACATATTGACCATCAAGACGAGCTTCTGACGCAGATGGTCAAAGGCAATCACCTTATCAAAGAGCATCAGGTCGACGTCTTTGAAGTCCTCGGTATCTTCCACGCTGCATCGGACGGAAGGTTCGCTGTAGCCCAGATAATCATAGGAAAAATACCCTACAAGGCCGCCCGTAAAGGCAGGGAGGTAATCGAAACGGGGGCTTTTGTAACCGGCAAGAATCTGGCGGAGATAATCAGACGGACGCTCCGTCTCCACTTCCAGATTACCGATTTTCATCACGCCGTCTGCGCAGGTGATCTCCATCTTCGGATCGTATCCCAGGAATGTGTAACGCCCCCAGGCCTCGTCCGCCTGAGCGGATTCCAGCAGGTAACAGTGGGTGGACACGTTTTTCAGTATCTTCATTGTCTCGATCGGCGTGGTGAAGTCCGACAACATCTCGCAGCTTACCGGCAGCATATGATACTTCCCGGCAGCGGCGATGTTCCTGACTTCTTCCAGTGCAGGTGAAATGTTCATGATCTGTACCTCCAAATAAAAAACTCCGTTGACGCTCTGCCAAAGGAGTAAAACAAAAAACGCCCCTGACAGAACGGTATGTTCTGTCAAGGACGAATCATACAAATACGATCCGCGGTGCCACCTTGTATTCACGGGAAGACCCATGCTCTCAGCAGGATACTGACATATCCCCGGCAAATGACGTCTGCCTGCAACGTCGCAGAATACTCTGTGAAAACCACATTTGACTGCACCCTCAGCGGTCCATTTGACAACTTGTTTCTCACCCGGTTCTCAGCATCCCGGACTCTCTGTAAAGGCATCATTGCCGTTATCTCCGCTTCAACGGTTTGAAGTATT
>CAJTXP010000002.1:87810-191782 GCA_910583615.1 uncultured Lachnospiraceae bacterium | reverse complement strand
TATTAATGATTGCAGATAGTTACTCTGCATAATATTTAACTCCGCATTAGACTGTATGCCCTCTTTGGGTATGATTACCATAAATGCCTTTGCCTGTGCCGACAGCATACTCATTCCGGTTCAGGCGGCATACCTGCCCGTGAAGGGCCTGGAGCAGCTTATCAAGACCATAGGCAAGGTGAAACGGCAGATTAACCCGAAGCTGGAGATTGAGGGCATCCTGCTGACAATGGTAGACAACCGCACGAACTACGCAAGGAATATTACGGCGCTGCTTATCGAAACCTACGGAAGCAGGGTGCGGATATTCGAGAACAGCATACCGATGTCGGTGAGGGCGGCGGAAACGTCCGCAGAGGGCGTGAGCATCTATGAGCATGACCCGAAAGGGTGGCACGTTCCTCTTCCGGGAGGCCCATATAATCAATGCCGAATACCCAGCAGATAGCAAACGCCCGTTTTTCGTCCGCCGTGCCTTTGTGCATGAGGGCGTCCAGCAGTATCACCGGGATGTTCCGGGCAAAATCCGCTGCGGGGGTTTCCAGTTCGGCAGTGGTCTTGTCGGATTCGTGCCGGGTGCGGAGGTCTTTTACAATCCGGTCAAGGTCATCATGGATGACGTGGCTGAAAAACAGTTCCTCGCTGACCTGCCCTAATTCTAAAGTACGCATATAGAGGTCGTTTTCAGGGGGCTGCCGCTGTTCCATGACGGACTGCCTTGCTTTTTCCAGAACTAAGTTCATGTCATGGATACGCATATCCGCAATCCGGTCAATGCAGACTTCCATATCCGTCAGCAGGCGCAGGAATCCCGGATGGCAGACAAACTCACAGAGAAGCCGGTTGTTGAGTGCGCCGCTTTTTAACAAATCAACCGTGGAATCATTCAAGTGCAGCTCATGCAGGGCGGTGTTCGGGTGGTTCTTATTTTCGGTCAGCCCCATGAGGTAATCCATGGAAAGACCGTAGTATTCCGCCAGCTTTGCAAGGTTGAACGGGCTTATATCCGTGCATTTGTCGGATTCATATTTTCCCAGCGTGGCTCTTGCTATGCCCGTTGCCTTTTCCAGTTCCGCAAGGGTCATGCGGCGGCTGGTTCTCTCGTCTTTCAATTTCTCCTGAAGCGTCAGTTTTATATACATTGCGCCCCTCCTCTCAAAACAGGGTTCGTGACCATTATAGCACAGGGCATTTCCGAAAGCGTGGAAATTTTGCGTTTCCGGGAAATTTTCCAGCCTTTCGGACATGATCACACAATAGGCAATGGCTGACAAACCTGCGCAGAGGGTGTCATTAAAGGAGAAGCTGGAAGCGTTTAAATCGAAAGTTGCGGGGGTTGAAAAGCAGGAGAAACACAAAGAAAAGGGGAAGGAGGTAACGATGTAGGCGAAAAAATTCATAAAAAATTTGTTGCAAAAGCGGTGATAAAACCGTACAATATAGGCAGGAAAGTATGTATGCTTTAAAATGAGCCATACTAACAAAGGAGGTGTTTATTATGGCAACTTCAAGCATTACAAAGAATTTTGTTATATCAGGACAAAAGCAGGTGGAGATGTTTGCCGATGCGATTGAAGCATCTGCCAACGACAGGACACCTCGTGTTCCGATCAATGTGACTTACCTGCAGGGAGCGGATGAAATAGTAAAATTCATGGAGAAAAGGAAGAAAGCGGATGCAGTTACAGTTCCTTTCCGGGTTTTCCTGTCCGTTGAATAAGGATGTTGAGCGCTTCTTGAAACGGCAGTCGGTCGAATTTGCAAAGAAACATCAGGCGGTTACATATTTAGTGTTGTCGCTGGAAGATGCGGAGCTGTTGGGATATTTTTCTATCACAATAAAGCCGCTTGTTGTAAGGGCGGAGCCGTTCAGCAATACTGTGAAGCGTAAACTGGCAAGGTTTAGTGAGATAGACAAAGGAGAGCAGACCTATAATCTGGCGGCTTATCTAATTGCACAGCTTGGAAAAAATTATAATGACAGGGCAATAGGCAGAATAACAGGGAAGGAATTGCTTGAAGCGGCAATCAGGCAGATACAGGGTTTACAGTATCAGGCGGGCGGCATGGTTGCGTTCGTAGAAGCGGAAAATAAAGCAAAACTGCTTTCCTTTTATGAAGGTTATGGTTTTAAGCAGTTTGATACAAGACAGACCGTATCAAAAGAATCTGAACCGTATGAGCTGGTGCAGTTGTTAAGGTCGGTTTAGACGTTAAAATTTCATAGTAGCGATAACTTTAGGTGCATGATAGAAAAAATCAATATCATGCACTTTTTATTTTGGAGATACCGTCTTGTAAATATTCAGGGCGGTATTTTTGTGTGGAAAAAAGAAAGGAAATCGAATATGGCAGATGCAAAAACAGAAAAGCAGAAAGTAAAGGAGATTACTGACAAGCTGGAGGAAGGCTTAAAGGAACTTTTTGAGAGCGGGAAATACAAAAGCTATCTCTCCACCATGTCAAAATTCCATAATTACAGTTTTTTGTAAATATTCATGACGGTATTTTGGTGTAAAGTTATTACTCTTTTGGTAGATTTTTTCAGGACGGAAGTAGACAAAAACAGAAAGAGAATTTATAATTGTTATCAGGATAAAAACATACATCAGGAGGCGGTATTCTTTTATGGAAAAGATCGTATGGGATGATAAATATAAAATTGGCGTGGAAGTAGTCGACAAAGCGCACGCCAAGCTTTTTCGGATCACAAACAAACTGTTTGAAATTTCTCAGGATGCGTCAGTCAATCAGGCGGCATATGGAGAAGGAATCAAGTATCTGGAAGCCTATACCATGACACATTTTTCAGAAGAAGAGGCATATATGCGTTCCATCCGGTACAGCGGGTACGCGGAGCACAAGCGGCTTCATGACAATTTCAGGAACAAGACGCTGGTTTCCCTGAAAAGGGATCTGGAACTGTCCAATTATTCCTCATCGGCGATTCAGCGCTTTGTGGGAATTATGGGCAACTGGCTGACAGAGCATATTATGCTGGAAGATCAGGCGATTGTGGGAAAGGCCGTCCGTCAGAAAAAAAGGGATCGTTCTTCGCAGATTGACATTATATCGCGGACGGTTAACCGAACCGTACAGGATGTTCTTCAGGCAGAGACAAAGCTGGTCAGTACAGATTATAAAGGGCAGAATATCGGGAACGGGTACTATTGCTGCCAGTATTACGATATGGGGGGCGGAGTCATGCTTCAGCTTCTCCTGGGAGTGGAAGATATTCTGTTCCTGAGAGGGATCGAAAGGATTCCAGGCCTCCGGAAAAGAGAGATGACAGAAAGCGATATTCTGCATGTGTTTAAACAGCTTTTTGAGAAAATGGGACGGTTGTTTAAAGTAGAGACGGAACCGGAATTCGGCATGGAAAACCTGCTGGACCGGGATCAGTTCCGGAAGGAGTTCATGAAAGGCTGTCCCTGCAGCCTTTTGTTCGGCACCCGGTCCGGGGCGCTGGTGTTCTGCTACCGGAGCTGGAGGGAGAAGCGGTAGAAAATACATACAGAGGAAACTGTATCTGCAAAAAGGGAACCATGACGGAATGGTTCCCTTTTTTTATGGGAAAAAGAAAAACGGTTTCTTTCAGGTACATTTCAGGAGACGCTTCTATAATGGCATTATGTTTGGAAATGTTAACTCAGAAGACAACAGTCAGCAGCAGCGGAGGACAGTATGGAGATTGACAACATCATGAACACGATCGCCTGGATGCGGAGCATGCAGTATGAGAGGAGTCCGGAAATGCAGCCGGAGGAACCAGATGGCGAGGAAGCTGTTTTACAGGAAGCAAACACAGAGGAAAAAGAGGCAGATCTGGATCAGGTTGATTTTCAGGGAGGAGATCAGGCGCTTACACAGATCCGCCGGAAACACGGGAAGGGCGTCTATGAGACGGTGGAGGACGACCCGGCGCTGGCATGGTCCGTAAAAGGGCAGACATATCCGTCAGCCGTGCGTGTGGACCGGAGCGTGTGAGGAAAGTGATTTTCCCGGACAGATTCCGTCGGTATGTATTATAATGGACAAAACAGTTCATGGAGGGAGAGAAGAGAATGCGTATTCTGATCGCGGAAGATGAGGCGGAGCTGGCCAAAGGCCTGAAATTTCTGCTGGAAAAACATAAATTTTCGGTGGATGTGGTACATAACGGAAGGAACGCGCTGGATTATTTTCATACGGCGGAGTATGACGCGGTGGTGCTGGACATCATGATGCCGAAGTTAAGCGGCCTGGAAGTATTAAGGAAGATCCGGAAAGAGGGTTCCGGCGTTCCTGTCATGATGCTCACGGCCAAAGGGGAGATCGAGGACCGGGTGGAGGGTCTGGAAGCCGGAGCGGACGACTATCTTCCCAAGCCATTTTCCACCCGGGAGTTTGTCGCGAGGGTCCGGGCGCTGGTCCGCAGAAACGCCGGTTATGTCAATACGGTCCTGTCTTTCGGCAATGTACGGCTGGACTGCAGCTGTTATGAGCTTTTGACCGATACTGCTTCCGTGCGGCTCAACAATAAAGAATATCAGCTGATGGAGCTGTTTTTCCGGCATCCCCGCCTGGTCTTTTCCACAGAACATCTGATGGACCGGATCTGGGGGAGAGATTCCGAGGCGGGCGTAGATGTGGTGTGGACCTACATCGGCTTCCTGCGCAGGAAATTAAAGCAGCTGGACGGCAATATTGAGATCCGGACCGTCCGGGGAGCGGGCTATTGTCTGGAGGAACAGACATGCTGAGAAAACTAAGGGAACGATTTATTCTCTCGGCGATGGCGGCTTTTGGGATCGTGATGCTCATGCTGGTGGCCGGGATCAACGCGCTCAATTATAAAGTGACGGTGGACCGGCAGGATGACATGCTGGCCGGGATTATGGAATATGAACAGATCAGGGAATCCAGGCCGCCCGGAGGCGAGCCGCCGATGATCTCCGATATGCCCTGGGCAGATGGTCCGGAGGCGGACTTTACGACGCGTTTTTTTATCGTGCACTGCAACGGGGAAGGACAGCTCATGGACATTTTCCATGAACATATCTCTTCGGTGGATCAGGAAGAGATCCGGCAGGAGGCGGAGCGGATCCTGTCCGGGCACTGGGAAAAGGGTTACTGGAAGGACTACCGCTATATGGTAAGGCAGGAGGACGCCGGGGTTACGATCATCTTTTTAAATGTATTCCGCGAGCAGCGCCTGATCCGGTCGCTGCTCTGGGTATCCGTCGTGACGGCGCTTCTCAGCTTCTGCGTTGTCCTGGCGCTGACCGTGTTCTTTTCCGGCAGGGCGATCCGTCCTTATCTTCGAAATATGGAACGGCAGAAGCGGTTTATCACCGACGCCGGGCATGAACTGAAGACGCCCCTTACGTCGATCTCCACCAGCGCGGATATCCTCGAGATGGAGCTGGAGGGGGATGAATGGGTTGAAAATATCAAGAAGCAGACGGCCAGGATGACGCGGCTGGTCAGCGACCTGGTGGCGCTGTCAAGGCTGGATGAGGAGGTGCCGTTTCCTGAGAAGGCGGAGTTCTCCATAAGCGATGCGGCCTGGGAGACGGCGGAGGCTTTTGGAGCAGCGGCTCAGGCAAAGGGGAAGATCTGCACGCAGCAGATTGAGGAAAATCTGAAATTTACGGGAGACCGGGCTGCGATCCAGCGCCTGCTGTCGATCCTGCTGGACAATGCGGTCCGTTATGGGGCGGAGGGCGGCGAGATCCGTCTGGAAGTCTTCCGCAGGCATAACCGGATTCATCTTATGGTGTCCAATCCGTGCGACGTAGAGAAAATTCCGGATCTGAACCGCCTGTTTGACCGGTTCTACCGCCCGGATGAAGCCCGCTCTGCGGACGCCGGCGGGACGGGGATCGGCCTGTCCATGGCCAGAGCCATCGCAGAGGCCCATGGAGGGAAGATCACGGCGGAAAGCAGAGACGGCAGGATCATCGTTTTCAAAGCGATTTTTTAAAATGTTTTTATAAAAAGTTTCTTTAGAAGGAGACCGGAATATGAAGACGGCATTATTAAAAGGAAAGAACAGATGGCTGCCGGCGGCAGTTCTGGTGATCGCGGCCGCCGCGGTTTTTATCGGATATCGTATGATCCGGCTGCGCAGGAACGCGCAGGCGGTGCGGGAAGCCATGAATACGGTGGAGACGGTCCGGGCGGTCCGCCAGAATCTGATCGAGTCCATCAGCGTGACCGGGACGATCGCCAGCGCGGATGCCCGGGACGTATCGGCCAGCGCAAAGGACGTCAAGGTGCTGCAGGTCAATTATGAGGAGGGAGACTACGTGAATGCGGGAGACGTGATCGTAGTCCTGGACTCGTCGGATCTGGAGCGGAGCCTTTCACAGGCCCGGAACAGTCAGGCTCTAAGTGAATATAAGGAAAATAAATCCATTGAGACGGCTTCCAGAAGCTACTCGGAGGCGGTGGAGGACGGCACGGATGAGTATGAGACCGCCGTCAGGGAGGAGGCGGACGCCAAAGAAGCGCTGCAGGAGGCCGGAGCGGATGTGAATGAGACCGCTGACTCGCTCAAGAGACAGGAAGAGCGGCTGGGAGAGGCGAAGGAGGCGCTGGCGGCCATCCTTCCGGAGCAGTATGAAGGCGGGGCGGAGTCTCAGGCGTATCAGGATGCGGTTGCGGCTGCGGAGCGGGCGGTATCAGAAGCTCAGGCGGAATATACGTCCAGGCACCAGGCGTACAACGCGGCTGCGGAAGCGGAGGAGAAAGCGACGGAGGCCTACGAGAAGGCCTCGGAAAATCTGGCGGACGCCTCCAGAAAGAACGACCGGAATGTCACCAGCGCGGCGGATTCTCTGGAGCAGGCGCAGATGGAGCACGCCTATTCCAACGACAGCAGCCAGAAGACCATTGAAAACTATGAAGAACAGATCCGAAGCTGCACGGTGACGGTGCCGATCTCCGGCGTGATCACGGCCATGCATGCGGCGGAAGGAGATACGTATCAGGGAGAGGGAAATGTCCTGTTCAGCGTGGCGGATCAGGAACATTTCATCGTGTCGGCCAGTGTGGATGAGTATGACATCAGCAGCATTGCCAAAGATATGTCGGCGGCAGTCATCGTGGAAGCGCTGGGCGATGAGGAGCTTCCGGCGACGGTTTCTTTTGTGTCGCCGACGGTGACGGAGTCCAGCATGGGGAGCTCTTCCTACGGGGTGGAGATCGCGCTGAATGAGGTCAATACGGATCTTCGGATCGGTATGACGGCAAAGGCCAGTATCGTGCTGGATGCGGTCTATGACGTGCTGACCGTGCCCTACGACTGCGTGACGACCGATGAGGAAGGAAATGCTTCGGTGACGGTGGATCAGAACGGAGAGCGGACGGAAGTTCCGGTGACCGTTGGTATGCAGGGGGACTATTATGTGGAGGTGTCCGGTGAGGGGCTGGAGGAAGGCATGATGGTCTGCTATACGAATCCCATGACCGGCGCTGCCTCCGGCGGAGAGCTTCCGGAAGGTGAATCGTCGTTTCCGATGCCCGGCGGCATGGGAGGAAGTTCCGTCGGAGGTCCGGGCGGAGGAATGCCTGGCGGAGGTCCCGGAGGCGGCTTTTAAGACGGAGGAGGTAGTTTATGAAGTCAAAAACGGTCATCGACCTGAAGGGAATCATAAAACGGTTCTATGTGGGAATGCCCAATGAACTGGAGATCCTCCACGGCATCGACCTGCAGGTCCATGAGGGAGAATTTGTCTCCATCGTAGGAGCTTCCGGCTCCGGGAAGACCACGATGATGAATATTATAGGAGTGCTGGACCGGCCCACGGAAGGGAACTATACGCTGGACGGCGTGGATGTCGCCCGCGCAAAGGACCGGGAGCTGTCGCTGATCCGGAACCAGAAGATCGGTTTTGTATTTCAGACCTACAATCTGATCGGACGGACCAGCGCTCTGAAAAATGTAGAGCTTCCCATGCTCTATGCAGGGCTGGGAAAAAGAGAGCGCAGCGAGAGAGGAAAGGAACTGCTTGAGATGGTGGGAATGGAGAGCCGTTTTGACCACAATCCGGATGAACTGTCCGGAGGGCAGAAGCAGCGGGTCGCCATTGCCCGGGCCATGGCAAACGATCCGTCCATCATCCTGGCCGACGAGCCCACCGGGGCGCTGGATTCCCGGACCGGGCGGATGATCATGGATATTTTCCACAGGCTGAATCAGGAACAGAAAAAGACCATCGTCCTCATCACCCATTCCCAGGAGCTGGCGGAGGAGACCGGGCGGATCGTGACGCTGAAGGACGGGGAGGTCGTGGAAGAAAGGAGGGGAAACGGTTGTTAGTATGGGAAAATATTCTGCTGGCCTTTCACAGCCTGCGGGCCAATAAGATGCGTTCCCTCCTGACCATGCTGGGGATCATCATCGGGATCGCGTCCGTCATCGCGATCATGACCCTGGGCGATTCCATCAGCAGTTCCGTGACCGACTCCATGGCTTCCATGGGCGCCAACAATATCACCATGGGAGTGAGGCAGAAGAGTTCTGCCACGGAGACGACGGACAGCGGCATGACCTTTTCCTTCGGACCGCGGATGGCGCAGCCGACGGAGGAGGACTATATCACGGAGGAGATGCTTTACGACCTTTCCTCCCGCTATGAGGAGGAGATCGAAGGATTTTCCCTGCAGGAGACGGTGGGCAGCGGGACGGCCAGGCAGGGCGCCCTGTATGCCTGCGTCAGTGCGGTGGGCGTCAATGAGGTCAGTCTGGAAGATACGGACCTTACACTGCTGGCAGGCCGTCTGCTCACCGAAAGGGATCAGCAGGAAGGCAGAAAGGTGGCGCTGGCTTCGGATCTGCTGGTTGAACAGATGTTTGAAGACGACGACTCCGGAGCCATCGGAAAGACGCTGGATGTGCTGTTTGATGACCGGTATTACAGTTACACGATTGTGGGCGTCTATGAATACGAGGCGTCCGATATGGGATTTTCCAGCAGTTCGGATGAGGATACGGAGACGACTCTTTACCTGCCCCTTCAGGCCGCCAGAAATCAGACCCACAACACCTCGGGTTACAGTCAGCTCACGATCCTGACGGCTTCCGGTGTAAGCGCGTCGGATTTTGGGGAGGAGGTACAGGAGTATATGAACCGTCGCTGGTACGGCAGCAACGAAAGCTTTGAGATCAATGCCATGAGTATGGAATCGGTCATCGAGAGCATGACGGAGATGCTGTCCACCGTATCCCTGGCCATCGCCGCCATCGCCGGGATCTCCCTGCTGGTGGGCGGGATCGGAGTGATGAACATTATGCTGGTCTCCATCACGGAGCGCACCAGGGAGATCGGCACGCGCAAGGCGCTGGGGGCGGCCAACGGCTCCATAAGGCTTCAGTTTATCATGGAGGCGGTGGTGATCTGCCTGATCGGAGGCGCCATCGGCATTCTCCTTGGCATCGGCATCGCGGCCGCGGTCACAAGTCTCATGGGATATGCGGTGAGTCCTTCCGTACCGGGCATCCTGCTGTCCGTCAGCTTTTCCGTCTTTATCGGCGTCTTCTTCGGATATTATCCGGCGAACAAGGCGGCGAAGATGAACCCGATTGAGGCGCTGCGGTATGAATAGGGGTTGAATATTTCTCTCACTACACGACCTGATGCTTACAATATGAATGAACTGCCAAAAACAGAAAGACAGGAATTTCAACCGCTGCCGACAGGAGAATGACATAGGGTGTCCAAAAACTCATTCCCCCAATATGCAGAAAATGAAAATCGCAGAGCTGATAAAGAAAATTATTTTTCATACCAATGCCTGCGGACGGCAGAATCCCCCCAATCCATGTATCACCTAAAACCCCATAAGCGAATACAGGCAACAACAAGATCACCATGGAAATCAACAGCACTGTTAATGAATCCTTACATTTGGCAGACAGGAAAAATGTACAGCTAATGACTGCCAATACGGAAATCAGTCCAGCCAATGCCAGAACAATCTGAAGCTGCCCCAGGTTCATATTTGGCAGGTTGATAACGGAAAACAACATTTGGAAAGAAGTTTCCAGACAATCTGTGCCAAATGCAAGGTTCAGGATGAACAGATGAATGGACATTCCCAAAGCAAAAATTACTATAAATATACCGCTGGCTGCTAAAATCCTTGTGACAGCTAATTTCATGCGCCCGTATTTGGTACAACGTAAAATACTGTCACTCCCGGTTTGATATTCATTTGCAAAAATCGGAGCTGCAATCGCGGTACAAAGAATTGCTAAAACGAAAATATACAAGGTTGTATAGTCAAAAGCATCTCTGCTCATACCTGGAAACAGATAGAACGGCTGTTTCAGCTTTGCATATTCCTCTGCGGCAAACTGTCCGGCTGTCGGATATTCTTTCTGCTCAAGGTTCATAACATGATCCAGATGAGAAGCGCATCTCTCATAAAAATACTGTTCCACTTCGTCCGGATCAATATCCATCAGTTCTGCTCCGATGCCTGTTTTCGGATCGGCAAAGGCTTCGCTTAATCCTTTCAGCACAGGGCGGATTGCCATAATATGTTCAATATAAACGTCCAGCGGCACATCATCCAGCGTGCCATATTCCTTTACGCACGATTGATAGACCTGCAGGGCTTTGGCCAGCTTCTCCGGCGTAATATCACCTGCTGTTTTTGCATAGTAATCTTTCTTAAACTGAATTGCAGACAAACCATCCAATTCCATGATTTCACCATTTTCTCCCGGACGGTTAATCGATTCAAAACTGATTGGCAGATATGCCATTACGATAGACATGAAAAGTGCAACAGCAAGCAATGCCAAAGTACGGCGTGACTTCATCATTCGTTTTACTTCCAAATGAAATAAGCGCATATTATTTTCCCTCCCCTTCCAGATTTTCCTGCGGAAAATACCAAAGATACAAGTCCTCAAGCCTGGGTGATACAGCAACTGCCCCGGAAATTTCAGGTGTTTCGGATAAATAGCGAATGGATACCTGACCGTTATCTTCACCACGCCGGTTGATCACTCTAAGCCGCCTCTCATAGCTGTTCAAATCCCCGGCCGGTACGGAACACGTCCAGACTTTCCCTCCAATCTCTTTCACAAGCTCCTCTGTTGTTCCTATATCCACAATTTTTCCCGCTTTCATCATGGCATTTCTTGTTGCAATATACTCAATGTCAGAAACAATATGGGTAGAAATCAATACAATCCTGTCATGTGAAAATTCCGAAATAAAGTTACGGAAACGTACCCTCTCTCCGGGATCAAGCCCTGCTGTTGGTTCGTCCATAACAAGGATTTTGGGATCATTCAGCATTGCCTGTGCAATACCGACACGCCGCTTCATTCCTCCGGACAGCGTTGCAATTTTTTTCCTTTTTACATCAGAAAGCGTGAGGATGTCCAGAAGGTAATTGATTTTCTTTGTAGTTTCTCTTGCCGGAACATCTTTCAATGCCGCTACATACTCAAGGTAATCTTTTACCGTGAAATCACGGGAGTATCCAAAATCCTGCGGTAAAAATCCAAAGATGTTCCGATAGGACTCCCCCATTTTGCGGATATCAATGCCATCATAATAGATGGTTCCGCTGTCAGGTGTCATAATGTCGGCAATCATACGCATAAGGGTCGTTTTTCCTGCCCCATTAGCGCCGAGCAGTCCCCACACTCCCGGTGTCAGAGTCATGCAGACATCATCGACCGCTCTTTTGTCTTTAAACTTTTTACTTAACTGTTTAATTTTCAGTTCCATTACGTCACTCCTTTTCCAAGCCTGTTTTCAAAAGCAAATGCCCCTGCTTCGTAACGATTGTACCAAACAGGGGCATTTCATTCTCAAATTTTAAGCTGGAATCATCCTAAGAACTTCCTAATACTTGACTATGAAATGCTTTTTTGCATTTCATAGTATGGAACGTAAATTTTCCTAAGAAGCAGCAGGAAGGGTAATGGTAAAAGTAACGGTTTCGTTTTCGCTCTGCGCTGTGATTTCACCGCCATGGAGGTTTACAATCTCTCTTGCGATCGAAAGACCAAGACCTGCCCCTCCTGTATCAGACAGCCGTGCTTCGTCTAAACGGTTGAATTTTTCAAAGATACCCGCTAACTGCTCCGCCGCAATTGTCTGTCCATGATTTCGGAAAATAATGACGACATTTTTTCCTTTTCTCTCGGAAGAGATACGGATTTCTGTATTTGGATAACTGTAAGCGGCCGCATTTTTTAAAAGATTATTGAACACTCTTGCCAGCTTTTCCGGATCACCGGTTACATTCAGATTATCTTCAATAGAAACATGGACACGATTTCCTTTTGCAGAAAGGGAGGGATAGAATTCTTCTATTACCTGTGCCAAAAGAGCATATAAGTCAACGGATGTTTTCTTTATTCGTACTGTTTCCGTATGGTATCTTGTAATTTCAAATAGTTCGTTTATAAGAGTTTCCAGCCGTTCCGCTTTATCAAGTGCGATGCCCACATACTTTGCTTTTTGCGTTTCAGGCATATCATGTGCTTCGTCCAGCAGGCTTAAATAACCAATCACTGCTGTCAGAGGTGTCCGAATGTCATGAGCCAGATACATAACCAGTTCATTTTTCCTGTCCTCTGCTTCTTTTACCGCTTTCTGACTAAGCAATATGGACATTTTAATCTGATTCATCTGCTGTTCCAGTTCCCGAAGCGGTTCTGACAATTCAATGGTATGGCTGTTCTGCTCATATACGGTCTGTGTGGCAGCAATCACTTCATCCAGATAACCCCACGGTTTTCTCCAATAATGGCAAAAAATTCCAGACAGGCCAATGCAGAGATAAAAGAAATAGATGACATCCAACCGCCAGTAGATCCATTCCATAACTGGATTTTTAAAGCTGGAAAAAATGACCTGATACAGCATCAATATGATAATGCCAGTGATAACATATGCAGGCAAAATAACCAAAAGACGAAATTCCAGTTTCTTTCTGATTGGAAAACTCTGTTCTTTCAAGGAAATCCCCCCCTAAATCTTATAACCTACTCCCCATATGGTTTTTATATATTTTGGCTTTTCCGCCGTATCTTTTAATTTTTCCCGCAGATGCCGGATATGCACAGTAATGGTGCTGCTGTTTTTACTGTAGTATTCATCTTTCCATACAGAATGAAACAAGTCCTCAAGGCTTACTACCACGCCCTGTTTTTCCAACAGAATACGCAAAATAGAAAATTCTGTAGGTGTCAGAGGTATGACATCCCCATCCAGCACACATTCATAAGTCTGTGTATTGAGCGATAGTTTCTTATAAGTCAACACCGTAGCAGGCACGTCCTGTTTCTGCGTCGGAGAGTATTTATTATATCTCCTTAACTGCGCTTTCACTCTGGCAATCAGTTCAAGCGGGCGAAACGGCTTTGTTACATAATCGTCTGCCCCCAAAGTCAAGCCTGTAATCTTATCCGTTTCTTCATCCTTCGCTGTCAGCATTATGATCGGATAAGTATGTTTTTCACGGATTTTCTGACAAATAGAAAACCCGTTCATATCCGGCAGCATAATATCGAGAATGGCAAGGTCAATTTCTTTGCTTTCAATACAGGCCAGCGCCTCTTGTGCAGAATAATATTTGTAAATCGTATAGTTTTCATTTTGCAGGTAAACTTCAAGTAAATCTGCGATATCATGTTCATCATCGACAACTAATATTTTTTCAGACATATGCATATCCCTTTCTTCCTGAGAAACGATAATTCCTCTTATAAAGTATACCTTCTTTTACCATGGAAATCTCAAAATACCGCATAAAAATTTATTAAGAAATTCCTAAACATATCTGCAATTATATGCACTGGTTCAGGCAATGACTGGATCCTGGCCCGGATGGCACAACAGGAGGCTATATCTGGCTTTGTTTCCGACAGGAGTGTGAGCCGCAGTGCATATGGTCCAGAATCTTGACGGTCCTCCCTTTGCCCGCGTATCCTTTGCAGACGGTGTTTCCGCATTTTAAGGAGAAGGGAGGGTGCCGAAAGAATTTTAAAGTGAAATAGCAGGTGCTTTTTGTCAGAATGTCCTGTATAATGAGATGTATAAATCGGAATTGACCGAGCAAAGCGAGGGATACTTCTTGAACGTAAGTTCAAGAAGGTGGACTTTACAGCAAAGCGAAATTGAAATTTGAGAGGCAAATGTATGAACAGTAGTGATTATTCAATGTATTTTTCTGCAAAGACAATGATGGGACCCAATAGTGCAAGGATTTTGGAAGAACTATTCACGAAGTACCCTTTACATCTTACCTAAAAAGATGAAGTTCTTGATTTGGGGTGTCGGCGAACAAATTATTCCCGTCCATGAAGATGCGAACGAATTAAGCTTTGACCAAAAGCGATTTGCCGCATTGGTCAGCATAGACTCTTATCATTACTTTGCAGGCAAAATCAACTTTTTTGAAAATAAGATTTTGCCGTTTCTAAAAAATAAGTCCGTGGTATTGATTGGCATTCCTGGTATGAAAGCCAATGGGATGAAAATACCAGGAGATGGCGTTCTATTATTTCTCAAAAACATGCGGCACAGGCAGCATAGTCAGCGATATCTTTGAGAAAAATGTGTCAACTAATATTGACAATACCAGAGTCTGGAAGTTGAAACCATCGGTATTTATGGAGAGGTGGTACTTTTATGTTTCAAAAGGCAATCATAATCGGTTGTCCAGGCGCAGGAAAAAGCACATTCGCAAGAATATTGAGTGATAAAACTCACTTACCGTTATATTATCTTGATATGCTGTGGCACAAGCCTGACAGGACAACTGTTGACAGAAATATATTTGACAAAAAATTAAAAGAAATTGTTTTAAAAGATAAATGGATTATTGACGGGAATTACGGAAGAACACTTGAAATGCGTATTCAAGCGTGTGAAACTATTTTTTTACTGGATTTTCCAGTAGAGGAATGTTTGGCTGGAGCAGAAGCACGTATAGGCAAACAACGTGTAGATATGCCATGGATAGAAACAGAATTTAATGAGGAATTTAGACAATGGATTATTGGTTTCCCTGAAAATGAATTGCCAATTGTATATAAATTGCTTCACAAATACAAAAGCGAAAAAAACATTTATATTTTTCACTCAAGAGCTGATATAGATGATTATTTATTAAAAATATTTGGTTAAAAATCTCAATTTATCCGAATGGAAATCAACTGGTTTTCACGTTTTATACAGGAGGGACAAATGGCAAAACGACCTGCATTTTTTATTCGTCAAGGAAAAGTTGTCAGTGAAATGTATTCGTTTGAATGGCATTCCGGTTTTGCAGTATCTCAAAAGCAAAAATCCATAAAAAGCCTGCACCGTGCGATTACCGCAGCAGATGAAAATGCCAGACCGCTGGAAATCAGCACAAAGAGCACAGAAGCGATTGGCGTTCAATTAAGTGCGTTTCATCTCAGGATCAATGATCATACTCTGGAGAATGTGTTTCAGAGCGCTAAAGTTTTTGAACGCGGCGGACCTTATCCTGATCTGCTTGACCTGTCACCGAAAGAAGCCAAACGTGATGAGAGACTGCATTCATCCGGAGATCTGGTCGCATTTCGTTACCAAAATGAAGATTTTCCTTTGATTCCCCAAACGGCATTCTATGATTTCATCTATATTACCGCTGTGAAACAATCGTTTACGGCAGATGAAATCCATGCGGTTTTAAGCTATAATTATTTCACGGATATTGAATTTAATCCCGCCAAAAGCATCAACACCCAGGCGAGAACCGTCGCGATCCTTCAGTTAATGGTAAATGAATATGGGTATCTGCCGGCTTTTACGAAAGAGGATTTTATTCAATATCACAAAGAGCATGTCACTTATTGACAAATTCTATTTGAGCGGGAACTTCACAGCAGGAACATTCTGGATCTGGGAGGAGAGAACAATTGAACATCACAAAACAGTTTGAAAAAGAAATCGAATCCTTCTATTGGGTGAAACTAAGCACCGGCGCATCTGTCTGTTTAACTGCAGGTGACGAATATCTTCAGGAAATTTTTGCCACTCGTGCAGACGAAGGTTTTATAGGCAATGGTTATGACTGGGCCAGTCTGGCCCATGCGTTTTTGAACGAAAAGTGTCCAAAACTGCAGGAAAAATCACTTTTGACCCAGAAGCAGATATGTTCTGTGCCAATTCCGAAGATAAAGAAGCATTGGCAGACTTTATCCTTCTTTTTAAGAAAGCGTGCGAAGACAAAACAGTAATTTCGGATATATTCAGCCGGACTGAATGGGATGAATATTAAAGAAAAATCAGGATTGATATAGCGAAAGGATATATTATGATTGACAATAAACAGGTCAAAGAAATTCTCCTGGGATTAGGAGCAGATTTATGTGGAATAGCAGGTATAGACAGGTTTATTGACGCTCCTGAAGGGTATCATCCTACAGATGTTTTGCCAACCTGCAGATCGGTTATTTCTTTTGGATGTAGATTTCCGACAGGAACCTTAAGTTGTAATTCTCCTGTACCTTATACGAGAGTAAGAAATTCTATTACGCAAAAAATGGATGCAATTGCTCTTGAGTTTTGTATTGAAATGGAAAAACATCAAATCGTTTGTGTACCAATTCCAACAAATGAAAGCCAATGGGACGAAAACACTAAAAGATGGCGTTCTATTATTTCTCAAAAGCATGCGGCACAGGCAGCGGGATTAGGTACGATCGGCAGACATTCTTTGCTTATTACACCAGAGTTTGGAAGTATGGTTTGGTTGGGAGCAGTTTTGTGTGAACAGGAATTAGAATGTGACGCGTTAAAAGATACTATTTGTAATAACTGTAACGCCTGCGTAAACATATGCCCGGTAAATGCATTAGAGCATTTAGAGCTGGAACAACAGACATGTTGGGATTATGCTTTTGGCAATGATAAAACAATACAAAGCTGGGTAATAAGTTGCCACAAATGCAGAGATATTTGCCCTTATAATTCAGGAACAGAAAATTCGTTTATAAATAAGAAAACATACTGGAGGACTGGAAATGAAATTTGATGTGAAGCAATTACAATGGACGAGAGAGCCTGGATCATATCTGATTACACCTGAAAAAATTGAAATAGAAACAAAGCCGCACACAGATTTATGGCAGCGTACATACTATCATTTCAGAAATGACAATGCGCCCGTGCTGCAAATGGAAACGGAGAAGCAGTATTTTTCCTTTGTTGTGAAAACAGAATTTGCACAGAGCCACCACCGTTTTGACCAGTGCGGGATTGTCTTATACATGAACAGCGAAAACTGGTTAAAAGGTTCCGTCGAATATGAAAACGACGTGTTCCAGCATTTGGGAAGCGTTGTTACAAACAACGGCTATTCCGACTGGGCGACAACAGAAATAGATGCTTCCATAAAATCCATGTGGTACAGGTTAAGCCGCAGGGAAAGCGATTTCCGCATAGAATGTTCTGAAGACGGCATGGTTTTCAGACAAATGAGAATATGCCATATGTGGAATGTAACTGACCGGATTAAATTTGGAATATATGCCTGCAGTCCGGAGGATTCCTCTTTCAAAGCCACATTCACCCATATGGAAATGACAGAATGCAGATGGCCTGCACATGATGGACAGGCGCCTGATGAAATACAGCAGAAAATAAAAATGTGAAATCATCCTTTTACCGACGAAACAAATGCCTGGATTTGGGAGAAATGATAAATGAGTGAATATATACAATATTTAGCGGAATTAATTCCCGAAAAGGACAGTTTGAAACTTGTAAAAAATGAAGCCGAAAAATTTTATAAAACACATTCTCTTGACGAATGTTTCTGCATGGGGCATGAACTGTATAAACCTGATAATTTTCAGATACAAGAAGTGGGTGTTTTCCTGTTTGGATATGCGGCTCACGAAAATGCAGATGCCCTGTCATTCTTAAAAAACACGGTCAGTCAAAATGATAGTTGGAAAGTACAGGAAATTTTGGCTATGGCTTTTGATAATCACTGTAAGATTATCGGATATGAAACTGCTCTGCCAATTATCCAGGAATGGTTTGACAGTGATTGTGCCAATGTGCGGCGAGCTGTATCAGAAGGATTAAGAATATGGACGAGCCGCCCATATTTCAAGGACAATCCACAGGCAGCCATTGAATTGTTAGCTGCCCACAAATCTGACGAGAGCGTATATGTACGAAAGTCAATCGGAAATGCTATACGGGATATAAGCAAGAAACACAGCAAGTTAGTTTCTGCAGAATTAAGTACATGGGATTTATCATCAAAAGAAATACATCAGGTTTATAAATTGGCAAGCAGATTTTTAGATATAGATAAAAAATAAAATTCCAGTTTATCGTCGAGTTAAGCTGAGGGCAAACTGGAATTAATGGAGAGTGATACCATGTCTGTTTTTTTGCCTGCTTTTTAAGGTGAGAATTTTAACGCTTCAAAAAGCCAGGAGTGATGGAAGATGGCAGAACTCAGGAGATCTGGAATTTACGGAGGCAATGGTATATGAATAAAGAAATTCTGTTATCTAATATAGACAAAGTCCATACTACGGAAATGGGAATTGACAGGATAAAGAAAAATCTGAGATTAGATACCGATGACGTGGTTGAATGGTGCAGGAAAAAGGTGTTAGATGAGGGGTGCAATATTTATAAGCGGGGAAAGAACTGGTATTGCGAAATTGATAATATTAAAATAACGATTAACTCTTACAGCTACACAATTATTACAGCACATATGATTAAATATATATAGAGGGCGGAGATATCTTTTTATGAGATGCGTCAGTGCGGGAGAAAACAGACGGCGGAGGGTGTTATATGGCAAGAGCAGTGGGGATCGGACTTCAGAGTTTCGAGAAAATCGTGGAGCGGAAATCTGGAAGGAAAAGCGCTGCCGGGAGCTACAGGGAACTATACTGCATCCCTGGAGGCAAAGGGAATCCGGCCGGAGAAAATCCGATGTTACGGCTTTGCCTTTGAGGGAAAAAAGTATTGATCGGAAAGCAGACAGATGATAAAACTTTCAGCCAAAGAAAATCATACGAGGGATAAGATGAAGGACAGGCAAAGCAGTTCTAATTATGAAAAGATGAAAAACGACATGGCTGCTGTATTTTTGCAGTATGACCAGGAGAGGATGATCCAAAAATTCGGACTGGAGCAGGATCCGGAGTATCTGTATATCCGCTGTCTGGAACGGAATTACCGGATCAGCCGCACAAGCGGCCGGGTAAGCTGGTCGGAGGATGCGTTCTGCTCAGAAGAGACGGCGGACTACAACGAGGCCATGACCATATACGATGTGCTCTGTTATTCCAGAGAGGATTGCCGTCTGGCTCATGAATGGGTAAATGTAAAGAGTCTCTCCGGCGTCCGGGGCGGCACGCTGGAGAAAGGAAGCGACTTCTTTCAGAATGCAGGGGCCTGTTTTGACGGAAGGACAGGCGCGCTGATCCGTGCCTGTGAAAAGCTTCAGGGGAAAAAGCTGGAAAAGGGAGACGCGGCTTATGAACTGCAGTTGTTCCCGTTTCTTCCCATGATTCTGCGCTTCTGGGAATCGGATGACGAGTTTCCGGCCAGCCTGCAGATCCTCGTGGATAAAAATATACTGGATTTTATGCACTATGAGACGCTGATGTTCGCGATTTCCCATGTGCTGAGACGGATGAAAGAGGAGATGGGATGATAGTCCGGCTGCGCCGGACAGTTCCAGAAGGAGGAGCGTATGAAGAAAATTGATATGAAAAGCTGGGAGAGAAGGGAGTTGTATGAATTCTTCTCCGGCATGTCCTGGCCTTTTTACAGTGTGACATTTCAGGTGGATGTCACGGAAGTGTACCAGTATGCGAAGCGGGAAGGGCTGTCCTTCTATTATGCGCTGGTCTGGCTCTGCACGAAAGCATGCAATCAGGTGGAGAATTTCCGCTATGCGGTCCGGGAGAAGGAAGTGTGGCTTCTGGACGAGCGGATTCCCAGTTTTACGGACTTGAAAAAGGGCGCGACGCAGTTCCATATCGTGACCATGCCCGGCGGAGAAGATCTGGCGGCGTTCTGCCGCGGGGCGAAGGCGAAAAGCGCGGCGCAGACGTCTTTTGTGGACGCCTCTTCGGAGACGGATGAGCTGATTTATTTTTCCTGCCTTCCATGGCTGGAGCTGACGGGTCTGACCAATGAACGGGATTTTGATCCCGATGACAGTGTGCCGCGGATCGCCTGGGGGAAGTACACAGAGCAACAGGGCAGGAAGAAGCTGGGTATGTCCCTGGAACTGAACCACCGGTTTGCGGACGGGTATCATGTGGGACAGTTCTATGAGGCGCTTATGGAAGAGATCGCTCATCTGAGTGCAGGAGAATTATAATGTAAGACGCAGCTGATGGAATTAAGAAGGAAGACGGTGGAATGGACAGAAAGAAAATCGAGCATGTATTTCGGTGGTCTGATGAGTACATTAAAAATACCCCGGAGATTTTAGAGAAATCAACAAATGAGATTTTCAATGAGCTGGATGACGGAACAAGCGAGATGCGCCGCCTGCGATGGGGCGTGATGGTACGTGCAAATATGAAAAATCTGACAGATTTTAGTTATTCCGGCATCATCGAGTACCTTCCGGACACGGGGGATAACAGCCTGATGGCTGAATATACAGGATATGTCCTGCAGACACAATATGGCATTCGTATGGTAAGGCTTTTGATAGAAGGACATAGCAGACACAGAAATATGTTTTCTTATACAAGCGCTAATATATTATATGATGAAATATTAGATATCGATGAGCTCGCATCTGTTTTGAATGTTTTTGAAGAAAATAAGGACAATCCTTTGTTGGAGTGCGCGGTCAGGAATTATGCGGGTTTAATCATTAAACATGGAAAAGAGGAGGATGTATTAAACGGTTATCTGGTATCTGGTACGGAGATATACAGCAGCTTGATTCTTCAGATTGGCAGAAAACTCGTATATGAGCGTGTTGAACAGGCAGACAGGATGCTCTTATTATTATTCCGGCAGAATAACCGGCTGTGCAGCTTCAGCGCATTGGACTTGCTGGAGCTGCTTTCCTATGGCAGGACAGAGTATACGGACAAATACATGGAAGACTGTATCTGCCTGATGAAAAACGACGAATGTAAACTACGGTTAATAAGAATATTTGCAAATTATTTAGGGTGTGGGGAGAGCGGTAAATATGATTCTGAGATATATCAATATTTGACGGAAATAATCAAAGGTTCCGCAGAGGCCAAAAAAGTGTTTCTGCATCATATGGAATACAGGACAGACTTCAATGATAGGACTTCGTCGCTGATTCGGCGTATCATAGATGCTCCGTTTCAAAAAGACGCAGAGATTTTACACAGCCTGGACTTTTACTTTTCCGAGAGGGTTAAAGAGGACAAATACACGGCATTAGAACAACTGGAAAAAATCCATACAATCAATCATTATAACCTTGGGGATATGTTCTGGAACAGTCTTTCGCTGACCTGCAGCGAATTAAGAGATGATCAGGCAGATGTTTGCAGAAGCTGTTTTGATAAGATATGGAAAGGCAGTATACAGGAATTACTCTGGGGGTTGGACCTTTTTGAGTCGTTAGTCAGTCTTGCAGGAGCTGAAAGCTGGTTTGAAAATAATACATATGACGATGAACAAATGATATTGATCCTGCAGGGGATCATTTATTTCTCGATCGATGCTGAAAAAATATGCGAATTTCTATTCTTGATGATTCCGCATTTTGACAGGGTTGAACGTGTATGGAATCTGATATGTGAAGATATTTATCCCAATTATGCCGGTAATTTAGTGAAGGCCGCAACGAAATACAGGCAAGGTTTCCATGAAAAACAGGCAGGTATTGCCTGCCGTCTGCTTCAGATGAATGAGGAACATTCAGATCGTGTAAAAAGAAGCTATGAGAATAAGGACCTTTGGCCGTCCGCTCAGAGGGAGTATGAATATCGAAGGTTTCAGATGGAACGAAATAAAAGAATGAATGAGGAGTCAAAACAAAAATCAGTATTTGCAAAACTGTTTCCTGACAGATTTATGAAATATGGGAAAAGAATCGCATATGTTGAATATGGCCTTAAAGGAGAGATGACATATAAGGTCAGTGAGTATGCGGAAATAAAGATTTCCAGAGAATTACCCCGGGCATTTCTGAATAATCCTTATGAACTGAACCAAAAAAGAAAAAAATATCTGATATGCAGGTGTGGTAATGAGGCTGATTATTAAAGAATATATATCACAGTTAAAAGAAAAAGATGAACTGGATCTGCTGCTGATGGAATTGCTGGTTCAAAACGGCTATACGGCAGATCATATACCCAGATCAGGAAACCGGCAGTATGGAGTGGATATCCAACTGCATGACGAAGAGGAACTGTTGCTGATGGTGGTGAAGCAGGGAAATATTGACAGAACTGTGTGGGATTCCTGTCCCAATGCGGTCAGGCAGAGCCTGGATGAGATCAAAGACGCATATATGGAGCTGCTTACGGAAAAGGAAAAAAACAAGAAGATAAAAGTTATAGTTGCGACGAACGGGGTAAAGGAAGAGTCCATCAGAGTCAATTGGAAAGGATATGTGGAGCATAATAAAATATGGAACGGAAAAGAAATTGAGATAGAATTTTGGGGGATCGATGATATTGTTGGACGGATACAGTCAGACTATTTAAACGAACACATATTCGAACAGTCTCTGCAAAGCGCTATGAGAAAGGCATTGTATTTTGTAGAAGAGACCGATTACAAAAGAGAGTATTATGAAACCATCATCAAGAGCCTGATTGAAAAAATGACAGCAGCAAAAAATGAAAAGGAAATAAAAAAAATACTGACAAGCCTGCATCTGGCCTGTGAAATGATATGCCAATATGCGAATGATACAGGAAACTGCAGAATTGCCATCAATGTGTCTGAGTATTTACTGATACAGTACTGGAAATTTTTACGGAAGAACAACTATTTTGAAAAGAAAAAATGGATTGAATGGCTGTTGAAATTCTGCAGGGATTACGAAAGACGAAATGACATGTATTATCAGAAGATTCGCGGAATTTGTCAGGATCCAACGCTGTTTCCGGAATACAATGTGGTGGAAAACAGAATTCGTTTATATGAAATATTGGGATATCTGACAGCATATGCGACATTTTTATGCGGTTATAAGAATGAGAAGGCGGCAGGGGTTCTGGATGATATTATAAATCTGATTAATCATTATCCAAATATGATGTATGCGTCCTTTGATTCTGATATAGGAATCAAATTATGTTTCTATCGGTTGCTTGCAAAGTGCGGCAGAACGGAAGAGATGAGGATCAATCTGAAAGACCAGAGCCGTATCCTGGCGAATTATTACAGAGGACAGCATAAGTATCCTGCACCCTCGGACTCGTTTGAAGAAGCTGTAAATATAGAATCCGGCGGTCTGGCCGAAGAATATAAGTGCTCAGCATTTTGGGGTTATACTCTTTTATGCATTGCATGCCTGGATTTTGAAAGCCTGTATCATGAATTGAGAGATTTTCTGAAGGACGATTTGGAACAGGTGACGAAATGCGTATGGTTTTTGCGGAGAGATGAAGAAGAGATGTATTATGAGCCATTTGCCATGAATCTGGCGGGGGAAGGCATAGACCTGACAGTCGGAAAAAGCTACGCAGATTTTAAGCAAAGAACAGATTTTATCTTAAGTCAGTATGAAGAGGAAAAAATGTCTTTTGATGAATTTGATTTTGAAGCTTTGGAGATGATCGTTTGCCGGTATTATGGTTATATTCCGAGAGTGAATGTTGATTTTTTAACATAACTGTATCATTGTTTATCACCTGTGGCCCAGGATGGCAAAGAAGTATACAGTGCCGATTGAGGCTGTAACAGCAAGGATGCGGGAAGGAGTACAGAAGGCTCTCAGTGAAGACTGCGCAACAGAAAGATATTTATTTGGGAATGGGGGAAAGCAGGAGTATGAAAAAGGGAGAAAAGGCGGCCATTGTATGCTGCTCCAATCAGCGTTCCCAGAGCGAGAGAGGGACGCTGAAAAGACTGGATCAGGTGCTGCGGAGCATGGGAGTGATCCCGGTCTTCAGTGATCGGATCTACAAAGACCCAGAGGAAAGGAGACCCACAGGAAAAGAGCGGGCGGGAGAGCTGATGAAATTTTATCAGGACGACAGTATCCGGGAGATCTTTGACATCTCCGGCGGCGATATCGCCAATGAGATCCTGCCGTATCTGGACTATGAGGCGATCGCAGATTCCGGCAAACGGTTCTGGGGCTACAGCGATCTGACTACGGTGATCAATGCGATCCAACACAGGACAGGGAACGAGGCAGTCCTGTATCAGGTGAAAAATCTGGTGGGCGCGCATGGTGAGACGCAGCAGAACGCTTTTGAACAATATCTGTTTCAGGGGTCGGAAGAATTGACGCGGTTTTCGTATCAATTTATACAGAAAAGTTCCATGGAGGGAGTGACGGCAGGAGGAAATATCCGCTGCCTTCTGAAGCTGGCGGGGACGGCGTACTGGCCGGATCTTCGGGGAAAGATTCTCATCCTGGAGGCGCTGGGCGGAAAGCGGGAACAGCTGATTACTTATCTGAGCCAGTTAAAACAGCTGGGCGCATTTGAACAGGCGGCAGGAATCCTGCTGGGAACTTTTACCACCATAGAGAAGGAAGAAAGTGCAGAAGCAGTCTGCCAGCTGGTCCGATACTTTGCAGGGTCAGAGATTCCCGTGGCGAAGACCCAGGAGGTTGGGCACGGGGAGGACTCGAAAGCAGTGGTGATGGGGAGGTATATGGAGCTGGCCGGGTGAGAGCGTCACAAAGGAGAAGACAGTACGGGCTTCCTGATCAAGTCTTGTTTTTTGACCTGCTGGAAGAGTGGTTGAGATTTATCATAGCAAATAGGGCTTTGGTCCGTGGGAGTAGTCTGCTCCCAGACGGACCCAGGCCTTTTTTTCAAGGCGACCGGATGCAGGCAGAATCCATATTACAGACAATCGAAGGAGAAAATCCTGTATCCGGTTAAGGTGCCTGCTCGGGCGAGGATGGTGAGCGTGAAAATACCGGCGGAAGAAAAGTATTTCTCCGGTCTGAAGGCAAAGGACAGGACGGATCAGGATAAGGCTTCCCATCCGTATTACCAGCACGGCAGGGCGAACACTTTGCAGCAGGCGTTTTTTTAAAATCGACGGCGCAGTCATTGTGGGAAGGTGTTTCAAATCCTTTGGTCGCGCCGTTTTGCATATTGCTTCATATTGCCATCTGAAAAGGAACGCTTTTAGTTGACTTTATGTCGTTAAAATGCTATATTGTATGCAGAGTACTGACTATATATGTGTGATTACCTCTGCGATGAATGCGGGTGATCTAAGAAAAGAGGACGATTGATGAATAGAAAACCATACTCGTCGGCCATTAAGAAAACTCCGTTTAAGTATCCGATTGCAAAGAAAATCGCCAAACTTATGCTGGACGGACTTGACCGAGACGAGATTTACCAGAAATGTTTTGATGAAAACTATGTGGAGATAGAATCCTTGGAGCGAAGACGCGAAGTGACCAATGTGGTATATAACCGCCTCTGCTCATTGGATGATTATCTTCTGAGGGAGTTTTATAACGGAGATGTGGCTACGTCTAAATTCATACTGGTTTATGCAATAGCAAAGACAGATACTTTGTTTTTTGATTTCCTGTTTGAAAAATACAGAGATGCGCTCCTGAATCCGGAGCGGCATTATCTGTCAATCGATGATTTCGATAGTTTCTTCGAGAGCAAGAAACAGGTGGATTTGATCGTCGCAAAATGGGGCGACTTCACATTGCAGTGTCTGACCAAAGGATATCGTAATATCCTTGTAGAGTCCGGGCTTGGCAGACGTGAGAGAAAAACGATTATAGTAGAACGCGTGATGATTCATCCGGCAGTAGAAGAACATATAGAGCTTATAGGTGACAAAAATTACCTGAAAGCAATGTTAGGCGGTGATTGATATGGCAGAGAGACCACTGAACGAAAGATTTATTGATCTGGAAGACAGGATGATCAGTGTGGAAGCATTGACAAGGTATGGAACGGCTAATGATCTTCGCTTCTACATTTTTGATTATGCGCCAGCGGATGAACTGTTGGTTCGAAGAGAAACAAAGAAGCTGAAGGACCGAAATCCTGCCATTGTAGAATTTGATTTGTATGAGATGATGTTACAGATTATCGAGGATGAGGGATATATGGAAGATGTGCTTCGGCTGGAAAAGGATTATAATAAGGATCTGCTTCTTAGGGAGGTTTTTCAGACGCTCCTTTCCGTAGAGGAAGAAGAGAATGCTTTTCTGAATAAATTCAAAGAGGATATTGCTGATGATGCGAACAGTATTGTTCTTATTACAGGCGTAGGAAAAGCATTTCCAATAGTCAGAAGTTATACAATCCTGAATAACCTGCAGAGTATATTCCGAAGAAATCCAGTGGTGATGATGTATCCGGGCAGGTATGCGGTCAAAGAGAAGATGACGCTCAGGCTGTTTGAGCGGCTTGACGATGACAATTATTACAGGGCATTCCCGCTGGTTGAAAGGAGAATTGGAAATGATTATTAAAGATCTCTTTAAGAAGGATATTACCCGTCCTATCCAGGGTGTGGTAACAATAGGAAATGAGAATGAAGAACAGAAGTGGCAGGAACTGGAAGAGTATGTCTGCACTGATGAGATCACAAAATCTTTCCGTACATTTTTCCGCAGATATCGCGAGTCCATCAATAATCCGACAGAGAAGATCGGCGTATGGATTACCGGTTTCTTTGGATCCGGTAAATCGCACTTCCTGAAGATTCTGGGGTATATCCTGGAGAATGAAGAAGTGGCAGGATGGGACGCTGTTAAATATTTCGAGGATAAAATTAAAGACCAGATGGTGCTGGCTGATATCAAGGCCTGCGCCAAAGCAAATAATAAGGTTGTTCTTTTCAATATCGACAGCAAGGCAAAATCTGATTCTAAGACCAGAACGCAGGCTATCATGGATATCATGCTCCGTGCCTTCAATGAGTCTGTAGGATATTGTGGTACAAGTCCGTGGGTTGCTGATCTGGAACGCACGCTGGATAACGAGGGAAAGCTTCAGGATTTCATTTCAAAATTTGAAGAGTATTCCGGTCGTAACTGGGTTCAGACGAGAGCCAAGGCGCTCCTGAACCGTGATTACATCATCCGTGCTCTGGTCGATTCCCGTGATATGAGCGAAGAGAGTGCGAAGAAGTTTATTGAGGATCAGACAAAGAATTTCACGAATACCACAGAGGAATTTGCAAAGATCGTAGATACATACTGCACGGAGAATAAAACCCGCGTTATCTTCCTTATGGATGAGGTGGGTCAGTTTATCGGCGATAATACACAGCTGATGCTGAACCTTCAGACTTGTGTAGAAGACCTTGGAAAGTTCTGCCGTGGCCAGGCTTGGGTAGTGGTTACTTCTCAGCAGGAACTTAAGGCGATGATTGACAGCACCAGGGATAAGCAGCAGGACTTCTCTAAGATTCAGGGGCGTTTTGATACCAGACTGCTTCTTAGCGGCGCCAATGCGGATGAGGTTATCAAGAGACGTATTCTTGAAAAGAAGGATATTGCAGAGACTCCGCTTCGCGCACTGTATGATGCTAATAGCAATAAACTGTCACAGCTGATCTTGTTCCAGGCAAAACCAACATGGTCAGGATATAAGGATGCTGATGACTTTAAGAATGTATATCCGTTCGTATCCTATCAGTTTGAACTTCTGCAGAAGGTGTTTGAAGCTATCCGTGAGCATGGAATGAGTGAAGGGCGTCACCTGTCGCAGAATGAGAGATCCCTTCTTTCCGCTTTCCAAAATTCAGCGAAAAAGGCAGCTGATCTGGAATCTGGAATACTGGTTCCGTTCGATAGTTTCTATTCTACCATTGAGGAATTTATTGATTACGATATTAAGACCGTTTTCTCGAATGCAGAGAGAAGAGCCGGATTGGATGGCTTTGCAATCCGGGTGCTTCGCGTGCTGTTTATGATCAAGCATGTGAAGGAGATGCCGGCGACGATTGACCGTCTTGCAACGCTGATGGTTGATAATATCAACGCTGACAAGGCGGCCCTTAAGAATAAGATTTTTGAAGCGCTTCAGCAGCTGGAGGAAGAGACTCTGATCCAGAAGAACGGTGAAGAGTACGACTTCCTTACTAATGCTGAGCAGGATGTGAATAAGCAGATCAATCACTCTGCATACAATGAGGGAGAAGTGCAGCGCACGATCTTCGATATCATTTATGACAAGGTATTGGAGAGCAATAAGTATAGATATGAAGGACGCTATGATTTTGGTCTGAACAGGTATGTGGATTCTGAGATCAAAGGTTCATTCAGCCAGGAAAGCATTACCATTAAGGTAATCACGCAATTCTCCGGTATGCGCGTGGAGACGGAATTTCAGGCAGAATCTGTTCGCTCCAATTCCATCGTAGTTGATCTGACAGAGGGAACATTTATTGATGAACTGATCCGGGCAAATAAAATCGGCACCTTTAAGCGTAATAACAGCGCATCCATGTCTGCGGCTCTTACCGAGATTATGAGTAAGAAATCTGCAGAACTGTCCGACCGCATAAAGCGTGCGGAAGATATTATCAGGGCTTCTCTCAGGACAGCACCGATTTATCTGTCCGGCACCAAACTGGATATTAAGCAGAAGGATGGAAAAGACCGCCTGCAGGATGCTCTGAAAGAAATGGTGAAACATGATTACTTTAAATTGCCGCTGGTGTCATATTTTTATCAGGATCAGAGAAGTATTCTCTCCATGTTGAATGATAACAATATGACCATAAACGGGGATGACCTGTCCGGAGATTCTAACTTCTGCGCATATGATGAAATTACCACCAAGGTAAAGGATGATATGAATCTTCACAGGAAAGTGACGGTGAAGAGTCTTCTGGATCATTTCTCCAAGAAGCCTTATGGATGGCGTGAGTTGGATATTCAGGGAATGATCGGTGTGCTGTGGAAGCACCATAAGATCCAGATCCTCATTCATGATCATGAGGTGGATGAGCGGAATACATCGTTTAAGAATGATCTGATACGCAAGAATAATACTGACACAATGGTAATCCGTCTGCAGGAGAAGATTGATGAACAGGTGCTGTATGCTGTGAAGCGTATTATGTCGGACATTTATTCAGAGAATCTGTCTCTGGAAGAGGCGAAGCTGAAGGAAGGTGTTGCTTCCTTCTTTAGCAGGAAAAAAGAGTTCTTAAGCGGACTGAAGACAAAGTATGGTTTTGATTATGCCGGATGCAGTGCGGCAGCAGAAGTGTACAAGGACTTTGAGGCGATTCTTCAGGCGTCCGATACACTTTCCATCTTCCAGGAAATCGTTAGTAGAAAAGACAGTCTGGAAGACAAGGCGGAGACGCTGGAACAGCTGGAGGCGTTTTATAAGGACGGCAGCAATCAGCAGAAGAATTATCAGGATGCAAAGGATATCTGCAACTGGTATAGGCTGAACTGCTCATTGCAGGATCTTTCGGGACTTGCAGATAGCGTCCGACAGATGAATGAAATTATTTCTCTGGACATGCCGTTTACCAGAATGAATGAGCTGGCCAATCTGGTATTTCAGGCGAATGCCGCAAAGGAAAAAATCCTTGATGAAAAGCTGGATCGCATAAAGAAGGCAGTGGAGAGCGACCGGGATACGGTGAGCCATGAGTTGTCCGATGCGCTTGGCGCTGATCTCACTGATGATCAGAAGAGCCGTATTCAGGATAAAGCGGATGAAGTATTGGCTCAGTATGACGAGTGGATAGGTTCCCTCAGCCGTCAGACTGCAAATATGGATTCTTATGTGACTGCCAGTGCAAATAATCTTTCCGGGTTCCGATGCTTCATATCAACCATCATGAGCGAAGGAAATGATCATTCGGTAAGAGCAAAGAGAGTTCGCATCATTGATTATGTGCCTACTGTAAACAAGAAGGTAAAGACCGCTGCAGATGTTGACGTGGTGCTGAATGCGATTCGCGAAAGACTGCTGGCTGAGCTTGAAAACAATGATGAGATTGATCTTGGATAAGGAGCGGATAAATGGATAAAAGAGGCCTACAAACGTATTCCACGTGGGCAAAGGAAAACCTTGAAAACCAGATCGAGGTTTCCCTGAAGGCTCTGGGAATCAATGATGAAAATAATATAAAGCAGGCAAAGAAGATGGGAGATGTCACTACGATTGAGGGTGATCCGACATCTTATCCGGCTGATCTTTTCGGGAAGAGAGAGCGTATGATTGATCTTGTTAAAAGACAGGGTTATCAGAACGTAATAGAAGAATTTGCGTATACATGGTTCAATAGATTTGTTGCTCTGCGCTTTATGGAAGTGCATGGCTTCCTTTCGCACGGCTTTCACGTACTTTCAAATCCGGCAGGCGGAATCGAACCGGAAATTCTTAAGAATCTGAACCTGGTGAAGGATGACCTGAAGTTGGACATGAACCTCTGTGTGGAATATAAGCAGCAGGGCAAGATCGAAGAATTATTCCGTCATGTTCTGATCAGGCAGTGTAATGTGCTGTCCGGAATCCTGCCGATGCTTTTTAGTTCTGATATGGGATATCTGGAACTGATTCTGCCTGTGAATCTCCTTAAAGGGGATACGGTTATTACCAGACTGAATGAGATTCCGGAAGCTGCCTTCATGGAGGATGTGGAGATCATAGGATGGATGTATCAGTTCTACATCTCTTCTAAGAAGGACGCCGTATATGCATCAAAGAAAACAATTACGAAAGATACATTACCGGCGGTAACTCAGCTTTTTACCCCGGATTGGATCGTGCGTTATATGGCACAAAATTCTGTGGGAAGATTATGGCTTGAAAGCTATCCGAATTCCACTCTTCGATCAGAAATGAGATACTATGTCGAGGATGCCCCGCAGACCGCAGAAGTACAAAAGAAGATTGACGAGATCAGGTACAGAAATGTGAATCCGGAAGATATCCGTATCATCGAACCGTGCTGTGGGTCAGGGCATATTCTTGTTTATGTGTTTGATCTTCTTTACAAGATGTATGAAGAGCGTGGATACCAGAAAAGAGATATACCAACTTTGATTCTGAAGAAAAATCTGGTAGGATTGGACGTGGATAAACGTGCGGCACAGTTGGCATCTTTCTCTCTGATTATGAAGGCGAGAAGCGTCAATAATCGTTTCTTCAATGATCAGTATTATGAGACGCCTCATGTCTATGAATTGCAGGACTCTAAACTTCTGATAGATCTTGGGTATCGGAAGCAACTGAAAGATTTAAATCTGTTGAATGATGAAGAGATTAAGCTGATTACATATCTGGTGGATACCTTTGAGAATGGAAAGACTATCGGTTCTTTGCTTAAAGTGAAGCCGATTGATTTTGCATGCCTAGACGGAGCGTTGAATAAGGTATCAAAAAATAGCGTGTTTAACTGGTTTAATATTGACTTTCTAAACATTGGACTGAATAGGCTAAGGGAATTATCAAATTTGGCAAAGATTTTGTCTGCAAAATATGATGTGATGATTACGAATCCGCCTTATATAAATCCTTCATCAATGGAAGCCGTGGTTAAAGAATATGCAGTCAAGAATTATCCGGATAGCAAGACGGATATGTTTGCCATGTTTATGGAAACCGATTTTGTTAAGAAATGTGGTTTTACTTCAATGGTAAATATGCATAGTTGGATGTTTTTAGCCAGCTATGAAAAACTTAGAAAAATGATCAGGATAGCACGAACTATTGTTACCATGGCCCATTTAGGAACGCGTGCATTTGAAGCGGTTGCAGGGGAGATAGTTCAGACAACGACCTTTGTGCTACGTAACAATTATATTCATGGGTTTGAGGGAACTTTTAGCAGGTTGATAGATGTTTCTACTCAACAGGCAAAAGAAGAATTATTCTTGTCAAAACGTAGTCAATATGTAGTAGGTCAAGATGTATTCTCAAAAATTCCAGGAACACCTATAGCTTATTGGCTGAGTAATCAAGTTGTAGAAAATTTTGATTCCATGAAAACGGTCGGCGATTATGGAAATGGTAGAATTGGACTGGTTACGGGTGATACAGGAAGGTTTATTCGATTCTGGCATGAAGTATCGGCGACAAAGATTGGTTTTGGTATGAGGGACAATGAAGAGTCTATTATATCAGGGAAAAAATGGTTTCCAATTCATAACGGAGGCGAGTACAGAAAATGGTATGGAAATCTGGACAGTGTAGTTAATTGGGAAAATGATGGATATGAAATGAAGCTTGATAACTACATGGGGAAACGAGTCAGATCTCATAATTACAATGGAGAGTATGCTTTCCAGAGAGCTTTAAGTTGGACAACAATTTCAACAGGAGATTTTTGTTGTAGATATGCAGAAAATGGATTTATTTTCGACACAGCAGGACCGTTTTTTGTCGCCAAAAAGCAGAGTGAATTGTTATGTATAATGGCATTCTTAGAGTCCAAGGTTGCAAGCATGTATTTGAGAGTTTTGAATCCAACAATCAATTACCCTCCGGGATATATTCAAGCAGTACCTTTTGATGATGCCTGTATTACAGAAAAGGTGAATACTCTTGCTCAAAAAAATGTTGAGATTTCACGTAGTGATTGGGATTCTTTTGAATCATCTTGGGATTTCGAGTTTCATCCACTTTTGCTGCTTCCGAGAGATAAGTATGATGCTGAATGTACTCAGTTTGCAAAAAGTCACATGGAAGAACTTGGACTGATAGCATGGCACTATGACAGGTGGACGGAAGAATGCAAATCACGATTTGAAAGTCTCAAAGAAAATGAAGAAGAACTTAATCGTATTTTTATTGATATTTATGGTCTTCAGAACGAGCTTTCACCTGGAGTAGAAGATAAGGATGTGACCATCCGTATTGTAGATAAGGAACGCGATATCCGTTCTTTGATCTCATACCTTATTGGTATTGCAATGGGAAGATATTCTTTGGATGTTGAAGGACTTGCTTATGCAGGAGGCGAATGGGATGCATCCAAATATATTTCTTATCAACCAGATGATGACGGAATCATTCCGATTTATAGCAGTATCGGAATGGAAGATGGACTTACCACCGTGTTGATTAAGCTGATCAAACAGATTTACGGAGAAGATTCTTACAGACAGAACATTGACTTTATTGCGGAAGCTCTGGGAAAGAAAAATAACGAATCTTCTGAAGAAACGCTGAATCGTTATCTGAATGATGGTTTCTATACAGATCATCTGAAGATTTATCAAAAGAGGCCGATTTACTGGCTTTTTACCAGTGGTAAGAAGGCTGGCTTCAAGTGTTTGATTTATATGCACAGATATAATGAGGATACTCTTGCCCGGATCAATGGCAGGTATTTCCTGCCAGAATCTACACGTAAGAAAAATGAGCTTGAAGAGTTGAACAGAAGAATTGCACATGCAGAAGGTCGTGACAAACTGAAACTTGAAAAAGAACGCCAGAATCTGGCAGCAGCTTATAATGAAGCAATTGAATATGGGCAGGTGCTGGATCATATGGCAAACCAGTATATTTCCATTGATCTGGATGATGGTGTGAAAGTGAACTATGCCAAATTCCAGGGCGTTGAGATTGTTACAGACGGCGGCAGCAAGGTAAAAAAAGATCTGCTTGCTACATTAAAGTGAGGTGAGAAGGATGGCGAAAGATTTAACAACCTCCCAGGAAGGCGGTGTGATATGCTCTATTTTGAATATAACAAATTCGTAAAAAATGCTGAATATTACGAAATCCTGGAAAATCTCATGGAACGCTGGGAATATGAAATTGTCGAGTTTAAGGAAGCCAAAGGCGGCTATGATACAGATAAAATCGGCAGATATTTTTCTGCAATCAGCAATGAGGCAAATTTGCGCCAGCAACAGTATGGGTGGCTTATTTTTGGAGTTGGAGAACAGGATAAGGAAAAACAGGTAGTCGGAACTTCCTTTAAGAAGGGAGATAAAAGTCTTCTGGAACGTTTCAAATATGAAATATCCAGAGATACAGCCAACGGCATGACTTTTTATGATATTATTGAAATATTTCCAACTGTTAATGGAAAAGAGTATCGGGTACTTATGTTTAAAATTCCGGCAGCCGCGACAGGCATACCAACTGACTGGAAAACAAATTATTATGAGCGCGCCGGAGAGAGTCTTGTACCATTAAAGCAGTATAAGATAGATGCAATTCGTTCCCAGGAGCGCAGGGACTGGTCAAAACAAATGCTGGAACAGGCAGGTATAGAGCATTTAGATAAAGATGCAATTGCTTTAGCCAGAGAGAAGTATAAGGAGAAAATGAATCAGGAGCATATTTCCAAAGAAGTGGATGCCATGACTGATGAACAGTTTTTGACAAAGATAAAACTCATGATAAATGGCAAAATTACACATGCGGGGATGCTTTTGCTGGGCAATTCGGATTATGATTATATGTTTCAGTCTGTACCGGGCATTATGTGGAGATTATATGGTGCTGATCATATGGACAGGGATTATGCCATTTTTAAAATCCCATTTATCAATGTGGTAGATAAAGTGTTTGCAAAGGTAAGAAATTTGACTTATAGATATATGCCGAATCAGATGACGCTTTTTCCGATGGAAACGGAGCAGTATGATAGTTGGTTGATGCGCGAGTTGCTCAATAATTGTATTGCCCATACAAATTATCAGTTGGGCGGCAGGATTTATGTTAATGAATTTGAGGACAGGCTCAAATTTACCAATCCGGGTGATTTTATTCCGCAGAAGATTGAAAATGTTTTGGAAGCAAGTTATAGTCCACCATTTTACAGGAATCAACTGCTGGCGGAATCTATGGCGGCATTTCATATGATTGATACTGCAACATTGGGAATCCGTCGGGCATATAACATTCAGAAAGCAAAGTATTTTCCTATGCCAGATTATAATGTTTCTTCCGGAACACAGGTGGAAGTGACAATCTATGGAAAAACGCTGAACGACAGCTATATGCACATATTGTATGATCATCAGGATTTAGATTTGCAGACGGTCTTTTTGCTCGACCGAATACAAAAGGGCTTATCTGTTGAAAAAGAAGATGTAGACAGGTTGCGCAGTCAGAAGTTAGTTGAGGGAAGGCTGACAAGTTTATATTTGTCGGCGTCAGCGGCTAAAAGTATTGATGAAAGTACGGCTTATATTAAAAACAAAGGGTTTGATGACAAGTATTATAAAGACTTGATCGTTGAGTATTTAAAACAATATGGGAAAGCAAAAAAGAGAGATATTCGGGAGCTGTTATGGGATAAGCTGCCCAACGTTTTAAGCGATGTTCAAAAAGAAAATAAAATTCACAACTTGCTTGCATCATTGAAAAGACAGGAAATTATTAGCAGGGATTCTGAAAACCAGCAGCAATCCAATTGGGTATTAAAGTAATATCCAGAGTTGGGTAATTTGAAATTTACCCAAGGTTTATCCAAGATTTACCCAAGGTTATCCAAGCCTGTGCTTCTAAAAATGCGATAGAGTAACGAAAGGCAACATAAAAATGGCAAGTATAGATTATCAGGAGGCCAGGAAAGAGATTGTCAGACTGTTTGGTCAGAAGCAGTCCGGCGATCGTAAGATTATTTTCTGGTATGATCCTCCGGCAAACTTTAAGGATGATATTGAAGCAGACAGTTATGACTGCTGCAAGGTTTTGTTCTGTGATAAGAACGAGTTTGCAGTAAAAAAGACAATAGAACATGACGATACGGCATCAGATTTCCTGGTTTATATTCCATCGGAGAAGCCGGTGGATAATGAGAACTGGTTGCTGGATATTCTGATGTACAGCGAAGAGTATTATGCGGACACTGTGGCGCTGACCATGCGCCGAATGAATCTGACCAATACAGATCTCCGTCGTGTAATCGAATGGCATTCAAAGTTCTTTGATGCTGAGAGCAGAACAAAGAGGTTGGCAAATTATGTGACAGTGAACGATGAGATGAGACCGGCAGACCTGCGTATGGCGATGATGTGTGTGTTGGTAAGGGCTTCATCCAGATCCATCGAAAGTGTTCTGACTGAACTGGTATTTGATAATTCAGAATCCAGTAAGTACAGGGAGCTTAAAAAGTTTGGCTTTGAAGAGTGTCTATGGGATGAAATCTGCCGCTATTATAACTATGAGGGCGACCAGAAGATCGAAACACTGATCAAGCGTTTTATGTTCACGGCGCTTTTGGAGCAGAAAGCAGAGTTTGATGCACTTCCGTCATTTTATGAGCAGTATAAGATCACGAATTCGGGGCTAATGGATGCAAAGTTCTTTGTGGATAAGATCAAGGCGGATAAGAGATATGAATCTCTGCAGTTGGATGTTGCAACAGATCTGAAAATTGAAGGTCTTCTGGTATCAAGGGATATTACCTGTGTGAAGACGGCGGATATTTTTGAATGCATTGACATTGATATCATCAAAAAAATATCTGCAAGTCTTGTGAACGGCAGTCTGGATTACAACACGTTTGAGCGCGTGATATCTGATCGGCTGAATTCGATGTGGTATGATGCGCACAGTCAGGAGTATGCCATTTTAAGTTCGGTTATGGCTTTTTATAAAAAGCTGGAAACACCGGTTTCTACAGGACTACGGGCAACGGATTATGTTCAGAATTATACTGAGAGCTATTATCTGGTGGACACCTATTATCGCCGGATCTGTGCAAACTTCAATAAGCTGGAGAATCCGATTCCTGAGATGGAAGACCTGATACGCATGGTCGAAGCTGCATATCAGGGCAGGTTCCTGGATCCGCTGGGCAGGGCATTCAGTGATGCTCTGAAGGAACAGGGCAACTGGGACTTCCCGGGATTAAAGATGTCCCGTAACTTCTATCAGGAAGTACAGAGCAAGAATTATAAAAAATGCTTTGTTATTATATCAGACG
The DNA here is from genome assembly GCA_910583615.1 of uncultured Lachnospiraceae bacterium. Classification (GTDB taxonomy): domain Bacteria; phylum Bacillota; class Clostridia; order Lachnospirales; family Lachnospiraceae; genus Hominiventricola. The sequence continues at coordinate 154,760 of CAJTXP010000002.1, read as the reverse complement.
GTTTCCGCTATGAGATCGGAAGAGAACTGTATGAGAAGATGAAGACTGATGCGGTGCTGAAGGGGAATGAAGAAATTAAATTTGCGATTTCTCCGCTTCCGTCAGAGACACGTTTCGGAATGGCTTCACTTCTTCCTCATAGGCTCATGGCATATGTAAATAAGCTGGTGACTGTCGATGAACAGTCTACGGTGGATACAGCGGCAAGAGATGCGATCCTGAAGAAGAAAAAACCATCGTATGCGGCAATTCAGTACAAGGACATTAATAAAATGTCCAGGAACGAACTGCGTTCCTATATGGCGGATAAGTCGCTGGTTTATATCTATCACAATGTCATAGATAACGCCGGGGAGCATAATGAAAGCAAAGTCTTTGATGTGGCTCAGACTGCCGTAGATGAAATCCTGACGCTGATTCGGAAGCTGTATAACAACCTGCAGATCTCCAATTTCTATGTGACGGCAGATCACGGCTTCCTGTACAGACGGAATGAAGTGGAGGAATCACAGAAATACAGTAATGTGGTTTCTCTGCATCCGACGGAGTTGTCAAAGCGTTTTGTCCTGACAGATGATAAGTCGCTTCAGATTCCTTATACGGTGGAGTTTACGCTGGAGAATGTTTCGGATGGAGCTTATAAGGTTATTTCTCCTTATGGATATGATCTGTTTAAGACGCAAGGTGGCGGGCTTCAGTATGTACATGGCGGAGCTTCATTGCAGGAAATAATCGTTCCGGTTATCCATCTGGGAGAACTGAGAGCGGCAGGCAACAAAGAAGCCGTTGCTCCGGTTGGCGTCCGTCTTAAGAGTATTACCAGGAAAATCACAAACCGAAGCTTTACTCTTGAATTTGAACAGTATGAGAAGGTGGAGGAACGCAGGCAGGCCATTACTTGTGAGACTTATCTTGTGGATGAAGATGGGAATAAGGTATCAGGCGAATATCGTTTTGTGGCGGCATCAGAAAGTGATGATGTGGATTCAAGAAGCACAAAGATCCGGTTCAACCTTATGAATATCGAGTTTGATCGCAGCAAACGATATTACTTGATTTTGAAGAATATTGCAAAGCCGGATGAATATATAGAACGGGAACAGTTTACGATAGACATCCTGCAGTTCAAGATGTTCTAAAGGAGGCATAGGTTCATGGATCAATTAGATAAGAAAGTGTTTGAGGTCTTTTCGGGGCGTGTGGTTCCGAAAGGGGCAACAAAGAAGATCAAAGACAGCGCAAATGTTCCGACCTATGTGCTGGAATATTTGCTTGGGAATTACTGCACATCGGATGAGAAAAGCGAAGTTGAAGCCGGTATCGAACAGGTGAAGAGAATCCTTTCAGATAACTATGTGCGCCCGGATGAAGCAGAACAGATCAAGGCACGGATCAAGGAAGAAGGGGCACATACGGTCATCGACAAGATCAGCGTTAAGCTGAATGAGCGTACGGATCAGTATGAGGCGGATTTTCTATTCCTGGGTATCAAAGGAATATATGTGCATCCGAAGTATATCAGGTCTTATGAGAAGCTTCTTGCCGGTGGTATCTGGTGTATTGTTGACCTGACTTATTTCTATAATGAGGACGAGAAGAAAAACAGCCCGTTTGTGATCAATGAGATCACGCCAATTCAGATGCCAAATCTGGATAGGAATGAGATTATCGAGGCCAGAAGCCAGTTCACGAAGGAAGAGTGGATAGATCTGCTTCTCCGTTCCTGCGGCATGGAGCCGACTCAATTTGACTATCGTGTAAAATGGCATCTGCTGACAAGACTGGTTCCGTTGGTAGAAAACAATGTGAATATCTGTGAGTTGGGACCGCGTGGAACAGGTAAGTCTCATATTTATAAGGAGCTGTCGCCAAATTCTATCCTTATTTCAGGTGGACAGACAACGGTTGCTAATCTCTTCTATAACATGGGAAGGCGACAGGTTGGTCTGGTAGGCCTTTGGGACCTGGTGGCATTTGATGAGGTTGCCGGCATCCATTTCAAGGATAAGGACGGCGTCCAGATCATGAAGGACTATATGGCTTCCGGATCCTTTGCAAGAGGCAAGGACGCTATCCAGGCGAACGCTTCAATGGTATTCGTGGGCAATATCAATCAGAGTGTGGATTATCTTCTGAAGACTTCCCATCTGTTTGAGCCATTCCCGGACGCAATGATCGACAGCGCGTTTTTCGACAGAATGCATTGTTATATTCCGGGATGGGAAATACCGAAGATGCGTCCGGAATACTTTACGGATAACTATGGCTTCATTTCTGATTATCTTGCGGAGTTCATGCGTGAGATGAGGAAGGTTCCGGAGACTGACGCTTTTGACAAGTTCTTCAAGCTGGGAAGATGCCTGAATCAGAGAGATACCATCGCTGTCAGAAAGATGGTATCAGGTCTGACAAAGCTGATTTATCCGGATGAGAAGTACACGGAAGAGGATATGGAGGAAATCCTGAGATATGCAATCGAGGGTAGGCGAAGGGTCAAAGAACAGCTGAAGAAAATCGGCGGTATGGAGTTCTATGATGTGCAGTTTTCCTTTATCCGCAATTCCAATATGGAAGAAGTATCCGTACCAGTTCTGGAACAGGGAGGCGGTAAATTGATCCCTGAAGGTATCGGTAAGCCGGGGCATGTATATACGGTTGCCAATGGAACGAATGGAATGATGGGCTTGTTTAAGTTTGAAAGCACCATGGCGAATGGCAGCGGCAAGTTTGATGTGACCGGTATGCAGAGCGCAAAGGAAACAAAGGAATCCGTAAAGACAGCACAGAATTACTTCAAGGCGAATGCCAAACAGATAAGTGCTTCGATATCTACCGATAATAGGGATTATCTAATGCATATTCAGGATTGTCAGGGAGTAGGGCTGGATAGCAATATATCGCTTCCGGCATTGGTGGCATACTGTAGCGTGGCGTTGGACAGGTCGGTATTGCCGCAGTTATGCGTGCTGGGATCTATGAGTATTGGCGGAACCATAAACCGGGTGGAAGAACTGGCATCCAAGCTTCAGGTGGCGTTTGACGCCGGTGCGAAGAGAGTGCTGATCCCGATGAGCAGCGCGGCGGATATACCGACGGTACCGACAGAATTATTTGCAAAGTTTCAGATTTCATTCTACAGCAGCCCGGAGGATGCTGTAGTGAAGGCATTAGGGATAGAATAACGATGAATTTACAGGATTGATGACTTGAGATGATTTTAAGCAATGACAACGATAAACTATTCTTCATATGCATATGTAATTGAAGAATCCTCTATTAAATCGAGGGAGAAACATGAATCGCAGGCCAATAAAGTTAAACATAGAAACATATCCTGAGGCGATCGCGGACTATCTGAAGGACGCTGAACTTTATGACAGCAGCAGTTCGCCTCAGGCCACGGTGACTTTTATCAATAAAGACGAGGGTTATTTCTTAAAAGAGGCCGTTGAAGGAACTCTGAAAACAGAAGCCTTGATGATGGGGTATCTGCATTCTCTGGGACTGTCCGGGGAAGTGCTGTATTATGGTTCCCGTCATGGAAAGGATTATCTTTTAAGCAGGAAAATTCGGGGAGAAGATGGTACGCATCCGGACTATTTATCGGAACCAGAGAGACTTTGCGACACCACAGCGTCGCTGCTTCGGAAACTGCATGAAATGGATGGGAAAGACTGTCCGGTGCAGGATAGAATCATGACCTATACGGACACGGTAAAACGTGGATTTGACAGGAGAAGCTATGAGCCGGATCTATTCAAAGGCATGTGGGAATTCCCTTCTTTTTCTGATGCAAAACGTGCGGCAGAAGAGGGGCTGCCGCTGTTAAAAAAGGAAGTTCTTCTTCACGGTGATTACTGCCTGCCTAATATCATCCTGAATAACTGGGAATTTTCGGGTTACATCGATCTTGACTGCAGCGGGATTGGAGACCGGCACATGGATGTGTTATGGGGAATCTGGACGCTTAATTATAATCTTGGAACGACCAGGTATACAGATCGTTTTATGGATGCTTATGGGAGAGACAGGATTGAAACGGAAAAGCTACGAATGGTTGCGGCAATGGAGATGATTGGCGGATGATGATTGTACCGCCTGACGAATACTCAGCGGGGAATGCCACCCAATCGGCCACCCGATTTGCGGTGATACAACTTGTACGGGTGCAAAATACACCACGACAGTGCGGATAAAAGAAATAACCCCTCCTCCATTTTATAGAAAACTTAGAGATTATCATGATATGCTGAATCCTGTAACATATGGGAAAGGCAGGTCTGAAAAGCGATTTTCAAGCCCGGCATCGTTTGGGCAGGCCTGCCGGTTCCGGAACAGAAAGTTTTAAGGAGGAGCAGATCATGAATCTCAAAGGAAAAAAATTGACAGCAATTTTCTGCCTGCTGTGCATACTCAGCCTGATGGCTGCGGGCTGCGGTGCTGCCGCAGAGGAGCCTGCAGGGTCAGATGCAGCATCGTCAGCAGACACGGAAGGACAGGAGCCGTCTGCTTCGTCGGAAACAGGTACGGAAGCGCCGGAAGAGGCGCAGGATAGTCCGGAAGGCAGATGGCACGTCCTGGATCCGGAAGTGGCAGCTGCCATTGATGCGGATTTTTCGGGTACGGTGTGGAAAATGGGGGAAGACGCCTTCTATATAGCGGAAGAGAAAACCATGCTGGAGGAAGACGGATCCATTATCAGCAGCAGTCCGTCTTCCAACGCAGAGATTCCGGATTCCGACCTGATCGAAGTCGTGTTTGACGAAGATACGTATTTTTATATGCGGACCGTTCAGGGTGACGGAGCATCCCATGAGGATACCGACGCCGGATTTTCCGATCTGGAGAAAGGAGTTTCCGTGGAACTGAAGGGATATTTTGAAAAGGACGTCTTCCATGCGGAGGAAATACGCATTGTGAAGGTTTCCTGATATGGACATCATGGGTCTGTATAGTGATACTCACCGCTTTTGGCATCAATCTGACAGAACTTGACCGCATCAAAGAGTAACGCCGAAAACAGTATGAGCAATCCATTGAGTAGGGGGAAAGTCTTTCCTGGAATACCAGGGACTTTCTCCTTTTTGATTTGCGTTGTGACCCATAACAGTAACCGCCGGAGCGGTTTGCTGTAACAGTTCAGCCCAGGACTTTGCATGTACTGCAAAGTCCGTAAAAACACGTAAATTGAACCAGGGGAATCTGCCTCTCGCCGAAGGCGATTTGGAATGGGCAGATTCCGTAACAGGGAAGCCGAAGGCTGAACTGTTACGGTTTGCATGAAAATATTCGGCGTGGTGCTTGTCCTCACAGGCGAATTGTGCTAGAATAGACACGATTTAAGAGGATATTGAAAAAGCAAAGCCAAAGAAAGGATAAATGGGTGTATTTATGAAGAGAGAAGACATTCACAAAGTACTGATCATCGGTTCTGGTCCCATCATCATCGGGCAGGCGTGCGAATTTGACTATTCCGGCACACAGGCGTGCAAGGCGCTGAAGAGCCTTGGGTACGAGATCGTACTGGTGAATTCCAATCCGGCGACGATTATGACGGACCCGGATACGGCGGATATCACATACATCGAACCATTGAACGTAGAAAGACTGGAGCAGATCATCGCCAAGGAGCGTCCGGATGCGCTGCTTCCGAACCTGGGCGGACAGTCTGGGCTGAACTTGTGTTCGGAGCTGCAGAGCGCAGGGGTGCTGGACAAGTACGGCGTCAAGGTGATCGGCGTGCAGGTGGATGCCATCGAACGGGGCGAGGACCGGATCGAGTTTAAGAATACCATGAATGCACTGGGCGTAGAGATGGCGCGGAGCGACGTGGCGTACTCGGTGGACGAGGCGCTTTCCATCGCGGACCGTCTGGGTTATCCGGTGGTGCTGCGCCCGGCCTACACCATGGGCGGCGCCGGCGGCGGACTGGTATATAATAAGGAAGAATTGAAAACGGTCTGTGCCAGAGGCCTGCAGGCCAGCCTGGTGGGACAGGTGCTGGTGGAAGAGTCCATCCTGGGCTGGGAGGAGCTGGAGCTGGAGGTGGTTCGGGACGCCAAAGGCAATATGATTACCGTCTGCTTCATCGAGAATATCGACCCGGTGGGCGTGCATACGGGCGATTCCTTCTGTTCGGCGCCCATGCTGACCATCTCGGAAGAGGTGCAGAAAAAGCTGCAGGAGCAGGCTTACAAGATCGTGGATGCGATCCAGGTCATCGGCGGCACCAACGTGCAGTTTGCCCATGACCCGGTATCCGGACGGATCGTGGTCATCGAGATCAATCCCAGAACCTCCCGTTCCTCCGCGCTGGCGAGCAAGGCGACGGGCTTCCCCATCGCACTGATCTCCGCGAAGCTGGCCAGCGGCCTGACCCTGGACGAGATCCCCTGCGGCAAATACGGCACGCTGGACAAATACGTGCCGGACGGGGAATACGTGGTTATCAAATTTGCAAGATGGGCTTTTGAGAAATTTAAGGGCGTGGAGGACAAGCTGGGCACCCAGATGCGCGCCGTGGGCGAGGTCATGAGCATCGGCAAGACCTATAAGGAGGCGTTCCAGAAAGCCATCCGTTCTCTGGAAAAGAGCCGTTATGGGCTGGGACATGTGGGCGATCTGGATAAAAAGAGCAAGAAAGAGCTGCTCACTATGCTGATGACGCCCTGCAGCGAGCGCCATTTCATTATGTATGAGGCACTGAGAAAAGGCGCTTCCGTGGAGGAGATCTACAACCTGACAAAGGTGAAGGTCTGGTTCATTCAGCAGATGAAGGAGCTGGTGGAAGAGGAAGAGGCGCTTGTTAAAAAATATACAGGCAAGCTTCCGTCAGCAGAAGATCTGCGGCAGGCAAAGCTTGACGGCTTTTCGGATAAATATTTAAGCGAGATCCTGGGCGTCTCTGAGGAGGCCATCCGGAACGAGCGGACGGCAAACGGCGTGGTGGAAGCCTGGGAGGGCGTCCATGTGAGCGGCACTAAAGACAGCGCCTACTACTATTCCAGCTATCATATGAAGGACGAAAGTCCGGTGGATACGGACCGGCCGAAGGTCATGATCCTGGGCGGCGGGCCCAACCGGATCGGACAGGGAATTGAGTTCGATTACTGCTGCGTCCATGCGGCAAAGGCCCTGCGGAAGCTGGGATTTTCCACGATCATCGTCAACTGCAACCCGGAGACCGTGTCCACGGACTACGACACGTCGGACAAGCTGTATTTTGAGCCGCTGACTCTGGAGGATGTGCTGGCGATCTACGAGAAGGAACAGCCGGTGGGTGTGATCGCCCAGTTCGGAGGACAGACGCCCCTGAATCTGGCGGCGGACCTGAAGAAATATGGGGTAAATATTCTGGGCACCACGCCGGAGACCATCGATCTGGCCGAGGACCGGGATCTGTTCCGGGAGATGATGGAGCGTCTGCAGATCCCCATGCCGGAGGCCGGCATGGCGGTGGATGTGGAGGAAGCCCTCGACACGGCTCACCGGATCGGCTATCCGGTCATGGTGCGCCCCTCCTATGTACTGGGCGGACGCGGTATGGAAGTGGTCTACGACGATGAAGCACTGACTTTCTACATGCAGCAGGCTGTGGGCGTGACGCCGGACCGTCCGATTCTCATCGACCGGTTCCTGCATCATGCGACGGAGTGCGAGGCGGATGCCATCAGCGATGGAGAACGTGTGTTTGTTCCGTCTGTCATGGAGCATATCGAGCTGGCGGGCATCCATTCCGGAGATTCTGCCTGCATCATCCCGCCCAGAGGCCTGACAGAGGCGCAGGTGGAGACCATCAAGGATTACACGAGAAAGATCGCCAGCGAGATGCATGTGGTGGGGCTTATGAACATGCAGTATGCCATTGAGGACGGTAAAGTATTTGTCATCGAGGCCAATCCCCGGGCGTCCCGGACCGTGCCGCTGGTATCCAAGGTATGCGGCATCAACATGGTGCAGATCGCCACGGATATCATTACCATGCCCTTTACAAAGCATGAAAGCCCGGTGCCGGCGCTGAAAGAGAAGAAATTCGCCCATTACGGTGTGAAGGAAGCGGTGTTCCCGTTCAATATGTTCCCGGAGGTGGACCCGATCCTGGGGCCGGAGATGCGTTCCACCGGAGAGGTGCTGGGGCTGTCGGCAGACTTTGGAGACGCGTTCTACAAGGCAGAAGAGGCGACCAAGAACCAGATCCCCACAGAGGGCTGTGTGCTGATCTCGGTCAACGACCGGGATAAGGCGGAGCTTGTGGAGGTTGCAAAGGGCTTCCATGAGTGCGGTTTCTCCATCATGGCCACCGGACGGACCTGCGACATGATCGAGGCGGCAGGGATCCCGGCGCTGAAGGTCTGGAAGATCAATGAGGGGCGGCCCAACATTCTGGATAAGATCACCAACGGCAAGATTCAGCTTATCGTCAACACGCCCATCGGCAAGAAGGGCGCCGTGGACGACAGCTATATCCGCAAGGCGGCGGTGAAGAACAAGATCCCGTACATGACGACCATGGCCATGGCAAAGGCGACGGTGGAGGGTATCCGCTCTGCAAAGCGGGATGGAAAACTGCCGGTGAAGTCTCTGCAGGAGTTCCATGCGGAGATTACGGATAAATAAAAAAGAGTGACGCCGCCGGAAGGGAGCGGACGGCCTCTGACAGGCCGCGGGCAACGCAGGGCTGAACTAACTTCTAACTGCAACTAAGACGCTCGGGAGAGCCCTCGCGCCTAAGTTTTCGTAAGAAGTGGATTTCCTCCCTGCTAAGGGCGCCCTTAAAAGGCCTGTCAGCTGCCATCCGCTCCCTTCCGGCGGCTGAGTATCGAAAGAAAAATAATTAAAAAAGAGGAGTGTAAGTGATGAAAAAATGGAACTGTGTGGCTGTTGCCTGCATGCTGTCGGCGATGCTCTTGGGAGGATGTGCGGAGCAGCTGGAACTTGCCAGGGAGCAGATGGGGCTTTCGGAGAATGATAAGCGCACGGACGATCAGATCATCAGCGATTTTCTGACGGCCTATCAGGAAGGGAACTTTGAGGCTATGGAGCCTTATTTTGATGAAGATAATCTGCTGCGTCTGTTTTGTCAGGGCCAGGAAAACGGCGGCGAGATGGCGGAGGTGTACAAGAAGGTCTGGGAGCTGACGAAAGACTTTACCTTTACGGCGGAGGCTGTGGAGGGAAAAGAGGCGTGGGGCGAGGTGACGCTGCATCTTCAGACGAATGAGATCGTATCAGGCATTCCCGGCGCCATGTGGTCGGCGATTCAGGCCCAGACGGAGAACGGGGACGACAGCTTTGCCGATCTTCCGGGGTGGCTGGGGGATGCGCTTCAGACCGGAGATCCCATTGATGAAGAGCTTACGGTGTATGTTTCACACCGGTCGGACGGAGACAGGATTGATTCGTCCGCATGCCGGGAGATGTACGAGCAGCTCACCGGCGGCTTTTACGATTACATCGACATGACCATGACTACCTGCACGGCGGAAAACGATTCCTATTATGTGGCGGCCCAGGGAGATTCCATCGTCGGTATGGTGGAGACGGCGGTACAGACAGAAGGAACGGAAGGACTGACGGAGGAAGACGTTCAGGCGTATGAGGACGGGTTTCAGGCCATGACCGGCGTGGCGGCCAAAGCCAGCCTCAGGGAGGACGGAAGCGTGGAGCTTCGGTTCGGCGTGGACTTTGATCAGGCCAGCAGCACGGCGCTGGCGAATCTGGGCGTGATCAGCGACCGGGTCAACTCATACGGAGGATATCTGAGCCTCTGGTCCACCATCGACAGCTTCAAAGAGGGCGGAATGACCTGTGAGACGAACGACTTCGGCTCCGGAGCCGCGGCGTCGGAAGAAGAGTAAATTTGTATCAAGGAACCCGGGGCGGATGGTTTTGACTCGTTTGCCTCGGGTATTTTGCTGCTGTTTTTCAAAGGCTCAGATATGTTCAGACACGGTAACAGGAAGGGAGAACCTCATGGAAGACGCTTATGTACTGCAGTTATCCGACCGGAAATTTTCCGATCTGTATCTGTGCTACTGCGGTTATGCCAAATGCGAGCCGCTGCACAGCTTCGGGCCGGCGGTGCGGTCCAACTACCTGATTCATTATATCCTGGAAGGAAAGGGGCATTACCGGGCCGGCGGGAAAAGGTACAACCTGCAGGCAGGACAGGGTTTCCTGATTGAACCGGGAACGAAGATTTTCTATGAGGCGGACGAGGAGGATCCCTGGACGTATCTGTGGGTCGGATTTCACGGCCGGCGTGCGGAGGAATATCTGAGGGATGCGGGACTGGGGGACGGAAGGTTGATCTTCTGCAGCGAACGGGGGGAGGAGCTGAAGAAGCTGGTAGTCCGGATGCTGAAAAACTACACGATCACCGCCACGGACCAGTTCCTCCTGGAGGGCAGTCTGTATCTGTTTTTATCCATTCTCGCAGAAGATACGGCCCGCTCTCCGGCCCAGGAGCACGGAGCGGACAACATGTATATCAAAAAGGCGCTGGGGTATATCCAGGATAATTACGGACATTCCATCCGGGTGGCGGATATCGCAGAATATGTGTGCATCAATCGGAGCTATCTGTATACCCTGTTCCGGGAACATGTGGGAAGCTCGCCCCAGGAGTATCTTTCCGACTACCGCCTTGCCCGGGCGGAGGAATTTTTAAAAGGCATGGAACTGTCCGTGGAGAGTGTGGCCTATTCCTGCGGCTACCGGGATCCGGCCGCATTCGGCAGGGCGTTTAAAGAAAAGAACGGGATCACGCCCCTGCAGTACCGGAAGAAATACCGGACGGAGCAGTCAGAACTTCAGAAGAAGCGAAGGGAGATGTCTTTCCGGACGTGAGAAGAGGTGTCCTGCAATATCTAACATTCTGCATATTTTTTATAACAAATACGGCTATCTATCGTGTTTTCTTTTATGACATAATAAGGCATCAAAACAAAAGGAGAACATCCCATGAGCATCTTATTTAATGAGAGAACACAGACATTTCATCTGTATAATGAAGAGATGAGCTACATTATGGCCGTATTGCCGAACGGCCATCTGGGACAGCTGTATTTTGGAAAGAGAATTCATCATAAAGAAGATTTTTCTTATCTGCAGGAGCGGGTGCACCGTTCCATGACGTCTTATGTGTACGACGATGACGATACCTTTTCTCTGGAGCATACCAGACAGGAATACGGCGTATACGGAACTACAGATTTCCGGCATCCGGCAGTGTCGATCCTGCAGAAGAACGGGAGCGCCATATCGGATTTTGTATACAGAGGCCATGAGATCCTGCAGGGAAAGCCAAAGCTTTCGGGACTTCCGGCGACCTATACGGAGGATCCGGGGGAAGCAGAGACTCTGGCCGTGAAGCTTCAGGATCCGCTGACCGGTATCGTGCTCACGCTTCTCTATACGATTTTTGCAGAAGGAGGGATTCTCGCCCGCAGCGCGGAATTTCAGAACGAGGGCAAGGAGGCGGTGCATCTGACCAGGGCCATGAGTCTGTGTCTTGATCTGCCGGACTGTGAATACGAGTGGCTGCAGTTTTCCGGCGCCTGGGCCAGGGAGCGGCATCTGAAGGTACGCAGACTGGAACAGGGGATCCAGGCAGTGGACAGCATCCGGGGGAATTCGTCTCACGAGCAGAATCCATTTATCGTGTTAAAGCGTCCCACCGCAGATGAGACGCAGGGGGAAGTGATCGGATTCAGCCTTGTCTACAGCGGCAATTTCCTGGCGCAGGCACAGGTGGATACGCAGGATACCACCCGGGTGCTCTTGGGCATTCATCCTTTTGGATTCAGGTGGAAACTGGAGCCGGGAGAATCTTTCCAGACGCCGGAAGCTGTGATGGTCTATTCTCACAGAGGGCTGGGACATATGAGCCGTACTTTCCACCGGCTGTACCGGACCCGTCTGGCCAGAGGATACTGGAGAGACCGGGAACGTCCGATCCTCAATAATAACTGGGAAGCCACTTATTTTGATTTTACCGAGGACCGTCTGGTGAAAATCGCAGAAAAAGCAAAGGAATGCGGAGTGGAGCTGTTTGTGCTGGACGATGGCTGGTTCGGCGGCAGGAGAAATGACCATGCGGGGCTCGGAGACTGGACGGCCAACAAAGATCTGCTGCCGGGCGGAATTGCAGGACTGGCAGACAGGATCGAAGCCCTTGGCATGAAATTCGGCCTGTGGTTCGAGCCGGAGATGGTAAATCCCGATTCGGATCTGTATCGGGCGCATCCGGACTGGATTCTGAGGACGCCGGGAAGACACGCCTCTCTGGGGAGGCATCAGCATGTGCTGGATTTTTCCCGCCGGGAAGTGGTGGATGCGATCTATGAGATGATGGCGAAATTTCTGGCCGGGGCAAAGATCTCCTATATCAAATGGGATATGAACCGGAGTATTACAGAGTGTTATTCCGAAGGGCTTCCCGCTGACCGGCAGGGGGAGGTGTTCCACCGTTATATCCTGGGGGTCTATGAGCTGTATGACCGTCTGACGTCCGCGTTTCCCGAGGTGCTGTTCGAATCCTGTGCCAGCGGAGGCGGGCGGTTCGATCCGGGACTTCTGTATTATGCGCCCCAGGCATGGGCGAGTGATGATTCGGATGCCGTGGAGCGGCTGAAGATCCAGTATGGGACTTCCTTCTGCTATCCCGTCAGCAGCATCGGAAGCCATGTGTCCGTGACGCCGAATCATCAGGTGTACCGGAATACGCCCCTTTACACCAGGGCAAATGTGGCATATTTCGGCACGTTTGGCTATGAACTGGATCTGAATAAACTGACGGAGGAGGAGATCGCTCAGGTAAAAGAACAGATCAGATTTATGAAACGTTACCGCGGTCTGATTCAGTTCGGCGACTTCTACCGTCTGAGCAGTCCTTTTGAAAAAAATGTGACCGCATGGATGGTGGTCAGCGGGGACAAAAGAGAGGCGGTCGTCGGCTGGTATAAGGTATTAAACGGCGCCAACATGCCTCTTTCCAGGCTCCGTCTGAACGGTCTGGAGGAAAGTCTGTCCTATAAGCTCTGTGAATATGGCCGGGAGAGCAGCGGAGTTTATTATGGAGACGAACTGATGAATGCAGGGATCGTGACCACGGACACCCGGATCGTGGATGGAGCCCTGGATAAAAAACACAGCTGCGACTTTGACTCCAGAATCTTTGTGCTGAAGGCGGAGGGGTGACAGAGGCTGATGGCTGTTTTCCGTGCCGCAGGGGTTCTTCCCTGCGGCCGGTTCTTTATCCATTTTTCTTGTTCTTTTTCTTCCGCGCTGTGAAATATACATCAGCGCTCACAATTATCGCCAGTATGCCGGTTACAACAGCCCACCATGGTCTCCACGGCTCTCCGGTCTGAGGGCTTTTCACAGCCTTCACAGTACTGTTCCCGCCCGGTGTTTCCGGCAGTGCGGACTCTGCGCCACCGCTTCCTTTTTTCTTATCCCCGTCTTTTCCATCCTTATCTATCACGATCACATAATCTGACGCATGGGTAAAGGCAAGGGATACTGTGCCGTCTGCCGATACCTCGTCCGCACAGATAAATTCCAGTGCCCCGGCACTTTTGTTGTAATAGTACAGGTTTGCCCTGTATCCGGCATTCTCTTTGCCAAGGCCTATGGAAAGCACCGCGGTAAAACCGAACTCCCCTTCATAGGCGAGGCTGATCTGGATGCTGTAGCGCTCTCCGGTGACATGGTTCACGATGTCTACCGGCACTGTGTTCACGCCCGTCTGAACGGAAAAATCAATGTCTCCCGCCCTGTCTGTCGTGATGCTCTTTCCGTTCACGCTCCAGAGGATGCCGTTTCCCATGTCAAAGGTGATGATGATGTCCCTGCCCTTGAGACGGTCAAAAATATCCCCTGGAACTACTGTGGAGCCGTTCATATCCACGTTGATGGTGCTGCCTTCCTGTGCCTGTTCTTCCTCGGCCCGGATTATATCCCAGCCGATCCTGCCGTCCTCGCCCTTGAGGAATGGCCTGCCAGACTCCGGCCCCGATGGATGGTCGAAGACGGACCTTGTGATCGCAACCGTTACCGTTTCCTTCTCATAGTTGCCTTTGTCAGCTCCGGTATAAACGGCCACGGCATTTACCGCCGCCCCTGTTACAAGGGCTGTGTCTTTATCAGATGCCTGCCACTCCCAGCCTTCCGGCAGCGGTACGTCCCCTGCTTTTTCCATGCTGTTCGATACATCCATAGCGCTGCCCGGCATATTCGGGGCGTACTGGGCCTTATTTACCGTCAGTTTTACCTTCGTTTCCACAGGATGATAATCCGCCGTATCGGAAGGCGTAAATATTACCGCATACTCTGTCATGCTGCTGTCAGCCACCGCGGGCTTCTCGGAAGGTTCCTTCCAGGTGAATGTCCCTGCCACGGCTTCCGTGCTTTCGGCACCGTTTCCTGCCTGCCCTGCGCCGTTGCCGTACTGTACGGCTCCTCCTGTCAGGGAGGAATCTTTCAAGGTCTCCCCATAGGTGATTCCCGCCGCTGCAGGAATTACGGCGATATAAGGCGTTGCCTTTTCCACTGTCACCGTGATAGTCCTGGTGACGGGTTTATAATTCGTTATATCTGCCGGTGTAAAGACTGCCGCATATCCGCTGTTATTCACAGCCGGAACAATATCTGCGCTCTGCCAGTTCCACTCACCCGCCAGTTCCATTCCGTCCACGCCGCCTGCTGTCCCCCCGGACAGGTCGCTCTTTCTTAATACCCGCAAAGGGTTATATATCCTGTCCGCCACTGTGGGGGCTGCGGATACAGCCGGGACTGCCCTGTTTACCGTGATCGCTGCCGTCCCCTCCACGCAAAGATATGCCTGATCAGTCGGGGTAAATACCCATACTGCGCTTGTAGTTCCTGCAGTTGGCCTGGCTGCAGCGTCTTTCCATGTAAGGGCGCCTTTCACTGTGTTTCCGTTACCATCCACAAAGACGGCATTGTTGAATTCCAGCTTTGACAGGCTCTCCCCATAGGTAAGGATATTACCTGCCAGGGTTACTTCCGTGCCTTCTTTCAGTCCTACGGGTATCCGGTCGGTCAGTTTCACCTTCACCGTAACCGTGATATCCGCATAATTCCGTGTACTTACGGTGACGGTAATGCTGCCCTCATCGTTATTGTTTCCGGTTCCCAGTGTGTAGGACAGCTTCCCATCCGTAACGGCAGGGGCTGTACTGTATGTCAAGTTCCCCGATACCGCCGGTGTCCCGTAGGCCGCAGCGCCGCAGTCTTTGGGGAGCAGCGTTGCAAGGTCGATGCTGTCCGTGTTCTCCCTGGAATACAGGTAGCTCCTGCTTAAAGTCTCCACCACATAACCGTCTTTTTTGTCCACGTTGACGGTAATGGTCCTGTTTCCAGCGGCACTGTAATTTGTACCTTCCCCAAGGGAAACCGTAATCACGGCAGTTCCCGCCCCCGTGATCAGCACCATGCCGTCTGCCGAGACTGACGCCACATCCTCATTGGAGGATTTATAGGATATTCTGCCATCCCCGTTTGTGGAGCAGTTTAACGAAAATGACGCATCGCCATATTTCCTGCTGATCTGTATTTCAGGAACCGTCAGCGTCCCCGGTGCCTTATTGATGGTCAGCTTCAGTGTGTTTGTGCTGTCGGCGGCGGTATAGTTGCCCTTTGCCTCAACGCTGGCCTTGATGGTATAAGTCCCGGCGTCTATGGGCAGGCCGTCCGTAAACGTGCTGTCGCCCTGCGCTGCATAGGAAAAACGGCAGGGGCCTGTGTCGTTGGTGATGCCAAGCTGAATATCGTTCGGCCCTGTGGCTTTGGGTGCGGTAATCCTCGCCTCGTTGCCGGTATAAGTCAGCTCCTGGGTGGTGCTTTCCCATGCAAGGGTGGGTGTGGCCTGTTGGATGGTAAATTTCTTTGTGACCTTACCTGTATAGGTTTTGCCAGTAACGATTACCATTGCCGTTCCAGCATTGGTATTGTTGGCGTAGGTCGCTGTGTAATGATTCGCCGCCAGTTCCGTCCCGTCCACCGTAACAGTGACGGCGGGTGTCTGCGCTGTGCCAGTGTAGGTCAAATTCAGATTATCGGGCAGCGTGACCGCCAGCACAGCCCCGCAGGGGCATTTCCCATTTTCATCAAAGCTGCAATTTTCACTGGTTTTTGTATCTCCGCAGGCAAGGCAGGTTTGCTGGTGGGTGGTGGTGCCAGTGGCATGGGTGTACTCGCAGACGCCCACGCCGGTATGTTCGCACTCCTGCACCTTCACTGTTTCAGCCAGCGATTTTCCCTCCAGCTTGCCCGTAAAGGGCGTGGTGCCGGTGCTGTCAAAATAGGCGTACCGGGTGGTGTCCGTATGGCCCAGCAGGTCGCCGAGGGTGAAGGAGTTGTTGCCGTTAATAAAAATTGCTCCCGCTTCCCCGGAATAAGTCCCGGCAGAAAGTTGAACGGAGGAAGAAGCATTACCGATACACAGTCCATAGCCACCGGTGTTTTCTACACGTACCTCTGAGCCCGTAATGGATAGGCTTGCGTTAGAGCCTGTAACAAATATGCAATTTCCAGATTCACAGGAAAAAGTCCCACCCTTTATTATTACGTTCCCACTTGTCTGTAAAACCTGTGCATCTCCTGTCCCGGAAATGCCTCCATCGCCCTGAATGGTTACATTCTTTCCTACAATGATAAGTATATAATCACTTACGTCCAGGTTTCCGAAAATCGTATGCCCGCCCAAATCCAGAGTGCAGTCAATTCCGATGATGAGATATTCCGTCCGCATTACATCCCCCAGCAACGTAATAATGGCGCCGTTGTTTTCCGTTTTAAACGCATCGTCCAAATTACCTACATAGGTAGTGGTACCGCCCTTTTCGACCTTCGCAACAGCAGAAATCTTGACATCCACCGTCCCTGCCGCGTCCACCATGTTGTCATTCCCTACGAATTTTGCAATCAGAGTGACAGGGTCGCCGTTCGGTTCCACATTCCCCTGTTCCAGTACATCGGAGGCGTTGACTGTCATGGTGTAGCTGCCGTCCGCATCTGCCCCCACCGCATCGGACACCTGGTTATTACCCACAAACACTGCCATCTGACCTGCAGCAGGTGCGGCATAAACTCCCCGCAGACGAGCCGCCGCTTTTACCGGAGCCGCCCCGGTTGCGGTAGGCGTGGCCTTGACGGTGATGGTATCATCGGCGGTGAAGTCGCTGCATTCTGCGCCGTCTTTACAGGTTTTCACAACGCCTTCCCCTGCAAACTGTGTGCCGGACTGCGCTACGGTAAATGTCCTGCTGATTTCCTTATCGCCTTTCGTGAATGTAACTGTATACGTTCCTGCATCTTTTACAACTGTCGGTTCGATGTTACGCGTCCACCCCTCCGTATCTGCGGTAAACTCCACCCCGCAAACCGCAGCGTTCTCTTCCAGTATAATCTGGTCTGTATAGTCCTTCCCTGTGTAAACCAGCCCTTCCGGAACAGAAATCGTATCCTCATTTACATCGATCAGGAATTTTCCGTTCCCTGTCAAAGCGCCTGTTCCGGTCAGAGAATCCTTTTCATGAATACGCATCGTACCGTTGTTTTCCAATGTAACGCCATCGGGAATCGTCAGAGCAGCGCCCTCTGGAATCGTAAAAGAATCGTTTGCCGCTACGGTCAAATTCGCTGCAAGGGTATGACTGCCGTAAACCTGATAAGCTGCTCCCGTATCGGATTTGAAAAATTCATAAATAATTCCCTTCATCGTGCTGCTGCCATCTACGGTAACCGCTTTCTTGGAGCGAAGCAGGAACTGACCGCTGTTTGTAATCTGTGAACTGGTAACAGACAGCTCATCCTCACAATGGATACCTGCATCAGGAACATAAGCTGATATAGTGGAATTGGTAACAGACGCCTTATACTCCGATACCTGTGTGGATATTTTCGTCACATACACTCCAAAACCGCTGGGATTGGTTATCTTCAATGCACTGTCGGTGATCACTGCTTTATTGGTTGCAACACAGTAATCAACAGCGCCTGACGAATTGGTTATGGTCACATCGCTGCCATTTTTTATGGTAAAACCACCGTGCGTAGTGTAAATATAGCCATTTGACCCATTCATGTTGAAGCTCACTGTTGCGTTGTCGATCTCCATGTCATAGGAAAGAAAAATCATATCCTGCGTGGTGACATCCACATTTACTCCGCGAATAAAAATATAACGGTCAGCCCAGCTTTTTCCGTTCAAAGAGAGGGAAGCCCCGGGATCTCCTGTAATTGTTGTATTTCCAAACGCATTTCCATAAATGAGTTTTTCACTCGTTTTTACAGAATTATCCCCCTTTAGATAAAGCGTAAACTCCAGGTCGGCATTGGTGATGTGAATAAAAACCTCACCGGAATTATCAGAATGATAATTCTCTAATGTCAGAACACCGTCTGTATAGCTCCAGCCGTCTCCGCTGTCGCCGCTGCAGATCTTCTGTCCAAACAACTCCAAATCAGGCGTTCCCTCCTCCGCCGGAGCAGGTACATTGGCCGCATCCAGCTTTGCCTGCAGTTCGCAGCACAGAGAAAGGTCAATCTGCTCCTGCTCTTCCTCGGTCAGTTCCGCAAAAAGCGCAAGGATTTCCTCAAGCTGCGCCCGCACCTCGCTCGCATTGTCCTCTGTGATGTCCGCTGCATCCGGCAGGGCGGCAATCAGCTTTTCAACAGGGCAGATACGGCACTCATAAGTACACGGACTGCCCTCATTGTCCTTCGATTCCGGCTGATAGCCGCAGGTATCATCATGTTCCGGGTGGTGCTTGCAGAGGCCGGCATCTTCCGGCTGTTTTGTGTTTTCTTCCGCATCTTCCGTGCTGTCTTCCGCATCCTTCCCCTTGCAGTCTGACAGGCTGGCATCCTCCGCGCCGCACATGGGGCAGTCTGTATTGATACTACCCTCTGTGCATAGTTCCTCACAGGTACATTCCTCCTGCCCGTCACCGGGTTCTTCTATTTCATCTCCGTTTTCCGTTCCCGAATTTTCGGATTCTCCGTCATTTATCTCATTATCGTCCGTCTTATCTTCCGGTGTTCCGTCTGTCCCTTCATTGCATATTTCACACACGAAGGTGCAGGGGTTTCCTTCTATCTCCTCCCGGTAGCCGCAGGATTCGTCATGCTCATGATGGCAGTCCAGCTCCTTTGTGGCGTTGCCGTCTTCTCCCTCCGCTGTCCTGTAACAGTCCTCCGTATGCTCATGGGTACACTCATGCCCCGGTTCCGCCTCTATGTATCCGCAGTCCGGCGTGTGCGACCGGTGGTGAGTGCAGGGACTGGATACGGGTTCTTCAGCCAGTGCCCATGTGGGGCATGCGCTCACGCACAGGGCCAGCGCCATTATGATGCTCAAAATTCTACGTTTCATAGGATCTCTTCCTCCCTGCATTCCGTTTTCCTGTGTTTCTCATGTATGTGTTACCTCCTGTTTCGCGTAAAGTAGACTCAAAACCACTCGTTTTTTTTATGCGTTTTATCTGTTCCTTTCTGTCATTTTATCTGCATTCCAGTCCTGAACGCTGTGGTTTTAAGTCTACTTTTAACCACTCGCCAAAAATTTTCTTTACCCGGTCCTGACAATCCGCCTGCTCTGCCGAATCGCAATCCTTCTCCGGGCGGATATTCCTGCGGGCCTGAAAATCTCCCGCACATGTCTGTTTAGTCTATTTTATGAGTTTTTATCTTTTTTTCCAGTACCAAAAATGCACGGCTTCGTTCAAAACTCGTACTTGACAAATTCTGGTTTTAGTGATAAAGACAAAATCAACGGTTTTTATAATTATCGGCTTTTGAACGGGGGATATTAAAAGTGAAAGATTCTGGACAGTTTAAGAAAGACTGTAGAAGGATTGATGAACTTCATCCGTGAAAAATTATATCTTAACGTTTTAGTATGTATAATCATGTTGCCTTGTAAGAACGCTTTCCCAATTACGTTCTTCTCGCAATACTCTTAAGACATGGATTTCTTTTTCTGATTCCATAACAATGTAAAAAATAATAGACGGTGGAAATGGGTTCTTGTAAATAGAATATCCACGATAACATAGATATGTTTTTCCTGAAATACCGCCTGATATTTTAAGTTTATCCAAACGTTCCTTTATCTCTTCCTGAAAGCGGTCAGCCCTTGCTGTCCCAAACTGCGCTTCTATATAATCTGCAATTTCAGCTATATCATAAACCGCTTCCCATGTTACTATAACTTTATACTTTTGCATTTCTCTGCCCGTTCCTTAATTCAGTAATTTTAACAAAAGCTTCTGTTAAAGGCAATTCTCTTCCGGCTTCCATATCGTCAATGCCCCGGTCAAGCATTTTAAGCGTTTTATCGTAGTTGATTGTTTCGTTCGCTTTTTCATTTTGTAATGCATATGCCATAAATCCACCTGCTTTCTTCCTGCAATTTATACTTCTTAAATTAAGATATCATAATCCCGCCTGTGAATCAAGTTTTCCTCACTTCTTTCTACCCAAACCAGTGTTTTTGGTCCATGTGTAAACTATAACCCATTCAAAACTCGTACTTGACAAATTGACATTTCTGTGATTTTACCCTATACTGTTCAGAAACGGGGAGGGATTTCGCATGGAGGAATTAAAGCTTGCGCTTTGTGAGGACGATAAAGAGGAACTGGGACGGCTGACAGGTCTGGCACAGGCGGGGCCGGTCCCGGTCAGCGTCACCGCCTTTGAAAACGGCGAGGCGTTCCTGGAAGATTACCGGCCGGGACGGTTTGACATGGTGTTCATGGATATCTACATGGGCGGGATCTCCGGGGTGGAGGCCGTGCGGCGGCTGCGGGAGCAGGAGCCGGAACTGCCGGTGGCCTTTGTCACCTCCAGTCAGGACCACGCCCTGGACGGCTATCGCCTGAAGGTGGCGAAGTACATCGAGAAGCCTGTGACCCAGGAGGATATGGACGGCGCCGTTTCCCTTGCGGCACAGTGGCGGGAGCAGGCGGCCGTGGAGGTGGTCCTGCGGGGGAAAAAACTGTCTTTGTCGGCCGCCCGCCTTGCCTTTGTGGAGCAGCGGGCGCATTACCTGCTGTTCTGGTTCGAGGGAGGCGGGACCAGGCAGGTAAAGGGCAGGCTGGACGAGCTGGCGCCCCAGCTTGCAGGTTTTCCTTTTTTCCGCAGCCATAAGAGCTATCTGGCAAACCTCTCCCATGTGGTGGGCATCGACCAGGAACTGATGGTATTCCGCATGAAGGACGGGCAGGGCGTCTATATCCGGCGCGATCTTCTGAAAAAGGCAAAGGATGCCTGGGAGGACTGGCTGTTCGCCCAGGCCAGGAAAGGGGATAGACTATGAAGATACATAAAGCGAGGCGGCCTGCGGCGGCAGCGCTGTTCCTGCTCTTTCTGGCGCTTACCGTGCTGCTGCTCGGTGCAGTGCTCCTGTTCCGGCCGGAAAGGAACACACATGGCGGTGTGGAGACTGTTTCCGACTGGCGCATGGACGGGGAAGAGATACAGTTGCCCGAAACCTTTCCCTGCCCTTCCTCCCGCACACCCCTGACGTTGACCGTCCGGATCTGTCCAAAGCCGGGGGATTACCTGTATCTTAAGACCGTCTATACACCCGTGAGGCTCTACGCGGACGGGAAGCTGATATTTGCATATGGGCAGGACGGGGATTTCCCGGCATTCCTGCTGGACCCGCCCACAAAGACGGCGCTGGTACCCCTGCCGGAGACCGGACATGAGGTGACACTCACACTGGAGTACCTTTCCCCGTCCCAGCGGGACGCTGCCGCGCTCCATCCCCTCCTGTTGGGGAGTCCGGATCAGATTGTGGCAGGACTGTTCTCGGAAATGGGGTTCTCCCTGTTTTTTTCCGTGTTTCTTCTGGCGCTGGGACTGATCATGGTTCTGGTTTCCCTGATTTTCCTCCGCTTCGGCAGTTCCGGGACGGCCTTTTTCTGGCTGGGACTGTTCTCCCTGTGTACCGGCGCATGGTCCTTCGGGGAGTGCAACCTGACAGGGCTGCTCGTAGGAAATGCACCCATTTTGTACCTGATGGCTTTCCTGGGGCTGTTCACTTTTGCCATCCCGCTTCTGCGCTTTATCCTGGTGGTGCTGCGTCCCCATGCCGGGCCGTTTCTTGAGGCTCTGTGCGCTTTCATGGTGCTCTGCGTCTGCGGGGCGGCGGCGCTGCAGCTTTTTGGCGTCGTATCCCTGTCGAGGAGCATGTATCTGTTTCATGTCCTGACGCCCGCCTGCCTCTGCATTCTGGCGGGGACGGCTCTGTGGGAGAGCATCCGGTTTCAGAATCGGATGGCGCGCAGGCTCCTTTGGCCCATGGCGGTCCTGGCTCTGTTCGCCCTGCTGGAAGTGGCAAATTACTATCTGTTCCGGCTGGACGTGCAGAAATCCTTTTTCTTCCAGGTGGGCGTCCTGGTCTTTGTGACAATGGTCAGCATCCAGTGCGGGTATTTCATGGCGGAGGCGCTGGCGCTGCTGGAGGAGAACCACAGGCTGGAAAAGGAGCTGTCCCTTCTGGAAAGGCAGGCTAGGATGCAGGAGGAGCATTACCGGCGGATCACGGAAGCCTCTCTGCAGGAAAAGCAGCAGCGCCATGACTTCCGGCACCACACAGCTGCCCTGCGCAGGTTGCTGGAAAAGGGGGAGACGCATGCGGCGGCAGTCTATCTGGATGCTCTTATTGCGCCGTCTGCAGGGGAAAGCCTCCCGCCCGTCTGTCAGAACGAGACCGTCAACGCGGTGGCGCTCCACTATCTGGACATGGCGGTCAGATCCGGCGTCACGGACTGCTCCATCCGGCTGGAGATTCCGGAGGATACCGGCAGCGTCCCTGCCCATGCGCTCTGTGTCGTGGTCGGAAACCTGCTGGAGAATGCGGTGGCGGCCTGCGCCGGGGCGGACGCGCCCTTTATCCGTATGCGCGGCAGGCTTGCGGACGGGATACTCACCATCGTCATGGATAACCGGTACGCCAGCGTCAGCAGGATGCCGGAGGGCGGCTTTCTGTCCGGGAAACCGGGCGGCGGCATCGGGCTTCTGTCCGTCCGCTCCATTGCAGAGAAGTATGGCGGCGGGTGCCGTTTTGAGGCGGAGGATACCGTATTCTCATCCTCTGTATATCTGCGGCTTTCCTGAGGCGGTGCAGACTGGCTGCACGCCTGTGCCATGGTACTCCGGGCTGTCTGAACGGCCGCGCCAGGTTTTAGTCCAGGGGGATTCCCGCCTCCCGCAGTTTGCGGTACAGCACGGAGATCTCCATACCGCAGTGGTCCGCCATTTGTTTCCCCGTGATCTCTCCGCTGCGCCAGCGGGCAAACCAGTTCTCAAAATCCTCCGGCAGCTCCTTTTTCTTCCTGCCGAATCGAACGCCGCGGGCTTTGGCGGAAGCGATTCCCTCCGCCTGGCGCTGGCGAATGTCCTCCCGCTCCAGCTGAGCCGCAAAGGAAAGCACCTGCAAAGTCAGATCCGCGATAAAGGTTCCCAACAGGTCTTTGCCATAGGTGGTATCCAAAAGGGGCATATCCATCACACGGATGTCCGCCTGTCTGTCTTTTGTGATGCTGCGCCACTGTTCTATGATCTCCTGGTAGTCCCGGCCTAGGCGGTCGATGGACTTGACGCAGAGCAGGTCGCCGGGCCTTAAGCGTTTTACCAGCCGTCTCCATGCCGGGCGTTCAAAATCTTTCCCGCTCTGTTTATCGATATACAGGTTCCGTTTCGGAATCCCAAGCGGCGCCAGTGCATCTATCTGGCGGTCAACGTTCTGATCTTTTGCGGATACACGGATGTATCCGAAAATCTGGTGCTCCTTCATGATCGTTCCTCCCATACAGGTTTTCTTCTGATTATACGGGAAAAAGGATGGGATGATTTACAGTCCCTCAGAAATAAAAATCTCCTTTGCGGCAAAGACTGCGTTCAGGACTCTTGGAAATCCGGTGTAGGGAATGCACTGCAGAAAAATCTCGGTGATTTTTTCGGGAGTGATCCCCACCTGCAGCGCTCCCTGGATGTGGACCTTTAACTGGGGTTCGCATCCGCCGGCCGTGAGCAGGCTGGCAAGCGTAACCATCTCCCGTTCCCTGAGGGTGAGTCCGTCTCTGGCGTAGATATGGCCGAATGCAAATTCGACGATGTATTTCCCCAGATCCGGGGCAATGTCCTCCAGCGATTTCAGGACGGCTTCGCCGCCTCTGCCGTCGATCTTCTGTAAAAGTTCCATTCCGGTTTCCATTCTTGATTTCTTCATTTCTTTTTTCCTCCATATTTGTTATGATAGATGTAATGAATGCTGCAGCGTCATTCCATAAAAAGCATAGATCCTGGACTATCGTCGAAGTCAAGCGGAAATTTCAACATTAGCAGCAGCGGCCGCAGGCACCGTCCTGGGAGTCATCGCATTTTATCAGGGATGGTTAGGCTGACAGCCGTTTCACGGCATCAGGCATAAGGCGATTCGGAAGGGAGAAGACAGAATGCAGATCGGTGAATTTTCCAGAATCACGGGAATCGGTGCATATACGCTTCGTTATTATGAGAAGAAAGGACTGATCCGGGTGGAGAGAGACCCGGGCGGGAGGCGCGATTACAGGGAAGCGGATGTGGAATGGGTAAAATTTATCAAGAGGCTGAAGGACACAGGGATGCTTCTTCGGGATATTAAGTATTATTCAGATCTGCGGTATGCAGGAGACCAGACCATGCCGGAGCGCATGGAACTGCTGCTCCGGCATCGGAGCTTTGTGGAAGAGCAGCAGAGGAAGTGGGAGGAATATCGGAAGAATCTGGATGACAAGATAGAGATTTACAGAGCCAGGGGAGTGTCAGGCGGTTCATGAAAAACAGCATCTGTTCGAAAGCAGTCCCGGAAGAATTTTGTGGAACGAAGTGAGGAAAAATATTTCCAGACGCTGGGGCGAAGTGAGGGCGGAGGCGGAATTTACGATAGAGGGTGAAAGATATGGCAAAGGAAGATAAAAAAGATTTTAATACAATGCTGCATGACAGTAAGGATATGCCGAAATTTCAGACGATTACGGATCAGAAGAGTATCGAGAAATATGGCGGAAGCAATATGTACTTTGCTCCGCCGATGGATTACGACAAGGTGATGAAGCGCATTCCCTACGGTAAGGTGATTACGGTTGGGAAAATACGGGAATATTTTGCAGAACGAAGCGGCGCAGATTTTACAGAGCCTGTGACAGCGGGGATCTTTGTCTCGATCGCGGCATGGGCCAGCCATCAGCGCCCGGATGATAAGACGCCTTACTGGAGAACACTGAAGGCGGATGGAGAGCTGAACGGAAAATATCCCGGCGGTGTTGAAGCACAGAAAGCAAAGCTGGAAGCGGAGGGACATACCATTATTCAAAAAGGACGCAAAAATATACGGTACTATGTAAAAGATTATGAGAAAGTTCTCTTTGATTTGAATCATGCAGGGAGTCAGAGATGATCTACCGATTAAAACAGACAGAAAAAGCGGCGCCTCTCTTCGCAGGATGGCAGGAGACCATGATCTGGTCGTGTCTGCAGGGGGTGATGGGGGCGGTCTTCACAGATTTGACGGACCAGCCGGCCTCTGCCGCGGCGCTTCTGGGGGATTTCTGCTTTCTGGCGGGTGAGCCGAACCGGGAACTGGTTCAGTACGGGCCGAAGGGACGGGATTTTCTCATCATGGTTCCCGGCAGCAGAGGCTGGGCAGAGCTGATCGAGCGCTGTCACGGGTTGGCGGCAAAGAAGGTGGTCCGCTATGCCTTTAAAAAGGAACCAGGGGTATTTGACCGGACCCGTCTGCAGGCGGCGGTGGACGGACTGCCGAAAGGCTACGATCTGCAGAGGATGGATGAAACTCTGTTCTGGCGCTGTAAGGAAATAAAGTGGTGCAGGGACTGGGTTTCGCAGTATGAGAATTATTCGATGTATCAAAGATATGGACTGGGAGCAGTAATTCTGGAAGATGGAGACCCGGTCTCCGGAGCGTCCTCCTACTCCGGCTACCGGGGCGGGATCGAGATTGAGATTGATACCAGAGAGGATCACAGGAGACAGGGACTGGCATTTGTCTGCGGGGCGAAGCTGATTCTGGAATGCCGCAGACGGGGATGGTATCCGAGCTGGGATGCCCAGAATCCGTGGTCCGCATCACTGGCCCGGAAACTGGGATACCGTCCGGGCCATGAATATACGGCATATGAAATTGTGAAGGGCGGAACATAGGAAAACCGTTCCGGTTTTCCTCATTTCATGGTTGTTGTGTCAGATTTATAGAGATACTTTCTGCACTTTTTCGATCGTGCAGCTGAGAGCATTTTCATTGTTGTATTGAAGAATCGAAATTTCTTTGTGGGCATGTTGGATTCCCTGTGCTACGGTATGGCTGTCCATAGCCCAAAGAGCTTCCAGAATCTTTCGGGAGGCTTCTACAGAATGGACCACCTCATGCCAGTCCATGGTACGGATGGCGTTCATATATTCCAGAGAAACCTCTTTATTGGGGATGGATACCGTTTCCTGGATGCTGTCGTAGGTCAGATATCCGAGATGAACCAGGAGCGTCAGAACATCATCTTTTGTTGCGAAGGTAGTCATGTCATTTTCAAAAGTTCCGGTATGGATATGGACGGATTCCCCGGCCAGCATCCGGACAACGGCGTCTTTTAAGCCGTCCATGTCCATTTGAATATAGACTTTAAGCGCTTCGTAGGTTTCGGTCTGATTCCAGTAGGTGCCGAATTTATGCCGGAGCATGGCTTCCACTACAGATTTCGGACTGTATATGGAAGGACAGACCGTACCTTCTTTTGCATGAGTGTGCAGTCGGTAGCCGTCATACCATGCCTGTGCCTTTTCAAAGCTCATCTGATATTCCTGACAGAGCGATCGGACTTCCGCTTCTGTGAAACCAAAGTATTCGGTCAGACCATCCGGATCCGTCATGGAATATTCGGTAAACATATTCAGGGCGGCGTTCGTCTTTTCGATCAATGCTGTTTTATCCACATAGATGGGTGAATTGATGCTTTCGTAAAACCCTTTGCTTCCGGGATTCAGATAACTTCCCATGGGAACACTCCTTTCTTTATTCCGGCGTTTCCACAAGATCCGCCAGCTCGTAGCGCAGGATGTTCTTCAGTTCACGAAAAGGGACTTCCACCTGATGTCCGATCCGCCCGCCGCTGAACAGGATGGTGTCGAGATCCGCCGCGGACGCGTCCAGGACCGTCCGGAACGTTTTTTTCATCCCGATGGGTGAGCAGCCGCCGTGCACGTATCCGGTCAGCGGAAGAAGCTCCTTCGATTTGACCATGCGGATGCTTTTTTCACCCACTGCCCTGGCCGCCTTTTTCAGGTCCAGTTCTTTCTGTACCGGAATCAAGAAGACGTAGTTGGAGTTGGAGCTGCCGACGGTCACCAGTGTCTTGTACACCTGCGCCGGATTCTGGTTCAGGACGGCGGCGACTTCTACGCCGCTGACAACGCCGGTGTCCGTATAGTCGTGGCTGGTGCAGGGGATTTTTTTCTGCTCCAGCAGTCGCATAACATTTGTTTTTTCCGTATTCTTTTTCAAACTGCAGATCCTCCATTCAGGTGTTTGCGTATTGCAGATATTCAGGCATGGTATGACATATGTTTTTTTCTAATTATAATGTTGTCAATGTAAAATTGCAAGTTTCGGGATGAAGAGGAGGAACACGAGCTTTCTGACACGGTACATGCAGACTTGAAGCAGATTAAGGAGCGAAATTATGAGGTGTTGCTTATGAAAAAAGGAATTGCAGGGGAGAGGATTCGGAAGTATGGTTTTGCGTTTTACGGGAAAAAGGTGCTGATTGGGCAGGAACAGGTCACTGACCATGGTTTTACAAACCACAGCAGTGACCTGTCACAGATCGTAGAATAATCAGAAACTGTTTATTTACCGGTCAGTTCTGACAAAGGCATAAACGAATATCCCATTTCTTCCCACTTTGTCAGAAGCTCATCCAGGATCTCTCCATTGGTCTGCGAGGTATTATGAAGTAATACGACTGCACCAGGATGAACGCGTGATGTGAGTTTGCTGAGCGCCTCTTCATGGCTGGGCTGGCTGTCCTGATTCCAGTCTACATGGGCAAGACTCCAGAAAATGGTACAATATCCAAGTTCCTGCGCCATTTTCAGGTTTTCTTCATTACATTTTCCCTGAGGAGGGCGGTAGTAGGGAGAAAGTTCCTGACCGGTGATCTCATGGAACAGACCGGCTACGTCATCCATTTCCTTTTGAAACGATTCCATGTCAGAGATAGAAGACATATCCAGATGATGATACGTATGATTTCCTACCGTGTGCCCTTCCTGGACCATGCGTTTTACCAGTTCCGGAGCTGTTTCCAGAAAGTGTCCTACTACAAAGAACGTAGCCGGAGCATGATGTTTTTTCAGAGCCTCCAGGATGGGCTCAGTATTGCCGTTTTCATAACCGCAGTCGAAAGTGAGATAGAGTACTTTTTCATCGTCGCTTCCTATATAATAGGAATCATACCAGGCGAGATCTTCGGCAGAAGCATTTCCTGCAGGCTGGGTGCCTGATTCGCCGAAAGACAGCCCCCAGTCCTCGGATGCCAGTTCCAGCTTCCATCCTTCCGGAGGTGTCCGGACATCTGTGGCAGCTGCAGGGGAAGCATCTTCTGGCGTTTCATCTTCTGTTTCAGATAACAGTTCGCCGTTTGGAATCTCCGATGTTTCGGCATCGGAAGAGGGGGAATCTGTTTCCAGAGTTTCTTTATGGGATTTTGTCGGTTCATCTGTCTGTGCAGATGAGTTTCCGCATCCTGCCAAAAGCGTTGTCAGGAGAAGCGGAAGGAGCCATTTTTTGTATTTCATCGTTTTTCTCCTTATTTCATAATGTGTGAAGTGAAAACCTTCTGGTTTTGTGTTCTGATTTCAGTTTTTCCAGAAAAGCGTCATATTATTACAGAAAATGGATTCAGGCTAATGGTCTGTATATTCGTCAGCGCTGTGCATAATGTATCATACAAAGAACCGGCTCTGTCTGTCACAGGCGGACTTGAAATGTCCGAATGAGACAGACGGGGCCGGTTCTTTGTACGATACATCCCATATTCTTATTTTGAAGAATCTGCAGGCTCTTCCTCAGGAGGAGTATCCGTCGCTTTTATAAACGGTTCCGGCAATGATTCCGGTACAGATTCTGTCATGATACATTTTCCGTCAAAGCAGCCTCCCTCATCTACAATCAGGGATTTTGTAGTAATATTTCCATGGATGTTACCGGTAGACAGAAGTTCCAGTTTCCCGTGAACCAGCACGTCTCCGTCTATTTTTCCAGATACCATCAGGCTTTGCGAAGTAATGTTGCCTTTGACGGTGCCTTCCGGACCGACGACCAGTTTCTGCTGACAATTACAGTTTCCGTTCACGGTTCCGTCTATTCGGATGTTTTCCGGACTGGCCAGATTGCCGTCAAAAACGGCTCCTGGACCAATGATCGTGCTGATTTTGCCTGAGGGCTCTGTGGCAGCAGCGGCAGTGCTTCTGGTTTTTCCTAACATACTGTAATCCTCCTCGTTTATTATCCTTTTGCATCAATAACTGAAAGTGGGTCTACAGGCTCTTCCTGATAGATGATCTGATAATCCACCTGAGTCTCATCGGTTATTATGGTGAGTAAAGTGTCTCCGGCCTGAACCTGAGCGCCTTCTTCCACGCTCTGTTCTGCGTCTGCTTTGGAGAGGTAACGGGTCCGGTATCCGCTTTCATGTTCGATCTCAATGATATGATGATAGGTATCATCAGAGCTTATGACAGCGACCGTACCATTACCGGCGGCTGTGACGGTGCCTCCGGAATAAGTGCTGAGTGAGAGCCAGGGCTGCTCCTCTGTATAGGAGGACAGAAGAACACTGGCGCCGGAATAAGGATACCGGGTCGGGACTGTGGGATCTTCTTCCGGTTCCGCTTCTTCTTCCTCCGGTTCCGCTTCCTTTTCAGCCATTGCGGCAACGGCCTGTTCTGCTTCCGAACGCAGAGATTCGTTTTCAGCGATCAGGGCAGTCTTTTCTGCTTCCAGATTTTCTTTTTCAGTGGTAAGCTGCTGTACAACTTTCTCCTGTTGCGTAAGCTGTGAACGCAGTTGTGATTCCATTCCCCGTCTGCTGATAAATCCATATGCAGCCAAACCTGCCACGATCAGAATGACAAGAAGCAGACAAAGGAAAAATCGAACCAGAGGTAACGAGATATCAAACTGTCTGCTGCTTTGATCAGAGTTGGAGATCAGGAGTACGGAAAATGATTCCCTGCGTTTATGTCTTTGATTATTCATAACAAAACCTCCTGCTTTATATTATACTATAAGGAAGCTCGCTGATGCTCGCGCAGGTCATCAACTTCCGCTTCGCTCCAGCTGGTGACATTATATCATAAATACAGAGGGAAAAGAAAGTCTGTAAAAACAGGGATGCCGTGTTTTTACAGCATCCCTCGACAAAAAATCTGTATATGATGTCAGTTACAGTTTTATATTGGCGAGAAGAGAGCCAAGATTTGTGGAAATATTCTCGCTTTTGGGCATTCGGTAATCCCGATCGTTGTGGGTCTCTTCTTCAGATTTCTCAAGAAGAGCTTTCATACTGAGAGAAAGTTTTCCGTCTTTAATTGCAATGACCTTGACTTTTACGGTTTCGCCTTCTTTCAGAACTTTTGCAGGAGTAGTTACGCGTTTGTCAGAAATCTGAGATACGTGCACAAGACCGGACAGGCCGTTCTCAAGACGGACAAAAGCGCCATAGTCTTTCAGAGTCTCTACGGTTCCTTCCATTACATCGCCTACACTGGTCTGTTCCATAGCAGCCTGGCGTTCCTGTGCTGCTTTGGCACGGGCTTCGTCCCTTAACAGTTCTCTTGCAGAGAGTACGAGACGTTTTTTAGCCGGGTCTACAGTGATGACACGGACTTTGACTTTTTTATGCAGCCATTCGTTCAGATCTTCCACATGCTCCAGAGACAGACGGGATGCGGGAATGAAGCCGCGGACTCCTTCCACATATGCAATGACTCCGGCATTGACGACACCGCCGATTTTTACGGTCAGAACTGTTTTTTCATTCATATATTCTGTCAGGGCTGCCCATACAGGATCCATCTCTTCTGTTTCCTCTGTGGCTGCTTCAGCAGCCTTATAAGAAGCTTCCAGTTCTTCGGACAGATCCGCCATAGTCGTGTTTTCCTCTTTGATTTCTTCCAGCTTTTCTTCCATTTTTTCTTCCATGTTAAAAATCTCCTCATATATATTTTTGCCGCTGTTTCTATTATAGAGGGAAATGCCCGGAAAAGCAAATCATTTTTGTGAAAACTTTACGGTTCTTGCTCCAGAGCAAGTTTGCTGAATACATCGCCGCGCTCTTCAAAGTTTTTAAAGAAACCGTAACTGGCGGCGGCAGGAGACAGGACGCAGGCGGCTCCCGGGGCTGTAAGAGTCTTTGCAGCGGCAACTGCATCTTCCAGAGTGTTCACGAGAACAAGGCGTTCCGGAGAGGAAAAGTCCGGGTATCTCTGCTGAATCTCCCGATAGATGCGCTTTCCGGTGTCTGACATCAGGATGATATGAGGAACGGGATGGTCGGACAGCCAGGTGATCAGATCGTCATATTCGATTCCCCGGTCCATACCGCCAATCAGGACAGATCCTACATTGGGGACGCTTTTCAGCGCCTGGATCGTGGTGTCTCCAATTGTGGAGATGGAATCATCATAGTAGCGGATGTGGTTATGCTCTCCGATATAACGCAGGCGATGGGGAAGCGGTTCGTAGCTTTTCAGCGCCGTTTCAATTTCCGTGTCCGACAGTCCGAGTATATGGCAGAGTGCATAATCAAAAGCAATATCCATGTGATTATGATGTCCGAGCAGATGAATCTCGTCTGAGGGTATCTGGAAGTCTCTTTCATGAAAACGGACTCTGGTACCGTTCAGCACAATATCGGCAGTGGAAAGATGGTCAGAGACCGTATAAATACGTGATTGACAGACGTCCACGGCGGGCAGTGAGTCAAGGTGACATATCAGCAGATCTTCCGGTTTCTGGTGCAGATAGATCTGCTGCTTCGAATGGATGTATTTCTCCATGGTGCCGTAATGGTCCAGATGTTCTTCATGGATATTAAGAAGGACTGCAATGTGGGGCGATACATGGATATATTCAAGCTGGTGACAGGAAAGTTCACAGATAATCTTCGTTTCGGCGTTGACCTTCTCAAGAATGTCAAAAGCCGGAATGCCGATATTGCCCGCAAGAACTGCATCCCGTCCGTTTTTCTTTAAAATATGATAGAGCAGAGTGGTGACTGTGCTTTTTCCCTTGGTGCCTGTGATGCCGATGACCTGTTCCCGGCAGGCAGTCATAAATATTTCCATCTGGGAAGTAAACCGGCATCTGTATTCCGACGGATCTCTGGGAAGAACAATCCCCGGACTTTTGAAGACCAGATCATAATCATCCAGACTGTCCATATATGCAGGGCCGGACAGAACGCGCACGGACGGGTCTTCAGGAGAAATATCGGACTGATCCGCAATCGTAAGAGAAGCGCAGGTACCTGTCTGAAGGAGACGACGCAACGTGGATCTGCCTTCCCGTCCATAGCCCAGAACCAGAATGTTTTTATCAGTAACAAGTTGTTTCAGAAGATTCAACAAGGCAGTTTTCCTCCATAACATTCTTTTGACAGCAGCTGTAAAAACTCCTCAGGAAGCAGATGGGCATTGTCATAATAATGCTCATAGGCATGGCGATCCGGAAAAGAAGCAGCATATACCGGCTGATCCATATACCAGGAGAGCAGGAAAGGAAGCGGTTCGGCGTTTTTCTGCATGCGTTTTATTGTCAGACAGATGGCTGCATTGACTTCACTTCGGCTGCCCACACATTCAAAAGGCTTCTCTTCCTGCATTCCGGTGAGTTTTTCAAAATCCGCCTTCATATCAGGGTCGTCCGTCATATCGGTTCCAAAAATTTCCACAAGCCTTTTATGGCTTAGAAATGGAGATAAAATCAGGAAGACAAACAGACACTTGGAACAGTGTCCGCACCAGATATCCTGTTTGCTGCCCGCATTGCAGCTTCGGAAAATATCATGATAGGCGGTCAAACCTGAAAAGTATCCTGCAATCTGGAATTCCGAAAGAGGCCGCAGCATGCTGAAATAATGGATGCCGCTGCCAATGAATTTTTTTTCATAATTATGGAAATCCAGTTCAAATTTAAAACTTTTGGAATACTGGTGGTTGACGGTGCTTCCGGCTACGGTGCTTTCGTTGGCGCTGGATTCATTGGACAGTGCGACATATCGAAGATCATGCAGATAAGCAACAATCAGCGAGGAAAAAGCCACCAGTGCGGAAAACGGAGTATGTCCGTTCAGGTAACCCTCCTTATTCAGGGCAAGCATGCGCGGATCCAGAGTCCTTCCGGCATGGATACTGTCTTCCTCGGTCAATCCGGCAGCTTCTATGGTTTTTAAAGTTGCGCCTCTGGGATTGATCACGTAGGTCTTCAGAGGATGGCCGCTTTTTTTCAGCATTTCCAGGGTACAGGCCGAATCCTTTCCTCCTCCGACGGGGATCAGACAGCCGTTTTTTGCAGAAACGGGCACAATACGCCCCTCTGGTTCCGGTCCCTCACATATGAGCTCCATAAAATGTTCCGGATCTGCGTGAATACCGTTTGTGTAGAAAAATTCCCCCAGCCCCAGATAATAAAGATCCTTCCACCAGAGAATCTGCTCCCGGGTCAGAGACCCTGCAAAAACAGTAACTCTGGGCGGACAGGCGATCTTCCAGTAACTGACAAGTTCTACCATTCCGAGTCCGAACAGCATAGAGTGAAGAGTGCGGTTGTCAGCTGATTCCACAGAGAAGGAAGAGCTTTTCGGAAAGCTCCAGGAAGGCTCAAAAACAGACAGGCCGGGTATCTCAAAGTGGTAAGTGACTTTGAGCTCGGTCCGGGTCTCTGAAACAGTATAAGCTTTGTAGAAAAAGTCGGGATACGCCTTTTTGCAGAATTCGTAAGTTTTCATATAAAACCCCTTTTGCAGAATATTTGTCAGATCTTATCGTCGTCCATAACTTTTTCATCAGTAAATCTTTTTGGCATGCACTACAAAACGTCTGGTTCCGTTTTTGGTACAGGTAGACAGTGTAATAACAGAGTCTTCCATGCCGACTTCAACCCCTGAATCAAAGAGAGAGGCAGATTTCAGCGATTCCAGAAATGCGGCATAGACGTCATCATGCTCATATCCAATGGTATAACAGCCGTCTGAGATGTCGGCTTCATGGCAGGAGAAGATCTGATAGCAGTGAGAACCGTCTGTCAGATCTATGTAAATATACGGATGAGCGGTCAGATAACTTTTGGAGCTGTAATCCTTAAGTCCTGCAAACATGGAACCGTTCTTCATATTGTGTCCATAGATGATGGTATGAAGATCACTGAAATCAGCGCTGTTGCTGGTTTCAAGAAAGATACTGCCGGACTTGTTGCTTTCCTTTCGGAATGTGTGGGACAGATAATAGCGATTATCCGCAGCATGCACCATCGGATAACTGATCATGGTATCCGGTATCTCGATCCAGCCGATTGCTTCGGAATTGATTTCCTGAAGGGCGTCCAGATCGATTCTCGACATGGGAGTCGGCGAAGAGTCAGCTGATTCAGCGTTTTCTTCTCCTGATTCGCCAAAAGCCGGGGTATCAGGCAATGGATTTCCGGGAACAGAGGGTTCTTCCAGCACGTATTGTCTCAATTCTTCATACTCTTTATCACCGGACCGGTATCCGAGAAATATGGAAGTCAGCTGATAGATACTGAAACACAGCAGGCAGATGCAGAAGCCAAGAAATACTCCCTGGATCAGAAGCTGTATCCTCCGTTTGCGTCGGGCTTCCTCGGCACGTCTGCGGCTTCGGGAAGAGATCCGGTCGCCCTGGCCTGACGGGGCCGCTGCCTTTTTACGGACTTCTTTTTGCTTTGTGTTTCCGGCAGAATGATTTTTGCCGGTTTTTCTACGTTCGTTCATATTAACATCACCGCATCTATTTTATCAGATTCCATATACAAATACCAGTGGAAACCAGGATAATTAAGAAAAAGTTTTCTGTACATTGGCATTTTAAGTGTGCTATACTGATGGGAAATGACATTCAGACAGGGGGTGGACATTATGAAAGGAACAGATGAGCAGAACCAGAAGATCGCCATGCATGTATCAACCGTCAGCATTGCAGTAAATCTGCTTCTGTCCATGGGAAAGCTGCTTGCCGGGATCTTTGGGCGTTCGGGAGCCATGATATCGGATGCGGTGCATTCCGCTTCGGATGTATTCAGTACGGTGATCGTGATGGTCGGCGTCCGGATTTCTGCCAAAAAAT
Source organism: uncultured Lachnospiraceae bacterium (assembly GCA_910583615.1). Taxonomy (GTDB): domain Bacteria; phylum Bacillota; class Clostridia; order Lachnospirales; family Lachnospiraceae; genus Hominiventricola. The sequence continues at coordinate 119,303 of CAJTXP010000002.1, read as the reverse complement.
CGGATACCAATCATCCGTATGGACATGAACGTCTGGAATGCGTCGCTTCTATCATACTGGCGACGATTCTGCTGGCAACCGGTCTTGGAATCGGTCTTGGCGGTCTCCGTACGGTTCTGTCCGGAAATTATGAGACGCTGGCAGTTCCGGGAATTATGGCGCTGGCAGCAGCTGTAATATCAATTGCAGTGAAAGAATGGATGTACTGGTATACCAGGGCAGCGGCCAAAAAGATTAATTCCGGGGCATTGATGGCAGATGCATGGCATCACCGTTCGGATTCGCTTTCTTCCATTGGTGCTTTTGTCGGTATCGCAGGTTCCAGAATGGGGTATCCGGTTCTGGATTCCGTGGCGTGCCTGGTGATCAGCGTGTTTATCGCGAAAGCGGCATATGAAATATTTATGGATGCAGTCGATAAGATGGTGGATAAAGCCTGTGATGCAGAGACGGAAAAAGAGATTCGGGAGATCGTCCTTAAAGAGGAAGGAGTTCTGGGCATTGACCGTCTGATGACAAGGCTGTTTGGGGCGAAAATGTACGTGGATATGGAGATTGCAGCAGACGGCAATAAGACGCTGTATGAGACTCATGATATTGCAGAACGGGTACATGATGCGATTGAAAAGAATTTCTCCGAAGTCAAACACTGCATGGTACACGTAAACCCTGCACGTACAGCTGAGCAGAAAGAGCAGCAGAAGAGGTAAAATATACATGAATAAAAAACAGCTGCTGGCGGTTTTTGCACTTATGCTGGCATTGTTGGGCATACTGGGAGGAATCCATATGTCCGGCATAACGGGAACTACAGAAAAAAATCATCTTGAGATCAAAGCGTTTTCTGTGGGAAAGGCAGATGCACTGCTGATCCGGGAAGGAGATCAGGTGGTGCTGATCGATGCAGGGGAAAAGGATGACGGAGGAGAGATTGTAAAAGAACTGAAAGACAGTGGGATTTGTCAGATCGATCTGTTTCTTGTTACTCATTTTGACAAGGACCATGTGGGCGGTGCGGCATATGTGATGGAGCAGATGGAAGTGCAGTCGGTTCTTCTTCCGGATTATGAAGGGAACAGACCGGAATACCGGGATTTTCTGGAATCTCTGGATGGACATACGGATGTACAGCGGGTGACAGCGCCGCTTGAGCTGCTCAGAGGCGGAATGCAGATTATGGTATATCCGGCAGAAGATCCGGCAGAAATCCGGAATGCGGAAGAAGAATATGATAATGATCTGTCGCTTGTGACCAGCATTTCCTATGGCAGCAGAAAATTTCTGTTTACCGGAGATATTGAAAAGCAGAGGATTCGGCAGATGCTGGATGCAGATGTGGACTGGGGACATGACTGGATCAAGATGCCGCATCATGGACGATACCAGAAAACGCTGGAGGAGCTGCTTTCGGCAGTTTCACCATCAGAAGCGGTGATATGCTGTTCTGAAAAAAATCCGGCGGAAGAAAAGACATTGAAGCTTTTGGAGGAACGGAAGGTACAGGTGTGGGATACGGCTGCGCGGGCTGTAGTGACAATATGTGATGGAGAACACATAACGATAAGAAACGAATAACCGCGGAAAAATTTTAAGTTGCAAAAAATACCGGACTGGTTTATAATGATTTTGAAATACAGACATATGGAAAAGGGGAGCTGGCTGGAAGCCGGCTGAGAGGAAGCTGAGGCGCTTCGACCCATAACCTGATTTGGATAATGCCAACGTAGGGATGATACCGGATGAAAGAAGAGAGGTGCCTGCGGCACCTCTCTTTTTAAATGACAGGAGTATGGATTCAGGGACGTTGCAAAACGCCCCCTTTTTTATGCGCAGGGGAAGATTATCCCGGGAAAGGAGTGAGGAAATACATGCGGACTGTATTGACGATTGCAGGCAGTGACTGCAGCGGAGGCGCAGGAATTCAGGCAGATCTCAAGACCGTAACTGCAAACGGCGTATATGCCATGAGCGCAGTCACTGCGCTGACGGCTCAGAATACTACCGGCGTTTATGGGGTTATGGAAGTTTCTCCGGAATTTCTGGAATGCCAGCTGGACTGTATATTTACGGACATATATCCGGATGCGGTGAAGATCGGCATGCTGCCTTCGGAAGAGATCATAAGGGCAGTGGCAGGAAAGCTGCGGAAATATCGGGCGGAGCATGTGGTGCTGGATCCGGTTATGGTTTCCACGAGCGGTTCTCGGCTGATGCGGGAGACGGCCATACGCATCATGCAGGAAGAGCTGTTTTCTCTGGCAGAGGTTATTACCCCCAACATACCGGAAGCAGAGATTCTGGCCGTCAGGAAGATCTGCGGGGAAGAAGATATGGAACAGGCGGCCAAAGCACTGTATGAACGATGGCATACAGCAGTGCTCTTAAAGGGCGGGCATCGCGTTCGTGATGCCAATGATCTTCTGTTCGAGGATGGAAAGGCGGACTGGATCGAGGGGGAACGGATCAAAAATCCCAATACCCATGGTACCGGATGCACATTGTCCAGCGCCATTGCAGCGAATCTGGCAAAAGGACATGGACTGAAGGAGGCGGTGATCCGGGCAAAGGATTATCTGTCCTATGTGTTATCTGCGCAGCTGGATCTGGGAAAAGGCGTCGGCCCCATGAATCATGCGTATATATTTACAGCAGAAAAACAGAGAAAAAGGAGAGGAAAATGAACAGTTATACAACACAGATGGATGCAGCACAAAAAGGGATCGTAACTCCGCAGATGGAGATCGTAGCAAAAAAAGAGAAAATGCCGGTGGAAGAACTCATGAAACTGATGTCGGAGGGAAAGGCGGTGATCTGTGCCAACAGACGTCATACCTGTCTGGATCCTGAGGGAGTAGGAAGCATGCTTCGGACCAAGGTCAATGTAAATCTTGGCGTATCCAGAGACTGCAAGGACTATGATATTGAGATGGAAAAGGTTATGAATGCCGTAAAGCTTGGGGCAGAGGCAATCATGGATCTGTCCAGCCATGGCAACACACAGCCTTTCCGGCAGAAACTGACCAGGGAGTGTCCGGTCATGATCGGAACGGTTCCCGTTTATGACAGCGTGATCCATTACCAGAGAGACCTGGCAACGCTGACAGCAAAAGATTTTGTAGACGTAGTCAGGCTTCATGCAGAGGATGGAGTGGATTTTGTGACGCTTCACTGCGGAATCACGAGAAAAACCATCGAACAGATCCGGAAGCACAAAAGGAAGATGAACATCGTCAGCCGGGGCGGGAGCCTGGTGTTTGCCTGGATGAGCATGACGGGAGAGGAAAATCCGTTCTACGAGTACTTTGATGAGATACTGGATATCTGTGAGGAATATGATGTAACGATCTCTCTGGGAGATGCCTGCCGTCCCGGATGTCTGGCGGATGCCACGGACGTATGCCAGATTGAGGAACTGGTTCGTCTGGGAGAACTGACAAAAAGGGCATGGAATCACAGGGTACAGGTTATGGTAGAAGGTCCCGGACACGTTCCGCTTGATCAGGTGGCGGCAAATATGGAGATACAGAAGAGTATCTGCATGGGAGCGCCTTTCTATGTGCTGGGGCCGCTGGTGACGGATATAGCGCCGGGTTATGATCATATTACAGGGGCGATTGGAGGAGCGGTCGCGGCCATGAACGGCGCGGCGTTTCTCTGTTATGTAACGCCTGCAGAGCATCTGGCGCTGCCGAATGTGGAGGATGTAAAACAGGGAATCATTGCTTCGAAGATCGCAGCTCATGCAGCTGATATTGCCAAAGGCATTAAAGGAGCGAGGGAGATCGATGACCGGATGGCAGATGCGCGCCGCGTCCTGGACTGGGACGGACAGTTTGCCTGTGCGCTGGACCCGGACACGGCAAAAGCGATTCGCGATGAACGGAAGCCGGAAGAAGATCACAGCGACACCTGCAGTATGTGCGGCAAATTCTGTGCGGTGCGGAGTATGAATAAGGCGCTGGCAGGAGAGTATATTGACATACTTTGACAGTTTCCGCAGGATACAGGAGCCGCTGCAGAAGGAAGGATCCCCCTTGTTTTGAAGCGGCTCCTGTGTGCGTTCGTGCAGGGTCAGATCCGGTAAGCTACCAGTGCCACGCGTTCTTTCAGTTCCCTGGAAAGCGTATCTTCCAGTTCCCGGACTTTCTGACGGCAGTGTTCATTTAAGTCTGCATATTGATCCTCTTCTGCAAGTACCTGCGCCATATGGTCGGCAGCGGATCTGCAGTTGGATGGAAGATCTGTGACGGTTGACTGAATATGCTGCATGCGTTACCTCCTGTACTGATAATAGTTATCAATGCACAAAGTCTTTATAATTGCGCAGACGGAAAGTACATTGACAGGCATTAGTATGTACAGAATCAGGTAAATGTATTTCCTTTCAGGGCTAATCCGGATGCTTCTGCCAGCAGAGTAAGACCTTCGGAAGCAATGGATACCAGGCTTTCTACATGAATAAAGCCGGTAGCTCCGCGGTCGAACAGGATGTTGGCCTGTGCGGGAAATTCCTCATCTGCGTCCCAGAACAGGAACTGTACAGGGATGCAGGAAAAGGCGTCAATCTGGTATCCGGCGTCTGAATGGGGGAGCTTTTTTCCTCCCAGGGCAAGGCATGCCTGCTCAAGCTTTGGCATATGTCCGGAGAAAGTTCCGGCAAAGACATCCGTCACCGTTTTCTGAAATGCGGGGCCAAAAGGAGAGGCATCCTTCAGACTGCGAAAAGGCATCCATTCACCTGTAAAAGCGGCATGATCCGTGCAGTACCAGAGCAGCGTATAAATATTCAGGCGGGTGAATAGAGAAAGCGGGCGGGGTTCTTCCAGACAGAGAATCTCCCCAGTATCTCTGCGGATCCCATATAGCCTGTGGTAGTAAGAAAGGGTGAGAAAGTTCCCGCCAGCGCTCAGACCGGGTATTTTATGCAGAAGGCTGTCCTGGTTCAAAGTCATAAAACGTTCCTGCCATTCCATGCACCATTTTTCGTAGTTGTCAGGGGAATTTTTCGGTTTCATTTCCGTGCCTCCGTTTTTCATATTTTTTGATTCTTATTCTACAGAGAAAACCGATATAAATCAAGAGACTGCTTTTCACATCTGCACTGCAGAAGACTTACGGTGTTACTTTTCACACGTCGGCCAGTGTTCAGCCTGGTGGGGGCGTGAAAAGTAAAGGTTTCGGCCGTTTAAAATCTGGTTGTAAGAATTCTTCAAATGGATTATAATAAACAGGATACCGGTTTTGGCCGATATGCAGAGCGGAATCTCATAACAACACAGGAGGATATATCATATGTATCAGATAAATAATTTTACCAATAATAAGAACATCCGCATTCTGGATCAGAAGGGTGCGTTTACAGCAGTTGAATATATAAAGGACTTGAGCGTGAGTCCTCAGAGCGCGCAGACTGCATATTTCTGCAATGAGATGAACGTGAGGAAACGTCAGGTGATCTGTGATCTGAGTAAATCCCATGTGACTTTGCAGGCGGGAGCAATGCAGTGGATGGCAGGTAATGTGAATGCAACGACAGGTGTAAAGGGAGTAGGAGATTTTCTTGGAAAAGCGGTTCGAGGCAAAGTGACCGGCGAATCTGCAATCAAGCCGGAATATACAGGTGACGGCACCCTGGTACTGGAGCCTACATATAAACATATTCTTCTGGAGGATCTGAATGACTGGGGCGGTTCGATCGTGCTGGATGACGGACTCTTTCTGGCATGTGAGTCGAATCTGAAGCACAAGGCGGTTATGCGTTCGAACCTGTCTTCCGCAGTGGCAGGCGGCGAGGGACTGTTTAATCTTGGCATTACAGGAAACGGGGTGGTTTGTCTGGAGTCTGATTATCCGCGGGAAGAACTGATTGAAATTACATTAAACAATGATGTTCTGAAAGTAGACGGTAACTTTGCGGTTGCGTGGAGTTCAACACTGGAATTCACGGTGGAACGCTCCGGAAAAACTCTGATCGGTTCCGCCGCTTCCGGAGAAGGTCTGGTAAATGTATACCGCGGCAGCGGGAAAGTGCTCCTGGCTCCTGTGCATTAGGCAGGCGCTGTTATCATAAAACAGAGAAAAACACACAGGAGGCACAGGAAAATGCTTGAATTACAGGATATATGCTTTCAGGTGAACGAAGATTCTCAGGAAAAGGGAATTCTGAAGCATGTGAATTTAAAAATAGAAGACAGTTTTGTGGCGATTACCGGGCCTAATGGCGGCGGGAAATCCACTATGGCAAAAGTTATCTCCGGAATCATAAAGCCGACTTCCGGAAAGATTCTGTTTAACGGAGAGGATATCACGGAACTGTCTATTACCGAACGTGCGAAAAAGGGAATCAGCTTTGCTTTCCAGCAGCCGGTCCGGTTTAAGGGCCTGACGGTTCTGGATCTGATCAATCTGGCTCATGGAGAAGTACTGTCTTTGAACCGGGCGTGTCATTATCTTTCGGAAGTAGGATTGTGCGCGAAGGATTATATCAACCGGGAAGTGAATGATTCGTTGTCAGGCGGAGAACTGAAACGGATTGAGATTGCGATGATCATGGCAAGAGGAACGAAGCTGTCCATTTTCGATGAGCCGGAGGCCGGAATCGATTTGTGGAGTTTTAATAATCTGATCCGGGTGTTTGAGAATATGAGGGATAAGATTCATGGTTCCATCATCATTATTTCTCATCAGGAGAGGATTTTGAACATTGCGGACCGGATCATCGTACTGGCAGACGGAGAAGTAAGGGCGCAGGGGACCAAAGACGAGGTTCTGCCTGAACTGCTGAACGCTTCCATGGAAGCATGCAGTACACTCATGAACAAGATTATATAAAAATTGCGGAACTTGTGAATTGTTTTTTTTGAACAGTTCTTTATTGCAGGAGAGGGAAAATGGATCAGTTACAGATGCATATGCTGGAGAAGGTGGCGGATCTCCATACAGTGCCGGAAGGAGCCTATAATATCAGAGACAACGGACAGCTTGCCGGAAGGAATACGACAGCCAATATTGATATTGTCACAAAGAAGGATAAACCAGGTATTGATATCATTGTAAAACCTGGAACTACGAATGAGAGCGTTCATATTCCGGTGATCGTCAGCCAGAGCGGTTTGAAGGATCTGGTTTATAATGATTTCTACATCGGGGATGATGCGGACGTGGTGATTGTGGCAGGCTGCGGCATCCACTGCGGAGGCAGTGAAGACACAGAGCATGATGGAATCCATACATTCCATATCGGAAAAAATGCAAAAGTCAAATATGTGGAAAAGCACTATGGGGAGGGGGAAGGAACCGGCGGACGGATTCTGAATCCTACGACCATCGTTCATATGGATGAAAACGGATATATGGAGATGGAGACTACCCAGATCAAGGGCGTAGATTCGACGATCCGGGACACGAAGGCGGATCTGAAGGATGGAGCGACTTTGATCATCAAGGAAAAAATCATGACGCATGAAAACCAGTATGCAGAGACAAATTTCCAGGTGGATCTGGATGGTGCAGGCTCTACTGCAGATGTGGTGTCCCGGTCTGTGGCGAAGGGAACATCCAGTCAGGTATTTAATTCCAGGATCTGCGGAAACAATGCCTGTTATGGACATACGGAATGTGATGCGATCCTTATGGATCAGGGACATGTGAATGCAGTTCCGTCACTGGACGCCAACCATCTGGATGCGAGTCTGATTCATGAAGCTGCCATTGGCAAAATCGCTGGAGAGCAGATCATCAAGCTGATGACGCTGGGCCTTACGGAACAGGAAGCAGAAGAACAGATTGTGAACGGATTTCTGAAATAAAGGCGGAATCGTAAAAAACCCCGGACTGTATACCTGGAAAAGCCAGGTATACAGTCCGGGGTTTATTTAACGATGTTTTTTCTGTTTTTAACAATGACGGCAGGGTCAGATTTTGGACAGCCTCCCCATCACCGCATGATGGATGGAATTCAGCGGAGCCTGCATACAGACTGCACCGATTTTAAAAGCTTCCATGGGCATTCCGTATACGACGCAGCTGTCCTTATCCTGTCCGATCGTATAGGCGCCTGCCCGTCTCATACGAAGCATGCCTGCTGCGCCGTCTGCACCCATGCCGGTGAGGATGACGCCAATGGCCCGGCTGCGTACCGTGGCAGCAACGGAATCGAAGAGCACGTCAACGGACGGTTTGTGTCCGCTGACTTTTTCACCGTCAGAACAGCTGACTGCATATCCGGAGCCCATTCGAACTACACGCATCTGGAGACCGCCTGGTGCAAGCAGGACCAGTCCCGGCTGTATCTTATCGCCGTGCCTGGCTTCCCTTACTTCCAGATTACAGATTCGGTTCAGACGTTCTGCATACATGGATGTAAAGCCGGCCGGCATGTGCTGGGTGATGACGATTCCGGGCATTTTTGCAGGAAAATGTCTTACCACTTCCAGGATTGCCTCAGTTCCGCCGGTAGAAGCTCCAATAGCGATCACATCTATATTGGGATGCGCAGAGACGGCGATGACCGGTTTGCGGGCAGCAGGCGCCGCCTGATGCATTCCAATGCCGCCGGAACTGCTGATCGTGCTCCCGGCGGATGCCGCTTTCGCTTTATTCAGCATGGCAGCCGGATCATGAGAGGGCAGACGCGGATGTGCATTTTTACCGATGGCAAGCTTGGATCTGAGCGTACGGACAAAACGGTCTCTGGCGCCAGGTTCGTTCTCCGGTTTACGGACAAAATCCACAGCGCCGGCTGCCAGTGCATCAAATACCTGTACATTCAGAGAAGAGACAAGAATGACAGGAACCGGGTGAACCGGAAGCACCTCTTTTAAAAACTGCAGTCCAGTCATGCCGGGCATCTCTATATCCAGAGTCATGATGTCCGGCTTCAGCATGGGGAGTTTGCTTTTGGCATCAAGGGCATTGATGCCGAATCCGACTACTTCAAACCGCGGATCCTCCTCCAGGCTCTTGATCAGCCAGCTTCTGAACAACATGGAATCGTCTACCACCATTACACGAATTTTCTGGGCCATGTATGGATACCTTCTTTCTTATTTATAGTTCCGCATCCGGCCAGATGGTGCTGATGAAACAGTCTATCTGGCTGTTTTTCTGTAAATTGCCGGCTGGATATACTCATAAGGACAGGTGTTTTTGGTCAGTCCTTCGGAATGTCCGATGAACAGATGTCCTCCGGGTACGGTCGCATTGTAGAAGCGGCGTACCAGAGCGTCCTTTGTATCCTGATCGAAATAAATCATTACGTTTCGACAGAAAATCAGGTCGAATTTTCTCTTGAATGTGATCTGATCCATCAGATTAAACGGGCGGAAAATCACATTTTTTTTGAGAGCCGGGGATACGGTGCACTTGCCGTTCCCGGTTTTTACAAAGTATTTCGTCTTCCAGGTGGCCGGAAGCGGCTCCATGCTTTCCTCCGGATAAACGGCGCGGATGGCTTCGTCCAGAATTTTGTTGGAGATATCCGTGGCAAGAATTCTCGTATCCCATTGAGATGCCTTTGCACCAAAATATTCCAGAAGAAACATGGAGATTGTGTAAGGTTCCTGACCGGATGAACAGCCGGCGCTCCAGATGGAAAGCGACTTGTCCCGGGCATGTTTGCGCTCCAGGTCAGGAAGCACAACTTCCTGAAAATATTTAAAATGTGCTTCCTCACGAAGAAAATACGTATAGTTTGTTGTCAGCTTGTTCAGCATGGCCGTAACCATATCCGGATCACGGCCGGAAAGAATATCATCCACATAGCTTTTAAAATCATGAAACCCCTGTGCGGAAAGCGTATGTGAAAGACGGCTTACGATGAGCTGTTTTTTCTTACTCAGATCAATGCCGTAATTCTGTTTAATATATACATAGAGACGCTGGAAGTCCTGATCGGTCAATGTCAGCATCTTTATCACCTCATATCGTTTAATATTGCGCTTTGATGAGTGCCTGACAGTCTACCGACATAAAGACGCTTCCATCCTCCATGGTCACCATTCCGTCCAGAAGCTTCTGCTGGCGTTTCAGCGGAATCGGCTGTACGTTTTTCAGGTCGATATCAATGACCTGACGGACAGAATCCACAATAATGCCAAGGGAGACGGAATCAATGTCAAGTACAATGATACAGGTTTCTGCTCCGCATTCCGTTTCACATTTGCCCATGCGCATCTGAATATCCACAACAGGAAGGACCTGCCCTCTTAAATTGATGATCCCCTTGATATACGGAGGTACAAGCGGCAGATTCGTGATCGAGTAATTATTGATAATCTCGATCACATGCCGGGTACTGATATACAGGATCAGATCACCGGATTTAAAGGTCAGACAGCGTTCCACAGTAGATATCTCATCCTGATCCGGTGCGTCGAGGATCTCTTCATTGGGAGTTGTTTGTTCAGCCATATCTATACCTCCTGATTAAAAGCTTTCAAGGGTGGCTGTGTGCAGGCTTGGAATATCGAGAATGATACTGATATTGCCGTCGCCCAGGATCGTACAGCCGCCGATGCCGTAGTTTTTAAGTTCAAAACAGTTCAGGAAAGCGGGGAACGGTTTCACCACCACCTGCTGTTCTCCGATCAGGTCATCCACAAACAGGCAGAAGGAATGGTCACTGGTTTCCACCCAGATCAGGATGCCGTCTTCCGGACGGGTAACTTCTGTCTCGATGCCGTAAAACTGATGAAGACGTACAATGGGATAGAAACCGCCGATACGTTCCACCATCTCATTGCCGTTCTCATCGTACAGGATCTCTTCCGGGGTGATCTTAAAAGACTGGCGGATATTGGCAATGGGAATCGTGAAGATCGAACGTCCTACGGTTACCTTCATGCCGTCCATAATGGAAAGAGTCAGGGGGATCTTGATGGAAAATGTGGTTCCCTGTCCTTCTTCGCTGGTCAGGGAAACAACTCCGCCGACGCTTTCCACATTTTTCTTTACCACGTCCATGCCCACGCCTCTGCCGGAAAATTCGGTAACCTCCTGATTGGTGGAGAAGCCGGGAAGCATAATGAGGCCAAGCGCTTCTTTTTTTGTATATTCGCTTTCAGGCTTTACCAGAATTCCCTTTTCTCTTGCCTTTGCCAGGAGTGTATCAGGGTTCATGCCTTTTCCGTCGTCGGCAATGGAGATAATAACTTCATTGCTTGTATGGGTTGCGGAGAGTATGATCTCACCCTGGGGATTCTTGCCTGCGGCAATACGTTCATCCGCAGTATCTTCAATTCCGTGATCCATGGAATTACGGACCATATGCATAATCGGGTCCTGGATGCTGTCCACGATGGTCTTGTCAACCTCGGTATCCTCTCCGATCAGAGTAAGGCGGACATCTTTGCCCAGCTTCTGCTTCATATCGCGGACGATACGGTTCATCTTCTGGAAAACGCCGGAGATGGGGACCATTCGAAGGGACATGGCAAGATCCTGCAGGTCGTCTGTCAGCTTGCGCAGCTGGCGGGCGGATTTCATGAAATTGTCATAGCTGTCCCGGTTCAGCTGATCCAGCTCCGGACAGGAAGTAACCATGGATTCCGTGATGACGATCTCGCCTACGATATCCATCAGATCGTTTAACTTGGTCAGATTCACGCTGATAAGATTCTGTTTGACCGGCGTACCTGCGGGAGCCTTCTGCGGGGTCTCCTTTCGTTCCGGTTTCGGAGCGGACGCGGCAGCCGTTTTGGCGGATACCTTTGGAGCCTCGGGTTCCGGCTCGGGTTCCGGTTCGGGGGCCATGATCAGTTCATAGGAACGGATATGCCCCTGGGATTTCAGGAGGTCTTCTGCCTTGGCAGCCATCTCTCCGTCTTCGAAAGCAAGATAAAAGCCTTCTTCAATAATCACTGCGCAGGTATCTGGATTGGAATCCATATCCGGCGGATAGTGACGAAAATCCACATCACATTCTCTAAGTGAATTGATGATCATGAAAGCACGCAGATTTTCCATGCCGATTCCTTCATCCAGGAATACATGCAGGAAACATACTGCCTGGTCATCAGCAGGAAGATTTTCTGCCGGCGTCAGACTGTCCGGGGCGGATTCCTGTACAGCAGCAGCTTCCGGTTCTTCCGTTGCTGCACCGCTGATTTTCTTCAGGAACTGGTTGATTTCAGAAGCGAAGGAATCCATATCTGTATCCAGGGGTTCCCCGTTCTCCACCTTTTCCACCTGTCCTCTTAAACAGTCCTCGGAACGGAACATCAGATTGAACAGTTCTTTTTTGTGTTCCGGATCCAGAGAATCAATGCCTTTGTCACGGATATAGAAGAACAGGTCTTCTATATGATGAGCAATGCTTGCAAGGGAGCCAAACTCCATCATGGCGGAGGAACCCTTGATCGTGTGCATGATGCGGAAGATCTCGTTGACATCATCGGAAGAAAAATCACCGATTTTCTCGTCCTTTACGAGCATCTCATCAAGCTGGTCCAGAAGAGAATTTGTCTCGAAGAGGTATGTATCAAGCATACCTTCCATACCGTTATCCATTATAAACACCACCTGTCTTTTTGATATAGTTCTGCAAACGCTTCTTATTAGAAAAGCATAAAACAAAAAGCCTGCTGCAAAAAATAGTATGGCAGACTATGGCATACTAGAATAAATATCGGCGAAAAAAGAGCGGGCATAAGGGCTTTGTCCCTCTTTTTTGAAAAAAATTAAAAAAAATCTTAAAAATGTGTTATAAAAGGAGAAAACCCGTCGACATATTAAAAAATAGCGGCGGGCTTCCCTGATGGAGAAGCGGATCCGACAGCTTTTACAAGGAGGGGTTGAGATGAAAAACCTAAAACTTAATGTTAAATTTCTAGTATCTTTTGGCCTCATACTGGTACTGTTTCTGGTGTCAGTGGTCGCAACCTGTTCAGGAATCGCAATCTCCAAGTCAGGTTATCAGAATTTCTATCAGGAAGATTTTGTCGCAGTGACATCCGTGCAGAGCATTGAGACAAAACTTCAGGAGGCGCTGAAAGAGATGCTTCTGGCTGCGAATACGACGAACCAGCAGGAATACAGCCAGAGAGCTCAGGTGGTGAATGAGAACATTACGGAGATCCGCGCCACGGCGGAGAAACTGATCGAGGAGTACAACGGAGACGTGACGCTTCTGCAGCAGTTTGTGACGTTGATGACGAACAACGGATCTGTCAGGGAAAGAGTGATGGAAGCGGCTGCGCTCTGTACGGCGGAAGGCAATGAGCAGGCGCTGGAGATCATCGGGAACGAGTACATACCGGTGGTGGAAGAGTATACGGCAGTGCTTGACCAGGCATATGCACAGATCGGTACCAGCGCTCAGACCGGCTTTGACGATCAGATGCTGAAGCTGAACGGACTTCTGGCTCTGGGTATCGCCATTGCTGCAGTGGCGTTCATCATCACTGTGATTCTCGCGCTTCGTCTGAGTGTAAGCATCGCTGTTCCGGTGAAGGTGATCGAGGCGGCCATGAAAGAGATGGTACAGGGCAACCTTTCCGTGGATGTGGAATACGAGGCGAAGGACGAATTCGGTTCCATGGCAGACAGCATGCGCAAGGTGACAACGGCGGTCAGCTCCATTGTGCGTGATATCGAGAAGATTCTCGGCGCCATGGCGGACGGAGATTTCACGATCCATTCGACGATAGCGGAAGCGTATGTGGGAGATTATCAGAAGATCTTCCAGTCCATGAAGGGGATCAGAGACAACTTCAATGAGACTCTGGCAACTTTGAACCGTTCGGCAACGCAGGTGTCTTCCGGATCCGATCAGGTTTCCTCCGGCGCACAGGCGCTTTCCCAGGGGGCAACTGAGCAGGCGTCTTCTGTGGAAGAGTTGGCAGCGTCCATTAATGAGATATCGAATAATATTAATCAGACGGCTCAGCAGGCTCAGAATGCGAGCGACAAGTCCATGCAGGTGGGCGAGAAGGCCGGAGAGAGCAATGACCGCATGCAGGATATGCTGCAGGCGATGGCGGATATCAATGCTTCTTCCGGAGAGATCGGCAAGATTATCAAGACGATTGAAGACATTGCATTCCAGACCAATATCCTGGCTCTGAACGCGGCGGTTGAGGCAGCGAGGGCAGGAGCAGCCGGAAAAGGTTTTGCGGTGGTTGCGGATGAGGTGCGTAATCTGGCGAGCAAGTCGGCAGAGGCTTCCAAGAATACGGCGGCTCTGATCGAGAATTCTCTTCAGGCGGTGGAAAATGGAAAACGCATTGCGGATGAGACGGCACAGTCTCTGGAAGTGGTCATCAGCGACATTCAGGAAGCGAGCAGCCTGATGGGATCCATTGCAAAAGCAGCTACGGATCAGGCGGAGTCCATTTCTCAGATCACACTTGGTATCGACCAGATTTCCAGCGTGGTACAGACCAACTCGGCGACGGCAGAAGAGAGCGCGGCAGCCAGCGAGGAGCTTTCCGGACAGGCTCAGATTCTGAGCGAACTGGTGAGAAAGTTCAGGCTGGATACGGATCTTGTAGATTCGGTGTCCAGCGTATCCGGACCGGTTTCTTCCTATGAGCCGGATTACGGTATGGATATGAATGTTTCCTATGGCGGAAATGATAAATATTGATAGAAAATAAAACATTCCCGGTATGCAGAAGCATGCCGGGAGTATAATAAGGAGAGGACATGAAGCGTACAATAAAACAGGAAGTTTTGATGCGTGTAGCCCTGGTGTTTCTTGCAGTGATCATCAGCGGAATCGTGACCGTGACAAGTTTGAATGCAAGCAGATCCTATACAAAAGAAATGGATCAGTCGGTGGATATCCATACACTGGTTCTGACTGCTCAGAAGGCTCATTACAGCTGGGTTGAAAACCTGTGTTCGGCTGTTTCCATGGGGACGGAATTTACGGGCAGCAAGGATTACCGCACCTGCGTGCTTGGCAACTGGTTCTACAGCTCGGATCTGTCGGGAGTGGACGGCAGGATTCTGGAACTGATTGAAAAGATGAAGCCCATTCATCAGGCGATTCACGACTCGGCGCAGACAGTCCTTGATTTGAGCGTAACCGATCCTGCGCAGGCCAGGGATATGTATCAGAATACGGTCAAGGCAAATGTGAGTCAGCTGGTGGAGATTCTGGATGAGGTGGCAGCGATTACAGAGGAGCAGGTTTCAAATAACCAGAGCGATCTGCACAGATCCATCAATGTGACGGAGATAGTGAGTATCGTGGTTCTGCTGCTGATCCTGTTCATGAACGGACTTCTGGTAGGGCTGGTAGTCAGACGGATCCTTGTTCCGATCAAGGATATTACGGAATCCAGCCGGGAACTTGCACAGGGGAAACTGGATTTCCAGATTGATGTAAAAAGCGAGGATGAACTTGGTCAGCTTGCCGGGGCTCTGAACACTTCCGTGAAGAATCTGAAGCTTTATATCTCGGATATTTCCAGCGTGCTGGACGGAATTGCACAGGGAGATCTTGGGAAAGAGAGCAGCATCACCTATATTGGTGATTTTGTACAGATCCAGACCGCGATCGCTACTATCAGCCAGCAGCTGAATCAGACACTGTCTCAGATCCATGCATCAGCCAACCAGGTGGATTCCGGAGCCAATCAGGTGGCGGTCGGAGCCCAGAGCCTTGCACAGGGCGCTACAGAGCAGGCGTCTGAAGTGGATAACCTCCTTGAGATGGTGGAGCGTATTACGGAACAGATCAATAATAATGCAGAGACCGCAGCTTCTACGAACAAAGAAGCGGAGATCGTGGGCGGAAGCATTACGGTCTGCAACGATCAGATGCAGGAGATGGCAGAGGCCATGGATCAGATCAATGCATGTTCCAGCGAGATCAGCAAGATTATCAAGACGATCGAAGATATTGCTTTCCAGACCAATATTCTTGCTCTGAATGCGGCGGTTGAGGCTGCAAGGGCCGGAAGCGCAGGCAAAGGCTTTGCGGTAGTTGCTGATGAAGTCCGTAATCTGGCTGCAAAGAGCGCAGAGGCTGCAAAGGATACGACGGCGCTTATCGAGAAGACGCTTCGCGTAGTGGAGAATGGTTCCGTTTTGACGGGAAGAACCCAGGAGTCCCTGAATTCTGTGGTGGCAGGAGCAGAGAATGTGACGGAAGACATCCGGAAGATTTCTGATGCATCCAAAGAGCAGGAGCTGGCGATCAACAGGATTAAAGACGGTATCTCGCAGATCTCCACAGTGGTTCAGTCGAATTCGGCTACCTCTGAAGAGAGTGCGGCGGCAAGCGAAGAGCTTGCAAGCCAGGCTCAGCTTTTGAAGAGACTGATCGGAAGTTTTAAATTAAAAGGTTGAAATACTCTTGGGGTTTTGCATAAAAAGATTCGCAGACGGAAAGCTGCGGGTCTTTTTTATGCTGTCAGCGGGCCTGGCGATTCGCATCTGCAGCCACAGATATGTAACAATGCATTTTATTGGCAGTATATTACAAAGCTGGAAAAAATAACGTCAAGATTCTGCAAAAGTCACATAAAAAAAACAAAAAATTAATCACTTTTCTTGATTTTATGATACAGTGATGGTATGATAGTAAAGAATGAGATTGCAACTGAATAGAACTATTTTTGCAGGTTGCTGAATATAATGAAGGATAAAGAGAGTCAGGAGGGACAGGTATGTCAGGGATATATGGAAACGGTGTTTCTTTGACAGAAAAGATGCTGGATTTTTTATGGACCAGAGAAACGGTGACGCTGAACAATATTGCGAATGACGATACTCCGGGATTCAAGTCTCAGTACATAACGTTTGAAGAAGAACTGAAAGAGAGACTGTCGGAGGCCAGCGCGTCAGGTTCGCCGAGAAAAGCGGTGGCGCAGGCAATTGACTCGTCAAAGCTGCGTGTTCATACGACCCGGTCTGAGACAACCAGGCTTGACGGCAATAACGTCGATATGGATCAGGAGCAGATCCAGCTTGTACGAACGGCGTATGAGTATCAGTATATGTTGAATTCTCTGAATAATGATTTCAGCCGTCTGAAGAATGTGGCACGAACATTTTAAGGTTTTGACGTTTTTGAAAATAAAGTGAAACGGACTGTTGGCAAAATACGGACTTTGGAATATATATATCTGGTATTTGAAAATTGCCGGAAAAGCAGGATAAACGGCGCCGGGAACCAGGAACTGCGAATGCCGGAATCTGGTGTCGTTTACAGATAGGGAAGAGGAGAGAGAAGATGGAGACAGAATTTATCACCCCGATGTCTGGATGGGGAAATATTGGTGATATCGGTAATATTGGGGGTACTGCAGAAGGCCGGAGCCATGGCCTGCGGTCGGACGGGCAGGTGTCGCTTTTTGGCGACATATTTAAAAACACGGTGAACCAGGTGCGCGAGACGCAGGCGGATGTAGAGTTGAAGCAGTATCTGCTGGCTACAGGACAGATTGATGACGCCCATACGCTGCCTATTGCCGAGGAAAAAGCAGGACTGGCGGTTGATATATTGATTACGCTTCGCAACAAAACGCTGGAAGCATATAATGATCTGATCAAGATCAATATCTGATTTTTGTAGTGCCCGGCGGAACAGGGCGGGATACGTGCTTTTTACTGGTTTTAATTAAATGGCAGAAGGTTGGATGGAAACGTGCAGAATATAAAGGAAAGCTGGCAGAAAATGTCAGAAAAAACCCGGAGACTTATATTAGGGATTGCAGCCGGGACAGCAGTAATCGCTCTGGCTGCAATTCTTGTGCTGACTTTTGGACAGAAGAGTGATTACAGCGTGTTATTTTCGGGGCTCAGTCAGGAGGAAGCCCAGCAGATCGGATCGCTTCTTCAGGATCAGTCGATCGATTATAAGTATAATGCTTCGGATGGAACGATACGGGTTCCGGAAGAGGTGGTGGAGACTACCAGGGTGACGCTTTTGTCACAGGGGTATCCAAAGAGCGGATTCGCATATGACATGTATCTGGATAATACCGGGCTTATGACTACAGAGTCCGATAAGAAACAGATTACTTTGTATGAACTGCAGGATCGTCTGGGTGCTACCATACGGTCTTTTGAGGGAGTTCAGGAAGCGAGAGTAAATATTGCCGAGGCAACGGAACGGCGGTATGTACTGGAAGATAATGAGACACAGGGTGCATCAGCTTCGGTAGTGATTACCATGCAAAACGGCAGCACTTTGACGGAAGATAAGGCGCAGGCAGTGAAAAATCTGGTTGCTCATTCTGTGCGTGGTATGAATTTTGCAGAAGTAGTGGTGCTGGATGGAGAGACCATGCTGGAAGTCGGAGGCGCTTCTGGTACCGGATCAGCGGCGACCGATCTGACCAGTCTTACTTCCATGGTAGAGAGCAGTATTGCCGCCAATATCAGGAATGTGCTGGAGAAGCTCTACGGTACCGGAAGCGTGGCTGTTTCTGTAAAAGGCACTCTTAATATGGAGAAGCTGATCCAGGAGAGTACACAGTATTCAACTCCAGAGAAGATCAACGAGGAAGATAAAACCGGGCTTCTGGAAACGGAGGAACTGGTGAATGAGAGTTCACAGGCATATAACCGGGAAGCCGGAGGCGTGGTGGGAACGGATGCCAATGCGGATACTCCGAGATATACCAATGATGACGGGACAGAAGAAGAGACGGACAGCTATTATGACGGCAGTGCTTCCAGAGAATGGCTGTACAATGTAATAAAGGAACAGAGACAGGTCGATCCTGGGATTCTGGAAGACGTGTCTGTCGGTATCATCATTCTGACAGATAACACAACCGTGCCGCAGGCGGATCTGTATCGTCTGGTTGCGAATTCTGCAGGAATTCCGGTGACGGAAGCGAATGACAAGATTACGATTATTCGGGATCCTGGCATGCCTGCGGAAGAAGAGGCGCCGATCGTCAATCCGCCGGAGGATACTTTGGGTATCATTACTACACTGGTGCCGCTTCCCCTTCTGATTGCGATTATAGCTGGCATTCTTCTTCTGATTCTGCTGCTGTTGTTCCTGCTGCTGCGCAGAAGGCGCAAAAAGAAGGAAGAGGAGGCGCAGGAGGAGGACTTTGAAGAAAGTGACCAGCTTTCGGCAAGCGATCTGGGAATCGACGAGCCGGGAGCGGCAGGTCCTCTGGTACCGGGGCTGGATGATGAAGATGATATGAACAGCGAAGAGATTATGAATCTTCGTATGCAGAAAAGTATGCGCCTGAAGCAGAACATTGCGGAATTTGTAGACCAGAATCCGCAGATTGCTGCAAAGCTGGTACAGAGCTGGCTCAGGGGAGAGGAGGAGACAGATGGCAGAAGCAGGAGTTCAGGTCGAAAGCACTCCAAATAATAACGATGTTTTAACGGATGTAAAAAGCAAGGCGGCGCTGGTAGTTGTATCTCTTGGGGCTGACAGAGCTTCTCAGATCTATAAATATCTGAATGAAGAGGATATTGAAGACCTTACATATGAAGTGGCAAAGCTGGGTAAGACGAATAACAACCAGGTGGAAGCGACGCTGGATGAGTTCTATAAGCTTTGTCTGACACATAAGATGATGACAGATGGCGGCCTTGACTATGCCAGAAATGTCCTGGAGAAGGCATTTGGCGAGTCAACAGCCAGAAATCTTCTGGAAAAGGTGTCAAAGACACTGCAGTCCAGACCCTTTAATTTCTTTATGAAAGGGGATCCGCAGGCCCTTATGTCGATCCTGCAGAATGAACGTCCGCAGGTAATTGCACTGATCATGGCATATATGGATCCTGAACAGGCAGCACAGATCCTGGAACAGCTTACCGATGAGAAGCGGATTGCCGTCATCGAAGGCATGGCGCATATGGACCGTGTCTCTCCGGAAGCGATCGCAATTGTGGAAGAAGAGATGAAGCGTAAGTTTGCGACGATCATTACCAGCGAGGATAATATGAATCTGGGCGGTATTGACTTTGTTGCTGATATGATGAATAATATTGACCGCAGTACAGAGCGGAAGGTGTTCGATCAGCTGGGCAAGACGAACCCGGATCTGGCGCAGGACATCCGAGACAAGATGTTCGTATTCGAAAACATTCTGGATATGGACGATCGGTCAGTACAGCGTTTTGTCAGAGATCTGGATACCAAGGACGTGGTGTTCGCACTCAAGAACGCTTCGGAGGATATGAAGGCGGTTTTCTTCAACAATATGTCCAAACGTATGGCGGATACTGTACGCGAGGATCTGGAGGTCACTTCCAACGTAAGGCTGAAGGATGTGGAAGAAGCACAGCAGCGCATCGTAAATGTGATTCGGAAGCTGGAAGAGCAGGGAGAAGTGATCATCAAGAAGGGAGGAGAGGACGACGACATTATTATCTAGTCGTGTCATCAAAAATTCCGGCGCATCGAATGTCGGCGATATAGAACTTTACGTCCCTCCTGTAGAGATCATGAAAAGCAGGAAGGTTCCGGAAGCGGCGGTCTTCCCCCGGGTGAACAGTGCGGGGGAAGTGATGGAAGGAGTGTCCGGTGCCTGTCAGGAAGATTCATCAGCCTGTGCAGAAGAGAGTATGGAAGGTATATCTGGCGGAGCCGGAGCGGAAGCATATGTGATCCTGGAGGATGCCAGAAAGGAAGCAGAGGAGCTGCTTGCGGATGCCGGACGGCGTGCAGAAGAGGAGTTTGAAGCAGCAAGAGAAGCAGGGTATCGGGCAGGATACAATACGGGTTATGAAGAGAGCCGGAGGCGCGCCGAGGGCGAATGCCGCATGGCGTATGAGAAAGAGCTTCTCGCTTTTCAGGAAGATATGAAAACCGCTCTTCAGTCTGTGGAAAAGGCAAAGGAACGGTGCCTGAAGAATTATCTGGACGAGCTGAAGGACTGCGCCATTGCAATTGGCGAAAAGGTGATTCAGATCAGCCTTCGTTCCAGCGGCGAGGTGATCCGCCAGATGATCATATCTGCTACGGAAAAACTGAAAAAAACCGCCTGGGTAAAGATCTACATAGATAAAAGTGATTACGATATGATGATGGAGGCGGATGCCGACATCATTGATGAACTGTCCCACCTGTCTGACAATATTAAGTTTATCGTCATGGATAAGGAGGATCACGGCAACTGCATTATAGAGATGCCGGAAGAAATCGTGGATGTGAGTGTGAATACACAGATGGAGAACATTAAGGATATCCTGGAAAATGTGAGAGTATAGCTTATGTTTGAGAAGATACCGCAGCTGATCAGCAAGACAGAAACGATCAGCCATATTGGGAAAATTGAAAATGTGGTTGGCATGTCCATGGAAGCTTCCGGAGGCCGTTCCAGTATCGGCGATATCGTCATGATCTATAATGAGGAACAGAACCGACAGATGCCGGCGGAAGTGGTGGGCTTTAAGGATGGCAAGATCCAGCTGATGACCTATGAGGCTACCAGCGGTATTGCATCCGGCAGTTTTGTTCGGAATACGAGACGAAGACTGAAGGTGCCGGTGGGAGATTTCTTAAGAGGCAGGATTATCAATGCCCTCGGAGAACCGATTGACGGGAAAGAGCCGTTCCAGTCCGTCAGGTATTATACGGTGAACAGTCCTTATATCAACCCGCTGGCAAGACCGCCGATCCGGGAACGTCTGGAATTCGGCGTCAAGGCGATTGATGGACTGAATACGATCGGAAAAGGACAGAGAATCGGTATTTTCGCCGGCTCCGGCGTGGGAAAAAGTACCTTGATGGGGATGATTGCCAAAAATGTAAAGACAGACATTAACGTGATCGCACTGGTAGGCGAGCGTGGAAGAGAGGTGCTGGAATTCATCGAGAAAGATCTGGGTGAAGAAGGCATGAGACGTTCGGTGCTGGTAGTGGCGACTTCGGACCAGCCGGCCATGCTTCGCATGAAATGCCCGCTGGTTGCAACTACGATTGCGGAGTATTTTAAAGATCAGGGATATGACGTGCTTCTGATGATGGATTCTTTGACCCGATACGCCATGGCGCAGCGTGAGATCGGTCTTGCAATTGGAGAGCCTCCGATTGCAAGGGGATATACTCCTTCCATTTATGCGGAATTCCCGAAGCTTTTGGAGCGTAGCGGAAATTTTGACAAAGGTTCCATCACAGGTGTATATACTGTACTGGTGGAAGGCGACGATACAAACGAACCCATATCGGATACGGTAAGAGGTATCCTGGACGGCCATATTGTTCTGAGCAGACAGCTGGCCAATGAAAACCATTTTCCGGCTATTGATATTGGGGCAAGCATTTCCCGTCTGATGGTGGAGATCGTATCGCCGGAGCATCAGAAGACTGCTTCGCGGGTCCGCAATCTTCTGGGGCTTTATCAGAAGAATTCAGATCTGATTTCCATAGGAGCTTATAAAAGGGGGACGAATCCGGCACTGGACGAGGCAGTTACAAAGATTAATGATATCAATGCCTTTTTACGACAGGAAATAGGCGATCGTTTTTCCTACGAAGATACGCTGCGGATTATGGAAGCGATCGCAGGCTGATGACGGAGGATGAGGCAGATTGAAAAGATTCGAGTACAGACTGGAAACAGTTCTGGACTATAAGACACAGGTGCTTGACAACCTGAAGACAGAACATGCAGCGATCATGCAGAATGTAAACAGAAAACAGGAGCAGATACGGGGCCTGAAAAGAGAATTGACGGGCTATGAGAATGGTTTTGATCAGATTAAGACAGAAGGGTCCACAATAGAAAATTATCGGCTGTTCGATATGTGCATCGGCCGGATGGAAACGATCATTGATGAGGAAAAAGAACGCCTGAGCGTTCTTAAGAAACAGGAAGATGAAAAAAAACAGGAAGTAATCGAGGCTAAAGTGGACACTTCCAGATATGAAAAGTTAAAAGACCGCAAATTGAGAGAATATCAGAAGGCTGTGGCCAGGGCGGATGAGGTATTTATTGAAGAATTTGTTTCCAGCGCAGCCATACGGATGAGACGTCAGCACAGAGGCTGATACATAAAAATGGATAATCACAGTTTTTTAACTGTTGATTATAAATAAATAGAACAAAAAAGAAAGGAGGAAGAGAATGGAGAAGATCATGAACATGCAGGCGCAGTCCGGTATGCCGGCGTCATCGGCCATACCGCGTCAGGCACGGAACCGTGTTCAGGATACGAAAGATGATTTCATCAGGCTTTTACAGCAGCAGAACGAGCCAACCGGACTTCCGGAAAAAGCAGAAAACGCCAAAGATACGAAAGACGTGAAAGATGCGGAAAAACCGGAGGAAAAGCAGCCGGAAGAAGCTGTGGAAGAGCAGGTGGAGGAAACAGACGGACAGGAAATGCTTCCGGATCTGACGCAGATGGAACTTCAACAGAGTATCCTTCAGCAGGCAGTGATCCAGATTGCAGAACCGGCCGTTACGGATCAGCAGATTACGGCAGATGCTATGCCGGAGTTGACGGATGGCACGACTATGGAAGCAGTTCAGGAAACCGGAGAGCTTTCAATGGAAGCATCTGTGTTGCCGGAAGCACAGCCCGTAAAGCCTGGGTCCATAAAACCGGAGATGAAACCGGAATCTGCAAAAGCGGCAAAGACAGATGTTGCTGATGCAGAGCTCAAGACAGGTTTGGTGGAATCTGAGGCTCCGGAACATGTGGCGCCGCTTCCCCAAGAGGATCATCAGGAAGCATCCGTGACAGGACAGCGTCCGCAGAACATGCAGGCGTCGGCCGCAGAAAAACGGGAGACGGTTCCGGATGAAGAAGAACCGTTTCAGAGCCGCCTGACAGGCGGGGAGGTAAGTCAGACAGCATCCATGCAGCAGTCAGATGCTCCGGTACATGCTGAAAATGTTCGGAATGTGCCGCAGCCGGAATTCCAGGAGGGAGAAAAAACGGTAAGATCAACCGTAGAAGAACTGCCTCAGGAACTTGGAAAGGCACTGACCGCAGGAAAAGCTGGAAACGGTCAGGTTCTGACGGTGGAACTGGAACCTGTATCCCTTGGGAAACTGACGATCCGGCTGGAGTATGAAGCAGGAAAAACCGTGGTATCCGTGATGGCATCCAATCCAAAGACGCTGGAGCTTTTAAGCCAGAAAGCGTCGGAGATTGCAACGATCCTGAAAGATCATACCGGAGAAGAGACGGTGATCTATACGGAGCAGCCGCAGAAGGAGCCGGGAGAAGAGGCTCAGGAACGGCAGAGTCATGGAGGACAGCAGCAGGAGAGGCAGCAGCACAGGCATGAGGAGCAGCCGCAGACGGATTCTTTTATGCAGCAGCTTCGTCTGGGACTTGTGTAGGCAGTTACAGAACAGTTTTAGGAGAGAGTGAAAATGGCAGGTATTACAGTCAGTGGAACTACAGATGCATATAACTATCAGAACTATACAGTTGAGGCCAATGATAAGAATACACTGACCATGACGGATTATTTTCAGCTTCTGGCAGCGCAGCTTCAGAATCAGGATGTAACAAATCCCATGGATAACAGTGAAATGATGGCACAGATGGTGCAGATGGGTATGATGCAGGCGATGGATGCGATGACCAGCTCCATGGAAGCTGCTACGGCAACCACGACACAGACATATGCAGGAAGTCTGCTGGGTCAGGAAGTAACCGTAATGGTTACAAAAGAGGCAGGAGGCGTAGAGATTCCTACAGGCGTTAAATACGGAAAGGTGGAGTATGTAAGTTTTGTAAACGGCAATCCCACATTCAAACTGGAAGGAGACACCAAAGAGTATGTGATGTCTTATCTGGTGGGTGTAGGACGTATTCCGGATCCGTATGCTGACAAAGGAGACAGTTCTGGAGAGGATCTGGGAGATTCGGATAAAGTCGAAGGCGATACCGAAGGTTCTGGAGAGTCCGGAAGCACAACGGAAGGAACTGATGGAGCGAAGGATCCGACAGATGTGACTGGAGGAACGGAAGGTACAAAAGATCCGGCGGATGTGACCGAAGGAGTCGAAGAAGGTGCAGCTGCAGCAGCGGGTGTCACAGATCAGGAAGGAAAAAAGTGATCGTTCGAGTTGCATGATCTGCAGACGGACAGAGGTTTTTGGAAGAAAGGAATACATATGGAGATGAACGGAGTTCAGCGTTTGGAAAATGGGCGCGCCGGCGTCACCGGCAGGAATACAAATACGGCCGGAGTCGGTGGAAACCAGGTGTCATTTGAAAAACTGCTCCAGGAGAGTGCCAGGGAAGGCCTGAATTTTTCCAAACATGCCACGAAACGTATGAATGAACGGGGAATTGCCATGGACAGTCAGCTGATGAGTAATCTGGAACATGCGGTCGAAGGAGCCAGAAGAAAAGGAGCCAAAGATGTTGCTGTGATCGGAACTCAGGGAGTGTTCATTGTGAATGTACCCAACAATACTGTCGTTACTACCATGTCTCAGAGCGACATGAGAGAACGTGTGTTTACCAATATTGACAGTGCCGTCCTGATGTAGCAGGCCCTCGGATGAGGATGCTTTTGTCTGCCTGTCTGATTGACAGGCGGACGGATGGACGGAAGAAAAACGGCGGAAGCCTGGGAATCTAACAGGCCGCCGCAGAACATGATGAATAGAAAGGAATTAATGAAATATGTTAAGAGCAATGGATTCAGCCGTTTCCGGCCTTCGGGCTCATCAGAACAAACTGGATGTCATCGGTCATAATATTGCCAACGTGAATACAGTTGGTTATAAATCGCAGAGTTATACCTTTAAGGATACCATGTACCAGTCAGCGAATGCATCGACGAACGGTACTGCAGATTCGGGCGGTGTTAATGCAGCACAGTACGGTTATGGTTCTCTGATGGGGACGATTTCTATTGACATGACAGCCAGTACGCCGACCTATGTAGGAGGGTTTTCGGCGACGATCGATGGAAATGGTTTTTTTGTGACAAAAGCAACAAAAGACGGTAAGATACAAACAAACGGACTTGCTGCCAATGATACAGCTGCAATTAAAAAGGCGAATTATGATTATACCCGGGTTGGTCAGTTTAAGGTAGACAGTAATGGATATATTGTTGATGGTAATGGTAATTTTGTGTATGGTTACCGGAATACCCAGGCGAATGATCCAGTGGCAACTCCCAATGGAAACAGAGATCTGGAGGCGTTGCGTATTCCTCAGACTGTGCCAGGGAATGCTGCAGGCTACCCGACATTTGTAGATGATGGGAATCCGGCAAATGCGCTTGAGTGTACCAGCATTAAAATCAATAAGGCAGGTAATATAGAGGCAACACTGACCTATGAGGAAAATGGAGAGACAAAGAGCGGTGTCTTTACGATCGGTACAGTAGCAATTATTACTTTCCAGAATCAGGAAGGTCTGACCAAAGACGGAAGCAATTATTACAAAGCGTCTGAAAACGACAATACTGGTACCTGTAGTGCAGATGTTCCCGGTTCCAACCGTGCATCCCTCATGCCGGGCTACCTGGAAGCATCCAACGTGGATATGGCGGTAGAGTTTTCGGAGATGATCATGGCGGAGAGAGGTTTCCAGGCCAACAGTAAGATCATCACGGTCAGCGATGAGATTCTTTCAGACCTCATCAACATGAAACGTTAATGGCACGGCGGGGTAGACGCAGCGCCGACCAGAAAATCATGGACAGGGCCCGGGAGGCCCGCATGGCAAGGATCCATAAGGAGGAGAACCCCTCCTCCTATGGCTCTGTGCCTGCATGGAGTACGGAAGGTGGTAGGAGAGAGATGATCAGGGTAACGCGGTTAAGCGGAGAGGTACTTTATTTGAATGTACTGCAGATCGAGTCTATGGAAACCATTCCGGAGACAAAGATCAAAATGATGAACGGCTATTACTATCTGGTAAAGGATACGGCAGAATCCGTGGTGGAGCAGTTGAGGACATTCTACCACAGCTGTATTGCGCCGGATGGCAGAGATAAATAACGGATTGCCGACAGAAGGCAAGGAGGAGAAGAAATGGATGTAACGACACTTCTTGGTATAGTGATCGGTATGGCACTTGTTGTTTGGGGAATCGGGACTTCAAAACTTGGCAATTTTATGGACCCGCAGAGTTTGGTAATCGTGCTGGGAGGAACGATTGCGGCAGTGCTGGCAAGTTATCCGTTGCGGATACTGAAAGATATACCAAAGCATCTGATGGTGCTGACCAGAGGAAAGAAATTTGCGATTCCAAAGCTGGTGGATGAGCTGGTGGATCTGGCGATGCTGGCAAGGCAGAGCGGTCTGCTGGCGCTTGAGGAAAAAGCAGAGGAAATCAAAGACCCTTTTTTAAAACAGAGCGTACTGATGATTGTGGATGCGAATGACCCGGATAAAGTACGCAGTATGCTGGAAAAGCAGATGGATGATATGATTGCCAGACATGATGAGGCCGCAGGTATCTATGAAAAGGCTTCGTCCTATTGCCCGGCATTTGGTATGGTAGGTACGCTGATCGGTTTGATCAATATGTTAAAGGGCATGGATTTGGAAGGCGGCGGCGGAGCCAGTACATTAGGACAGGATATGAGTGTGGCTCTGATTACCACTTTCTACGGCAGTTTGTTTGCGAATCTTTTTTTCCAGCCAATTGCGAAAAAGCTTCGTGTCCGTCAGGCAGAAGAGGAATTATACTGTATGACAGTCATCGAAGGAATTATGGGGATTCAGGCAGGTGAGAATCCGAAGTTTCTGCGTGAGCACCTTCTGTCCTGTCTGAAGCAGTCGCAGCAGAAGAAGCTTCTTCTGAAAGCAGGAGACGCTTCCAGCAGCAGTGAAGGGGGCGGAGCGGCATGAGCAGGCGAAAAAAAGGCGGAGGCGGTGAAGACTGCGGAAGCTGGATGGACACATATGGCGACATGGTTACGCTGCTCTTGTGTTTCTTCGTTATGCTGTATTCCATGTCCAGTCTGGACCAGCAGAAATGGGAAGTTTTTGTGAAAAGTATTTTCCCCAGTTCCGGCGATACGGAACAGATTGCGATTAATCAGGATATTTCGGAAGCAGAATATGACGTGTCAGGAAATATGGAGTTTGATGAATCGGTTTCCGATCCGGATAATCCGGAAGAACTGTATATTGCTCTGATGGAGGCGCTTTCCTCCGCCGGTGTCGAAGGAGTGAGCATATCCAGAGAAGATGGTTATACATTTCTTGTATTTGAAAATCAGACGTTCTTTGAAGGAGACCGGTCTGATCTGACCGATGAAGCAGTGATGGTTCTGGATGTCCTCTGTAACGTAGTGCAGCAATACGAAAACAGTATAGCGCAGATCAATATCATGGGACATACGGCGCAGGCGAGGGCGGATCGGGCAAACAATGCCCGGACGGATCGGGTATTGTCGGCCATGAGGTCAGCAGAGGTGGCAGCCTACATTCAGAATAAGGATATCATTGATCCCAGCAAGCTGGTCGGCTTAAGTTACGGACAGTATCGCTCGGTGAGTGAAAATGATACCAGTGAAGGCAGGGCAAAGAACCGACGGGTGGAATTCGTGATTATAGACAGCGATGCAGATATCAAATCCATGAATGATTACTATGATGAACTTACGAACAGTATCAATGCGGGTTCTGTACTGGTGACAGGCGGAGAAGCCTTTGATACAGTAGGTGCAACTTCTGAAGGAGCCGCCAGTGCAGTTCCAGAGGAGGAGATCAATCCTCCGGATGATTCAGCAGAGCCTGTTCAGGATGCTGCTGAAGATACTACAGCAGAATAACTATGAAGAAAAGGTGGCTTTTTAGATGGCAGATGTATTGTCCCAAAGTCAGATTGACGCCCTTTTGAAGTCCATGAGCTCCGGCGGAGACAGCGCCCCTGAAGAGACGGAAAAAGAGGTAAAAAAAGAAAAGGCTGTGACAGAAGAAGTCAAGTACAGTAAGTACGATTTTTACAGCCCAAGAAAATTCACAAAAGATAAGATGAAGATACTGACCAGCGTATTTGAAAATTATGCGCGGATCATTACTTCTCAGATCAACGGTTTGTTCAGGGTCATGACAGATATCACGGTCATGGAGGTACAGGAACGCCGTTATTACGAATATGTAAATTCTCTGAATGAGAATGATGCGGTTACACTGGTGGATGCCTCGATTCAGGATATGAATAAAAACCTGGTCCCGCTTATGATCTTTGTGTCGCCTGGCCTGGTCATTACGCTGGTGGATCATATGCTTGGCGGTTCAGAGGAAGTCATCAAGGTGAAACCGGGTTACCGTTATTCCGATGTGGAGATTGCTCTGTACCGCAGAATCCTTTCCTATCTGATTCAGGCTCTGAAGGATGGCTTTGCCAATTATCTGTCCATGGAGTTCAAGGCTCAGAGAATAGAGGATAATCCCAGCATGATGCAGGATGTGGGTCTGGATGAAACGGTGGCAATCATTCATCTGAATGTGGATCTGGCAGGACTGGCGTCGGAAAAGATCCGGATCTGTATGCCGGGAACGCTCCTGGAAAGCATCTTCCAGACGATCGACAGCCGTAAGCATCTTGCAAGAGGCTACGATTACGAGGATAACAGGGATACGATCCTGGATAACATCCGGGAGTCCCTGCTTCCGATTACCGGACAGCTTGGAACGATTGCACTGGATCTGGATGATATCTATCATCTGAAGGAAGGGGACGTGATCGATATGAGCAAGCCCAAAGATCATGATGTGCGGCTTTTTGTAGGCAGGCAGGCATGGTTTACCGGTAAGATGGGCATATATAAAAAGAATGTGGCAGTGAGGATCAATCAAAGGCTTTACGAAGAGGAAGAGCTGGAAGAGGAACTGGATACAGCTGCATTTGAATAAAGAAGACTACATATAATATTTTTATGAGAGAGAGGAAAAAACAATGGCGAAGATTATGCTGGTGGATGA
Source organism: uncultured Lachnospiraceae bacterium (assembly GCA_910583615.1). Taxonomy (GTDB): domain Bacteria; phylum Bacillota; class Clostridia; order Lachnospirales; family Lachnospiraceae; genus Hominiventricola. The sequence goes on along the minus strand of CAJTXP010000002.1, from coordinate 89,505 downwards.
TGCTGCATTTATGAGAATGATGGTGAAGAAGGCGCTGACAGACAGCGGATATGACAATTTTGTCGAGGCGCAGGATGGAGCCGAAGCGGTAAAGAAGTACGAGGAAGAGAGTCCGGATATGGTGATCATGGATATTACCATGCCGAATATGGACGGGCTTCAGGCTTTAAAAGCGATTCGCGGAAATCATCCGGATGCAAAAATCGTTATGTGTACGGCAATGGGCCAGGAGAGCATGGTAGTGGATGCGATCAAATCCGGTGCAAAGGATTTTATTGTAAAACCATTTAATCAGGAACGTATTGTGGAGACAGTAAAGACGATTCTGGGTCAGTGATCAGTCAGGAGGAAGTGGAATGGCTTTTTTAAGTTCTTTTGATATCTGTGCTTCAGGACTCAGCGCACAGAGACTCAGGATGGATATTGCCTCAGAAAATATCACCAATATTGACACAACGAGGACAGAAGAAGGGGGCGCCTATCGCAGGAAGGACGTGGTCTTTGAAAGTTATGGGACCAACTCATTTCGGGATGCGCTCAGGAATGCTGCAAAAGGAAAAGGGATCAGCAGCGCAGGAGTTGGCGTGAGAGTTGCTGAGATTGTGGAAGATGACCGCGAGATGAAGATGGTCTACAATCCGGGACATCCGGATGCCAACGAGGATGGATTTGTTGAGATGCCCAATGTGGATCTCCTGAAGGAGACGGTGGATGCCATGTCGGCGACCAGATCCTATGACGCAAATATTACAGCATTAAATGCGATCAAGGCGATGGCACAGAAAGCGCTGGAGATTGGCAAATAATATTCCGTCTGCATGAATAAATATGGACAAAAGGAGATTAAAAAATGGGCGCTAGCAGATTTAACGAAATGGAAATAGATGCCATAGGCGAGATTATGAACATCAGTCTCGGCGCCTCGGCAACAGCAGTTTCCACTTTGCTGGGCACGAAGGTGGATATCACGACGCCTGTCGTGCGTGTCCAAAGCCGTGATGAGTTCGAGTTTAAGAAACTGGAACCGGCAATTGGTGTGGAGATTGCTTATGTCGAGGGACTGGCGGGCAAAAATGTCATGATGTTCCGAAAGGAAGATGTACGCATCATCGTCGGCACGCTGCTGGGAGATACTCCATCAGATGAAGCTTTTGAGATGGATGAGATCTACATCAGTGCAATCTGTGAGATTATGAATCAGATGATGGGTGCATCAGCAACAGCATTATCAGAGTTTTTGGGTTTTCCTGTAAATATCTCTACCCCCAAGTCTTTCGACATCGGGGAGCCGGAGGAATTCAAGGATAAGTATTTTCCGGATGAAGAGGGGATGGTTGTCGTCCGTTTCCGACTGGAGATTGAAGAAAAACTCAACAGTGAGTTTATGAATATTATGTCAACGGATCTTGCGAAGCGTCTCCTGACTCCGTTTGGCCTTGGCGGTGATGATGCAGGGGCGGCTGCAGAAGCGGCGGCGCCTGCAGAGGAAGCTGCGCCGGCAGCTTCATCCGAAAGCGGAGGAAGCATGTCGCAGGAAGAGATGGACGCGCTGATGTCGTCCATGCAGGGACCGTCAGAAGCGCCTGCACCGGCAGCTTCATCCGGAGGAGGAAGCATGTCGCAGGAGGAGATGGATGCGTTGATGTCGTCCATGCAGGGACCGTCAGAAGCGCCTGCACCGGCAGCTTCATCCGG
>CAJTXP010000002.1:29406-87710 GCA_910583615.1 uncultured Lachnospiraceae bacterium | reverse complement strand
AGGAGGAAGCATGTCGCAGGAAGAAATGGATGCGCTGATGTCATCCATGCAGGGAGCTCCGGCATCTGAACCCCAGGGGCAGCCTGCAGTACAGCAGCCGATGCCTCAGGCCGGTCAGCAGCCGTATTATCCATATCCGGCTCCGGCGATGGATCCGATGATGCTTCAGTTACTGAATCAGATGCAGCAGACGCAGATGCAGATGATGGAGATGATGAAACCGAAGCCTCAGGAGCCGTCCAGGAAAGAGAGTTCCATTATCCGTCCGCTGTCTTCCGAGCAGATCCGCGACGAGGCGGGGACCGGAGTGGAGGATAAGACCAATCAGGAGATGCTGATGAAGGTGCCTTTGGAAATATCCGTGGAGATCGGAAGAACCAAGAGACTGGTTCGGGATATTCTTGAGTTTACCCAGGGCACGCTGGTTGTTCTTGACAAGATGGCTGGAGAGCAGGTGGATCTGTTTGTGAACGGACAGTGTATTGCAAGAGGCGATATCGTTGTGGTAGAGGATAACTTCGGTATCCGTATTACGGAAATCGTTTCAAGAGAGATCAATCCGGAAAGTCTGTGACGATGGGAGTCTTGTCTTTGTTTAATGCGATCCTGGCGGTAGTCGGCGTACTTTTTCTGGCATACTGGTGCAGCCGCATGCTGGGAAAACAGTGGGGGATGAATGCCTGCTCCGGAAATATGAAGGTGCTCAGCCAGCTTCAGGTGGGGCAGGACCGAAGAATCCTCCTGCTGCGTACAGGAGAACATAATTATCTGATCGGCGTCAGCCAGGCCGGTATCCAGCTTCTGGCTGAAGTAGAGGGAGATTTTGAAGAGGACATGCCGCAGTATCCGCAGGATACGGCGAAGCCTTCTTTTCAGGAGATTCTGGATAAATACAGAAAGTTTCGGGATGGGAAAAAGGGAGTGGACGAATGAGTGATCTTTTGACACAGTTAAACGGCGGGAGCGTTCCTACTCTGGAACTGCTCTATATGCTTACTCTTGTGGCGCTGCTTCCTTCCATAGTTATTATGATGACCTCGTTCACCCGGACGATCATCATCATTTCCTTTACCAGAAATGCACTGGGAGTCCAGCAGTCACCGCCCAATATGGTTCTGGTAGGCATTGCGCTGTTTTTAACATTGTATATTATGAGTCCGGTTGTCAATCAGATCAACGAGGAAGCCTATCAGCCATATCTTCGGGGAGAGTATACGCAGGAAGAGGCGATTGAACAGATGACGGTTCCGCTGAAGGAATTCATGCTGCGCAACACGGAAATCAGTACGCTGGAAAATTTTATCGATATGTCAGGGACGGAGATTGAAGAGGATCCGATGGATTATTCTCTTACGGTCATTGTTCCGTCTTTTTTGACTTCGGAGCTGAGGCGTGGATTTATGGCAGGATTCTTTATCTATCTGCCATTTCTGTTGATTGATGTGATTGTTGCAACAACGCTGATGTCCATGGGAATGGTTATGCTTCCTCCGGCGATGGTATCGCTGCCCTTTAAACTTTTGCTTTTTGTAACGGTGGACGGCTGGGAGCTTGTGTTCTCAGGAATTGTCTCCAGTTTTAAATAATATCCGATGTGACATGGAAAGGAGCCGCTGATGACAGAGGTAGAGGTACTTGACATCTTATATCAGGCATTTTTGCTTGCGCTCAGGCTTTCGCTTCCTTTTCTGCTGGTCAGCATGGTGGTGGGAGTTGTCATATCCATCTTTCAGGCGGCTACGCAGATCAATGAGCAGACACTGACGTTTGTACCTAAATTTCTTGCCATACTGGCAGTAATGGGATTTCTGGGGGGGACGATTCTGACCATGCTTCAGGATTTCCTGAAACAGATGATCGGGCTGATCGCAGGGGGCTGACAATATGTTCATCCTTTTTGCGCTGGTATTTATGAGGATGACGGGTGCGATTGCACTGAATCCTATATTGGGACGTTCCAACATACCGAATCCTGTGAAAGGGGCTATGATTCTGGTCCTGTCTTTTTTGCTGTATGGGGGAACGGACGGCGTTCTGGCCCATGAACCGGCTTTTATGCTTGAGTTCGGATTCATGCTGGTAAAAGAACTGATGGTGGGATTTGCGATTGGGTTTTCCATGGAGCTTTCTTTTGCCGTTGTTCGTTTTGCAGCTGCGGTTTTGGATTATACCATGGGATTGTCCATGGCGCAGACCTATGATCCGCAGTACAATACGCAGATGACGATCACGTCAGGAATGTATTATACATTTCTTGTGCTTTTATTCCTGGCAGGGAACGGTCATGTTCGTCTGATGGCGCTTATTTACAGTTCTGCGCGTTTGATTCCATTCGGCGAGGTTGTGATTCGTCCGGAGCTGTCCGCGCTGATGCTGGAGATTTTCAAGACCAGTATTGCAACCGGTCTGCAGCTTGCATTTCCGATCCTGGCCATGGAACTTGTGACGGAGACGGCGGTAGGGATTCTGATGCGTATTATTCCTCAGATCAATGTGTTTGCAGTGAATTTTCAGCTGAAGATCATTGTAGGCCTGATGATGCTTTTATACATGTTCACTCCGGTTGCCAGTAAGATGTATACAATTATTGACAATTTATTCTTATATGTAGAACAGGCATTGCGACTTATGATATAATGTCATCAACCGGAATGTCACCAACCGGAGCAAAGCGGAGGCTGATGACCTGCGCGGGCATCAGAAGGGAGTGGTGAGTTTGGCGGAAGCGAATGGACAGGAGAAGACCGAACAGCCAACCAGTAAACGGCGAAGAGATGCGAGAAAAAAGGGAAATGTATTTCAAAGCAAGGATATTGTCACAGTACTGATGCTGTTTGGCGTGTTCTATATGACAAAACTCGTGCTTCCGTTCATTTATGAGACATTGCGAAGCTATATGGAGTTTTATTTTTCTGTTATAGGTCAGGATGCGCCGTTTGAGGATTCCCCTCAGATCTATGCCTATTCAGTTCTGTCCCTGCTGAAGTGCGCGTTACCGCTTTTGACAGTTTCCCTGGTGCTGGGAATTCTGGGGCATGGCATACAGACCCACTTTCTTTTTACAATGGAATCCGTAAAGCCTAAATTCAGTAAGCTGAACCCCATCAGCGGGATCAAGAATCTGTTTGGACTGAAAAAGGTAGTGGATCTTGTAAAGAATCTGATCAAGATAGCCATATTGCTGGTTCTGCTTTACAATCTGGTGAAAAGTGATTTAAGCCCGATTGCCCGTATGATCGATATGCCGATCTTCAGTTCTACTACACAGATGCTGTCGATGGTGTTTGATCTGGTGAAGAAAGTATGTATTGCTTTTGCTGTGGTGGCTTTTTTTGATTTTCTCTATCAGAGATGGGATTATGAGAATAATCTGAAGATGACCAAACAGGAAGTAAAAGAAGAATATAAGATGACGGAGGGAAATCCGGAGATTAAGGGAAGGATCCGGAGGATCCAGCGGCAGATGGCCATGAGCAGGATGATGCAGAGCGTGCCGGAGGCCGATGTGGTTGTGAGAAATCCTACGCATTTTGCAGTTGCCCTGAAATATGACCCAAAGAAGCATGGAGCGCCCGTGGTACTGGCCATGGGGCAGGATCATCTGGCCTTTCGGATTATAAAGGTTGCAGAAGAACACGGCGTGTCTGTATTGGAAGATCGTCCTCTTGCGAGGGCCCTTTATGCTTCCTGTGAAGTAGGCCGGGAGATACCTGCGGAATTTTATGGTGCGGTGGCAGAGCTTCTGGTATATATCTACCGGCTCAATCACAGAGACGAGATGCTGCAGTAGCATCCGCTTTTCCGGAAGTATGCAAAGAGCGGTGTCCGCATATTTTATATAGATGGAGTCCTGAATGAAGAAATTATTAAGCTATTCGGTGGTACTGTTTGTACTGACAATTATATTATTGCTGATCATACCGATGCCGGCTGCAATTGTCGACGTGGCGATCATTCTGAATATGTCCCTGTCACTGATGATTCTGGTCATCACCATGACGATCAGGGAACCTCTGGAATTTGCCATATTTCCATCGCTTTTGCTGGTCACAACCTTGTTCCGCCTTGGTATTAATGTGTCTACAACAAGAAACATCCTGACGAATTCCGGATCTTCCGGGCAGATCATCAAGGCTTTCGGTGATTTTATCCTGCAGGGAAATGTTGTCGTTGGTCTTATTATTTATCTTATCATCGTTTTGATGCAGTTTCTGGTTATTACCAAAGGAGCGGAACGCGTATCTGAGGTTGCGGCAAGATTTACGCTGGATGCCATGCCTGGTAAACAGATGGCAATTGATGCGGATCTGAATTCCGGACTGATTGATGAGCAGCAGGCCAAGGTAAGACGTGAGAAGATTCAGCGGGAAGCGGATTTCTACGGTTCCATGGATGGTGCGACGAAGATTGTAAAAGGCGACTCAGTCATGTCTTTGATCACAACCGGCATTAATCTGGTCGGAGGTATTATCATCGGTATGGTTCAGGGAAGCGGAACCCTTGGAGAAGTAGCAGTTACCTATTCCATTGCAACGGTTGGCGACGGCCTTGTGGGACAGATTCCGTCTCTCCTGATCTCAACGGCTACGGGTATGATCGTTACCAGGGCAGTTGCAGAAGGCAGCCTGAATGAAGATATTTCCAAACAGTTTACAGCGCAGCCGACGGCGATCATGATCAGTGGAGTGGTGATCGGCGTCCTCAGTGTGATTCCCGGCATGCCGGTGCTTCAGCTTCTGATTGTTTCTGTCGGACTGATTGGGGGCGGATATTATCTGTCCAGGAGGATTAAAGAAGAGCCTTCCATGGCGGCGGTTGGTTTCGCTTCCGGAGCCGGACCGGAGGCGCCTCTGGAAGATATTCCGGGAGAGGCCGGAGGCGAAACATTAAGACAGGTCTCAGAAGAAGAGTATTATAAGGATGTAAATAATGTATATAATCTGCTGACTGTAGAACCAATAGAGATGGAATTCGGTTACAGTCTGATTCCTCTGGTAGACGAATCGGTCGGCGGAAAGCTGATCAACCGAATCGTGATCTTCCGGCGGCAGTATGCGCAGGATATGGGATTTGTGATTCCATCGATCCGTCTTCGCGACAGCTCGGCGCTTAACACGAATCAGTACTGTATTAAGATCAAAGGGGAAGAGGTGGCGAAGGGTGAGCTTCTGGTAGATTATTATCTGGCTCTGGATCCTGAGAATCCGGAGAAAGAAATTGACGGTATTGAGACGATAGAACCTGCATATGGGATTCCAAGCCGCTGGATCCGTCCGGAAGACCGGGAGATGGCAGAAATCTATGGATATACGGTGATTGATCCTCTGTCGGTTCTGGTCACTCATCTGTCCGAGGTGGTCAAACAGCATGCACATGAACTTCTGACCAGACAGGAGATCATCCATCTGGTTGAGAATACGAAGAAGACGTCTCCTGAACTGATTGAAGAAGCTTTCCCGAATTTCATCAACTACAGCCTGTTCCAGAAGATTCTGACCAGTCTTCTGAAGGAGGGCGTACCGATCAAAGATCTGGAAACCATCATTGAAACGGCTTTGGAAAGCATCTCGGAGACGGGACTTCCTCTCAAGGATGTAGACGGACTGATCGAACATATCCGTACGGCGTTAAAACGTACAATTACCCGTCTGTATTGTGAGGATGGCAGCATGAAAGTGCTTACGCTGGATTCAGAGCTGGAGCGTACAATGGTAAGCTGCCTGTCCAAGGGAGAGCGGGGGTATTACCTGGCGTTGAACCCGGATGTACTGCAGAGTCTGATCAACCAGATTACGGTGCAGCTTAAAAAGTTTAACAGCCTTTCACAGAATCCGGTTATCTTAACGTCTCAGGTAATGAGAGTTCATTTTTACCGGCTGATTGATCAGTTTTATCCAAATGTCAGGGTATTGTCTTTCAACGAGATAGCAAATAATATCCAGATACAGTCTATCGGCAGCCTGACTCTTGAGAATCCAGAGAGGAGGGGAGCCTGATCTACAAGGAGTTTAAGGTATGGTGCTTCAGACAGAAAAGCTAAAAGACAAGACAAATGAAGAACTCCTTGCCTTATATCAGAAAAGCGGGGAGCTGTCCATCAAGCAGGAGCTGGTCATGCGTTATCTGTATATTGTGAAAACAATTGCCGTGCAGATGAGAGGGGTGTATGCCGGATCTCTTCAGATGGAAGATATTATTAATGAAGGCGTGATTGCCATCATGAAAGGGATTGACAGATACGATCCGGAGCGTGATAATAAGTTTGAGACTTTTATATCAAGACGCATCCGGGGGATGATCATTGATCTGGTGCGCAAGAACGACTGGATGCCGAGGGATTTTCGCAAGCAGGTCCGAATAATGGAAGATGCCAGGATTGCGCTGGGAAGTGACGCCACAGACGAGGAAGTTGCAAAGCATATCGGGATGGATATAAAAAAGTACAGGAAGCTTCAGCGTATGAGCGTTATAATGAATGTGCTTTCCCTGGATATGCTGATTGACGATGAGGACGAACATCAGTCCCTGCAGCTTTCAAGCCGGGATCATAACTCCCAGCCGGAGAGCGCCTTTCTGCAGGAAGAATCCAGGCAGATCCTGGCGCAGGCGGTGAAGAGCCTGAAAGAGAAGGAACAGCTGGTTATCTCTCTGTATTATGTGGAAGAGCTGAACATGGGACAGATTGCAGTGGTAATGGGAGTCAGCGAGCCCAGAATCTCACAGATTCACAGCAGTGCAATCCAGAAATTAAAGGATTTCATGAGCAGCTACGTTTAAAGTCAGACAACGACAAAGAGCATCTGTCTGGACACAGAGCATTGTGAGGGCGGATGCGGAACCAGGATCAAAAAAACAGCATCGCAGGGCATCATTCCTGCGGATGCGGAACTAGAATAGGAGGATAAGGTATGTATCAGGGATTTTACAACCTGACATCCGGTATGCTGACACAGACCAGGAATCTGAACGTCATCAGTAATAATATGGTGAATATTCAGACGGCCGGCTATAAAAGAGACAAGATGGTCAGCAGCACTTTTGAAGAGGAGATGCTTTACCGGACAGGACGTACCAACAAAAACAATCCGGTGGAGCTGGGAGTGACTTCCAAGATCAAAACAGCAGAAAGAACTTATGTGAATTATGAACAGGGAAGTTTTGATCCTACGGGCGGCATTTATGATTTTGCTCTGAGCGGCAGAGGGTTTTTCTGCATTGACACGGCTGAAGGCGTCCGCTACACCAGAAACGGCTCTTTCAGTGTGGACAGTGAAGGATATCTGATGCTGAACAATGTGGGCAGGGTTCAGGGCGAAGGCGGACAGCCGATTCAGATCGATAATGAAGATTTCCAGGTGAGCAGTGACGGAACGATTCGGGTAGTGGACCGGGATGGAGGTACCCGGGAGTTCGGGAAGCTGCGCATTGTGGATTTTGAAGATTACGGGCAGCTTCACAAGAATGACTATGGCGTTTTTTCCACGGAACAGGCTTCCAGAGAGCTGGCAGAAGGAGAGACGTCAGTACTGTGGAAGACAGTGGAGCGCTCCAATGTGGATATGGTAGAGGAACTGACAAACATGATGTCATCCCAGAGGGCGCTGCAGAGCGCCGCTCAGGTACTCAAGATGTATGACCAGGTGATGAGCAAATCAGCGACGGATGTCGGAAGATTATAACAGGAGGCAGTATGTACCAGTCATTTTATACGGGGGCTCTTGGAGCCGGGAGTTATCTGGCAAAATTAAGCGTGGTTTCCAATAATCTTGCCAATATTAACAATTATGGATTTAAGGCAAAAAATGTGGCATTTTCTGATCTTTTGAATTATAATCTCAATGATTCGGAAGATGCGGTAACGGAACTTATGGCGGGCAACGGCATGAGAGTGCAGAGGACCTATACAGATTTTGGAACATCGGCGATTACCCAGACCAACAGGGAGCTGGATTTTGCGATTATGCAGGACAATGCTTTTTTCATGGTACAGGATGTGGGAACCGATGAAATTACCTATACAAGAAGCGGACGTTTTCACAGGGGAGAACTGAACGGAAGTTTTTATCTGCTGACAGAGTCCAATAAGCTGGTGCTGGATCAGAACCAGCAGCCCATCGAGGTTGGGCAGATGCCCGATGCCAATGGAGAAGGAGCGGAGGATATGGCAGAAATACAAGGCCGTATTGCCCTGTATACCTTCAATAATCCCAGCCGTCTTATGAATGTGGGGGACAATGGGTTTGCGCCGTCAGACGAGGGAGCACAGCCCATATTGATTGAGAACCCTGTTTTTACTTCCAGCGCGCTGGAGTCTTCCGGAGCGAGCATGGCGGATGAGATGGTAAAGGTCATAGAGACACAGCGGGCGTTTTCCTATGCGCTCAAAGTCGTGTCAACAGAAGATGAGATAGAATCTACCATTAATTCCCTCAGGGGATAACCACAGCGTCAAGAGGTGACTATGAGAATTAAAAGTTATGAAGAAATGAACCTTCAGGAACTGGATGTCATGAAGGAGATCAGCAGTATTGGTACCAGCCATGCGGCTACGTCTCTTTCAAAGCTTCTTCAAAAGGAGATCCGGATCTCAATTCCGGAGGTAAGCGTTCTTGGCTATGAGGAAGCAGTGGATAAGATCGGGGAGATTGAGGAACTGGTGGCGGCAACGCTGGTTCAGATGTCGAATGATGTGAACGGGCTGATTTTGTTTATTTTTAAGATGGATATGGCCAATGCGGTACTGGAAAAGCTGATTGGGAAGAAATACACATCCTTTGAGGATATGGATGATATGGATTATTCCGCTTTGGAAGAGGTGGGGAATATCATCATCTGTTCTTATGTGAATGCATTTGCACAGCTTGTAGGCGTGGATATTGATCTGTCAGTTCCAAGTTCCACCGTAAATATGCTTGGCGGGATACTGACGGTTCCGATTGCGGAATATGGTTATGAGACAGATAAGCTGATGTATATTAATGCGGAATTCATCATGGATGGTGTCAGGCTTTCTGACGGACTTTTGATGCTTCCTGACATCGCATCTCTGAACAGGATATTAGAGAAATTAGGTGTATCGAATTGACGGGAAAAGATATAAAAGTAGGAATCGGTGATATGAAGTTTGCCAGAGGGGAAGGGCAGATCATTACATATGCACTTGGTTCCTGTATCGGGATCACAATGTATGATCCGGCTATCCGTCTGGGCGGACTTTTACACATTATGCTGCCTTCCAGGACGGATCCGACGGATCCGAAGATTTTTAAGTATGCGGACAGCGGACTTCAGGAAATGATCCGCAAGATGTCTGCTTTTGGAATGCTGAAGAGCAGGACCATCGTGAAGATTGCAGGAGGGGCCAAGATGTTCGAGATCCGGGGAAATTCGGATTTTGGAAATATAGGACAGAGAAATGCGGCGATGGTAAAAAAATTATTAATGCAGGAAAGGATGCGTATTGCGGCTGAGGATACCGGCGGGAGCTATGCCCGGACCATGTTGATTAACATTGCCAACGGGGATGTCATCATCCGGACGGCGGGTAAGCCGGAGAAACATCTGTGATATAAGAAACATCTATACAGGAAGGAGCGGATACAAGTGGAGAAAGAAAAAGAGGGTATTCTTCTGGAATCAGGTACTAACGAGATCGAGATCATGAAGTTCACGATTCAGGGGGAGTTCTACGGAATCAACGTTGCCAAGGTTAAGGAAATCATGATGAGTGAGAAGGTGAAGATCATGCCCCATGCTCATCCGGCAGTGGAAGGAATCTTCAAACCAAGAGATATTCTGATCACGGTCATTGATCTGGGATATTATCTGACAGGTGAAGATCTGGAGCATAAACCAAGAGATTTGTTCATTGTTACGAATTTCAACAAGATGACGGTTGCTTTCCGTGTCCAGAGCATTGAAGGAATCAGCCGTATCTCCTGGAAAGATATTCAGAAGCCGGATAAGACGCTGTCTCACGGAGAGGAAGGCGTGGCAACGGGTATTGCTCAGTGTGCAGGAGAGCTGGTGACGATTCTGGATTTTGAAAAGATTGTGGCTGAAATCGCTCCGGAGACAACAATCCAGATTTCCGAGGTAGAGCAGATGGGTGACCGTCCTTTGTGCAGCAGTCCGCTTGTAATCGCAGAAGATTCAGTACTTCTTCAGAAGATGATAGATGATTCTCTGGAACGGGCAGGCTTCATGGATGTGAAGAATTTCAACAATGGTCAGGAAGCATGGAATTATCTGGAGACCATGCGCCATGATTCAGATCTGTACGATAAGGTAAATCTGATCATTACAGATATTGAGATGCCGGAGATGGACGGACATCGTCTGACAAAACTTGTAAAAGATGATCCACGGCTGAAGAAGATTCCGGTTGTAATTTTCTCATCTCTGATTGATGACCAGATGCGGATCAAAGGGGAAGCGCTCGGCGCAGATGAGCAGCTTACCAAGCCGGAGATCGGCCATCTTGTTCACGTGATCGATCGATTGCTGGAACGTTTTCACGAAGAGGTTCACGGGTAAAAAATTCACCTGCGGGGGTATGTAAAGCCCCAGCAGGTGTTTTTTGACAATATCGGATGATTATAAACAAAGAGAGGTACTTTCGTGGCGGAACTTACACCAATGATGCAGCAATATATGAAAACCAAGGAAGAATATAAAGACTGCATCCTTTTTTATCGTCTTGGAGATTTTTATGAGATGTTTTTTGACGATGCTAAGATCGTATCAAAGGAGCTGGAGCTGACGCTGACCGGCAAGAACTGCGGTCTGGAGGAACGGGCGCCCATGTGCGGTGTTCCGTTCCATTCTGTGGAAGGTTACCTGAGCCGTCTGGTGTCCAGAGGTTATAAGGTTGCGATCTGTGAACAGATGGAAGATCCGGCGCTTGCCAAAGGGCTGGTCAGGCGGGAAGTGATCCGCGTCGTAACGCCGGGGACCAATCTGAATACGCAGGCGCTGGATGAATCCAGAAATAACTATATCATGAGCATCGTCTATGTCAGCGACCGGTTCGGAATCTCATTTGCAGATGTGACGACCGGTGATTATTTTGTTACGGAACTGGATTCAGCGAGAAAGCTCATTGACGAAATGTGTAAGTTCTCTCCAAGGGAAGTTGTCTGTAACGAGGCGCTTTTGATGAGCGGCGTGGATATGGAGGACTTGAAGGAACGTCTTGGGATCGCCATGTATTCTCTGGAGAACTGGTATTTTGACGATGAACTGTGCAGAAAAGGACTGCTGGAGCATTTTCAGGCAGCATCTCTGGAAGGACTGGGAGTGGCTGATTTCGGTTGCGGGGTCATTGCAGCAGGAGCGCTTCTTCGCTATCTGACAGAGACGCAGAAGACTTCTTTAAGCCATATGTCCAGACTGCAGCCTTATGTATCCGGAAATTTCATGATCATCGACAGTTCCAGCCGGCGTAATCTGGAGCTGGTGGAGACGCTGCGGGAAAAACAGAAGAGAGGGTCGCTTCTGTGGGTGCTGGACAAAACCAGGACTGCCATGGGAGCCAGAATGCTGCGAAGCTATATCGAACAGCCGCTGATCGACCGGGAAGAGATCGAGAAAAGGCTTACGGCAGTGGAAGAACTGAACAGTCAGCTGATTACGAGAGAGGAGCTTCGGGAATATTTAAGCCCCATCTATGATCTGGAACGTCTGATCGGACGCATCAGTTATCAGACGGCGAATCCCAGAGATCTGATCGCTTTCAAGACCTCTCTTGGGATGCTGCCCCATCTGAAGACACTGCTGGCAGAACTGAAAAGCCCGCTGCTTCTGGAGATCCAGGAGGATCTGGACGGGCTGGAAGATCTGTATGAGCTGATCGACCGTTCCATAAAAGAGGATCCTCCCATCACGATCCGGGAGGGAAATATGATCCGGGACGGTTACCATGAGGATGTGGACCGGTTCCGCACCGCCCGGACTGAGGGAAAGACCTGGCTGGCGCAGATCGAATCGAAGGAGCGGGAGCGGACCGGCATCAAGAATCTCCGGATCAAATATAATAAAGTCTTCGGCTATTATCTGGAAGTGACCAATTCCTATAAAGAGCTTGTGCCGGAAGACTATATCCGCAAACAGACGCTGACCAATGCGGAACGTTATATCACGCCGGAGTTAAAGGAGCTGGAGGATACGATTCTGGGAGCGGAGGAGAAGCTGACGGCTCTGGAATATGAGCTGTTTACAGACATCCGCGACCGGATCGCCGCCCAGGTCCTGCGGATCCAGAAGACGGCAAAAGCGGTGGCAAGGCTGGATGTATTCACATGTCTTGCCTATGTAGCGGACAAGAATGGTTATGTACGGCCAAAGATCAACGGCAGAGGGCTGATTGATATCCGGAACGGACGTCATCCGGTGGTGGAGCAGATGATTGCCGGAAACATGTTTATTGCCAATGATACGTATCTGGACAATCATGCCAACCGGGTTTCCATTATTACAGGTCCCAATATGGCGGGAAAATCCACCTACATGCGTCAGACTGCTCTGATCGTCCTGATGGCGCAGGTGGGAAGTTTTGTGCCGGCGGACAGTGCGGATATTGGTATTGCAGACCGGATCTTCACCCGCGTGGGCGCCTCCGATGACCTTGCCAGCGGACAGAGCACCTTCATGGTGGAGATGAATGAGGTATCCAATATTCTCAGAAACGCCACGGCAGGCAGCCTGCTGATTCTGGATGAGATCGGGCGGGGAACCAGCACGTTTGACGGACTCAGCATTGCATGGGCAGTCATTGAGCACATAGCGGACCGAAAGCTTCTGGGCGCCAGAACTCTGTTCGCCACTCATTATCATGAGCTGACCGAGTTGGAAGGAACCATGGACGGCGTGAACAACTACTGCATTGCAGTAAAGGAAAAAGGAGACGACATCGTATTCTTAAGAAAAATCGTCAAGGGCGGTGCGGATAAATCTTATGGGATCCAGGTGGCAAAGCTTGCAGGCGTTCCGGACAGCGTGATCGCACGGGCAAAAGAACTGGTGGAGGAGCTGAGCCGGGCGGATATCTCCGTGAAGGCAAAGGATATTGCGGAGGAACGGCGGACCAGGGCGAAGCAGAAGAGCAGGCCGAAGAAATATGACGAGGTGGATCTGGAACAGATATCCCTTTTTGATACAGTCAAGGATGACGATGTGGTAAAGGAGCTTCAGGAGCTGGACATATCCAACATGACGCCTGTGGACGCTCTGAATACCCTTTACCGGCTGCAGAACAGGCTGAAGAACAGATGGTGAGAAAAAGATGGGCAGAATCGCAGTATTAGATCAGCAGACGATCGATAAGATCGCCGCCGGCGAAGTGGTGGAGCGGCCGGCGTCGGTCGTAAAGGAACTGGTGGAGAATGCCGTGGATGCAGAAGCTACTCAGGTGACCGTGGAGATCCGGGAGGGCGGGATCGGCTATATACGAATTACAGACAACGGGAGCGGGATGGAGAAGGAGGATATTCCACTGGCGTTTCTCAGGCATTCCACCAGCAAGATCCGAAGCGTGGAGGATCTTGCCGGAGTCACTTCCCTTGGTTTTCGCGGAGAGGCTCTGTCCAGCATCTGCGCAGTATCCATGGTGGAACTGATTACAAAGACGAGAACGGAACTTCTGGGAAGCCGGTGCTGTTTGGAGGGCGGCGTACAAAAGAGTCTGGAGGAGACAGGCGCTCCTGACGGAACCACCTTGATTATACGGAATCTGTTTTACAATACGCCGGCCCGGAAAAAATTCTTAAAGACGGAGATGACAGAGGCGGCGGCGGTACACGAGCTGATGACGCATCTGGCGCTTTCACATCCGGAAATCTCCTTTAAAGTCATCATCAACGGCCAGATGAAGCTTCAGACTGCGGGAAACGGCAGCCTGAAGGATGTGATCTACCATATCTACGGAAGGGATATCGCCATGCGGCTTCTGTCCGTGGAACGGGAGGAGGGACCGCTTAAGATCAGCGGATTCATCGGAAAACCGGAGATTTCCAGAGGAAACCGCAACTATGAGAATTATTTTGTCAATGGCAGATATGTGAAAAGCAGGGTAATTGCCAAAGGCATTGAGGACGGATACAAAACGTTCATGATGCAGCACCGGTATCCCTTTGTGTGCCTGAATATCCGGATGGACGGGACCATGCTGGATGTCAACGTGCATCCCACGAAGATGGAACTGCGTTTCAGCAGCCAGAATCTGGTCTACAATACAATACAGAGCGTGATCAAAGAGACACTGGCGGGGAAAGAACTGATTCCGGAAGTGACGATCGGGAAGGAGACGAAATCCTCAGAGAGGAAGCCGGTTTTGCAGCCGCAGACATCAGATCCGGGAGCGGGAAGGTCTTCGCACGGACTGACGCAGAAGACTTCAGAGCCGGTTCCGGAACCGCCCGCTCCTCCAGAGCAGGACCTTGCCTGGTTCATGGCAGAAATGCGGAAGCGGGTGGAAGAACGCCACAGGCAGGAGCAGCAGGTGTTGAAGGAGGACAACGGCTATCAGGCTGGACGGGAGCCAAAGCCGTCAAAGCCGCAGTCAGAACCGGAGCAGCTTACTCTCTTCGATGGGAAGCTTCTGGCAAAAGAAGCAGTCATCCGACATGAGATCATCGGACAGCTGTTTGACACCTACTGGCTGGTGCAGTACCAGGATAAGCTGTACATCATCGACCAGCATGCCGCCCACGAAAAAGTGCTCTATGAACGGCTGATGAAGGATCTGAGGGAGCGGACTTTTCAGTCCCAGCTTCTGTCACCGCCCATTGTGCTGAATCTGAGCATGCAGGAAGATCAGCTTTTCCTGAAATACCGTCAGAATTTTATCGATATGGGATTTGAAATCGAAGAGTTCGGAGAACGGTCGTACGCGGTCCGGGCGGTTCCTTCCCATCTGTCGGGGATTGCAGAGCAGGGCATCCTGATGGAGCTTCTGGACAGCCTGTCGGAGATTACGGCAAACGTCAGTTCGGATTCTCTGCTGGACAAAGTGGCTTCCATGTCCTGCAAGGCGGCGGTCAAGGGGAATCACCGTATGTCCGCCATGGAGGCAAAAGCGCTGATCGCCGAGCTTCTGACATTGGAAAATCCTTACAACTGTCCTCACGGCAGGCCGACGATTATTTCCATGACAAAGTACGAACTGGAGAAAAAATTTAAACGAATCGTGTAAAGGATTGTGCAGATGAAAAAAGAACCATTAGTGATCCTGACCGGGCCGACGGCGGTGGGAAAGACCAGGCTGTCCATTGCACTGGCGAAAACCATCGGTGGAGAGATCATATCGGCAGATTCCATGCAGATATATAAACATATGGATATCGGTTCTGCAAAGATCCGTCCCGGGGAGATGCAGGGCGTGCCTCATTATCTGGTGGACGAGCTGGAACCCTTTGAGGAGTTTCATGTGGTCCGTTTTCAGCAGATGGCAAAGGAAGCCATTGCGAAGATTCAAAATCACGGACATATTCCGATTCTGGTGGGCGGCACGGGTTTCTATATTCAGTCCATCGTGGGAGACGTGGATTTTACAGAAAACAAAGCAGGTCCTCACCGGCAGGAACTGGAGCGGCTGGCAGCAGAAAAGGGCGCGCGCGCGCTGCATGAAGAACTCCGGAAAGTAGACGGGGCATCTGCAGATGCCATTCATGAAAACAATGTAAAGCGGGTCATCCGCGCTCTGGAATTCTACCGGATAACCGGAAAGAAGATATCTGAGCATAACGAGGAACAGCGGGCAAAAGAATCTCCGTACAATTATGCGTATTTTGTTCTGAACGACGATCGGGCGAGGCTCTATGCCCGTATCGAACAGCGAATCGACGAGATGCTTGCCGACGGCCTTCTGGAAGAAGTCATCCGTTTAAAAGAAATGGGCTGTCAGAGGGGCATGGTGTCCATGCAGGGACTGGGTTATAAAGAAATGCTGGCGTATCTGGACGGAGAATATACGTTCCAGGAAGCGGTGGAGATATTGAAACGGGATACCCGCCATTTTGCAAAAAGGCAGATCACCTGGTTTAAGCGGGAGAGAGATGTGATCTGGATGAACAAAGACGAGTACGGATATGAGGATGAGCGGATTCTTGAGGCAATTGTAGGCGTGTTAAAAGAAAAGGAAATAATCAGATGAATCTGGAAACAATATATGAAAGTATGGGAATCAGCAAAAAGGTCCATGCATACGGACAGAAGACAGAAGAGACATTGAAAGAGCGTTTTCGAACCATTGATGAAAACGCAGAATATAATCAGCTGAAAGTGCTTCAGGCGATGCAGAAATGCCGGGTCAGCGATATCCATTTTGCAGGCACCAGCGGCTATGGCTACAACGATCTGGGAAGGGATACGCTGGAAGAAGTGTATGCGGAAACTTTTCATGCGGAAGCGGCACTGGTCCGTCCGCAGATCACCTGCGGGACTCATGCGCTGGCAGTGGCTCTGGCGGCGAATCTGAGGCCTGGAGACGAACTTCTGGCTGTCTCAGGCAAGCCTTACGACACGCTGGAAGAAGTGATCGGTATCCGTCCTTCCAACGGAAGTCTGGCGGAATACGGCATTACTTATCGTCAGGTGGACCTGCTGCCCGACGATTCCTTTGATCTGGAAGGCATCCGCAGGGCGATGAATGAACATACAAAGATGGTGCATATCCAGCGCTCCAAGGGCTACCAGACCAGAAGGACTCTTTCGGTGACGGATATTGGAAAAGCCGTTGATTTTGTAAAATCCCTGAATCCCGATGTGATCTGCATGGTGGATAATTGCTACGGGGAGTTTGTGGAGCGGGTTGAGCCAACGGATGTGGGGGCGGATCTGTGCGTGGGTTCGCTTATTAAAAATCCGGGCGGCGGACTTGCTCCCACCGGGGGATATATCGTTGGAAAGAACGCATATGTGGAAAACTGTGCATACCGGCTGACATCTCCGGGACTGGGGAAGGAAGTCGGTGCGACCATGGGCCTTAACCAGTCCTTCTATCAGGGCTTTTTCCTTGCTCCGACTGTGACGGCAGGCGCATTGAAAGGGGCTGTTTTTGCAGCAAATATCTATGAAAAACTTGGGTTTGACGTGCTGCCGGACGGGCAGGAGAGCCGACACGACATTATACAGGCAATTACTTTTGGGACGCCGGAGGGGGTCATTGCGTTTTGCAGAGGCATTCAGGCGGCGGCGCCGGTGGACAGTTTTGTGGAGCCGGAGCCCTGGGCCATGCCGGGCTATGACAGCGATGTGATCATGGCGGCAGGAGCTTTCGTGCAGGGCTCTTCCATTGAACTGAGTGCAGACGGCCCCATCAAACCGCCCTATGCGGTCTATTTTCAGGGGGGCCTGACCTGGGAGCATGCAAAATTCGGAATTCTTATGTCTCTCCAGAAACTTGTGGATGCGGGGATTGCGAAGCTGCCCGCGTAGGAAATACGGACAAGAACAGGCTGCATCCGGCGGCGGAACCATGAGAAAAAGAGGGGATTGAGTTTGAAGAGAGTAATCGTGATCGGCGGAGGCGCTTCCGGACTCATGGCGGCTGTTGCGGCGGCCAGGCAGGGCGCAAAGGTGACGCTGATCGAAAAAAACCGACAGGCGGGAAAGAAGCTTCTGGTAACCGGCAACGGGCGGTGTAATTTCACGAACCGCAGACAGGAACCCTCCTGCTACCGGAGCGAACATCCGGAGCTGATTGAAAAAGTGCTGAAAGCATTTTCCATGGAAGATACCGTTGCATTTTTTGAAGAGCTGGGAATCCTGGTAAAGGACCGGAACGGCTATCTGTATCCGGGCAGCGGGCAGGCATCATCCATTGCGGACGTGCTGCGGCTGGAGGTGCAGCGTCTTGCAGGGCGGCATTTAATAAAAGAGGCATATAATACAGAGGTCCTGGCAGTGGAAAAAGAGAAAGAACTGTTCAAAGTGCGGACAGAAGGATGGACTTATGAAGGAGAAGCGGTGATCCTGGCCTGCGGTTCTGAAGCGGCTCCGAAAACCGGCTCCACCGGGGACGGATATCGGTTTGCCAGAGAGCTGGGGCATGAGATCATAAAGCCCCTTCCTGCACTGACCGGCGTGTACGCCCGGGAAAGTGACCGGGGGACGCTTGCAGGGATCCGCATGGATGCAAAAGTGACGCTTTGCATCGGCGGAAAAATCTGTATTACAGAAGAAGGAGAAGTACAGTTCGCCTCCTATGGCCTGTCCGGTATCCCGGTCTTTCAGGTGAGCCGTTTTGTATCCAGGGCGTTGGAAGAGGGGAAGACGTGTGAGATGGAACTGGACGTGTGTCCTGCGTACACGGCGGATGAGCTGGAGAAAGCTTTCCGGGAATGCAGTGAATACAGGAAAGACCGGAAAGGTGCGGATATCCTGCTTGGCATGTTTCCGGAAAAGATGTCGCAGGTGCTTCTGGGGCGTGCAGGCATTTCCTTAAAGAAAAGCAGACGGGACTGGACAGAGGAAGACTGCAGGCGGCTTGTCGGACAGATCAAAAAACTTACCTTTCATATTTTTGGATGCAGGGGTTATGAGCAGGCGCAGGTGTGCACCGGCGGCGTGCCGCTGAACGAGCTGGAGGGTGTTTCCATGGAATCTTCGGTCGTGCCGGGCCTGTATTTTGCCGGTGAGCTTCTGGATGTGGACGGCGCATGCGGCGGCTACAATCTGCAGTGGGCGTGGAGCAGCGGCTTTCTGGCAGGGACTCATGCCGCCGGCCACTGTGCGTGAAGCGCAAAAAGAAATAAATGAAAGTAACCTGCGAATCAGGGTGTAAAGTCCTTATTGAATGATCAACGGCTTTACACCTTTTCTGGTTCTCAGTCATAGAAAAGCACAAAGACATAGAGGAGAAAAAATGCAGAAAGCAAAAACTTTTTTTCGTCTTGAGGTGAATTTTCTGGACGGCCCGGTATTCCGCGCCCTGGTTTTTTTGCCATGCCGCTGTTTGTATCGAATATTTTTCAACAGCTTTATAATACGGTGGACACCATGATCGTGGGGAATTACCTGGGAGACATGTCACTGGCAGCGATTGGGGCATGTTCGGCGATCTACGAGCTGCTGGTGGGATTTGCGCTTGGCATTGGAAACGGACTGAGCATCGTGACTGCAAGAAGCTATGGGGCGGGAGAGGAAAGTCTGTTAAAAAAATCGGTTGCGTGTTCTATTGTAATCGGTATTGCTTCTTCAGCAGTGCTTACCATAGCGGGAATTCTGATCCTGCGGCCGCTTCTTCTGATCCTGAACACTCCGGAAGAGATTGTTGCGGAGACATACAGCTATATTTCGGTAATTACCTGGTTTATTATAGTGATGTTTGCCTATAATCTATGTTCCGGGCTGATGCGCGCGATCGGGAACAGTATCATGCCGCTGATTTTCCTGGTAATCTCTTCGCTTGCCAATATCGTTCTCGATCTTCTTCTGATTACACAGTTCCATATGGGGATTCGGGGTGCCGCAGTTGCGACGGTCGTCTCTCAGGGAATATCGGTCGTATTCTGTATCCTTTACATATGGAAAAAAGTACCTCTGCTGATACCGGGGAAAGAGCATTTTTGGCCGGACCGTGATCTGTATATGGAGATGGTTGGACAGGGACTGTCCATGGGTTTTATGGGCAGCATTGTTTCTGCGGGCTCTGTGATTTTGCAGTACGGAATCAATGGACTGGGGATGCTGGTTATTGCAGGCCATACGGCAGCGAGAAAGCTGTATATGTTCTTTAACATGCCGTTTACTGCCATGTCCATGTCCATATCTACCTTTGTCTCCCAGAACAGGGGAGCAAATCAGGGAAAAAGGATTCGCAGAGCTTTGAGATGCAGCTACATGTTCGATGCGGCTGCAGCAGGAGCGATCACGGTGTTTCTTCTGTTTGCAGCACCTGTGCTGGTGAAGCTGATATCAGGGTCCTGCGAACCTGAGGTCCTTGAAAACGGAACGCGGTATCTGATCGTGGTAGGTCCTTTTTATGCTGTTCTTGGAGTATTGATACAGAGCAGATATGCGCTGCAGGGGATCGGAGAAAAACTGCTGCCGCTGATTTCGAGCGTCATTGAACTGGTCGGCAAAGTCCTGTTTGTTCTGATATTGATTCCGCGGTTCCAGTATACGGCAGTGATCTTCTGCGAGCCGGTCATCTGGTGTGTGATGGCGGTTCAGCTTCTGTATTCTCTGTACCGGAATCCCTTCATCCGGGAAGCAGGCAGAAATTTTTTATGAAAAATTTACCAATCAATCCCAGGAGTGTGATATAATGTCACCAACTGGAGCGAAGCGGAAGTTGATGACCTGCGCGAGCATCAGCGAGCTTCCTTGTGAATAATGTCACCAACTGGAGCGAAGCGGAAGTTGATGACCTGCGCGAGCATCAGCGAGCTTCCTTGTGAATAATGTCACCAACTGGAGCGAAGCGGAAGTTGATGACCTGCGCGGGCATCAGCGGGCAGTGAGTTTATTTGAAAGAGGAAATTTATGTTAAGGATTCAGCAGCTGAAGGTTCCTGTGCAGCATACAGGACAGGAACTGGAGGATAAAATGATAAAGACATTACGCATACGTCCCGGGGATCTGCTTCGTTATGAGATTATCAAAAGGTCGCTGGATGCCCGCAGGAAAAAGCTGGAATATGTCTATGTGATCGACGTTGAAGTAAAAAAAGAACAGGCTGTGCTGAAACAGTGTCCGGCTCAGATATCCAGGGCTGCCCGTGTCCGGTATGAATTTCCGCATCCTGGAAAGGAGAAGCTTCTTCATCGTCCGGTCATCATCGGGACAGGACCGGCAGGGCTGTTCTGCGGCCTGATGCTGGCCAGGGCAGGGTATGCGCCGATTCTCCTGGAACGGGGACAGTGCGCCGCAGAGCGCGCCGGGGCCGTGGAGCGTTTCTGGAGGCTGGGAATTCTTGATCCGCAGTCCAACGTCCAGTTCGGAGAAGGAGGTGCGGGTACTTTTTCTGACGGGAAGCTGAATACTCTGGTGAAGGATCCTGCCGGACGGAATCGGAAAGTGCTGAAGCTTTTTGTGGAGGCGGGAGCCCCGGAGGAGATTCTGTATGAGAAAACGCCTCATCTGGGGACGGATCTCCTGATCGGCATTGTCAGCCATATACGTGAAGAGATCCAAAGTCTTGGAGGAGAAGTCCGTTTTGGCTGCCATATGACGGATCTGAAACTGGAAAAGGGTGCTGTCAGAGGTGTTTTTTACCGTTCCCGGAGTGATACTGACGGACAGGATCGCTTTCTGGAAACAGATCAGCTGGTACTGGCCATCGGGCACAGCGCCCGCGATACTTTCGCCATGTTGAAGGAGCGGAACGTTCCCATGCAGGCAAAGGCATTTGCAGTCGGGGTGAGGATCGAGCATCTCCAGGAGATGATCAATCAGAACCAGTACGGAAAAGAATATCCGGACATCCTTCCGGCGGCATCCTATAAAGTGACGCGGAAAACAGAGTGTGGGAGAGGCGTCTACTCTTTCTGCATGTGTCCAGGCGGTTATGTGGTCAATGCTTCTTCGGAAAAAGGGGCTCTGGCGGTCAACGGAATGAGTTATCAGGCGCGGGACGGCAGAAATGCCAACAGCGCCATGATCGTGACAGTCACCCCGGAAGATTATGGAGGAACGGATGTTCTTGCAGGAGTGGAATTTCAAAGAAAGCTGGAACGGGCGGCGTACAGGCTTGGCGGCGGGAAGATTCCAGTGCAGCTTTTTCGGGATTTCTGCCAGAATACGTCTTCCTCCGCTCTGGGGGACATTGAGCCGTCTGTCAGAGGAACGTATATTTTATCGAATGTACGGGAAATCTTTCCTCAGGAGCTTTCCTCCGCGCTTGAAGAAGGAATCCGGGGCTGTGATTTTCTGATTCCGGGATTCGCCAGAGAAGACACAGTGTTGTCCGGTGTGGAGAGCAGGACTTCTTCTCCGGTCCGGATTCTCAGAAATGACATGCTGGAGAGTGAGATCGCAGGACTGTACCCCTGCGGGGAAGGCGCCGGATATGCCGGAGGCATCACATCGGCGGCAATGGACGGATTAAAGATCGCAGAAGCGATTGCAAAAAAATATGCACCATGGTATGATAACAGTTAGTGTTTGAAAAACCGGAGGAAAGTATATGTTATGAGAGGAGCAAAAAACAGCTGGACGCTCTTCCTGCTCATACTGGCGGGAGTAGTGCTTGGCGGATTCGTCGGTACACTGGCAGCTGATGTGCCGGTTCTGGACTGGCTGAATTACGGACAGTCTTTCGGACTGGAAGAGCCGGTTGTCCTGTCACTGGGACTTCTTGTTCTGACTTTCGGACTTACAATCCGGATCACGATTGCCGGGATTCTGGGAATTATTCTTGCGATATTTATCTATCGCTGGATATAGAAGTAAAAAAAGGAAGATACTAAAGAAGATAACTGACGGGGTATCTGGAGAGATGAAACGGAGGTTATCACAGTATGAGTGAAAAATTTAACCGTCTGCCGAAAGATGAGCGGCCATACGAAAGGTGCATGCGCCATGGCGCAGAGCAGCTAAGTGACAGAGAGCTTCTGGCGGTTCTTTTAAGAACCGGAGCAAAAGGACAGACTGTCCTGGAGCTTGCCGGTGAGATCCTGAAGCTTACGCCGGAGAGAAAAGGCTTTACCGGACTTCGCAGGCTGAGCCTGGAAGAACTGTCAAAAGTGCAGGGAATCGGAAAGATAAGGGCGATTCAGCTGAAGTGCGTTCTGGAGCTTGCCAGGCGCATGGCAAGGGAAGAGGCCGGCAAGGGCATCTTTTTCAGAACACCAGGTGCGATTGCCGAGTACTATATGGAAGATCTGAGGCACCGGGAACAGGAGGTTCTGCTGCTTCTTATGCTCAATCAGAAAGGCAGGCTTTTGAGAGAAAAATATATGTTTAAAGGGACAGTAAATGCGTCCGTGATATCACCAAGGGAAATATTTCTGGAAGCGCTGTCTGCCAGAGCGGTTCAACTGGTTCTTCTGCACAATCATCCAAGCGGGGATGCACATCCAAGCAGGGAGGATCTGAGCGTAACCAGGCGGATATCGGAAGCGGGGGAGCTTCTGGGAATTCATCTGGCGGATCATATTATTATAGGTGAGCATACTTATATGAGTTTTCGGGAAAAAAACTATCTGTAATCAAGAGAGAAAGAGGGAAATGTACCATGAATAATCATAATTTTGGCTGCGATTTTGGATCGTATCATCTGAAAATTTACCACAGAGATGCAGATGCTTATCTGATTCAGCACAATATGGTGGCTGTACAGGATAAGAAAGGGCTTCTGGCTTTTGGAGACGAGGCATATGCCATGTATGAAAAGGCGCCGTCCAATATACAGGTCACCAGTCCCATGTCTTACGGAAACCTGGCAAGTATCAGCAATATGCAGGCTTTTTTAAGAAACCTTCTGGAGAAAAATATCAAAGGGCAGCTGAAGGGAGCCGAATATTTTGTGGCGCTTCCAACAGAGATGCAGGAACGTATTTTCACAACGCTGATTCAGGACTCCAATATGAAACCAAAGGGTGTTTATCTGGTTGACAAGCCGGTGGCAGCAGGTCTTGGACTTGGCATCAATGTGAAAGAAGCACAGGGAGTCATGCTGGTGGACATCGGTGCAGAGACAACGGAGATTTCCGTGCTGTCTCTTGGAGGGATTGTCATCAGTCGTCTGATACAGAACGGAGGACGCTCGATTGATGACGCCATACAGAGTGCGATCCGCAAAGAGTTTAACTTCTTTATCGGAAGCAAGACAGCAGAAACGATCAAGAAGGAACTGGCTTATGCAGTGGAGCCGGAACAGGCTTCCATGCAGATCTGCGGGCGGAATATGGTCATCGGACTTCCTCAGATGATGGAAGTTACTTCTGATTTCGTCTACGAGGCGATCAAGGAACAGCTGGGTATCATCATGGATGCCGTAAAAACAATTCTGGAAAGAACGCCTCCCGAACTGGGAGTGGATATTATCCGAAACGGAATTTACCTGACCGGAGGCTCTGCAAGAATTCATAAGCTGGATCAGCTTCTGGAAGAGAAGTCGGGTATCAAAGTCAGTGTGGACGATGAACCGGAGATGAGCGTTGCCAGGGGCCTGGCCAGAGTCATGGGAGAGCGGGAGTTCCGTTCTCTGGCATTTGTTACTAAAGAGCAGAAATATGAATGACGGCGGGAGCTGCAATAGATGAGACGAAAAGAACGTTTTACGATTCCCGGAAAATATATTCTGTTTGTTCTGACTGTCCTCTGTGTGGGAACCATGTCCCTGTCTTTTTTGACGGATTTTGACGGCGGCGTCCTGAACGTAGTATCCGGCTACGTGCTGATTCCGATTCAGAGAGGGATCAATTCAGCCGGAGGCTGGATGCGCAGCAGAGTGGAGAATCTGGAGGATCTGACTGCAGTCAAAGGCGAAAATGAACTTTTAAGGGAACAGATTGCGGAACTGACGCTCGAAAATAATTCCATGCTTCAGGAACGTTATGAACTGGAAGAGCTTCGGGAACTGTACGATCTGGATAATGAATATTCCAGCCTGGATAAAATTGCAGCGAATGTAATTGGCAAAGATACCGGGAACTGGTTTCACATGTTTGTCATCGATAAAGGCTTCAATGACGGGATCCATGTGGATATGAATGTGATTGCCGGCGGCGGCCTGGTGGGTATCGTAACCAAAACGGGACCGGACTGGGCGCAGGTCCGTTCCATTATTGACGATATGAGCAATGTCAGCGCCATGGTTTTGAAGAATTCGGATCTGTGTTATGTGCGCGGGGATCTGCAGATGATGACAGAAGGAACGATGCAGATCAACGGACTTCGGGACCAGGGCGATGAAGTAGAACAGGGCGATAAGGTAGTGACTTCTTATGTGAGCGCCAAATTTCACAAGGGAATTCTGATCGGATATGTGAATGAGATTACTACGGATGCAAATAATCTGACGAAATCAGGAAGTCTGACTCCCGCAGTGGATTTTGAACATCTCAGTACAGTACTTGTGATTACTGATTTAAAACAGCAGGTCGATGTGGACGCGGATGTGGCCGAATATACGAAGGCGGCTTCTTCGGAAGACGGATCAGAGGACGCTGTCATGACAGAAGAAAATCCGGACGGTACAGACGGCGGAAACGACACGGAACATTCAGATTCTGTGGAACCGGAAGAACAGTAAAGATGGAAGGGAGCCTGTAAAAGTGAAGCGGAGGATTGTGACCATACTGATCATTTTGATTGGATTTTTGCTTCAGTGTACCGTATTCAAGACTTTATCCATCGGTTCCATCAGTCCGAATCTGATGGTGATTGTGACGTCTTCTTTTGGTTTTATGACAGGAAAAAAGGAAGGGCTGTGGGTTGGTTTTTTCTGTGGGCTTCTGGAAGATATCTTTTATGGAAGACTTTTGGGAATGCATGCGGTAATCTATATGTACATAGGCTACGCAAACGGGTATTTCAATCATATTTTTTATGGAGAAGATATTAAGCTTCCGATCTTTCTGATATCGGCCAGTGAGCTGGCATATGGGCTGGGAAATTATATCATCATGTTTATGATGAGGAGCCGGTTTGCCTTTCTCTATTATCTGACGAGAATCATATTGCCGGAGCTTTTATATACCATTGTTGTTACTTTAATCTTTTACAGGCTGATTTATGGAATAAACCGCAGACTTGAGAGCCAGACATAAGAGGTAGATGGATTGTTTGACGATTTTAAAGAATCTTTTATCAATTTTATAACATCAAGGATTTTTGTCCTGATGCTTCTGTTTCTGTTTTTTTTCGGTATTCTTCTGAGCAGGGTATTCCTGCTTCAGATCATTCATGGCGAGGATTATGCAGAAAGCTTTACCATGAGGATCAAAAAAGAGATTAACATTGCCAGTACAAGGGGAAAGATCTATGACAGAAACGGAGAGATACTGGCGGATAACGTTCTGTCGTATTCGATTACGATAGAGGATAATGGGAGCTATCAGAGCGAACGGGAAAAACAGGCTTCCCTGAACCGGATCATTTCCAGAGTCATTGAGATCGCAGAATCCCATGGAGACAGTATCATCAGTGACTTTGGAATTATTTGTGAAAACGGGAGATATGTATTTACCCAGGAAGGGACGGCGCTTCTGCGGTTTAAGGCGGATATTTACGGACGCAGAACGATCGAAGAGCTGGAGCCGAAGGAATCGGCGGCATCCGCAGAACAGATTATGGACTATCTGTGCGGGAAAAAAAGGTATTATATTTCATGGGATGCCTATACGCCGGAACAGAGAGCGGCATACGGTATTCCTGAGAAAGATCTTTCACTGGAGGAAAAACTGAAAATCGCGACGGTTCGGTATGCCATGAGCCTGAACGGGTATAAACGTTATGTTGCCACGACGGTTGCTTCGAATGTGTGCGATGAGACCGTGGCGGAAATCATGGAAAATATGGACAGCCTTCAGGGGGTGGATATCGCCCAGAACAGTCTCAGGATCTATAATGATGCAGAATATTTTGCCTCTTTGATCGGTTATATCGGCAAACCGTCCCAGGAAGAGCTGGACAGCCTGATTTTGAAAAATGAAAAGTATGAGTTGAATGATATTGTGGGAAAAGCAGGTATTGAACAGTATATGGAGACAGAGCTGCAGGGGACCAAGGGCAACCGTACGATCTATGTTAACAGCATGGGAAATGTTCTGGAGGTGGAAAAGGAGACTCAGCCGGAGTCGGGTAAGGATGTATACCTGACCATAGATAAAGATCTGCAGATTGCGGTTTACGATATTCTGGAACAACAGCTGGCAGGTATCCTTGTGTCCAAGATCCGGAACATGAAGGAGTATATTGCCGCACCGAATGCTTCAGCTGCGAGCATTCTGATTCCCATTTATGACGTTTATTATGCACTGATCAATAACCGGGTGATTGATATCGCTCATTTTCAGGCAGAGGATGCGACGGAGCTGGAACGTTCTGTTTTGCAGCGGTTTGAAGAGCGGCTGTCTGCAACCATCGGACGGATCATGTCGGAGCTTGAGTCGGAAAGCCCCGCAGCTTATCAGGACCTGCCAATTGATATGAAGAATTATATGAGCTATATCGTATCGGATATTCTTATGGGCGACCACAATATTCTCATGAGGGATGCCGTTGACCGGAAAGATGCGACTTATATTGCATGGACAACGGATGAAGTAATCAGTCTTAAGGAATATCTGGAATATGCCATTTCCATGAACTGGGTGGATGTGTCAGGTCTGGAAGTGGACAGTCCGTATCTGAACGCAGAAGAAATCTATGCGGTTCTGATGGATTATATTTCGACAGAGCTCCAAAATGATGTCGATTTTCAGAATATGCTGTATAAATATATCCTGTTGGACGATATTGTGACGGGAAAAGAGATTTGTTTACTCTTGTATGAGCAGGGGGTTTTGGAGTATGATGAAGAGGCGGTGGGAAGGCTTCAGAACGGAAGCTGGTCTGCGTACAACTTTCTGCTGGACAAGATCCGGAATCTGGAGATCACTCCGGCGCAGCTGGCGCTGGAACCCTGCAGTGCGGCCTGTGTGATTACGGATCCTCATACAGGGGAGGTGCTTGCCTGTGTAAGCTATCCGGGATATGACAATAACCGTCTGACGAACACGATGGATTCTGCTTATTTTGCGGCGCTGAATAAAGACAGGTCCAGACCGTTGTACAGCCGTGCCACGCAGGAACAGACGGCGCCTGGTTCTACTATAAAGCCGGTGATCGCAACAGCCGGCCTGGAAGAAGGTGTGATAACGCCTTCGGAGGTCATGCATGCAACCGGCGTCTATACCGAAGCATATGGTTCTCCGACCTGCTGGATCTACAATCAGTATCGGGGAAGCCATGGGAATGTCAACGTGGTGGATGCAATCAGGGTATCCTGTAACTATTATTTTTATGAGGTGGGCTTCCGGCTGGGCGGAGGCCGTACAACCGGGTATTCTTCCGAACGTGCGCTGGAGACGATTGCAAAATATGCAGAAGAGTTTGGCCTGACAGAAAAGTCAGGGCTTGAGATTCCGGAAAATTCTCCTCATCTGTCTGATACGGATGGTATTCGTTCTTCGATTGGACAGGGCACGCATCTTTTCAGCGTGTCACAGCTTGCAAGATATGTTAGTGCAGTGGCGGATGGAGGTAACGTTTATAATCTGACTTTACTGGATAAACTGACAGATTCAGAAGGAAACACTATTGAAGATTATTCGCCGTCAGTATATAATAGGATTGATGCGTCAGACAGTTCCTGGCATGTTATGCAGGAGGGGATGCATCAGGTTGCTCTGAATACAGATGCTTTTGAAAAACTTGATCTGACGATCGCAGGAAAGACCGGTACGGCGCAGCAGTCGCTGCGGCACCCGAATCACGCTCTGTTCGTGGGGTATGCACCGTATGAAAATCCGGAGATTGCCATGGCCATCCGCATTGCGAACGGCTATACTTCGGCAAATGCCGCTGCCATGGCGGCAGATATTTTCCGGTATTATTTTAAACTGGTGGATGAAGACGAACTGCTGACAGGAACCGCTTCAGAGGCAACTACAACAGTAATCAATGATTAAAAGCGCATTTTGAGGATCTTTGATCGGCATGAGGAATTAGGAGAATATCATGAAACAGCAGACGGTTGTGATTAAAAGCAATAAATACGGTATTACGTTATTTCTGGACAGAAATATTCCATTTCGGGAGCTGCTTGAGAATATTGCGGACCGGTTCAGAGCCTCTTCAGAGTTTTTCCGGGATGCCCGGATGGCGCTTGCCTTTGACGGGAGGAGACTGAGCCGTGAGGAACAGCTGGAGGTCATCCGTGTCATTCAGGAAAATTCGTCTCTGGAGATACTCTGCGTACTGGAACAGGACGAGCTGAAAGAATCTTTTATGAAACAGGTTGTGGACGGAAGACAGGGGGAACGGGATTTTAATACCGGCAGATTCTATAAAGGAACACTCCGGTCAGGACAGGTTCTTGAGTCCGAGACAAGCATTATCATACTGGGAGATGTGAATCCAGGGGCAACAATTGTTTCGAAGGGAAATGTAGTGGTGCTTGGAAGTCTGAAAGGGACGATCCATGCAGGCGCGGTGGGAAATGAAGATGCATTTGTGGCCGCTCTGAATATGGCGCCTGTTCAGATACGGATTGCGGATGTGATCGCGCGTTCCGGTGACGGTCCTATTCAGATGAAAGGAAGCGCGACAGGCCCCATGATTGCATACGCAGAAGAAGGCAATATCTATATGGAGCCGATTACGAAAGAAGTAATTAACGACATCCGGATTTAATGATATATCGTCACATGGAATCAGAGTGCCGGTGACAGGAAAGGTTGGAGGAGATAATATGAGCGAGGTAATTGTTATAACATCTGGAAAGGGCGGTGTCGGTAAGACGACCACGACTGCCAATGTGGGTACCGGACTGGCGAAGATGGATCAGAAAGTGGTTTTGATTGATACCGATATCGGACTTAGAAATCTGGATGTGGTTATGGGACTGGAGAACCGCATCGTGTATAATCTGGTGGATGTGGTGGAAGGAAACTGCAGGATCAAGCAGGCCCTGATCAAGGACAAGCGCTATCCGAATCTGTATCTTCTTCCCTCTGCCCAGACCCGGGACAAGACGGCTGTGAATCCGGAACAGATGATCAAACTGATCGATGAGCTTCGGGAGGAATTTGATTACATACTTCTGGACTGTCCGGCAGGCATTGAGCAGGGTTTTAAGAACGCAATCGCTGCCGCTGACCGTGCGCTGATCGTGACGACTCCTGAAGTGTCTGCAATTCGCGACGCAGACAGGATCATCGGCCTTCTGGAGGCAAATGATATCAGAAAGTCGGATCTGATCGTCAACCGGATCCGTATGGATATGGTGGAAAGCGGCAATATGATGTCCATGGATGATGTGGTTGAAATCCTTGCCATTGATATGATCGGAGCAGTTCCGGATGATGAAAGCGTTGTGATTTCGACGAATCAGGGGGAACCCTGTGTAGGAGACGACTCTCTGGCCGGACAGGCTTATATGAATATCTGCCGTCGTGTAATGGGAGAAGAAGTTCCGTTTCTGGATCTGAAGATAAAGAGCGGATTTTTTGGAAAACTGAAAAAACTGTTCAAATAAGAAGGGAGCAAAAATATGGCGTTCATGGATTTCTTTCGAAAGAAGAATTCAGGAGAGGTTGCAAAAGACCGTCTGAAGCTTTTGCTGATCTCCGATCGTGCGAATTGCTCTCCGGAGATCATGGAAGCAATTAAAAATGATATTATAAAAGTGATCACGAAATATATGGAGATTGACAGCGAAGGGCTGGATATACAGATTACCCAGACAGAGTCCGAAGGGGGACATGGAACGGTTCCGGTACTCTGTGCAAATATTCCGGTAAAAGATATGAGAACGAGATCATAGAAATCAGGTGGGATATGTTCAAGCAATATCAACTGCGCGATTTCAGGCTGCGCCTGGTCGTATTTGTATATACAATTACGATTCTTGGAATTCTGGTCATTGGAAGCGCCAAGTCGGAATATCAGAGTCAGCAGGTGATCGGCATGGCGTTGGGCAGTACCGCAATGCTGATATTTGCACTTGTGGATTATCGTCTGATGATGAATATGTACTGGCTGGTCTACGTATTTAATCTTGCGCTTCTGCTGGCGGTGAGGCTTGCGGGAACAGAGGTTAACGGGGCAAAGCGCTGGCTGGATATCGGCTTTCGCTTTCAGCCCTCTGAGGTCTCCAAGCTCCTTCTCATATTGTTTTTCGCCAGATTTTTTACAAAGTACAGCGAGTCCATCAATCACTGGAAGACGATCATCTGTTCCGGTATTCTGATCCTGGTTCCGCTTTATCTTGTCAAAGAGCAGCCGGATCTGTCCACAACGATTACGATCGCCTTTGTTTTCTGTGTTCTGATCTTTATTGGGGGGCTCAGTTATAAAATTATCGGAACAGTACTTGCAATTTTGATACCATCTGCTATTATATTTATAAACCTGATTATGCAGGAGGGACAACAGATTCTGGACAACTATCAGTTCAGAAGGATTATGGCATGGCTGAATCCTGCGGAGTATGCAGACGATGCATACCAGCAGCAGAATTCGATTATCGCCATCGGTTCGGGGCAGCTTTATGGAAAAGGCCTGTATAATAATGATATATCATCTGTAAAAAACGGAAACTTTATTGTAGAACCACAGACGGATTTTATATTTGCCGTGACAGGAGAGGAGCTTGGATTTATCGGCTGTGCGGCAGTCATTATTCTGCTGGCCCTGATCGTGATGGAATGTCTTTGGATAGGGAAGAATGCAAGAGAACAGGAGGGGACGATCATCTGCTGCGGGTTTGGAGGGTTGATCGCTTTTCAGAGTCTTGTTAATATCTGTGTTGCCACAGGCCTGATGCCGAATACAGGCATTCCGTTGCCGTTTGTCAGCTATGGGCTGACGTCGCTTGTTATGCTGTATATGGGGATAGGTATTGTTTTAAATGTCGGACTTCAACCTAAAAAATACTGACAAGGGGGTCAAACAATGAACATTGGATTGATTGCGCATGATGCAAAAAAAGTCCTGATGCAGAACTTCTGTATCGCATACAGGGGAATTCTCTGTAAAAATGAACTTTATGCAACTGGAACGACCGGTCGTTTGATTGAGGAAGTGGCGAATTTAAACGTTCATAAGTTTCTGGCAGGGCATCTCGGGGGAGAACAGCAGCTCGGAGCCCAGATCGAGCACAATCAGATTGACTTGGTTATCTTCCTTCGGGATCCGATTCAGCCGAAAAGGCACGAACCGGATGTAAATAATGTGGTGCATCTGTGCGATGTACATAATATTCCGATTGCGACAAATCTTGCAACTGCTGAGCTGCTGATAAAATCACTGGACAGAGGAGACATGGAGTGGCGTGAGATGTACAAATAAAGGGCTGAAATACAGGATAAGCCTTTTTTCAGCGGCGTTGGCCTGCTGTATATTTTTAAATGGCTGTTCGCAGAGCGTGAAGCTGGAAGATGCATTTACTGCGGACCGGCCGGGCTTTGGTATTCAGGGGCAGAGCCAGGATCCGGATATCTCTTACTTTGCAAAGGATCTGTGCGTTGCGGATGAAGATGTACAGGCGATTGAGGCAGATGCTTCCGATGCACTGGCTGCCTGCTTCTTCAACCTGGATACGAAAGAGATTCTGTATGCAAAAAACATTCATGACAGGCTTTATCCGGCCAGCACCACAAAGATTATGACGGCCCTTGTTGCATTGGAGCAGGGTGATCTGGATGCGCAGACCACTGTAAGTCAGGAGGCTGTTACGTTTCATGAGAGCGGTGTGTCTACCGTGAAGTTAAAGGAAGGCGATGTGCTGACGCTTCGCCAGCTTCTGTATGGACTTCTGGTTTCCTCAGCAAATGACGCTGCAAATGCAATTGCAGAGATGAAAGCGGGAAGCATGGAGCAGTTTGTTGCGCTGATGAATGAAAAAGCGGTTCAGATCGGGGCTACCAATACGCATTTTGTCAATCCAAACGGGCTTCATGACGAGGAGCATTACACAACGGCATATGATCTTTATCTGATGTTTCTGGAAGCCATGAAATATGATACTTTTCTGGAAATATTAAAAGAACCATCCTACGATGTGTCCTACGTGGCGGCAGACGGAACAGAAGTCACAGCATCATGGACCAGTTCGAACCAGTTTACAAAGGGCGATGTAACGGTTCCGGACGGGGTCTCTGCGGTGGGCGGAAAGACCGGTACAACGTCAGCGGCAAAAAGCTGTCTGGTACAGCTTTTTGAAGATGCAGAAGGACAGCGTTATATAGCAGTCATTCTGGGCTGCAGCGACAGGAGCGTCCTGTACCAGGAGATGCAGAGCTTTTTATCTGATTTGAACAATTAGTTCTTGTATTCTGCCTTTTTGAATGGTATAATTAGAGAAACTCAGGAACCTAAGGAGGGCAAACTATGGTACAGTTAATAACAGGGGAAAAGGGCGAAGGCAAGACAAAAAAGATGCTGGACTGCGTACATGAAGCAATAAAAACAGCGACAGGCAATCTCGTATACCTGGATAAGTCTTCCCAGAATATTCATGAACTTGACAATAAGGTTCGCTTGATTAATGTATCAGAGTATCCGATTCAGAATACAGATCAGTTTCTCGGCTTTGTCTGCGGCATCTGTTCACAGGACTACGATCTTGAAGGAATGTATCTGGATGGATTTTTAAAGATTGCAAGGCTGGAAGGGAAGGATATCACAGAGGCCCTTACGCAGTTGAACAAGATCAGTGATCAGTTTAAAGTAAAGATGGTGCTCAGTGTTTCATTAAGCAGAGAGCAGTTGCCGGAATTTGCCAGAGATCAGGTGATCTGAAAGATCAGATAGAATGTACATAGCAACGGATGCCCATATATGGACATCCGTTTTTCCATGCGCAGGGGAAGACGGCTCTTCCCTGCTCGATTATGCAGTTATTTTGAGAAGATTCGGAGGAATTTGCTGATGGCACAGCGCCGCAGAAGAAGTAAAATTGTCAGCGTACGGGGAAAGCGCCCGATTAACATTGACATTGTTTTTTTTGGTGCAGTAGCAGTTTATATCTGTGTAATCTGTTATATGGCGATGAATTCCGAGCATATTGCGGGATATGAAGTCAATGCGGGCAGCCTGTCGGTAAATCATACCTATACAGGGTTTGCAGTTCGCAGGGAACAGGTATACAGTGCGGATACCTCCGGTTATGTGAGTTATTACGCAAGAGAAGGAGAACGGGTATCCGGTTCTTCGCTTGTTTACACGATTGATGAAAAAGGAGAAATCAATGCGCAGATCCGGCAGAATGCGGAAAGCGTGGATCTGACGGATGAGAATTTTTCAGCGCTTCGGGGCAGTATCCGCAGTTATATCAATGAATATGACAGCATGGAGTTTTCGAAGGTGTATGATTTCCAGACTTCCCTGTCGGGGGCTGTTATGGATCTGATGAATCAGAACATGCTGGACAGTCTGGAGAATACGGGGGAGGATTCGATGTTTTCACGTGTCTATGCGGAGGATATCGGAATACTGGAGTATTATACAGATGGTTATGAAGACGTGACTGTGGAGAGCCTTACGGAGGAAATGCTGGACCCGTCTTCCTGTGAAAAGCAGAATCTGAAAAAGGAACTGGTTCAGGCAGGAGAACAGATTTATAAGTTGTCGCTTTCTGAAAAATGGAGTCTGGTCGTGCCTCTGACCGAGGAAGAAGCGGCGGGCTTTCAGCAGGAAGAACGAAAATTCATGGAGGTGGAGTTTGCGCGGGATCACACAACTGCCTGGGCGGAATTTTCCGTTATCCATGTGGGTTCGATTCCATGCGCACGGCTGGACTTTAATAATTCCATGGTTCGTTTTGCGGATCTTCGGTATATTGAAGTGGAATTCCAGGTGGAGGATGAAACAGGGCTGAAGATTCCGAATACATCGATCGTAGAGAAGGACTTTTATCTGGTGCCCCGGAAATTTCTTGTGGAAAACGAGGGAGGACGGGGATTTATGAAAGAGGTATATGATGAGAACGGACAGGCAAGTGTTGTATTTGTGGATATGACGTTGTATTATGAGGATGAAGAAAATTATTATATTGATCCAAAAGAATCGGATTCTGTGACAGGCCAGATTAAGATGCCGATTGGTACTTTTCTGGTCGAGCCGGATTCTCAGGAACGCTTTCAGATTGGAACGGGTTGTACTTTGCAGGGAGTGTACAACATCAATAAAGGTTTTACACAGTTTCGGCAGATCAGCATTCTGTATCAGAATGAGGAATTTGCACTGGTTGAAGAAGGAACAAGCTATGGATTGACTGTTTATGACCGGATTGTTCTGAACGGAGAAGCTGTGGATGAAGATGAGGTAATTTATAAGTGAGCAGTAATACAAACAAGGAGTGAAATAAATGGTTGCAGAGAATTATCGAGATGTGGAAGAGAGAATACAGAAGGCGTGTGAAAGAAGCGGACGAAAAGCTTCGGAAGTGACTTTGATCGCAGTGAGCAAGACGAAACCGGTTCAGATGATCCGTGAGGCGATGGAAGCAGGGGCGGAAGTCTTTGGAGAGAACAAGGTGCAGGAACTGTGTGAAAAGTACGGGGAGCTTCCGGGAGATCTGCACTGGCATATGATCGGTCATCTGCAGAGGAATAAAGTAAAATATGTCATAGACAAGGCGGAACTGATCCATTCGGTGGATTCGCTTCGGCTGGCGGAGGAGATCAGCAGGGAAGCGGAGAAAAAAGGAATTCGGGCAAATATACTGATCGAGGTCAATGTGGCGGAGGAAGAGAGCAAATTTGGAGTACGCGTGGAAGACACGGAAAGCCTGGTCAGAAAAACGGCGCTTTTGCCGAACGTATGTATCAAAGGACTTATGACAATTGCACCGTATGTGGAGAATCCGGAAGAAAATCGCCCGGTATTCCGTACTTTAAAGAAATTGGCTGTTGACATCAAAAAGAAAAACATTGATAATGTATCTATGGATGTGCTTTCCATGGGGATGACAGGAGATTATGAGGTGGCAGTCGAGGAAGGCGCAACGATGGTGCGTGTTGGAACCGGGATATTCGGCGAGCGCAAGTATGCTTTGTAAAGGAGAATGAATATGGGCTTTTTAGATAAAATCATGGACACGATGCATCTTGGCGGTGATTACGACGATGATTATGATGATGACTATGGCGAAGATTACGAGGATGACAGACCAAGGAAAGGGATTTTCAAGAAGAAAGAGAAAGACTTCGACTATGACATGGAAGATGATGTTGTAACGGAATCAGGCAAGGTAAGGCCGATTAAGCAGCAGTCCAGGATTACGCCCATGCGTTCCAGAAAGACCGGAAGCGGTATGGAGGTCTGTGTGTTCAAACCGACGCTTTTTGATGAGGCGAGAGAGATTACGGATACGCTGCTTGGCAACTGTACGGTAGTCATAAATTTTGAAGGACTGGATGTGGAAGTAGCGCAGCGGATCATAGACTTTACCTCAGGTTCCTGTTATGCGATTGGAGGGAATCTTCAGAAAGTTTCCAACTACATATTTATTGTGACTCCAAAGAGTGTGGATATTTCCGGTGATTTCCAGGATATTCTTTCCGGTGCGTTTGATATTCCTACGGTGTAGAAACATAAGAGTTGTTACGGAGAAAGGGCTCCCGTTGTCTGATGATTTGCGCAAGGCTGGTCTTAAGGGCATCAGGAGCTGTGTTTTACTATGGAGGTAACATGGACAAAAAAACCAGAAAAACAGAGGTAAAAAGAAACGGCGAGGTCTGCTACCGGATCTGGCTGGAGCCGGATTTTGAGAATCTGCCGACGGCTTTGGGAGAGATCGGGACAGAAAGTAAAAAGCTGTGCATCGTGACGGATACATCGGTGGAAACGTTATATGCAGGGCAGCTTGAGGCAGTTCTGCAGAAGTGCTGTAAAAGCGTCACTCTCTTTGTATTTCCGGCAGGAGAGGAACATAAAACACTGGACACCGTCAGAAAGCTGTACGAACATCTGATTCTTGAAAAATATGACCGGAAGGACATGCTGGTTGCGCTGGGAGGAGGCGTTGTTGGAGATCTGGCAGGCTTTGCCGCTGCCACCTATCTGCGGGGAATTGATTTTATCCAGGTGCCGACGACGCTTTTGTCGCAGGTGGATTCCAGCATCGGGGGAAAGACGGGAGTGGATTTCGATGCTTATAAAAACATGGTGGGCGCATTCCATATGCCCCGGCTGGTCTATATGAACCTGGATGTGCTGAAAAGCCTTCCGAAACGTCAGTTTTCCTCCGGTATGGCGGAAATTATAAAGCACGGCCTGATTCAGGACGGCGAATATTACGGCTGGCTGGCTGGCCGTTACGAGCAGATCATGGACGGGGAGTACGAAGCGATCCTTCATATGGTTGGAGAAAGCTGCCGGATCAAACAGCATGTGGTGGAGGAAGATCCGACAGAACAGGGGATCCGCGCCTGGTTGAATTTCGGGCATACGGTGGGCCATGCGGTTGAAAAGCTGAAGGAATTCAGTCTGAGCCATGGAGAATGCGTGGCAGTAGGCTGTGCGGCAGCAGTATGGCTTTCATGGAAGAGGGGAAACATAACAGAGGAAGAGTGTAAAAAGGCAGAACAGGTTCTGGAGGATTACGGACTTCCAACCCGCGTATCGGGCCTCCTGCCGGAGGATATCTTAAGAACGACAAAGCTTGATAAAAAGATGGAGGCGGGAAGGATTAAATTCGTGCTGCTTCGCAGGATCGGCGAGGCGTACGTGGTAAAGGATCTATCGGATGGGGAACTGCTTCAGGCAATCCGGTATGTCTGCGGTGAAAGTTTTTCAGAAGAGGAGAAGACAGAATGAATAAATATTTATGTCGGCCATGGGTGATTGCCATTGTGACATGTTTATTGATTGTTCTTGACCAGGTGACGAAAGGAATGGCGGTTCATTTTCTGAAGGATCAGAAGCCTTTGGTGATCTGGGACGGAGTGTTCGAGCTTCGTTATCTGGAAAACAGAGGAGCGGCTTTCGGTATGCTTGAGGGGCAGCAGGTATTTTTCCTGTTTACCGGCCTTCTGGTATTTGCAGCCGCCCTGTATTTTTTCCGCCATGTATCAGAAGACCGGAAGTTTTTTCCGATCCGGCTGACTGCAGTGTTTATTCTTGCAGGCGCCTGGGGAAACATGATCGACCGTCTGAGACTGTCTTATGTAGTGGATTTTTTTTATTTCTGTCTGATTGATTTTCCAATCTTCAATGTGGCGGATATTTATGTAAGCGTGGGAACTGCGGTTCTGGCAGCGCTGATTTTGTTTTACTACAGGGATGAAGAGCTGAACCGTCTGCTGGACGGGCGGAAGAAAGGAGCGGCATGAGTCTGATACGGCTGGAGGCGTGTGAAGATTTTTTGAATGAAAGACTGGATAAATACCTGGGGGCTGTTCTTCCTGAGCAGTCCCGTTCTTATCTGCAGAAGCTGATCAAAGAAGGAAGCGTGCTGGTCAACGGAAAGGCAGTGAAGGCAGGTTACCGGATCGGGGCGGAGGACCGGATCGAGGTGGATATTCCCAGGCCACAGGAGCCGGAGATCACGGCAGAGGATATTCCGCTTGATATTCTGTATGAGGATGAGGATCTGCTCATGGTCAACAAACCGAAAGGAATGGTGGTGCATCCTGCGGCAGGGCATCTGACGGGGACGCTCGTAAATGCCGTAATGTATCATTGCAGAGGGCAGCTTTCGGGAATTAACGGAGTGATGCGTCCAGGGATCGTTCACCGGATCGACAGGGATACAACGGGGGTCATTGTCGTCTGCAAAAATGACCATGCTCATAATCATGTGGCAGAGCAGCTGAAGGAGCATTCCATCACACGTAAATATCTGGCGGTTGTCACCGGTGTTCTGAAAGAAGATACAGGGACTATAGACGCTGCCATTGGGCGGCATCCGGTGGAGCGCAAAAAGATGGCGGCAGGAGTGAAGAATGGAAAACGCGCCGTCACTCACTATCGGGTGCTTCAGCGTTTTGCGCGCCACACCTTGATTGAATGTCAGCTGGAAACCGGGCGTACGCATCAGATCCGCGTGCATATGGCCTCGATCGGCCATCCGATCCTCGGGGACGCTGTATACGGTTCTTCCAGAAATCCGTTTCATCTGGAGGGACAGACGCTGCATGCTCAGGTACTGGGGCTTTTGCATCCGGTCAGCGGGAGATACATTGAAGTGGAGGCGCCGTTGCCGGAATACTTTCAGCAACTGTTGAAAAAACTTTGAATAAGAAAAAACTTGAAATCTTTGATCTGCTGTACTATAATGATTAATAATCTTTTAGAAAGTTTATATATTTTTTATTTTTGAATATCTTTTTTTATAATAGAGCAGAGGACAGGATGCAGTATACAAGAGAAGCAGCGATAGAACGTTTGATCGAAAGCTATAAGGCTTATTATGATATTCATATGTTCAACGACGAGCAGATTCCAGTCACAGCCCGCTGTGATTTTTTTGAGCATTCACAGAAATATGTTTTGTCAAAAAAGGCAGAGCTCTGGTCTGCGGACTGTGAAGAGTTTTTATATCTTCTGAATATTCCGCATCTGACGCTTGCGCAGTATGAGGAATGGCGGGACTACATACAGAAGGATGGGATGGGCCGGATGCATATTGGTCCGGGACATATGTATTCCTTCATCACACCGGTGTTTGTCTGTGATACCTGTGATGAGGATGCACGGAAGGCATTGAAAAAATGCCGCATTTACAAAAGTTTTCATTTTTCGCTGCACGGCTGGATGGATTATCATGTGGCAGTGGTGGATCTGTCAAAAGGCAGGGTCGATGCAAACCGCAGCGGCCATGATACAGCGAAAATTTTGAAAAAAGTACTATATTCGCAAACCAACAAAAAAAGAAGGGAGAGTTAGGTATGAATTCATTAGTACTTCTGATCGTCTGCATCGCCGTACTGGTTGCCGGTTACATTTTTTACGGCGGCTGGCTGTGCAGACAGTGGGGTGTAGGCGAGAGTAAAGAGGAGACGCCGGCACACAGCATGGAGGACGGCGTTGACTACGTCCCCGCAAAGGCTCCGGTCCTGATGGGCCATCATTTTTCATCGATTGCAGGAGCCGGCCCGATTACCGGTCCGATCGGCGCAGCCATGTTCGGCTGGCTGCCGGTTACTCTGTGGATCCTGGTGGGAGGCATCTTTTTCGGAGGCGTTCATGACTTTGGAGCTCTGTTTGCTTCACTCCGCCACAAAGGACAGTCCATCGGCGAGGTGATATCCGCAAATATGAGCCGCCGTGCAAAGAGGCTGTTTATTATCTTCTCGTATCTGACCCTGATTCTGGTCGTCGCGGCGTTTGCGTCCATCGTGGCGTCAACATTCGGCGCCGTATACGATGAGTCCGGCGCTCTCGACATGGCAAAATCCGCTACGCCGGCGTCCGTTGCGATGATTTCAATTCTGTTCATTGCAATTGCGATTGTATTCG
The DNA here is from genome assembly GCA_910583615.1 of uncultured Lachnospiraceae bacterium. Classification (GTDB taxonomy): domain Bacteria; phylum Bacillota; class Clostridia; order Lachnospirales; family Lachnospiraceae; genus Hominiventricola. The sequence goes on along the minus strand of CAJTXP010000002.1, from coordinate 47,594 downwards.
GTTTTCTGGTATACAGAAGAAATGCTTCCATGGGCCTGGCTTCCGTGATCGGCGTACTGGCGATCGTTCTGATTATGGCAGTCGGTATGAACTGGCATCCGATCTATCTGTCCACCAATACCTGGATGTGGATTGTAGGAATCTATATTGCAGTCGCGTCTGTAACACCGGTATGGATCCTGCTCCAGCCCCGTGATTATTTAAGCTCTTTCCTGCTGTATGCCATGCTGGCGGTCGCTGCTTTCGGCGTGGTTTTTGCACATCCGACTTTTGACAGCACTTTTCCGGCGTTTTCAGGCTTTGCGGTAGACAATGGAAACGGTGTCCAGTATCTGTTTCCGGTACTGTTCACGACGGTTGCCTGCGGCGCGATTTCCGGTTTCCATTCACTGGTATCCTCCGGTACGACTTCCAAGCAGCTGGACAGGGAGACAGATGCAAAACCGATCGCTTACGGCGGCATGCTTCTGGAATGCGTGCTTGCAGTCCTGACCCTTTGTGCGATCGGTTATGCTTACAAATGGAATGCGGCAAATCCGGACAGCGCGCTGGTTGGCGCGACCGCAATCTTTGGAGGCGGCATTGCCCACATGATTGATGACGTGGTTCCGGGAAGCTATAATATTCTGAATTCTCTGCTGGTGCTGACTTATTCTGCCTTCTGTCTGACGTCTCTGGATACGGCAACCCGTCTTGCCCGCTTTATGTTCCAGGAGTTCTGGCTGGAGCCGGGACAGACCGTGAAGGATATTGACAGCGGATGGAAGAAACTGATGGTCAATCCGTATTTTGCCACTGCACTGACGGTAGTTCTGGGCATTCTGCTCGGGATGACCGGATATGGAAAAATCTGGGGGCTGTTTGGAGCGGCGAACCAGCTTCTGGCGGGTATCGGCCTGCTTGCAGTTGCCACATGGCTGGGCAATATCGGAAGAAATAACCGGATGTTCCTGGCGCCCATGGCGTTCATGATCGTTGTAACGATCTGCTCTCTTGCCCTGACGGTTAAGAATCAGGTCGGCATGATCAGGGCAGGCGGGGCTGACTGGGGTCCGTATGCGCAGGTTGTCCTTGGAGTGCTTCTGATTGCGCTGGCAGTGGTCCTGGTGATCGAAGGCGTTCAGACCCTTGCGGGTAAAAATACGAAGAACGCATAATTTTACGGTTTACACTCACGCCGTCCGGACGCCCGCCGGGGACAGACAAGTCTTCCAGACCCCGCTTGCGCTTAATGAAGGGACGCAACGGTACTAAGGGCGCAAAACACGCGCCCTAAGGACCGGCGCCCTTCAATGGGTCTGGAAGACTTATCTGTCCCCACCAGGCTGAATACCGGCTGACGTGTGAACAGTAACTGAAAAGTAACGAAAAGTAACATAGTAACTGATTAATTTAAAAATCCGGTTGAAACCTGAGATAAGATATGATAAAATATAGCTGTTCAGCGCATAGGAGGTGTGAGTATGGCGATTTTAAGAACGATTCTTACCATAGTCTTTGTACTGGTTTGTGTGGTATCAGTTATATTAGTATTACTTCAGGAAGGCAAGTCCGCAGGGCTTGGTGCGATCGCAGGAGCGGCAGAGAGCTATTGGGGCAAGAATAAGGGACGTTCCATGGAAGGGAATCTCGTGAAAGGCACGATTGCTCTTGCTGTTGCGTTTTTTGTACTTGCGATCATTTTGAATCTGAATTTTTAAACGAATGATATTCAGGGCACTCTTTCCGAAGGGTGCCCTTGTTCTATATGTCACCAGCCGAAGGCTGATGACCGAAAATCTGACAGGCGGCAGGGAGGGAGAAAAATGGGGAAAGAAGAAAAGCTTTTAACAGGTATATTTACCGGCCATACAAAGGGATTTGGTTTCGTGGCTGTGGAAGGAATGGAGGAAGACCTCTACATCAGTCCGGAGAATGTAAACGGAGCGATGCATCGGGATGAGGTGCAGGTGTTTCTGAAAGCAGTACAGGAGGGAAAGCGAAGAGAAGGCGTTGTGAAAAAGGTACTGACCAGAGGCACCATGCAGCTGGTTGGAACTTATCAGGAGAGTAAGAATTTTGGATTTGTGATTCCGGATAACGGAAGGTATACAAGGGATATTTTTATTCCCAAAGAGCATTCAGAGGGCGCTGTGAATGGACATAAGGTGGTGGTGGCGCTGACGGATTACGGAGATGGAGAGAAGAATCCGGAAGGCAGGATTCTGGAGATCCTGGGTCATGTGAATGATCCGGGAACGGATGTCCTGTCTATTGTGAAGGAATATGATCTGCCGGTGGAGTTTCCGGAAAAGGTCATGAATCAGGCAAAACGGGCGCCGGATCAGATCAGTGAAGCGGACATGCAGGGGCGGATGGATCTTCGGAAAGTTCAGATGGTAACGATTGACGGAGAGGATGCAAAAGATCTGGACGATGCAGTGTCCCTGCGTATGGAAGGAGAACATTATGTGCTGGGGGTGCACATTGCGGACGTGGCAAATTATGTGCAGGAGAGAAGCGCCATGGACCGGGAAGCGCAGAAGAGAGGAACCAGCGTCTATCTGGCGGACCGGGTGATTCCCATGCTGCCGGTAAGACTGTCCAACGGGATCTGTTCCCTGAATGCAGGCGAGGACCGTCTGGCGTTGAGCTGTATCATGACCATTGATAAAAAGGGGAATGTTGTGGACCATGTGATTGCGGAAACCGTCATTCACGTGAATGCGAGGATGACTTACACCAGCGTGAAAAAAATTCTGGATGGAGATGAGGAAGAGAAGGAGCGTTACGGAGAACTGGTTCCCATGTTCTGGAAGATGCAAAAGCTGGCGCTGCTTCTCAGGGAAAAAAGAGGAAAAAGAGGTTCCATTGATTTTGATTTTCCTGAGACAAAGGTGAAGCTTGATGAGGAAGGCCATCCGGTGGAGATCATGCCGTATGAGAGGAATGCGGCGACGAAGATCATTGAGGATTTCATGCTGATTGCCAACGAGACGGTGGCAGAGGACTGTTTCTGGCAGCAGCTGCCGTTTTTATATCGGACCCATGAAAAACCGGATCCGGACCGCATGAGAAAGCTGGTCACATTCCTGCATAATTTTGGATATACGATCCATCTGAAAAACAATGAAGTGCATCCGAAGGAAATTCAGAAACTGCTGGCGGGGCTGGAGGGCACTGCGCAGGAAGCGCTGATTGACCGACTGACCCTGCGCTCCATGAAGCAGGCAAAATACACAACAGAGTGTACCGGGCATTTTGGGCTGGCGGTGAAGTATTACTGTCATTTTACATCTCCGATCCGCAGGTATCCGGATCTGCAGATTCACCGGATTATTAAGGATACGCTCAGGGGCAGGATGAAGGAGGAAAAACTCCGGCATTATCAGATGATCCTGGATGAGGTTGCAAAACAGTCCAGTGAACGGGAACGTAAGGCGGCAGAGGTGGAACGGGAGACGCTCCGCCTGAAAAAGGCTGAGTATATGAGCCGTCATCTGTATGAAGAATATGACGGAGTCATATCCGGGATGACGGCGTGGGGCATCTATGTGGAACTGCAAAATACCGTGGAGGGTCTGGTACGGATTTCCTCTTTACAGGGCGATTATTTTGAATATAATGAAAGTACGTATGAGATGGTCGGTACACATACCGGAAAGACATGGAAACTGGGGCAGTCTGTCAGAATCCGTGTAACGGGAGCGGATACGGTTGCGCGTACCATAGATTTTGAAATCGTGGAATCACAGGAAAAGTGAGGAGTATATGTCAAAGGAAAGTATCAAACTGATTGCAAATAATAAAAAAGCATATCATGATTATTTTATCGAAGACACTTATGAGGCAGGCATCTCTCTCCACGGGACGGAGGTGAAATCCATGCGTATGGGAAAATGCAGCGTGAAAGAAGCGTTTGTCCGTATTGAGAAAGGAGAAGTGTTTGTATATGGAATGCATATCAGTCCGTACGAAAAAGGAAATATATTCAACCGGGATCCTCTGAGGGTGAAAAAACTTCTGATGCACCGGGCGGAAATTCATAAGATAACGGGAAAGATCGCTGAGAAAGGTTATACGCTGGTGCCGCTGAAGGTATATTTTAAAGGAAGTCTTGTCAAAGTGGAAGTCGGTCTTGCACGGGGCAAGAAACTCTATGACAAGCGGGCGGATATTGCAAAAAAGGATATGCGCAGAGAGGCGGAGAAAGACTTTAAAGTCAGGAATCTTTATTAGGCTTGACATTTGGCAGTGTTCCGTATAAGATAAAGACACAGGCAATTTCATCCAGCGTTTGCTTTACATGTTTTCGGGCTTGTAAAGGTTTCGACGGGGGTTTTGAAATTGGGGCAGCCATCCGAAGGCACCGCGCAAGGTGCAACCATAAATATAAACGCTGAAGACAATTTAGCAATCGCTGCCTGATGGCAGCTGTCTGACACAGGGTACCCGCACCTTGTGACCCAGGCATCGACTATGCGGGAAACGACGCATGTTAAGCTTTGCGCATGCGGGCGTATGATGAAGCTACTGAAACTGTAAGCCTGCCGTCTGGCGTACAGCGGAGGGAATGACAAAGAAACGGCTGTGATGGGAGACACCGCAATGAATGAGCTTTCGGACAGGGGTTCGATTCCCCTCAGGTCCAGTATTGGTGATAAGGATGGCACTGCAGAGTGAGGAAATTTCTTATCATATGCCGGCAGGAGACGATTGGAGAAAAGATCGATTTGCTGCCGGTATTTTTGTTGCAAAAGGAGAGGAAGACTATGAATTTAAAAGAATTTTACGCAGACATTAACGGTGATTATGAGGGAGTGACTTCCCGTTTGCGCAGTGAGAAGATGGTACGGAAATTTGTGCTTAAGTTTCTGAACGATGCCAGCTATGATAATCTCGTAAAAAGCCTGGAAGAGCAGAACTATGAAGAAGCTTTCAGAGCTGCTCATACGATTAAAGGCATTTGTCAGAATCTTGGTTTTACAGTTCTTGGAGACTCAAGCAGCCAGCTGACGGATGCGCTGCGTAATGGCTGGAGCGAAGGAGCGGAAGCGCTTGTTGAACGGGTGACGGAAGATTATCGTCTGACTGCAGATGCCGTTAGAGCACTGGAAGCAGAAGGCTGAGACAGACGGGATTCTGCTGCTTAAGGGGGCGGAAACTTCCGGAGGTGATACAAAGTGAAGAAAGATACCATGCGTTTTTTGCGGTTCAGTGCAATACTGGTGCCGGTTTTTTGTGTACTTATTTTTGGTTTTCTTGCGATTTTTATGAACAGGAGAAGTTCGGAAACAATCAGTGAGATCGGTACGAATTATATGTCCGGAATGAGCCAGGAGATTTCTCTGCATTTTGAGACCACGATGGAGCTTCGGCTTTCGCAGGTGGAAGCGCTTATAAAGACAAATCTGCCGGAAAGTACAGATGAACAGATACTGAGGACTTCTCTTACCTACAGTGCAAAGGCAAGAGACTTTGAGTATCTGGCTTTTTATTCCGGATACGGCAGTTTTGAGATGATATATGGAGATTCTGTGGAAGTAACAGATCCAGAGCCTTTTCTGGAATCTTTGAATCGCGGTGAGAAGAAGATTGCAGTTGGGACGGATGCGGATGGAAACAAAGTCGTTTTGCTGGGAGTTCCGGCAGATTATACAATGAAAAATGGAGAAACCTGCACTGCACTGGTGGCAGGACTTCCGATCGGTTATATCGGTAAGGTTCTTTTTCTGGAAGAGGATGAGGCGATGGTATATTCCCATATCATTCGCCGGGATGGAAGCTTTGTGATTCGAAATGGTGACGCATACAGGGAAAACTATTTCGAACGCATAGAGGCGGATTTTGAAGAGCTGAACGGAAAGAATGCAGATATGTATCTGAAGGCTTTGAAGACAGCAATGGAAAAAGGGGAAGATTATTCGGATATCTTTCTGATGGGGCATGAAAGACGTCATCTTTACTGCACGTCTCTGCCGTTTTCGGAATGGTATCTGGTGACGGTTATGCCTTATAACTCCCTTGATGAATCTGTAAAAAGGCTGAATGCTCAGTGGAGCTGTATGGCGATCGGAAGCTGCGTGGTGATTCTGCTGATCCTGTTTCTGATCTTTTTCCGGTATTTTAAGCTGACTAAAAAACAGCTGAACGATCTGGAAGAGGCGCGTCAGGAGGCGGTTTATGCAAATGAGGCGAAGAGTGAATTTCTTTCCAATATGAGCCATGATATCAGGACTCCGATGAATGCGATCGTAGGTATGACGGCGATCGCCACTGCGAATCTGGAGGACCAGAAGCAGGTCCAGAACTGTTTGAAGAAGATTACGCTGTCCAGCAGGCATCTGCTGGGGTTGATCAACGATGTGCTGGACATGTCCAAGATTGAGAGCGGAAAGATGACTTTGAATCTGGATCAGGTATCGTTAAGAGAAGTCATGGAAAGCATTGTGAGTATTGTGCAGCCTCAGATCAGAGCAAAAAATCAGAAATTTGAAGTGTCAATTCACGATATTTTTGCCGAAAATGTCTATTGTGACAGTGTACGCCTGAATCAGGTGCTTCTGAACTTTCTGTCCAATGCGATCAAGTTTACTCCGGAAGAGGGAACAATTCAGATAGCCATGTGGGAAGAGCAGTCTCTGAAAGGAAGTGACTATGTCCGTATTCATCTGCAGGTGAAAGATAATGGAATCGGGATGTCTCCCGAGTTCAAAGAGAAAATCTTTGAGTCTTTTGCCAGAGAGGACCGTACCCGTGTGCGTAAGACACAGGGAACCGGACTTGGCATGGCAATTACCAAGTATATTGTGGATGCCATGGGCGGTACGATTATGGTTACCAGCGAGCAGGGAAAGGGAAGCGAATTTCATGTGATCGTGGACTTTGAGCAGGCGGATTCGCCGGAAACGGACATGCTTCTTCCGGACTGGAACATGCTGGTAGTAGACGATGATGAACAGCTCTGCCAAAGTACCGTAGATTTATTGAGGTCCATCGGCGTCAGGGCGGAAAGTACGCTGGATGGAGAGAGCGCTGTCCAGATGGTGAAAAAGCATCATGAAGAGAACGATGATTATCAGGTAATTCTGCTGGATTGGAAGCTTCCCGGAATGGACGGTCTCAGGACTGCCAGGGAGATCCGCAGATATCTGGGGGAAAATGTTCCGATTCTTTTAATATCCGCTTATGACTGGAGCGAGATTGAGGGAGAAGCACAAAAGGCTGGCGTAAACGGCTTTATCTGTAAACCTTTGTTCAAATCTACTTTGTTTTACGGGCTTCGGCCGTATATCGATGGAGAAGATGAGATCATGGAAGCCGCAGAAGAAAAAACAGAGCTTTCAGGCAGAAGGATTCTTCTTGCGGAGGACAATGATCTGAACTGGGAGATCGCCGAGGAACTGCTCGGTGAAGAAGGACTTCTGCTGGAACGTGCGGAGAATGGTCAGATCTGTGTGGAGATGTTCCAGCAGGCAGAAAAAGGATACTATGATGCAGTTCTCATGGATATCCGGATGCCCGTGATGACCGGCTATGAGGCCGCCTGGGCGATCCGCGGGCTGGAGCAGGAAGGGGATCATATTCCGATCATTGCCATGACGGCAGACGCATTTTCAGAGGATGTGAAGAGGTGTCTGGACTGCGGCATGGATGCACATGTGTCAAAACCGATTGATGTGTCAGAAGTCATGAAACTGCTGGGACGTTATATTGCAGACCGAAAGACAGGCCGTTTGTAAATATGTTTCTTTCTTATAATCAGACAGTTGTATAAAAACAGGCAGGAAACGGAGTGGGCAGATGGAAAAACTGAAAATACTGGTCGTGGATGACGAAAGTCGTATGCGCAAGCTGGTCAGAGATTTTCTGGTGAAACAGGATTACGAAGTGCTGGAAGCCGGCGACGGGGAGGAAGCGCTGGACCTGTTTTACGAACAGAAAGATATCGCGCTGGTGATTCTGGATGTAATGATGCCGAAGATGGATGGATGGCAGGTCTGCAGAGAGATTCGGAAGTATGCGAAAGTACCGATCATCATGCTGACGGCGAAAAGCGACGAGCGTGATGAACTTCAGGGATTCGAGCTGGGAGTCGACGAGTATATTACAAAACCGTTCAGCCCCAGGATCCTTGTGGCAAGGGTGGAAGCCATACTTCGGCGCACGAATCTGATCGCCAGTGAAGATATACTGACTGCGGGAGGCATTGAGCTGAACAAGGCTGCTCATCAGGTGACGATCGATGGGAAAGATGTGGAACTGAGTTATAAGGAATTCGAACTTCTGGCGTATTTTATGGAAAATCAGGGAATTGCCCTGTCGCGGGAAAAGATCCTGAACAATGTTTGGAACTATGATTATTTTGGAGACGCCAGGACGATTGACACCCATGTGAAAAAGCTGAGGAGCAAACTGGGAAGCAGAGGCGAACAGATCCGGACGGTCTGGGGTCTTGGGTACAAGCTTGAGACAGATAATTAAATGCCATACAGAGTGCCCGGGCAGGGTTCCTGCTTCATACCGGTTTCTTTTCAGACATACAGCCGAAGACTGAACAGCCATGCGATCAGAATGCGCAGAACGCTGGTCAGAAAGCGGGATGTGAGAACGGAAGAAATGCCGATTTTGATCGTGTCCTCTCCGGCATCTGCAAGTCCGAGTCCCACCGGGATAAAATCGCAGGCGGCCTGTGTATTGATCGCAAACAGCGCCGGAAGTGCAAGAGAGGCGGCGATCATGCCGTTTCCGATCTGCGCTCCGATAAGTGTCCCGGTGATCTGTGCGATGATGGCTCCCGGCGCCAGTATGGGAGAGAGAAGCGGGAAAGATATGATCAGGCCAAGCAGGAGGAATCCGACGATATTCGAAGACAGGGGGGAGAGCCGTCCGGCGATCCATGTGTTCAGCCCGGAACATTCCACAAAAGCGGTCAGGAGAGAGACAAAGCCCATCAATGGCAGCAGTGTGTGAAAAATTGTGTGTATGCTGTCCTGAGAAGCCTTGTAGAACAGGCAGCAGCCTTTTCCGAAACAGGAAAGGATGCCTGCAGGCAGATGCCAAAACCGTCTGGAAAGGTTTCTGACGGACGTTTTCTGATCGTCTGAACGGTTTTCGGAGGAACTGATACAGTCCGCTGACACATCGGATACATAGATGTCTTCTGTGATATATCGGGCAAGAGGGCCGCTTTTTCCTGTGGGCAGGAGATTGACCGTGGGGATCCCTTTTTTGGGATAGATGCCACAGCGCAACGTGCCGCCGCAGTCAATGACAGCCAGAAAGATTTCTTCATCCGGGACGGTGGAAGTAAAACCGTTTACGGAAGTACATCCGGTCAGCTGCTCGATCCGGTCCACGATGTCCGGCCGGATCCCACCGCCGGTCACATAGACCAGCTTATTGCGCTGCGCGTCCGGTTTTACAGTCAGGGGGCCTCCATAGCCGCTTCTTCCGGCCCGGATGGAGATCCCGTGCCACGCGGACACAGAGCGGGCTGCCTGTTCCGTCCCGACGTCGGAGAGGGCGGACGCATGAACATCCGGATATTCGGAAAGCGTAAGCTGCATTTTCCGGCAGTACCAGGCCGTCGTATGGTCGGTGACGATTCCGCAGATGAAATTGGCAATGAGTCCGGCAGCCAGATAACGGACCGCAAGAGGATAGACCGAATAGCCCAGTGTTTCGATGCCGCGGGCGATTCCCAGCCAGATGAACAGCTCCGATGAGTTGATATGAGGAAAAATGCCGCTGCTTGTATGACAGAAAAAGGAAGCACAGGCAAAATAAGAAGGTTTGTCCTTTTCAGGCATAAAACGCCCCAGGGTCAGGGCGGAGGGATTGCCCAGAAGGATGGCGCCGAAAAAAGGAATAAACATATATTTGAGCAGCAGATGCCGGGAAGCCAGCACTGCTGCTTTTTCTATGAACTTCTCCGGAATGAGGCGGATCAGTGCATTGGTCAGGATCAGAACCATGAAAATGACCGGTATGAGATCCATGCACCAGGAAACCAGAAATTCGCCTCCATAAGAACACCAGTCTGCAAAAAAAGTAAGAATTCTGTCTATGATATTTTTCATGCCGTCATTTCTCCTGATCTGATATCTTTTTCACAATCCTAATATAACATATTTACAGATATTTTCCAATGCGTGGAAAAAGAATGTATTAATTTTGCCGGAAAAAACGGGTAATATGTCATCAGACAAAGCAAAGTACACATGGCCAGGTGACTTGGAAGAAAGTCTGACACACGACAACAGGTTCTGAAAGGAGCAATAAATCATGAACATCATTCCGCTGATTATTCTGTTCTGTATGGCATTTGCCCTGCAGTATCTTCTCACTTTTCTGCAGATGAGGAGCTTTATGAGTTCTTACCGAAATCTGAGACAGAGAGGGCGTGTGGCGATCGGAAAAGCAAAAGGCGCTTTCCGCGCCGGGGCGATCGCAATGTTCGCCATCGACGGAAATGGCAGCATTCTGGAAGGAAGCTTTATGCAGGGAGTGACGGTGTTTGCCAGAGTCCGGACTCTGAGAGGATTCGAGGGGATGGATGTGGGAGAGATACAGAAGAAAGACTGTCAGAGGATGCATCTTCCGGCGCCGGTCACGAAAGCAGTTTTGGAAGCTTCGTCCAACTACCGGATACTGATGTCAGGAGGAGAGCTCACAGAAGAACCGGCGCCGCTTGTGAAAGCAGCCAATGCACTGAAAAGGCTGGTACCGCATGCAGAAACAGAATAACAGCATCAGCCATGCACTGTGTGGGGCGGATGCAGGACTTTATATCAGGAGGTTCCTATGAATTTGATTGTAAATGCAGCAGAAGGCTTTATGGGACTGTTTGACGCAGGAGCTCTTACCTTCGTCAACTGGGTCGCAACCATTGTGCCGAAAGTATTACTGTTACTGGTGTTTATGAATGCGCTGATCGCACTGATCGGTCAGGAAAGGATCAACAAATTTGCAAAGATCTGTTCCGGTAACGTAATCATGGCCTATGGAGTGCTTCCGTTTCTCTCGGCGTTTATGCTGGGCAATCCGATGGCCCTGTCCATGGGGAAATTTCTTCCCGAGAGGATGAAGCCGAGTTATTATGCATCTTCTACCTATCATTGCCATACGAACAGCGGTATGTTTCCGCACATCAATGTGGGTGAAATCTTTATCTACCTGGGTATCGCGGACGGGATCACGACACTGGGACTCAGCACGACGCCTCTGGCGATCCGCTATCTGCTGGTCGGCCTGGTCATGAACTTTTTCGCAGGATGGATCACGGATTTTACGACTATATTTGTCATGAAGCAGCAGAAGATCGAACTGAAAAGCACATTATAGATACGGAACTGTAAACAGCATCAGCCCGAAACAATGCCCGGAAGGATTTCAGGATGCGAAAGCAGCCGGAAATGCTTCCAGAAACAGGGCATTGAGAGGGCAGATTATAATAGAAGGAAAATGAAAGATGGCAGAATACAGAGCAATTAAGATTGAGAGAGGCAGCGGCGGATTCGGAGGCCCTCTGACCGTTATGCCGAAGGAAGGCAAAGACAAGGTGGTCTTCATCACGGGAGGCGGCGCGGAGCCGGAGATCATTGAGAAGATCGTGAAGCTGACCGGATGTACGGCTGTGAACGGATTCAAGACGTCGGTACCGGATGAGGAGATTTTTCTGGTGGTCATTGACTGCGGCGGAACGCTCCGGTGCGGGATCTATCCTCAGAAACGGATCCCCACAGTCAACATCATGCCGGTCGGGAGAAGCGGTCCGCTGGCAAAATTCATTACGGAAGATATCTATGTGTCTGCAGTAGGCCCGGGCCAGATCAGCCCGGCGGATGGATCAGCAGTGCAGGAAGAGAAAATTCCGGAAAAGGAAACGGAGAAAAACAGAGAAGCGGCGGCAGAACCGGAGCGCAAATTTAAATACAGCACGGATAAAAAAGTGTCCGAAACTCTGGGAGAAACGAGCAAATCCAGTATTATTCAGAAGATTGGCATGGGCGCCGGCAAAGTGGTAAACACGCTGTATCAGGCGGCAAGAGACGCTGTTCAGTCCATGATTACGACAATTCTGCCGTTTATGGCATTCGTGGCAATGCTCATCGGCATCATTCAGGGTTCCGGATTCGGCGACTGGTTCGCAAAACTTCTGGTACCGCTGGCAGGAAACGGCGTCGGCCTGGTCGTTCTTGGTTTTATCTGTTCCATTCCGGTGCTGTCCGCGCTGCTGGGACCAGGCGCGGTTATTGCACAGGTGATTGGCACCATGATTGGCGTGGAGATCGGTAAGGGAAATATTGCTCCGGGACTGGCGCTTCCGGCCCTGTTCGCCATCAATACCCAGTGTGCATGCGATTTCATCCCGGTTGGCCTGGGCCTTGCGGAAGCGGAACCGGAGACGGTGGAAGTGGGTGTGCCTTCCGTCCTCTATTCCAGATTTCTTGTCGGCGTGCCGAGAGTACTGGTGGCATGGGTGGCAAGCATCGGGCTGTACTGAATCTTACATAATCTGCAGACAGGACGTCCTGCCAATGGGCGTCGGAAAGGTTTGCCTGCATCGGCAGGAACCTGACAAAAACAAGAATGTTATATTTTTTGGAAAGGAAAAGAAAAAATGAAAAATACATGGCTGAATCTGGAAGGAAAGACGGTGATCGTAACAGGAGGCGCATCCGGTATTGGGAAGGCAGTTGCAGAAGAGTTCCTGAACCAGGGGGCAAATGTGGTAGTTGCGGACATGAGCCCGGAGGCGCCGAAGATGGATTCTGAGTCTGAGAGGTGCCACTATGTGGTGACCAATGTGACGGACCGGGAAAGCGTGGAACATATGGTGGATGAGACAGTGAAAAAGTTCGGAACGGTGGATATTCTGGTAAATAACGCCGGAATCAATATTCCGAGGCTTCTGGTGGATGATGCGAAACCTCATGGTGAATTTGAACTGGATGATACTGTATTTGACAAGGTGGTCAGCGTCAATCTGAAAGGCGTCTATCTGTGTGCACAGGCAGCAGGCCGCGTTATGGTGGAGAAAAAGGACGGCGTCATCATCAACATGTCTTCTGAGAGCGGACTGGAAGGGTCCGAGGGACAGAGTATTTATGCGGCGACCAAAAATGCAGTAAATTCCTTCACCAGATCCTGGGCAAAGGAACTGGGAAGAAAGGGTGTCCGGGTGGTCGGCGTGGCTCCGGGCATCATGGAAGCCACCGGACTTCGTACCATCGGTTATGAGACGGCTCTGGCCTATACCAGAGGCATTACCATTGAGGAACTGCGGGCAGGTTACAGCAGGACTTCCACAACGCCTCTGGGACGTTCCGGAAAGCTGTCTGAGGTGGCGGACATGGTGTGTTATCTGGGAAGTGAAAAAGCTTCCTATGTTCATGGCGTGACCTTTAATGTGGCGGGGGGAAAGACGAGAGGCTGATCCGGACAGCAGAAATTTCCTTCCGGAATGAGGTTGGGCTTTTATCATGGTTTGTTTTTTACTATAATAGTGGAAAAGAAGAAGCCGGCCTGTCTCAAGAAGGCAGGCGCGGATCTTCATCCAGACGGGGGAGAAGCAGATGATGACATCAGGAACACCGGACAGCAGGATTGCACAGATTCTGGAGATTATGGAACTCCGCAGGACTGCCAGGCCGGAAAGCCTGGCAGACAAACTGAAAGTCGGTACGAAGACCATAAGGAATGATATGAAAGAACTGAACCGGCTTCTGGAAGGGAGCGCACTGGTGGAGTCTGTATCGGGACGGTATGCGCTTTTTGTGCTGGATGAGAAAAGGTTTCAGGAGAAGAGGCAGATTGTATACAGTCAGAACGACTATATGAATTCGCCGGCGAAGCGATACGGATATATCCTGAACCGGCTGATGCACGAAGAAACAGCGGTGCTCATCGATGATCTGGCAGAAGAGATCTGCGTGGGCCGTACGACCATCAACGGAGACCTGAAAAAACTCCGGGAGATACTGGAAAGCTATCAGCTTCAGATCGTTGGCAGAACCAATACGGGGATTCGTCTGGAAGGTGACGAACTGTCCATCCGCCTTTTTGTGCTCGAACAGATGTACGAACAGGTGTTTGAGTCTTTTCTTCTGGACGATGATCTGGAAAGCATGGTGAACGGATACTGCCAGGAATACGGTCTGGACTATATGACGACCCAATATTTCATGCGCTCCTATACACTGATGGTTGACCGGGTACTGAACGATCATCCTTTAAGCAGTCTTCAGGAGAAATACAGGGAACTGGAGCAGACAACCGCCTGGCGTTTTGCGGAAAAGATCGTCGCACAGACGATGGAGATTTTTCAGGTGCAGATTCCCATGGAAGAGATCCTCTTTCTTTCCCTTCCCATTGCGGGGATGCGCACTCCCATGAATCGGGAAGATAAGCAGGAGATGGAGATCAGCGAGGAAGTGGCGGAACTGGTGGTGAAGATTCTGAACCGGATCGCCTACGATATGAATTTTCACATCTCACCCACGGATCTTCTGGATGATTTTGTCTATCACATTAATTTCATGCTGAACCGGCTGAAGTACCGGTTTTATATTCGGAATTATGCGCTGGCGGAGATCCGGGAGCGGTATCCTCTGGCTTACAAAATGGCGGAAGTGGCAAAAAAGGTCGTTGAAGAACAGACCAGATTTGCAGTGACCGATGATGAACTGGGTTTTCTCGCTTCGTATTTCGGTCTGTTTCTGGAGGAGCAGTATTATAAGAACCAGAAGTCATTCCAGGTCGGTATCGTCTGCGCCCAGAGCGCCATCTCGGGGAAGCTGATCCAGGTACGGCTGGAGAAAATGATGCCGGACCAGACGGAATTTACGCTGCTCTCAGAAAAAGAAGCCGAAAACCGGAAGGATTTTGACCTGATAATCTCCACGTCCAGACAATATGAAGCGGCGGATGTGCCGGTGATCTGCCTGGGAGAGTTTTTTGATGAAGTGGAGGTGCTGCGGCAGATCGAACGGCTGAAATATATGGGAAATCTGGATGTTTCCATGAAAACGGGGATTCGTTCTCTGATTGCGACAATCCTGGAACCGGAACATTTTTATGTACTGAGCGCAGAAATTTCATATACAGATGCAGTTCTGTATATGATTGGGCAGCTGACAAAAGAAGGCGTTCTGGAAGAGGAGTTTAAAGAGGAGTTTCTGAAACGTGAGACAAAGAGCACGATGCTGTTTGATGAGAAGATTGGATTCCCTCATCTGCAGTATCCGGGCGGGAAGATCGTGCTGGCAGTAGGAGTGGCAGACCGCGGGGGACCGGGGGTTTGCTTCATCCTTCTACTGGCGCTTCCCAGGGATTCGGAACTGAATGACGACATTCTGATACATATTTATAATGAACTGCTGGTCATTTCTTCTGACGGGACTCTGGCGGAGGAAATTTCAAAACTGAGATCAGGCAGTGAATTTGTTCTGTATATGATTCGGAACAACGAACTGTTTGAAGACATATAAGATGCAGAATTATAAAATACATCTGTTCGGGCATCCCGGATAAAGGGGACGAAGCAGGATAGATATGCAGCTATAACAGGAGGTAAAAATAATGAAACCGATTTATGAAAATACAGTAAAAGGCGTTGGAGATCTGGCATCTGCGTTTGCAGAGGAAAAGACCATTATCTTATTCGGAGACAGCGCGCCGGACACGCTGAAGGATTACTGCTACAGCATTGATGTAAAAAAGGCGGACGCTGTAATCGGGCCGGGGCAGGTGCTGGAGATCGACGGGAAGCAGTATAGGATCCTGGTGACCGGGCATGTGATGCAGAAAAATCTGGAGGCGCTGGGGCATATTTCCATCCAGTTCAGCGGTACAGAAGACTGTCTGCCGGGAAGCATGGTTGTGGAGGAAGCGGAAGTGCCGGTACTTCAGATCGGAAGCGTCGTCCGCATTCTGTCATGATTCGGAATCCATGCTTAGAAAACGGATGCAGGTCGCCGTTCCCGGAGGCATCCATATGGCCGTTGCAGCGTCGCTGGGACAGCATGAGGAAGCGCCGCTGTTCTGTCCGTTGAACGGCTGCATGAAGGCCGGTATTTATGAAGACCTGGAGATTGATTTTTCGGAAATGAAGTTATGAGGGGAAGCATGCATCAGCGGCGGGGTTAAAAATTACCCCGCCGCTTTTTTCAGAACAATAAAATAACTGATGGCCAGGATGACGACGGCGCCGGTCCATGCCATGATTTCCGCATAAAAGATACCGGTTTCTCCGATCAGCCGGGGCAGAAGGATGGCGGTTACCGCCCGCATGAAAAATTCCGCGATGCCGGATGCCATGGGGAGAACGGTATTTCCCATACCCTGTATGACCGAACGGGTAATATGCAGGACATAGAGGATGGGCAGGCAGATACTCATGAGGAACAGATAATAACCGGCGATCTGCAGGGTCTGCTCGAATTCCTCCGGAGTACCGGAGATGAAACAGCTGAGGATTCCCCTGCCGCAAAGCAGCATACAGACGGCAATCACGACGGAAGTGGCCAGGGCGATCAGGAGGGCGGCGCGCGTACCTTTCCGGATGCGCTCGATCTTGCCCGCTCCCAGATTCTGGTCGGTGTAGGTGACCATGGCGTAACCGTAGGAGGTAGCCGCTATCTCCAGTACTCCATAGAGTTTGTTGGTAGCCGTAAAACCGGCGATAAAGATGACTCCAAAACCGTTGACTACAAACTGTACAATCATTCCGCCGATGGAGATGATGGCATTCTGGAAAGCCATGGGGGCGCCGAGAAGCAGCAGGTGCAGCGGCAGGCCTTTCTCCAGCCGGAAATCTGACCGGCTCATGGACAGCAGATCGATCCTGCGGATGTGATAAAAACAGAAGATACAGGACACCATCTGGGCAATCAGGGTGGCAGCGGCAGCGCCTTCGATACCCAGTCCCAGTTCCAGAACAAAGAAAAGATCCAGGATGATATTGACAGCGGCCGCCACGATCATGGCATACAGAGGCGTTCGACCGTCTCCGAGAGAACGCAGAACGCTGGCGGACAGGTTGTATGCCATTACGATGGGGATTCCCAGGTACATGATGCGCAGATACAGAAGGGCATTTCCAAGGATATCGTCCGGAGTCTGCAGAAGCAGCAGCACCGGATGGGCGATGGCCTGTCCGGACAGGAGCAGCGCCACGGAGGACAAAAGCGCCAGAATCACGGAATTACCGACAGTTTTGCGCAGGTCCTCTGTTCTGCCTGCGCCGAAATGCTGCGCCATCAGGATTCCGAAGCCCTGAGTCAGTCCCTGGATGATTCCAAGCATCATCCAGTTCATCCAGTCAGCGGCGCCCAGTGCGGCCAGCGCATGAACGCCAAGCGCTTTACCCACCACCATGGTATCCACGACCGTATACAGCTGCTGAAATACATTACCGATCATCAACGGAAGGGCAAATGTAAAAATCAAAAAAGCAGGCCGTCCCTCAGTCATCCGTCTCGTTCGTGCTATATCCGTACCTTATCCTTTCATAATCGTAATGATACTGATTATAAGGAAGGAAACTTTGGAAGTCAAGAAAAAAGCTGTTTTGTCCGTCTCATTCGGACAGGTCTGTTCGCCTGTGACAGACAAAGCGGCGGCGCTGTCCGCTCCAGTCCACGCAGTGCTGCAGATCACAGAGGCTCAGGGAACAGACCACCTGCCCTGTGAAAGGAAATGGAGAATAAAAATTCCGACAGTAAATGAATTAAAAACATATTGATCGTAAAAGTGAAATATGTTATAGTGAAAAGCAGGAGAAGACCGGGAAGGACAGGATTTGAAAAAGGGGTGAAGCGCAGATACGGAAGATGACAATATCGGGAATGCATACATACATCGATAAAGTCGGTCGATTCCTCGCAACAGATGCAGATGATACAGGATACGGAAGGAGATACAAATGTTAGATGCAAAAGATCTGGAGATGTTCAGAGAAATCGTAATGGATGCAGTGGAACCTGTGCGGAAAGATGTAGCTGAGCTGCGAAATGACATGACGGAGATGCGAAAAGATATCACGGACCTGCAGGAAGACATGGCAGAGATGCGAAAAGACATTGCGGACCTGAGAAAAGATGTTACGGACCTGAGAAAAGACGTAACAGACCTGCAGGAAGGCATGGCGGAGATGCGAAAAGACATTGCGGACCTGAGAAAAGATGTTACGGACCTGAGAAAAG
>CAJTXP010000002.1:0-29306 GCA_910583615.1 uncultured Lachnospiraceae bacterium | reverse complement strand
ACGTAACAGACCTGCAGGAAGGCATGGCGGAAGTACGAAAAGACATTGCGGACCTGAGAAGAGATGTTACGGATTTGCAAAAGAACCTGGAGGCCACACGGAAGGAAACGGCGGATATCAGATTGACTCTGGAGAACGAAGTTATAAAAGGAATTCATATCATTGGGGAGGGCCATCTTGATCTGAGCCGGAAAATGAATCAGCTGCTGGAAACAAAAGAAGAAAGGGATTTGATAGAATTACGAGTTCTCAGTCTGGAGCATGAGATGAGACGCATTAAGGATCGTCTTGAGATTGCATAAGGATATGACCGGACAAAAGAGCGGAGCTGCTTTGTGGCAGCTCCGCTTTTGCATATGATTCAAAATTTAATACAGAACATATTTCGATTGTCCTAAAACCGGAAATCCCTCTTTCCCTCTGCGATATCATGGATATGTTCTGCGGCAATTCGCTTCACCTTGGGGTTGGGGATGTTTTCAAGCTCCCGCTCGATCAGTTCCATGCCAAGCTTTCTGGTATCCTCGCCGGCGTAGTCTTCCAGATATTCCTTCAGTGTCATGAGCGCGTTGGGATGGCAGCAGTTCAGGATCTGCATGTTCTTGCAGAGGGACATGAAGCGGTCTCCGGTCCGCCCTTCCCGGTAACAGGCGGTACAGAAGCTGGGGATATAACCCAGACGCATCAGCCAGTTTACCACCTCGTCCAGAGACCTTTGATCGCTCACATCGAACTGTGCGCTGGTCACATCCTCCTCGGTCTCCGGTTCCACATAGCCGCCCACGCTGGTTCTGGAAGCGCCGCTGATCTGGGAGACGCCCAGAGGCAGTACCCGCTCTCTGACTTCCTGGCTCTCTCTGGTGGAGATGATCATTCCGGTGTAAGGAACGGAGATCCGGATCAGGGCGCAGATCTTCGCAAAAATATCGTCACTGATGCTGTTGTCAAAGGCGGACGGGTCGATGTCATCTGCATGTTTGATCCGGGGAACGCTGATGGTATGCGGCCCTACGCCGTGAACGGCTTCCAGATGCTCCGCGTGCATCAAAAGTCCCGCAAATTCATAGCGGTATAATTCCAGTCCGAACAAAACGCCCAGCCCCACGTCGTCGATCCCGCCTTCCATGGCGCGGTCCATGGCCTCTGTATGGTAAGCATAATCATGCTTCGGGCCCGTGGGATGGAGTTTTTCATAGCTTTCCTTGTGGTAGGTCTCCTGGAACAGGATATAAGTCCCGATCTCAGCCTCCTTCAGCTTCCGGTAATTTTCCACGGTGGTCGCTGCGATATTGACATTGACCCGGCGGATGGCGCCGTTTTTGTGTTTGATACTGTAGATCGTATGGATGCATTCCAGAATATATTCAATGGGGTTGTTAACAGGGTCCTCGCCGGCTTCGATTGCCAGCCGCTTGTGTCCCATATCCTGCAGGGCCGTGACTTCTTTGACGATTTCCTCCTGGGTCAGTTTTTTTCTGGCAATATGTTTGTTTTTTGCATGATACGGACAGTAGACGCAGCCATTGACGCAGTAATTGGACAGGTACAGAGGCGCGAACAAAACGATGCGGTTGCCGTAATAGTCTTTCTTCAGCTGTTCCGCCAGCGCAAAGATCTCATCGATCTTTTCCGGGATCTCACAGGCCAGAAGCACGGATGCTTCCCGGTGGGTCAGGCCTTTGGCTTCCTTTGCTTTTGCGAGAATCCGGTCAATCATTTCCAGGTTTTCCCTGTTGGCGTCCGCATAGGCAAGCGTCTCCCGGATTTCTTCATCCGAGATAAATTCTTCTGCTTTTAACGATTTTACATTGTACATGTTTTATGTACGCTCCTTTCTTTTCGGTCAGGCGGTCAGACATGAGCTTTCCGGCTTCCCGATCAGTATGATGTTGTATGTGATGCTGCCGTTTTGACCGGCGGGTATGGCTGTCACACGGAACCGTATCCGTGCGACAGGCATCCATCCGCACAGTTTAGTCAGACGACAGCGAAACACCGCTTTTCACATTGGAGTATACGGTCTTCGCGGAAATTCCACGGAGCCTTCCAATACTGCCGGAGAGCGCGCTGATCACATCCTGCGGCGCATCCACGGCGACGCTGATAATATTTACCTTCCGTTCCCGGTAGGGAATGCCCATCCGTCCGATGATGTATCGTCCATACTCGTGCAGAAGTCCGTTCAGCCGGTCTACGGAATCCATATTTTCAACAATGATTCCGATCAGTGCGATCCTCGTTTCCATGCATTTTCTCCAAATATCCGGTAAATTTTGAAAAATATTGTAACAATTTTAACACATCAGTCTCTCTGTGACAACTGTTTTTGACGGGAAAAAATACGTTGCATTATGTTTTTCATGTGAAAAAAATGACAATATCCGGTCTGTCTGGGATACGAAGAGCGTACAGAGCGAAAACTATGTGTTTCTCAGAAAAATATGTGATAATAAGACAATTTTTTGTTGCATGAAAACGAAAAAAATGTTAAATTGTATGTAGCGTCATTTGGCTAAGTAGAATGATACTATGCAACATGCACAAACATTTTAAACAAGGAGGAAAAACGAATGCTGGATCAGTCTTATTATCGTAAGACAGATGAGATCATTGAGCACTATGGCCGCAAAGCCGGCTCGCTGATCCCAATCATGCAGGACATCCAGGCGGAATACCGCTATCTGCCGGGAGAGCTGCTGACCTATGTGGCAAAGGAGATCGGAATCAAGGAGGCAAAGGCCTACAGTGTGGCTACCTTCTATGAGAACTTCTCTTTTGAAGCAAAGGGTAAATATGTGATCAAGGTATGTGACGGTACGGCCTGTCATGTCCGGAAATCCACACCGGTACTGGAAGCGCTCTGGAAGGAACTGGGACTCAGCAAGAAGAAACATACGACAGACGATATGATGTTTACCGTAGAAACAGTATCATGCCTGGGCGCATGCGGTCTTGCTCCGACGATGATGGTGAACGAAGATGTATATCCTTCCATGACACCGGAAAAGGCACTTGCAGTTATTGAAGAATTGAGAGGTAAGGGCTGATGATTAAAAACAAAGAAGAATTGTTACAGGTGCGTGAATCAGCCAGAGAACAGGTGGCGGCGTATGATTGCAGAATACTCGTCTGTTCCGGTACCGGCTGTATTGCAACAGGATCGACAAAGATCTATGAAGAATTTCTGACTCTGACCAAGGATGCTCCGGGTATTGTGCTTGATTTTGCTCCCCATGACGAAGGAGAGCATGAGCATGTGGGCGTGAAGAAAACCGGATGTCAGGGCTTCTGCGAGCTGGGACCGCTGGTCCGGATCCAGAAGGGAGACGAGGTCATCCAGTATGTGAAGGTCCAGATTGAAGACTGTAAGGAAATCTTTGAGCAGACTGTTCTCGGCAGCGAAGTGGTAGAGCGCCTTCTTTATACGAAAAAAGACGTTCATTACAAACATCCGGAAGATATTCCGTTTATGGCGAAACAGACCAGGATCGTGCTGGAGAACTGCGGACGCGTGGATGCGGAGTCTCTGGACGAGTATATCGCGGCAGGCGGCTTCGAGGCTCTGACCAAGGCCATGTTTGACATGAGCAGGGACGAGATCATCGACGAAGTAGACCGTTCCGGACTGCGCGGACGCGGAGGCGGCGGGTTCCCCTGCGGCAGAAAATGGAAGCAGGTGGCGAGACAGAAAGAGAAAGTCCGCTATGTGGTATGTAACGGTGACGAGGGCGACCCGGGAGCATTCATGGACGGTTCCGTTATGGAAGGCGATCCGTTCAAACTGATCGAAGGTATGATGATCGCGGCTTACGCAGTGGAATCTACCGACGGTTATATCTATGTGCGTGCAGAGTATCCCATGTCTGTGAAGAGGCTCCGCCATGCCATTGCACAGCTGGAGGAAAGAGGGCTGCTGGGCGACAACATTCTCGGTACTGATTTTTCTTTCCATTTACATATTAACAGAGGCGCGGGCGCGTTCGTCTGCGGCGAAGGTTCGGCTCTGACTGCTTCCATTGAGGGCAACAGAGGCATGCCGCGTGTGAAACCGCCGCGTACCGTGGAGAAGGGCCTGTGGGAGAAGCCGACGGTTCTGAACAACGTGGAGACTTATGCGAACGTTCCGAAGATCATCCTTCAGGGAGCAGACTGGTACCGCACCATCGGTACGGAAGGATCTCCGGGAACGAAGACTTTCTCCCTGACCGGTTCCATTGAGAATACAGGCCTGATCGAGGTGCCCATGGGAAGCACCCTTCGGGAGATCATCTTCGATATCGGCGGCGGCCTGAAGAACGGCGCAGAGTTCAAGGCAGTGCAGATCGGCGGACCGTCCGGCGGATGTCTGACGGAGAAGCATCTGGATGAGCCTCTTGATTTTGACTCCGTGAAGAAGTTCAACGCCATCGTCGGTTCCGGCGGTATGGTCGTTATGGACACCAATACCTGTATGGTGGAAGTTGCCCGTTTCTTCATGAGCTTTACCCAGAGAGAGTCCTGCGGTAAATGCGTACCGTGCCGTGAAGGGACCAAGAGAATGCTGGAGATCCTGGAGAAGATCGTAGCCGGCGAGGGCGAGATGGAAGACCTGGACCGTCTGGAAGAGCTGGCGAACATGATCCGTAGCATGGCTCTGTGTGGCCTTGGCAAGAGTGCGCCGCTTCCGGTCATCAGTACGCTGAAAACCTTCAGGGATGAATATGTACAGCATATCGTGGACAAGAAATGTCCGGCGAAAGTCTGTCAGGCTATGCGCCGTTTCGCCATCAATCCGGAGTACTGCAAAGGCTGCGGCAAGTGTGCGAAGAACTGTCCGGTGGGTGCGATCACCGGCGTCCGCAAGGAATGCTATCATATCAACCCGAAGCTTTGTATCAAGTGCGGCGCATGTAAGGACAACTGCGCATTTGACGCGATCTATATCGAGGAATAGGGAGGACAGATATGGGAACAATTACAATAGATGGTAGAAAAGTAGAATTTACCGATGAGAAGAATGTCCTGTCTATTATCCGTAAAGCCGGCATCGACATTCCGACTCTTTGCTATCACTCGGAACTCTCCACTTTCGGCGCCTGCCGCCTGTGTACAGTGGAGGATAACAGAGGAAGGATGTTCGCATCCTGTTCCGAGGAGCCCCGTGACGGTATGGTGATTTATACCAACACCGGTAAACTGAAGAAATATCGCAAGATGATCATCGAGCTGCTGTTGGCGGCTCACTGCAGAGACTGTACGACCTGCGTCAAGAGTGGTGACTGCGACCTGCAGGCGCTGGCGCTGCGTTTCGGCGTGACGGAAGTGCGCTTTCAGAACTATCGGGAAGAGAGGCCGCTGGACCTCAGCTCGCCTTCCATCGTCCGCGATCCGAACAAATGTATTCTCTGCGGTAACTGTGTGCGTGTCTGCAGCGAGCTGCAGGGCGTGGGTGCGCTTGGATTTGCTCACCGCGGATCCGATGCCATGGTTATGCCGGCATTCGACCGGGAGATCGCGACTACCGAGTGCGTGAACTGCGGACAGTGCCGCGTTTTCTGTCCCACCGGTGCCATCAGCATCAAAGACGACAAGGAAGCCGTATGGGATGCTCTGGCAGATCCGAATGTGCGTGTGGTGGCTCAGATCGCTCCGTCCGTCCGTGTGGCAGTCGGCGATGCTTTTGGGCTTCCCAAGGGCAAGAGTACCATGGGCAAAATCGTCAGCGTGCTTCACAGAATGGGCTTTGACGAGGTTTATGATACGAACTTCAGCGCGGACCTTACGATCATGGAAGAATCCGCAGAGTTCCTGGACCGCGTGAAGAACGGCGGGAAATTACCGCTTCTCACTTCCTGCTGCCCGGCATGGGTGAAGTTTGTAGGCGATCAGTTTGAAGAGTTCAAGGACAATGTGTCCACCTGCCGTTCCCCGCAGGGGATGCTCTCCGCAGTGGTGAAGGAATATTTCCGCGATCCGGCCAACGGCGGGGACAAGAAGACGGTCATGGTGTCCTTCATGCCGTGTACGGCCAAGAAGATGGAGGCAAAACGTCCCAACAGCCGTACCGAGGGCGAGCAGGATACCGATTACGTCATCACCACCACAGAGCTGGTACAGATGATCAAGACCACCGGTATCGATTTTGCAGACCTTGAGTCGGAAGCTTCCGATATTCCGTTCGGCCTTGGCTCCGGCGGCGGCGTGATCTTTGGTGTGACCGGCGGTGTGACGGAGGCAGTTATCAGAAGACTGACGGAAGGACATGATAAGGCGACCTTGGACCGTATCGCAGAGTGCGGCGTACGCCAGACCGGGGATGATGATTTCATTCGTGAGTTTACGATTCCTTATGATGGAATGGATGTGAAGATCTGCGTGGTCAGCGGACTTGCCAATGCGAGAACCGTCATGGAGCAGGTGAGAAGCGGCGAGAAAGAGTATCATCTCATCGAGGTGATGGCATGCCGCCGCGGATGCGTCATGGGCGGAGGCCAGCCGCGTCTGAAGGGTCTGAAGGCGAAGACTGCAAGAACCACGGGTATCTACAATGCGGATAATATCTCCGTCATCAAGAAATGTGACGAGAACCCGACTGTTATTTCGCTTTATGAAGGCTTCCTGAAGGGCAAAGAGCATAAGCTGCTTCATAATGAGGAATTCTGTTCTCATTAAGGGCGTTTCAAAAATTGTATGAACTTCCGGTGAAAAGTCTGGAAGATTTCGGAGGGTGTGTTAGAATAGAATCGGACAGCAGAGACGGAGCCGCGGTGAGCTGCTCCGTCTCTGCTGTCCAAAAAGGAAAACAGACGGGGAGGAACGAAAATGTTCTGGAAAAAGAAGAGACCGCCGCTGATTAAACATTCAATCAGCAGGAAGATGACCATTCTGTATTCTGTGGTGCTTTTGGGAGCATTTGCCGTCTGCTGGCTTGCCAATAATTTTTTTCTGGAGCGATATTATGTTTCCAAGAAAGAAGAAGTGTTAAAGGAGGCATACAAAAGCCTGGATGACGCCTCTGGAACAGAAACGCTGGATCAGAACGAATTTGTACAGTATCTGGGAGTGACCTGCGAGACGAATAACATCAGTCTTTTTGTCATGGAAAAAAATGGCCAGGTCAAGATCTACACGATGAAGGATTATGAGCTGATGCGCCGCAGGCTTTACATGTATCTCTTTGGACAGTTTCCGGCAGAAGAAAAAGGCGAGATTCTGGAAGAAGAAGATTACTATACGGTTCGTATGAATCGGGACGATTATTCCGATATGGACTATCTGGAAGTGACGGGCATGCTTCGGAATGGAGAACTGTTTCTGATGCGTGCGGCTTTGGAACCCATCCGTGAAAGTGTTCAGCTGGCAAACCGTTTTCTCCTGTATGTAGGAATCTTTGTGCTGGCAGCAGGGGCGCTGTTTATTCAGCTGATTGCCAGACGGATCACGGGTCCTCTTCTGGAGCTGGCGAAATTGTCGGAACGGATGAGCAATCTGGATTTTGATGTAAAATTTTCCGGTAAAAAGGAAGATGAAATTACGTTTCTGGGCAATCATATGAACCGGCTTTCAGAGGCGCTGGAAAAAAATATTTCGGAACTGAAGACGGCGAATAATGAACTTCAGCGGGATATAGAACAGAAGAACAGAAACGATGAGATGCGCAGGGAATTTCTTTCCAATGTGTCTCACGAACTGAAGACGCCGATTGCTTTGATTCAGGGGTATGCAGAAGGACTACAGGAGTGCATCAATGACGATCCGGAGAGCAGGAGCTTTTACTGTGATGTTATCATGGATGAGGCTTCGAAGATGAATCGGATGGTCAAAAATCTTCTGACGCTGAATGAACTGGAATTTGGAAATGAAGTAGTGACTATGGAACGCTTTGACATAGCGCTGATGATCCGCAATATGCTGCAGGCTTCCCGCATTCTGTTTGAACAGAAACAGGTGAAACTGATCTGTGAACAGACAGAACCGGTTTATGTATGGGCGAATGAATATAAGCTGGGCGAAGTCATGAATAACTATATTACCAATGCGCTGAACCATGTGGACGGCAGGAAAATTATCAAAATAACGATAGAGAAAAAAGGGGATAAGGTCAGGGTAGGAGTGTTCAATACGGGTAAACCGATTCCGGAGCAGGATATGGACAGAATATGGGATAAATTTTATAAGGTGGACAAGGCGCGCACCAGAGAATACGGCGGAAGCGGTGTGGGCCTGTCCATTGTGAAGGCGATTATGGAATCCATGCATCAGGATTATGGGGTGATCAACTACGAAAATGGAGTGGAATTCTGGTGCTGCCTGGATTACAAAGGAATATAGATTGCTGTTCACGGGGTGGGTGGCGGTCTGCGCCCTGGACTTCTGTGCTCTGCGTTCGTATGGAGTGTATCGGACACCGGAGTCGTTTTGCCCGTCCCATTCGGACAGGTCTGTTCGCCTGTGACGGTCAAAACGGCCCCGCTGTCCGCTCCAGTCCACACAGCGCTGCAGAGTACAGAGGTCCAGGGCGCAGACCACCCATCCTGTAAACAGCAACCGCTGACGGGGGATTTTATGCGGGAATGTAAAATAAAGATTGTAATATGGGGTATCTTATAATATAATAACTCCGGATTATGCAGTGAGGAGGAACGAAAAGCAGATGAAAAAAGTACCGTTTGTTACAAAAGCACAGATTGAAGAAATTGTGAAAACATATCCCACACCTTTTCATATTTATGATGAAAAGGGAATACGTGAAAATGTGCGGGCATTATATGAAGCATTTTCCTGGAATAAAGGTTATAAAGAGTATTTTGCAGTGAAGGCGACGCCCAATCCCTTCCTGATGCAGATTTTAAAAGAATATGGGTGCGGAAGCGACTGTTCTTCCATGGCAGAGCTGGTGCTGTCTGAGGCAGTGGATATTACCGGACATGATATTATGTTTTCTTCCAACGATACGCCTCTGGAGGAATTTGCATATTGCGAAAAACTGGGCGGGATCATCAACCTGGATGATATCACGCACATTGAAGCAGTAGAAAAATCGGTTGGTTATCTTCCGGAGACCATGAGCTGCCGTTATAATCCAGGCGGATATTTTAAAATGAGCAACGGCATTATGGACAACCCCGGAGATTCCAAATACGGTATGACAGAAGAGCAGATCACGGAAGCTTTTCGGATTATGAAAGAAAAGGGCGTGAAAAATTTTGGAATTCATGCTTTTCTGGCCAGCAATACCGTTACCAATGAATACTATCCGATGCTGGCAAAAGTCCTGTTTGAACTGGCAGTAAGATTAAAAGAAAAAACAGGAGCCAATATCACCTTCATCAACCTGTCCGGCGGTATTGGAATTCCGTATACTCCGGATCAGGAGGCGAATGACATCCACGTGATCGGTGAAGAAGTACGCAGAGTTTTTGAAGAAGTGCTGGTTCCGGCAGGAATGGAGGAGGTGTCTCTTTATACGGAGCTGGGCCGCTACATGATGGGACCGTATGGAGCGCTGATAACACAGGCAATTCATGAAAAACATATCCATAAAGAATATATCGGAACAGATGCCTGTGCGGCGAACCTGATGAGACCGGCGATATACGGTGCCTATCATCACATCACGGTGCTTGGCAAGGAGGACGAGCCCTGCGATCATATCTATGATGTGACTGGCTCTCTCTGTGAGAACTGCGATAAATTCGCAGTAGACCGGAAGCTTCCGAAGATCGATAAAGGAGATTACCTTTTCATTCACGATGCGGGGGCTCATGGACATTCCATGGGTTATAACTATAACGGAAAGCTCCGTTCCGCAGAACTTCTGCTCAGGGAAAACAAAGAAGTACAGCTGATCCGCAGGGCAGAGACGCTGAAGGACTATTTTGCAACCTTTGACTGTTTTGAGATTGGGGAGAAACTGCTTTCCGGGTCTTTGTGATCTGCGTCCTGGGCCTGTGTGCTCTGCAGCGGCTGCTGTTCACGGAATGGGTGGCGGTCTGCGCCCATCCCGTGAAAGGTAACCTGCAGTGCTGTTCGCTCGGATGCTCCGGAAAATTTTTCTTGCACTTTTATGCGACCTGTGGTAAACTACAAACGTTGAGAGCGCAGGAGTGGCGGAATGGCAGACGCATCAGACTCAAAATCTGACGTAGGTGACTATGTGTGGGTTCAAGTCCCATCTCCTGCATGGCAGATATCGCCAAATCACTGCTTGCAGTGGTTTGGCGGTTTTTTATGAAAAAAGGTAACCTGTAATGCCAGATACAATGAAAACGGTATTGTCCGGGAAGGCGAGCAGGTGATGCTGGGAAGTAATGACCAGTATAAAGCGCTTTGCAGAAAGCATTTTAAACTGGGAATGCTGGAGCCGGATATTTTGTGAGTGCCTTGCAATCTTAAGAACCATTCGTTATAATTGGTTGCAAATGGATGTAAGGCAGACCACAGACAGCAGGAGAGATTTATGAACTGTAAAGAAACACAGCGGCTCCTGGTTCCCTATATCAATGGAGAACTGGAGGAAAAAGAAGAAGAGGCGTTTGTCCGGCATATCCGGCACTGCCCGGAGTGTTATGAAGAGCTGGAGGTTTATGCTACCGTATTCGCAGGCATCCGTCAGCTGGATGGTGCGGAAGAGAAAATCGATTATCGGACGCTTGTGGAGGATTCCCTGGACAATTCGGAAGAAGATGCAATGGATGAACATTTTCTGTCAACCTATACGTTTCTGCTGAAGGCAGCAGCGACGGTGGTTCTGTTATATATGATGGTGAGGTGGTTTTTTTAATGAGCGGAAAGATGGTACTGATTGACGGTCACAGTATAATTCACAGGGCGTTTTACGGGGTTCCGGATCTGACGAATGCAGAAGGACTTCATACAAACGGAATTTATGGTTTTCTGAACATTATGTTCCGTATTCTGGATGAGGAAAAGCCGGATTACCTTATGGTGGCGTTTGATCTGAGCGCGCCGACGTTCCGGCATCAGATGTACGATGCCTACAAGGGGACGAGAAAAAAGATGCCGGATGAACTTCGGGAGCAGGTTCCGGTTTTGAAGGAACTGCTCGCCGCGATGGGAATTCCTCTTTTGATGCAGGAAGGCTATGAGGCGGATGATCTGCTTGGAACAATGGCGAAAAAGAGCGAGGCAGAGGGACTTGATACAGTCATTGTGTCCGGAGACCGGGATCTTCTGCAGATTGCCACGGACCGGATCATGATCCGGATGCCAAAGACCCGAAAAGGGGTCACGGAGATCGAAAATTATTATGCAGAAGATGTGAAATCCGTGTATCAGGTGACTCCGGCGCAGATCATCGAGCTGAAAGCGCTGATGGGGGATGCTTCTGACAATATTCCGGGTGTCCCGGGAATCGGCGAAAAAGGGGCGACAACACTGATTACCTCATACGGCGATATTGAGACTGCCTATGCCCATGTGGACGAGATCAGGCAGAAGCGTACCAGGGAAGCGCTGCGGGAGCACTTTGATATGGCAGTGATGAGCAAAAAGCTTGCAACGATCTGCGTGGATGCTCCGGTGGAGCTGGATCTTGAGGCGGCGAAATTTGCCAGTCCTTACACGCCGGAGGCGTATGAGTGGTGCAGAAAACTGAATTTCAGAAAATATCTGGACCGGTTTGAAAAAGAAGGGACACAGATGCCGGCGGCAGCAGAACCGGAGACAAAGAGGATTACAGAGCTTTCGGAAGCGGAAGCTGTTTTTCAGAAAGCCGGAAAGCAGGAGCGCATTGCATTTGAGCTTCAGCGCCGGAAGAAAGAAGGAGGACTGACGCTGACCTTGTCTTCTGACGGTTACGGTATGACGACGGCAGAGGAAGAACTTTCTGTTTCGCTGGCGCTGTCCCCGACAGAAGCATATGAACTGGCAGAAGAGGGATTCCTGACCGCAGAATATCTGCTGGATCAGTTGTGCCGGCTGATTGGGGCGGTGCCGTTCTGCGCTGTCTCGGATGTAAAGAAACTGCTGAAAGACATCCGGATAAAACCGGAAGATCAGAAACACCTGTTTGATATTGAGATCGCTGCATATCTGATCAATCCGCTCTCCAGTCAGTATACTCATGAAGATATGGGAAAACCGTATGCAGCGCTGACTACCTGGAAAAGAGCGCAGATGCTTGAGGAGAGACTTGAGGAAACCGGCATGAGGAAGCTGTTTGACGAAGTGGAGATGCCGCTTGTATTTACTCTTTTTGATATGGAACAGGATGGAATAAGGGTCCATGCAGAGGAACTGAAGGTATACGGGGAGGCATTGACCGGCAGGATCGGAGAACTGGAGAAGCAGATTCACGCAGCGGCGGGAGAAAAATTCAATATTAATTCTCCGAAGCAGCTCGGCGTGATCCTGTTTGAGAAGCTGGGGCTTCCGGAAGGAAAGAAAACAAAGACCGGCTATTCCACATCCGCAGAGGTACTGGACAAGCTGGCGCCGGAGCATGCAATCGTAAAGGACATTCTGGAATACCGGCAGCTTACCAAGCTGAAATCCACCTACGCCGAAGGACTGGCGGGCTGTATTGCCAAAGACGGGCGGATCCACAGTAATTTCAACCAGACGATTACAGCGACCGGAAGGATCAGCAGCACAGAGCCGAATCTGCAGAATATACCAGTACGTATGGAACTGGGAAGGCTGATCCGGAAAGTCTTTATTCCAGGAGAAGGCTGCGTTTTTGTAGACGCGGACTATTCTCAGATTGAACTGAGAGTGCTGGCTCATATGTCTCAGGATGAAAAACTGATCGAAGCGTACCGGCAGGCGGAAGATATTCACCGTATCACGGCTTCTCAGGTGTTTCACGTGCCTTTTGAAGAGGTGACGCCGCTTCAGAGACGGAATGCCAAGGCGGTAAATTTCGGAATCGTGTATGGGATCAGTTCCTTTGGGCTTTCACAGGATCTGAGCATATCCACGAAGGAGGCAAAAGAATATATTGACCGGTATTTTGAGACCTATCCGGGTATCAAAGGATTTCTGGACAGTCTGGTTTCCGGTGCAAAGGAACAGGGATATGTGACGACCATGTATGGGAGACGCAGGCCCATACCGGAACTGAAATCTTCAAATTACATGCAGCGCTCTTTTGGAGAGCGGGTGGCGATGAATTCTCCGATTCAGGGAACGGCCGCCGACATCATCAAGATTGCCATGATCCACGTGCATGACCGTCTGATGGAGGAAGGCTTAAGATCCCGGCTGATTCTGCAGGTGCATGATGAACTGCTGATCGAAGCGTATGAAGAAGAGGCGGATCGGGTAGAGCTGATCCTGAAAGAGGAGATGCAAAGGGCTGCAGAACTGGATGTTCCTCTGGAGATCGACATGCACAGAGGCAGAAACTGGTATGAGGCAAAATAGATGAGAGTGGTCGGAGTGACCGGCGGAGTCGGAGCCGGAAAAAGTACGGTCCTTGCGTATATGGAAAAGGAATATCATGCGGAAGTGATACAGGCGGATCAGGTGGGGCATGAGGTCATGGAGCCGGGCCGAAGGGCTTATGAGGAGATTCTGAACGTATTCGGAAGCGAAATCCTGGCCGAAAATGGAAGAATTGACCGGAAAGCTTTGGGAGATGTGGTTTTTGCCAGTGAAGAAAAGCGCCGGAAGCTCAATGCCATTGTACACCCGGCAGTGAAGCAGGAGATCCTCTGTCGGATTGCACAGGCGCAGAAGGAAAAAAAAGACTGCGTAGTCGTGGAAGCTGCGTTGTTTCTGGAAGAAAAATATGATGCGTTCTGTGATGAAACATGGTATATTTATACAAACGAGGACAGCAGACGCAGGAGGCTGAAAGAATCCAGAGGTTATACGGATAAACGGATCGATCAGATTTTCGGGAGCCAGAAGACTCATGAAGAGTTTTTCAGCCGGTGCGGCCATATGATCGACAACAACGGGACGCAGGAAGATACCTGCCGTCAGATCGATAAGAGGATGAAAAGATAGATGAGATTATGCAGTATTGCCAGCGGCAGCAGCGGAAACTGTATTTACACGGGAAGTGACAGAACCCATCTTCTGGTGGATGCAGGAATCAGCGCGAAGAAAGTGGAGGAAGGGCTTCGGGAACTTCAGGTAGAGGGGAAAGATATTCAGGGACTTCTGATCACGCATGAGCACTCGGATCATATCAAGGGAGTCGGAATACTGGCACGGAGGTATGGAATTCCGATCTATGCCACAGGCGGAACCATCAGACGGATGAAGGGGATGAAAAGCCTGGGAGCGATTGAGGAAGGGCTGTATCACGTGATCTGTGCAGACAGGCGTTTTACGATCGGGGATGTGGATGTGGAACCGTTCCGGATCTCTCACGATGCAGCGGAGCCGGTAGCGTTCCGGTTTTCCTGCGGCGGGAAGAGCGCTGCGGTTGCCACGGATATGGGGGTATATACCGATTACATAGTGGAGCATCTGAAAGAGCTGGATGTGCTTTTGCTGGAGGCGAATCATGATATTCAGATGCTTCAGGTAGGGCCTTACCCTTATCCACTGAAGCAGAGGATCCTCGGGGAATGCGGGCATCTGTCCAACGAAAGCGCCGGGCAGCTGCTCTGCAGGCTTCTGCATGATCATATGAAGAGGATTTATCTGGGGCATCTGAGTAAAGAAAACAATTATGCAGAACTCGCTTATGAGACGGTGAAACTGGAGATCCAGCTGGGACCGGTGGCATATGGTCCGGGAGACTTTGACATTCAGGTGGCAAAGAGAGACTGCAGTTCAGGCATATGTGAATGGTAGAAGGGTTGCTGTTCACACGTTCGCTGACGTCGACGAACAAGTGAACAGCGACGAGAAAGGAAAATGAAGATGAAAAAATTTATTATTACGGTAGTGGGACATGATACGGTAGGGATCATTGCGAAGGTCTGTACCTATCTGGCGGGAATCCAGGTGAACATTCTGGATATTTCCCAGACGATCGTGGATGGATATTTTAACATGATGATGATCGTGGATGCAGGAAAGGTGGAAGACGTGAAGAAGATGTCGGATGAACTTTCCGCACTGGGGGAAGAGATCGGCGTTATTATCCGTTGTCAGCATGAGGATATTTTCAATATGATGCATCGCGTGTAAAACCGGGATTTTGTCCTGCAGTGTTCCGCAGGGAACACGCAGGGGAAACAGCGACAGATAGAGGAGAGGCTATGATTAATATTCAAGAGGTACTTGAAACCAATAAAATGATCGAACAGGAAAATCTGGATGTCAGGACGATCACGCTGGGAATCAGTCTTCTGGACTGCATTGATTCTGATCTGGAGACATTGAAGAAAAATATTTACCGGAAGATCACGGATACTGCCAGGGATCTGGTGGCGACAGGGCAGGCGATTGAGTCGCAGTACGGGATTCCGATTGTGAATAAAAGAATCTCTGTCACTCCGATTGCGCTGGTCGGAGGATCTGCCTGCAGAACATCAGAAGATTATGTGGAGCTTGCCGAAGTGCTGGATCACGCGGCAGAGACGGCAGGAGTTAATTTCCTGGGAGGCTTTTCAGCACTGGTATCCAAGGGCATGACGAAGAGCGATGAGCTCTTGATGCGTGCGATTCCAAAAGCGCTTGCCCGGACGAACCGGGTATGCAGTTCCGTGAATCTGGGTTCCACGAAAACGGGGATCGATATGGATGCAGTGAAACTGATGGGAGAGATCATCAAAGAGACTGCGGAACTTACGAAGGAGCAGGATTCTCTTGGCTGTGCGAAGCTGGTGGTATTCTGCAATGCGCCGGATGACAATCCTTTTATGGCGGGCGCTTTTCACGGCGTAACGGAGGCGGATGCGGTCATCAATGTAGGCGTCAGCGGACCGGGAGTTGTGAAAACCGCATTGTCCCAGGTACGCGCGGAAAATTTTGAAGTGCTGTGTGAAACCATCAAAAAGACAGCGTTCAAAGTTACGCGAGTAGGGCAGCTCGTGGCGCAGGAAGCCTCCAGACGCATGGGAATTCCTTTTGGCATCATTGATCTTTCTCTGGCGCCGACGCCTGCGGTCGGAGACAGCGTGGCTGAGATCCTGGAGGAGATCGGCCTGGAATATGCAGGGGCGCCGGGAACGACAGCGGCGCTGGCGCTCTTGAATGACCAGGTGAAAAAAGGCGGGGTCATGGCCTCTTCTTATGTCGGAGGGTTAAGCGGAGCCTTTATTCCAGTCAGCGAAGATCAGGGAATGATCGATGCAGTACAGGCGGGCGCGCTGACTCTGGAGAAACTGGAGGCGATGACCTGTGTCTGCTCTGTAGGACTTGATATGATTGCCATTCCCGGGGATACCAGTTCGTCTACGATCTCGGGCATCATTGCAGATGAGATGGCCATTGGCATGGTCAATCAGAAGACGACCGCTGTCCGGGTGATTCCGGTCGTTGGAAAAAAAGTTGGAGAGATGGTGGAGTTTGGCGGACTGCTTGGATATGCACCGGTCATGCAGGTCAGTCCATACTCATGTGAAGCGTTTATAAACCGCGGAGGAAGAATACCGGCGCCGATCCACAGCTTTAAGAATTGACAGCTTTAAGAATTAAATGCAGGGGTTGACAGTTCTTGCTGCGCGGATTATAATAATTATCGTGCAGAGAATGCTGTGTCAAGTGCGCACTGTGTGCGAAAAGGGAATCAGGTGCGAGTCCTGAACGATCCGGTCACTGTATTCGGAGAGCCTGCTTTCAATATCCCATTGCAGAACCCATGGATTTTATAAAAGACATGCGAGAAGGGGAAGGCAGACATTTGATCCGTAAGCCAGGAAACCTGCTTGACATGTGAGATGAGCTTCCGTGCAGGGCTTTACATCCAACAGACAGGAAGAATGGCGCTTCCTGTCCTGAATGGTCGGCTTGTGGGTTAAGGCGGCTTAAAGTATGCGCTCATCTGTATACGGAGCAGGCATACTGTTGTTCATGAATCTCATGCAGTCATGCACAGATATAAAACCGGATGTATATGCTGCGCATCCTCCATGAAAAAGCGCGGTTGAATGGCGCATCCGGAAGACAGACACTCCCCTGTGGCGCAGGTTTCCTGAACCTCCTGCTTCCTCAGGGGAGCGTCTTTTTTTGTTGCGGTCCACGCACGGAGTGGGGCGGTCCGCATCCCAGACCTGTGTGCTCTGGGCGCTGTGTGGACTGGAACGGACATCGGAGTCGTTTTGTCCGTCACAGACGAACAGACGGGTCCGAATTTTTCAGTCTTCTTCCGCCATCCGGTAGCCCACTCCGATCTCTGTAAAAATATAGATGGGCTCTGCCGGATTCGGCTCGATCTTTCTGCGGATATTTGCCATATGAACCCGGAGGATCGTATTGTCATTTTCCGAATAGGGTCCCCAGATATGTTCGATCAGGCGGTCATACAAAAGGACTTTGCCGCAGTTTCTTGCCAGCAGCGAGACGATCCGGAATTCATTCTGGGTCAGATGGATCTCCGCTCCGTCGCGAAGAACCAGGTGTTTTTCAAAATCAATCGTCAGACCTCCGGAATGGTAGGGACGGTTGGAGAGAAGGACGTCTGTCTGCATCTGACTGCTGTGTCGCAGAGCCGTCCGGATACGCGCCAGCAGTTCTGAATTCCCAAACGGCTTCGTGATATAATCGTCTGCTCCCTGGTCCAGCGCCTGAACCTTGTCTTCTTCCTGGATTCTTGCAGAGATTACGATAATCGGAACGCTGGTCCATTCCCGCAGCCTGTCAATTACGGACAGGCCGTCCATATCCGGAAGCCCCAGATCCAGAAGGATCAGGTCCGGACACCGGGAAGCGGCCAAAGACAGGCCTTCCCTTCCGGTGACTGCCAAAATGACCTGATATTTCTGGGCAGTCAGTACAGAGGCGATGAAATTCCGGATGTTTTTCTCATCTTCTATTACAAGGATCTTAATCATCTGATTCATAATGAATATCCTCCTTCGGCAGTGTAAAATAAAATTCGGCTCCATCCGGATGGTTCTGTGCCCGGATCTCTCCGCCATGGGCTGTCACGATGGCCTTGCAGATCGACAGTCCGATTCCCATTCCTTTTCGGGTATCTGCGGCGGAAGTGGGCGCGGAAGGAGCAGCGTCAAAAATGCTTTCAAGCTTTTCCGGCGGGATGCCGTTTCCGTAATCCCGGATGTGAATACAGACAAAATATTCGTTGTTGTCAAGCGTACAGTCTACAGGCCGGATGCTGTGGGCATGGTAATAAGAATTTTCAAACAGATTCAGAATCACCTGCTTGATCAGCATCGGATCCATGGGAGCAATCAGAAAATCGTCCGGCAGCTGCATGTGGATCTGCAGATCAGGATAACGTTTTCTGGCGGTGGCAATTGCATCAAACAGAATTTCCTCTACGGCTTCCGGTGATTTTTTCAATACATTTGTTCCGCCCTCCGTGATCCGGGTGACGGACAGAAGGTTTTCCACCATATGCAGCAGCCAGTGGGCATCTTCATGAATCTGCCCCACAAGTTCTCTTTTTTCATCCGGGGTGAGGGAGGCCTCATTATCCAGATAAGAGGAGCTTGCGCCGATCATGCTGGTGAGAGGCGTCCGAAGATCGTGTGAGACAGCCCGTAGAAGGTTGGCGCGCAGCTTTTCCTTTTCCGCTTCCATCAGCAGTTTTTCCCCCTCCTGGATTTTGGACGCCTGATCCTTGGAATGAAAGGTGGTGGCGCTGGTCAGGATGGAGATGAAATACATGACAAGGAACGTGAAGGGATATCCGGTCATGGTAAAATTAAATTCATAAAACGGATAGGTGTACAGATAGTTGATGGAAAACACGCTGAAAATGGCAGCAAGAATCCCATAACGGTATTTGTCCGTGTGATTGGAGATCAGAATGATTGCCAGAATGTAGATCAGACTGATATTTGCAGTGCCTGAAGGGTTGATTCGGTGGTGGAAGGATGCAGCCAGCGTTGCCAGAGCGGTTACGCCGATCGTGTACAGGAGGCTGAAATGTGCATGAAACGTATGGGTGCGGGAAATGGTTTCTGCAAAATGTGTAAACAGATTCCAGATATATTTTTTCAAGGGTTTCTCCTTTTCTGATTCAGATTACGAGCGTTTTTCTCCGGAATTCATTCTGGAAAGGCTGTCCGTGCAGAAGAGAACGGACATGCTCATAAAGCCGGTCTGCATAAAACCAGTATGCCGGGAGCGCCGCGTCCGGGCGGGAAATGAAAAGAGGCAGCTGCCCGTGAAGGGTCAGTTCTTTTAACAGAGGCGCCGCTTCCCTGCGAAATCCAAGAACGCGCAGGACACCTGCTGTTTCCTGCTTTCGGATTCCAAGAAGAATGTGCAGAAGCGCCCGGCTTACGGAAGTTCTGGTCAGGTTTTTTGTTTTTAACAGGTCCGTAAACCGGGAAAAAGATATAAAATCATCTACATGGTTTTGAATACGGTTTGCAAGTTCCTCCGTCACATCGAAATACAGGCTCAGATCTTCGGAAGGATCGCGAATCAGGCGTTCCAGGAGAAGAAGGGAAAATGCATCTTCGGTAACGGGTATCTTTCCATGGTATGGCAGATAGATTTCAGCGAAGGGAAGCTGTGTCCGGATATCAGACGTGATATCTCCATGGCTTTCCAAAAACGCCTTCCGGATCCCGCCGGCGGAAGAAAAAGCCGCGGAATTCATCTGATAATCATGATAGGATGCACCTGTACGGCGGATGGTATGTGTCCGCAGGGGAAGGTTCTGACAATATACTGCCTTCAGATATTCGATACCCAGAAGATTGTTGGGGTCCTTCAGAAGATTCTGCGGGACCGCGGGATCGAACTGGTGGAGAGCCAGCATCCGTGCTCTGGGGAAAGAGTTTCCGGCGCGTAAAAATTCCTTCAGAAGTTTTCGGTATGCATCCGGTTCCTCTGCCAGTATTCGGGCAGGACGCGTCAGCGCCGTGATGTCCCCGCATTCGCTTCCAAAGCACAGGTCCGTGACGACCCCGGTTGCAGCAAGAAGCCCGACGGCTCCTTTGGCAAAATGCTCTGCACTGCCGGTTGCAGTACCCGGCGGCAGTTCCAGCACGAGATCGGCGCCGCCAAGGAGCGCGGCGTGCGCACGGGTGTATTTGTCAAACATGGCAGGGACTCCCCGCTGGACATAGTTGCCGCTCATAACGACGATGACATGGGAGGCGCCGGTGATACGGCGGGCCTGCGCCAGATGGAAAGCGTGACCATAATGAAATGGATTGTATTCTGCTATAATACCGACAATGTTCATAAGACTTCTGTAAATCTCCTTTATAGACAAGTATACCACAAATGTGCTATACTTTCACAGGAGAAAATAGATGAAAGAGGAGGACATGGGTAAAAATTTATTTATAGCGGAAAAGCCCAGCGTGGCGCAGGAGTTTGCCAGGGCCTTGAAGCTGAATGCGAGAAAACAGGATGGATACATGGAATCGGAGGATGTCATTGTCACCTGGTGCGTAGGGCATCTGGTCACCATGAGCTATCCGGAGGCCTATGATGAGAAATACAGAAGATGGTCGCTTGCGACGCTTCCGTTTCTTCCGAAGGAATGGAAGTATGAAGTGATCGACGGCGTGAAAAAACAGTATACGACGGTCAGCGGACTTCTGAACCGGAAGGATGTGGACTGTATCTACGTGTGCACGGACTCCGGCCGCGAAGGAGAGTACATTTACCGGCTGGTGGAACAGATGGCAGGCGTAAAGGGAAAGCAGAGGAAAAGAGTCTGGATTGATTCCCAGACGGAGGAGGAGATCTTACGGGGAATCCGGGAAGCAAAGGATCTTTCAGAATATGATCATCTGTCGGACTCTGCATATCTGCGGGCGAAAGAAGACTATCTGATGGGAATCAACTTTTCCAGGCTTCTGACGCTTCAGTACGGCCGCGCAGTTTCAGGCTTTCAGAATACAGACCGGACCGTGATCTCGGTGGGAAGGGTCATGACCTGCGTGCTTGGCATGGTGGTCCGCAGGGAGCGGGAGATCCGAAGTTTTGTAAAGACGCCGTTTTACCGGGTGCTGCTGATGCAGGAACTGGAAGGAAAGAGCTTTGCCGGCGAATGGCGGGCGGTGGAAGGCAGCGCTTATTACCAGTCCCCGCTGTTGTATAAAGAGAATGGTTTTAAAAAAGTGGAAGACGCAGAAGCGCTGATTGGAATGCTGAAGGGAATCGTGCCGCAGGAAGCGCTGGTGGTGTCCGTGGAGCGGAAGAAAGAGACGCGTTATGCCCCGCTTTTGTATAACCTGGCGGAACTGCAGAACGAATGTTCAAAACGGTTTAAGATCAGCCCGGACGAGACGCTGAAGCTGGTGCAGGAGCTGTATGAGAAGAAGCTGGTCACTTATCCGAGAACAGATGCCAGAGTACTGTCCAGCGCGGTGGCAAAGGAGATCGGCCGGAACCTGAAAGGGCTTGTCCAGTATGCGCCGGCCGCCGCCTTTGCGCAGGAGATCCTTACGGCGGGCAGTTATAAGGAAATCGGTAAAAGCCGGTATACCAACGATAAACAGATCACGGATCACTATGCGATCATTCCCACCGGACAGGGACTTTCGGCGCTTCGAAGCGTTTCGGCCACCGGGCAGCAGGTGTATGAGACGATCGTCCGACGCTTTTTAAGCATCTTCTATCCGCCTGCAGTCTATCAGAAGACTGCGCTGGTGACACAGATGGAGAAGGAGCGGTTTTTCTCGAATTTCCGGATCCTTCAGGAAGACGGATACCTGAAGGTTACGCCGAATACATATGACAGTAAGAAGAAAAAAGGAGAGGAAGAGGAGGAAGAGACAGGCTGCGACAAAGACATGCAGGAGACTCTTTTGAAACTTCGAAAAGGAATGAAGCTTCCGGTGAAAGGCGCAAAGCTGAAAGAAGGAGAAACGTCGCCTCCCAAACGCTATAATTCCGGCTCCATGATTCTCGCCATGGAAAATGCCGGACAGTTGATCGAGGACGAAGATCTGCGCGCTCAGATCAAGGGAAGCGGGATCGGTACCAGTGCGACCAGGGCGGAGATTCTGAAAAAGCTGGTCAATATCAAGTATATTGCGCTGAATAAGAAGACGCAGATCATTACGCCCACGCTGCTTGGAGAAAACATCTTTGATGTGGTGAATGTATCGATTCGTTCTCTGCTGAACCCGGAACTGACGGCCAGCTGGGAGAAAGGACTCACCTATGTGGCGAATGGAGAGATCACGTCTGAAGAATATATGGGAAAGCTGGAGCATTTTGTAAGAAGCCGGACAGAACAGGTGCTGGGCAGCAGGCAGCATTATGCCATGCAGCCGTATTTTGAAGCGGCAGCTTCCTGGTATAAAAATCCGGAAAAGGCTTCTGCCAAAAAAGACAGGAGAACAAAGAAAACAGGCAGTGAAACAGACAATCAAACATAAGAAAGCGGAATAACAGGAAGGAGTAAAAGATGAGCAGAATAACGATTAAAGATCTGTATGACCTGAATGAAACGATTGCAGCAGAACTGTTTGACGGGCTTACTTACCCGTGGGAAGCGCTTCCGAAGATCGGAGATTTTATCAAAAAACTGGGTGAGACTCTGAGCGAAGAAGAATATGAGAAGGTTGGCGAAGATGTATGGATCGCCAGATCTGCAAAGGTATTTCCAAGCGCTTATATCCATGGCCCTGCGATCATTGGAAAAGAAGCGGAGGTCCGTCACTGTGCATTTATCCGCGGCAATGCGCTGGTGGGAGAAGGAGCGGTGGTCGGCAATTCTACAGAGCTGAAAAACGTGGTGCTTTTTAATAAAGTTCAGGTGCCCCACTATAATTATGTGGGAGATTCCATCCTGGGCTACCGGGCGCACATGGGGGCAGGCTCCATCACTTCCAATGTGAAATCGGATAAAAAACTGGTCTGCGTCCATACGCCGGAAGGCGATATGGAGACAGGAATCAAAAAGTTCGGCGCCATGGTCGGAGACCATGTGGAGGTGGGCTGCGGTTCGATCCTGAATCCTGGGACGGTAGTGGGAAGAGAGAGCAATATCTATCCGCTGTCTTCGGTCCGGGGGGTGGTTCCGGAACATTCGATCTATAAAAAGCAGGGAGAAATTGTGGAGAAACATGAAGACTGAGTCATGGATTGACAGAAGAACCGGGAAAACTGCTTTTGGCATCAGCGGAAATCTGCTGAAATGGTTTGCAGTCATTGCGATGGCGATCGACCATATGGGCGCAGGCCTTCTGGAATCCTATGTGATGAATGCATGGGGCGGTTCGCCGCTTGGAAGCGCTTTTGCGGAAAAATGGAACGAGCTGCTGGCGGCGGACCATATCATCCGCATGATCGGACGTCCTGCGTTTCCCATCTTCTGTTTTCTGCTGGTGCAGGGATTCGTCCATACCCGCAATGTGAAGAAATATGCAGTCAGGCTTGGTATCTTTGCACTGATCAGCGAGATTCCTTTTGATCTGGCGCTTCGGATCACGCCATTTTACTGGAAGCATCAGAATGTGTTTTTTACGCTGCTGATCGGGCTTCTTGCCATCTGGTTTATGAAAAAATTCCAGAACCGGCTGTGGGCGAGAGTGTCCGGACTGCTGATCGGAGCGGCGGCGGCAGAACTGCTCTGCACGGATTATGGCGCGTTCGGCATAGCGCTGATCGTGCTTTTGTACCTGCTGCGGGACAAAAAGGCCTGGCAGTGTATTCTGGGGGCAGTCTGCTGCGCGTGGGAGACGACGGCTCCTCTGGCTTTTCTGCTGATCTGGTTTTATAATGGAAAGCGGGGCAGGCAGTCGAAATGGTTTTTCTACTGGTTCTATCCGGTGCATCTGCTTTTGTATGCGCTGATCGGGATGTACGTGCTTCCCGCGGCGTTCCTTTAGGAGAATCATGCCGGTCGGACCATGGCAGGTGTCCGACAGCCGGTTTAATACAGGAAATTTTTATTCGAGAGGTGGAAGAATGACGACAAAGATAACAAGAGAACAGGCGCTGGGGCTTTTGAAGAAATACAATCAGGAATCTTTCCATATTCAGCATGCCTGTACGGTGGAAGCCGTGATGCGGTGGTTTGCAGAGGAGCTGGGACATGGGGACCGGGAATTCTGGGGACTGTGCGGTCTGCTTCATGATGTGGATTTTGAGAAGTTTCCGGATGAGCACTGCAAAAAAGCACCGGAGCTCCTGGCGGAGATCAATGCGGAGGAAGAGCTGGTCCATGCGGTATGCAGCCATGGTTATGGGATCTGCGTGGACACAGAGCCGGTGCATGAGATGGAGAAGGTTCTGTTTGCCTGTGATGAACTGACCGGTTTGATCGGGGCTGCCGCCAGAATGCGTCCTTCCAGAAGCTGCACAGACATGGAACTGTCCAGCCTGAAGAAAAAGTTCAAGGACAAACGTTTTGCAGCAGGATGTTCGCGCGATATCATCCGTACCGGCGCAGAACAGCTTGGGTGGGATCTGGATAAGCTTTTGCAGATGACCCTGGACGCCATGAAGGCTTCGGAAGCGCTGATCGAAGCACAGTTTCAGAAGGATGTGGAAGAATAGATGAAGACACTGATACTGACCGGTTCCCCGCGGAAAAAGGGACATACGGCACAGCTGACCGAATATCTTGCCGCACGTCTTCAGGGGGAAGTGGAGATCCTGTCTTTGGATCATCGGACGGATATTACGCCGTGCAGGGACTGCCGCTACTGTTTTACACACAGTGCCTGCTGCCTGGAGGATCCCATGCAGGAGATCTATCAAAAGCTGGACGGGGCCGACCGGATCGTCTTTGCAGCGCCTGTTTACTTTTATAATATTCCAGGTTCCATGAAAGCCGTACTGGACCGCCTGCAGGTTTATTGGGCGGCAGTTGTCCGGGGGGACAAACCCGCCATGAACAAAAAAGGCGGCATGATTCTCGTGGGAGGTGCGCCCGAATCTCCCCGGCAGTTTGCCGGAGCCATTCAGACCTTTCAGTATATGCTGGAAGATCTCGGTGCGGTATGCGCAGGAACGGTGACCATGGGCGGATCAGATAAAGCCGGTCTTTCGGACCGGCCGGATATACAGAAAGCGCTGGAAGAGCTGGCGCGGAAGCTGAATGCATAGTTCAGCCGTTTGCAGGTTCATTTGTTTTGTGGGGGACTTTTGGAAGAAACGGATACAATTCTTCATAGTCCTCCATTTCTTCTTCGCCCACAGGTCCTGAAGGGATCAGTCCCGTCATATCCTGGGCAGAACAGGGAGTCAGATAACGGTATCCTTCCGGTGTCACGGAAGATTTCATATGGTCTTTTTTCTCATATTCTTTCATAAAGGTCTCCTTATCCGTTCCTGGATGTCAGTCGGCGCCCCGGGCTGCTGTAATCTGCGCTCGTATGGAGTGTATCGGACACCGAAGCCGTTTTGTCCGTCCCATTCGGACAAGGCTGTCCGTTTGTGACGGACAAAACAGCTCCGCTGTCCGCTCCAGTCCATACAGCGCCGCAGATCACAGCAGCCCGGAGCGCAGACTGACATCCTTCGTGAATGTTACTTTTCACACGTCAGCTGGTGTTTGGCTCGCTGGCATGGGTGTGAAAAGTAACCCGTGAATCGTAATCCGTCAATACAGGATTAGCAAACATGTGTTTTTCATGTTTAATATGTGCTATAATAGAAAAAATATGCAGGCTTTCTTCAGGAATTCTTTAGAAATACCTGCATTTGTTTTTAAGATTCTGCCGGTAGAATACAGTCATGAAAACGATACGGTCTGTGCATGCTGTGGAAAGGAGCGGCAGAATGAACATCATATGAAAAAAGAACAGGGAGACAGGATTATGGATCAATATCAAGTACTGGTAGTGGAGGATGACAAAGAGATTCGGGACGGAATCGAGATTTACTTAAAAAGTCAGGGCTATGAAGTCTATAAGGCGGCAGATGGGATCGAAGGTCTGGAGATCATTTATCGGGAAGAGATCCATCTGGCCATAGTGGATGTGATGATGCCCAGAAAGGACGGGATCCAGATGGTTATGGAGATGCGCAAAGACTATGATTTTCCGGTTATCATGCTTTCGGCAAAATCGGAAGAGGTGGATAAGATCCTGGGGCTTAACATGGGTGCGGACGATTATGTAACCAAGCCGTTCACCCCGCTGGAGCTTCTGGCAAGAGTGAATTCCCAGCTCCGCCGGTACAGCCGTTATCTGGAGAAGCTGAAAAACGGCGGTGTGGAAGAAGGGCATGTGTACCGGATCGGCGGCCTGGAGCTGGATGAAGAAAAGGTAGAGCTTCGGGTGGATGGCACGCCGGTGAAAGTGACGCCCATGGAATACCGGATCCTGCTTCTTCTGATGAAACATCCGGGAAGAGTTTTTTCCGCAGATGAGATCTATGAGCGGGTCTGGAATGAGAAGGCAGTAAATTCAGATACGATCATGGTACATGTACGGAACATCAGGGAAAAGATCGAGATCAACCCGAAAAATCCGAAATACTTAAAGGTGGTGTGGGGCGTTGGCTATAAAATGGAAAAACAATGACATGGAAGAAAAAGATATGAAAGAGAAAGATATGGAAAACGAACATACAGGAGAGTCTATATCTGCAGGAAAAGACAGTTTAAAAGGCGGCGTGAAGGGAATTCTTCTGGTTCTCATGT
Organism: uncultured Lachnospiraceae bacterium; assembly: GCA_910583615.1. Lineage (GTDB taxonomy): Bacteria > Bacillota > Clostridia > Lachnospirales > Lachnospiraceae > Hominiventricola. The sequence goes on along the minus strand of CAJTXP010000002.1, from coordinate 2,707 downwards.
GGGCGGTAATCGCTGCCACAGTCATGTGCTGTGCCTATCCTCTCTTTCGGGGCAGGGCAAAAGCGATTCTGGAAGAATACGAAAAAGAGCATACAGATGAACAGGAAGCAGAGGCGGTATATGAGCCGGATGACATGTTCAGGCGTTATCTGCTGTCCTCGATCTATTATATGAACTATGAAATGACGCCGGATATGGATGCCTATACGTATTTTACGCAGAATTATGACATGAGTAAATTTACGGAGGAAGAGCAGGCCAGGATCCGGGAGGCGTCTGCCCGTCTGATGCAGAACATGCGCAACCAGTATTCGGTCGTGCAGAGTGATAATGATTATGGAAGCTTCGGCTCCGGGCCTTTCAGGGAATTTGGCAACGACGGTTACTTAAACAGTGCCGTTCACGGAAACAGCGAAGGAGCCAGACAGTATTACCGGTCAGGACTGGTGATCCAGTATGACAGCAGAGGCGTTCCCAATATCCGGGAATCCTGGGGGCTCGATCTTGATGAAACGGATCTGATCGGCTATCTTCAGCAGGCATCCATGACCCGCCTTATGGACGACAATGGAATGGGAGATGCGGTATACGGTACGGCTGTGTACTATGACGCAGACGGAGTTGTGGTCAGCGATACGCTCAATGAAATAGAAGTGAAAGAAGAGACCTTTGAGGAAGCCTATGCGGATCCGGAAGAGGAAGCATCTCACAATGACCAGCTTCTGAAGTCAATTCCAGTGCCGGTCATTCAGAATACTTCCTTTGTCTTTGCAATTCACAGCAATGAAATGTATGAGTCAAGCTGGCAGGATTACTGGAAAGAGCGGAATGCTTATATGAAGAGCGGTTACAGCATCAGCGTGATGGGGATTCTGGCTGTGATGATGATCCTCGCATTGATTCTTCAGAACATCCCGGTATTTGAGCTTCGAAAGAACCGTCTGTTCCGTCTGCCCACGGAGCTGGTGGTATGGGTGATTGGCCTGGGGTTTGCAGCCACCGGAGCATTTGCCGTGTCAGAGTTTGGAATGTATACGCTGACGTCTGAACTTGTGGAGGATTTTGATGCCATAGGATTTGGAAGCGCTGCGCAGGCGGCGGCGACCGTTTTTATCTGGCTGTTCTGGTTCTGCTTTGCATTCTGCTGGTACTGGGCGGCAGCATCGGCGCTTCCCTATCTGACGCATCCGATCCGGACTCTTCGGGAAAATATGCTCTGCGTTCAGGTTTTAAGATGGCTGAAAAAACTGTGGCTGAAGTTCTGGCGCTGGGCGACGGATGTGGAACTGGATGAGAAACTGACAAGGAATATCTGGAAAGTGGTGGGTCTGAACGGTGTGGTCGTGGCATTCCTCTGCTGTATCTGGTTCGGCGGCGTGGTGGGAGCCGTGATCTACACGATCCTTCTCTATGTGCTGATTAAGAAAAAATGCGGAGAGATCCAGGAGAATTATGGAAAGCTTCTGCAGGTGACCCGAACCATTGCCGAAGGCGACCTGAATGCTTCCACGGAAGAGGATATGGGGCTTTTTAATCCCATTCGGGATGAACTGACGGCGATTCGGAACGGTTTTCGCAAGGCAGTTAACAATGAGGTCCGGAGCAGGAACATGAAAACCGAACTGATTACCAACGTATCCCATGATCTGAAGACGCCTCTTACGGCCATTATTACCTATGTGGACCTGCTGAAAAAGGAGGATATCACGGAGGAAGAGAGGAAAGACTATATTGATACGCTGGATAAAAAATCCCAGAGGCTGAAGGTGCTGATCGAGGATCTTTTTGAGGTCAGTAAGGCAACGACCGATAATATTGTCATGAATTTTGACGACGTGGATCTGGTCAGTCTGGTGAAGCAGGTCCGCCTGGAGAATGAAGACAAGATTCGGGAAAGCACGCTGGATTTCCGCTGGAACCTGCCGGAGGAAAAGTGCATCCTTACGCTGGATCCTCAGAGAACTTTCCGGATTATCGACAATCTGGTCCAGAATATTCTGAAATATTCCATGCCTCATTCCAGAGTCTATATCGATGTGAAGGACATGGAACTGGAAGTGAGAATCAGCTTTAAAAACATGTCTGCCGCAGAGATGAATTTCTCACCGGAGGAGATTACCGAGCGGTTCGTCCGCGGAGATCTGTCCCGGAATACGGAGGGCAGCGGCCTTGGGCTTGCAATCGCTCAGAGCTTTACGGAGCTGCAAAACGGTACGTTTCAGGTGGAGACGGACGGAGACCTGTTCAAGGTGACGATCTGCTGGAAAAAACAGAGCTGAAAAGCTTTACACGCCTGATTCCATCCATTATAATATAAGCAGTGACAGGTATCGACCATGGCTGACAGTGAAAAGCGGTGCGCACGTGGTTGAGAAAGAAATATTCTCCAGACTGCAGGATTATATGATAGATCTGGATAAGGAATGTAACGCGTATAAGAAAATGAAAAGAAGGTATACGGAGTTGAAAATTATTTTAACGGCGTCCGGTATTAGTCTTACAGAGATTGATTATATAAAAGAATAACAGTGAAAACTGCATAAGATAACCGGTAAATCAGGGTGTAAAGTTTTCCTGGATGACAGGAAGCTCTACACCCCTTTTCGCGTATTTTTTGTTACGATTCAAGGGGTGAGTGGCCGTGCCCTGGACCGCTGTACTCTGCAGCGCTGTGTGGACTGGAGCGGACATCGAAGCCGTTTTGTCC
>CAJTXP010000001.1:39443-201018 GCA_910583615.1 uncultured Lachnospiraceae bacterium | reverse complement strand
ATCTGTGAGGATTTACTGGCTTCTTAAGCATATAAACTTTTTACTCTCAAGTAAGTTTGCCCGTATGTTTAACAACAAGGCACAGAGCTACAAATTTTATTGGTTTGAGGCTGTACTTAATCTGTCTGTGGCATTGGACGAGGATCTGACATTTGAAGAGATAATAGATGAAATGATTTGTGAAGCCTGGCATACAGTTACACATTATCATCTCAAGTTGGGACCTACAGTGAATGGAAATGCAGAGAATTTTCTGGAACATGCCATTAACACACTGAATATCACAGCAAAGGGCTTATCCCCCAATCCGTCTAAGGAAGAGCTGAAAGAAGCAATTAAGGAATGCAATAACGAACTGAAAAGAGATAAATACAGACTTACAGACTATGTTCCGTATAAACTTCTTTATCCCTTTTTTGATACTGAAGGACTGGAAGAAGGGCTTTCTTATATAAAAAAGGATCAGCGAACAAGATTGATCGCCTATATGGCTAAGCTGTCCGGAAATGAAAATTTGTTCTATACGATCCTGGATGGTGTTGGATTACAGAAAAAAATACATATGAATCCGCATTGGAGAAAGTTTCTGATTAAAAATTATGTGGTGATTAGAAGCTGGGTGCAGTACAATAAGGCGCAGTTTCTTCAGAACAGGAATCCAGGTGTTCCGGGAATAATATATAAGATCTGTCCTGAGAATGAAGAGTTTAGAAAGTTGGAGCAGGCTCGCGACCTGTGGAAAACGGTTGCGGAGATTACAGGAAAGCCTATAAAGGAAATCTATACCGGAAAAGATATCCCGATTGAGCTTTTGTCCATAGACCACTTTGTCCCTCGGTCGTATATCTCAAATGACGAGCTGTGGAATCTGACTCCAATGAGAAGACCCCTTAATTCCAGCAAAAATAATAAGCTGCCGTCCTGGGATGATTTTTTTGAACCTTTTGCACAGTATCAGTTTTATCTGTATGGGTTAATCTTTCCAAAAGAAAGGTCACCCCAGTCAGAGATACTGATCAAAAAATTTGACAAATGTCGAAGAAATAATCTAAATGCAATCTGGGCTGCCGAAACTTTGTACATCCCTGGAAATTCCACATCACAGTTTATTGGCATCTTGGAACACAATATGAAGCCCATCTATGATGCGGCATGTTTGCAAGGATATGATACATGGAAAATAAATGCGGAAATGATATAGATCAGACAATAGAATACTATGAAATAAATGCATCTGCATTTATTGAGTCCACTATAGGTGCAGATGTCTCTGGCTTATACAAGCCTTTTGAAGATCTTCTTGTTCCTGGTTGTAGAATACTTGATCTGGGTTGCGGGAGCGGAAGGGACAGTAATTATTTTGCGAATAAAGGTTATGATGTTGTGGCCGCGGATCCTTCGCCTTCAATGTGTGCGCAGACAAGATCATTGGTAAATATACCTGTGTTTAAAATGAAAGCAGAAGACATTCAGTTTTCTAACGAATTTGATGCTGTGTGGGCGTGCGCATCATTGCTGCATGTTTCAAAGGATGATCAGACAGAAACTTTACGAGCAATTGGTACCGCATTAAAACCGGGGGGTTGGAGCAGGAACATTTTGAAGTGGAAACATATACATTCCATGACTGTATTCCGGTACGTGCTGCAGGAATAATCAGCAGTCGGATCACAATTTATGAGAGGTACTGATATGACCATAGAAATTTCAAAAGAATATAGAGCATCTTTAATTCCGTTTCCAAAGGAAACCTTAGAGCCGCTTAACCTCCCCAGGGAAACATTTGAATTTTTAACAGAGGTGGGGCTTCCGCTCCATGCAGGCTATGAAATTACTCCAAATGCACCGCTTACGTTTTTAAGTACACCAGTGATAAAACAGTATCCATATTTGCAGCATAAATATCTGCAAATTTGTTCATTGGATATGATGGGGGAGTTGGCGATAAACCTGTATTTTCAATCGGTTCATCAAATTCAAATAATAAATGAAAACGGACATGAAACGTCAATGTTCTATTTAGTGAATGACAGCGTTAGCCAGTTTATTGACTGTCTGGGATTATGGCTGTCTTTTTATCAGCCTTTTCGAGATGAGGTCGCCAGAAAACTGGCGGTTGATCCTGCATTCAGTCTTTTTGAACACGAAGAGATGTACGAACCGATTTTGAAGAAGCTGAAGGAAGTTGACCCAAAATCCATGCGCGAAAGAAGGTTTTTCTGGCGCAGAATGTGTGAGCCGGACATTGTATAAATAACGGGAGGAACGAATATGAAATATGACTTATCTGCTGTCGAAACGTTAAAGATGCTGGGCTATGACCAGCCAACAGGCAGGGAATGGCTTGAAAAATTAAAGCTGGAGAAACAGATAAGCCTGCCCAGAGCCTACATAGAATTTATGGAGCTGATGGTGGACTGTCCGCTTTTAGGTACATCCAATCTTTGGATCGGGAAAATGGAGCATAAAACGTCTGCAAATATTCCCTGCACATTTTATGACCAGCTGCAGGAAATGATAGACGACCGCAAAAACCGTTGGTCAAAGCGTCCTGGAAGGTATGAACGCTCACTCTACGATCTTTTTCAGCTTCCAGTAGAAGAATGGTCCCGGATGGTTGACAATTATCTTGTGATTGGCAGTGATTATGCAGGTGGGATGGGCGAGTTTGGCATCCGCATAGAAGATCTGCCAAAAGACGATCCTCCTGTATACTGGCACAAAAACGCGGACAGTTTTTCAATGTGGAAACTGGAACATGAACAATTATCCGATTTTCTGCTGAACGTATTGATAGAGGCGCTTGCCTGCGTAGACTACCAGAGCGCGGAATACGAACTGGAAACAAAGGGATGGCGGTATGAAGAATACTTTGATCTCAAAAAGGGTGACTGGATTGCAGGTAAGTCTGTACTGAAAAAGTATGGTATTGATTATTCTGCTATCAAAAAATACAAAGCCAGCAGCGGAAAGGTCTTTTGCTGCAACGATGAGGACAGAAACGCTCTTTTTGTTGGTTCCACAGCCGAAGGGGAAATATCTCTGTCCGTGATCAACCGCAATGAGGCGGAGCATATCTTTTTGGACCTTGACAGTTTGGAATATCTGTTTGAAGAAGCCCGGCTGTGTATAAAGGACAAGGAAAGGGATGATGAAATAAGTCAATATCATCTTTATACGAAAACTCCTAAAACAAAGGTTAGCCTGTCCGATTACTGCCAGGCGGATAAGCCTCCCCGAAAAGGAGAAGACGGGGAACGTATTTGCCCTGTTACTGCAAAGAAAGAACCGTTATACGTTCTATGCAGCGGAGCTGATTTTATGGAAGTGATCACCGGGGTATTGCAGAAAAAGCCGAAAGCTGCGAATGAAGAATTGCTGGCGGCTTTTAACCATTATCTGCAAACCGGAAATTTATATATCTTGTGATTATATATTGCCAGAAAAATATGATAAACGGCACATGGGACAAGGCTCTATGAGAGCAAAAATTTAGTGCCGTTTATATAGGATAGATGAATTTTACAAGTTGAAAAAAAGGATTTTAACTATGAAAAAAAATCATTCCCCTTACTCAAAATCCTGCGGAATATCGTATGTGTCATCCTTGTTCTCCTGGTGATGCTGTCCGCTCCCACCGGCTGGCTGTATGCGTGGCCGCCGCTGTGATTGTGTAGGGTATCAAAAAGGCTTTTTCAAAATGCGGACTCCCCACCCGTGGCGAGTGCGCCAAAAGCGCAGACGAGGCGGCGCAGCGTGGTACTTGATATACCATAGGAACAGGAAAAAGAAAGCAGGTGTGTTATGAAAAAATCCAGATTTTGCGTTTTTACAGCGTCCTTGTTGCTGCTCCTGCTGACAGGATGCGGAATGATGGATAAGGCCAGTGATGCACAGAATAATTTTAGTGACGAATACGGAGATGACATTATGCAGGCCATTGATGATCTGCAAAATGCAGAGTATCAAGACGGCCCATTTGAAAATAATCTGGAATCAGCACGGGAGTACCTGTTGACACAGATGCAGGAGAAATATGGGATGGAGTTTTCGGTTGCAGGCAGGGAAAATCTGAAAAACTACGGGCCATTCCACGGGGCAACCTACTCCTGTGAAGTTTCCCCGGTAGATGCCCCGGAACAGATCGCGACAGCAGTTGTTTCACAAACAGACTATCAGGATGTCAGGGATGATTATGCGATCTACTATTTTGAAGAGGATGCTGTGGCTCCGGTCTTAACATTATGTGGAACGAAGGATTATGTAATTGACCAGCGTATTTCTTTGGAGATGCCGGAAACGGAAAAACTATGGACAGTCGAGGACAAGCTGGAGCAGTTTCTTTCAGAAAGCGGCGCATATGTAAAATTAGTTCTGCGCTTTACGGATGATTTAGATACGGAAACTTATGCGGAATATCTTTATGATTTTCTGAACAGCGTAGATCAGTTGGAATGTAATCTGCTCCTGCAGGCGAAGGCAAATAAAGTTTATATCTTCCATGAGGAACTTGCTATCCTGGATGGGTTTGATGCCAGCACTTATACTGTGGAAGATTTGAGACAAGAAATTGAAGAGTTTTTAAGTATGGGCGCACCTCAATAAATTTGTAAGAGCATAATACGACTTCATTATCCAGGACGAATGAGTCAAAATCGCAAGCGATGTGGCACAAGCCTTAGTGACTTCCATCTCAAGGACAAAACGCAATGTGAAGAAGCAGGCAAAAAATTTTCTCTGCTGAAATGGGGAGGCCATAATTCAAAATTTACTTCTCCATACCTGTATGATTTGCAGGGATATGAATTGGAAATTGAGATACCAATAAATGTTTTCAGGAAAAGGGATGGGCAGCTCATTATTGGAGTCCTTTTTCTCTCATTCAAATATACCAAACCAGATATGTCAAAACCACATAGCATTCGAATGTGTGATGATACAAGAGTATATGCCGATGATGTGATTGTGCGGGAATTTTCACTTTCAGTAGATGGGATAATCAATTAAGCAGACCAATCAATATATATATGGAGGATGCGCTATGAAGAAAAAAGAGGATTGGGTGAAGCTGCGGCTTGACGGAGAACAGTACAGGGAGTTTTCAGAAACGGCAAACTGCCTTTTCGATGCCCAAAAGCTGGATGTGGATTGCAGGTTTTCATTCTTTTCTGTGTAATTCTCTGCAGAAAGAATTGCCGGTTATAAGATTCAATGATGTGGGACTGCTGGGCAATGTATTTTCGGAAGTAGAGGGCTTTACGCGTCAGATACAGGGAAAAGGGGAACCAGTGGAATGGATTCCCTGCAGGATTGGGATGCATGGGCAGAACGCAGAGTCTGACCGGCTTACAGGAGGAGAAAAATGGGAAAAACAGGGACAACGGGAAAGACAGGACAGCCCGCATGGGCAAAGCGCATTTTAAAATTGCTGGAGCAGGCAAAGGCGAAAGATCCGGACCTAGTGCGGTTTGGCGCCTATAGCCACAAGTATAAGCTGTCACCGCCTGCCAGTGAGGATACGATACAAAAATTTGAGGAGCAGGAGGGAATACGGCTGCCGGAAGAATACCGGGATTTCCTGCTTTTTGTGGGAAATGGCGGCGCAGGCCCTTATTATGGGCTTTATGGGGTGAAAGCACAGGAAAAGGAGCTTCACGATTCCCATGGTTCCCGCCTCTACCGCGTTCAGGAAGAGCCGGTGATCTATCCGAAGATGAGTGATGAGGATTGGAACAGGGTGGCCGATCCGGAGGGCAGACGAAAAGGGGAGGAGGTACATCCCTATGTGGGAGTCCTGCCTATCGGGAGCCAGGGCTGTACCCTTATGACAGGGATCATGCTTGCGGGGCCGTATCGGGGGCAGGTGGTCTATTATGACGAGGATTTCTGCGGCCAGCCGTTTTTTGTGCGGGAACAGGGATTCCTTAAGTGGTATGAACGGTGGCTTCGGGAAGTGATCGCAGGCTATAATGACGAAGAGGTTGGATTTGGACTAAATATAGATGGAACCCCCAGTCAGCTGATGGAGCTGTACGAACAGACCGAAGATCCGGAGGAAAAAATAGAGATCATTGACAGCTTCTATAAATTTGAGACTTTGCCGGGAAAACAGAAAACGTATTTCAAAAAAGCCTGCAACCAGGAATCCAACATGGAAGTACGGATGAAGCTGATCAAGATGCTGGTCCGTTTCCATGTGTCAGGGATGGCGAAGGAGCTTGAAAAGCTGTGGGAATATGGGGCTTATGCAGAAGCAGTCTCTATTATTACCTATGAAGGCACCTGGGAGGTGAAGGAAGCGTGGTATGAGAGGGTCTTTGAGATACTGCCCAGGCTCCGGGGGGAGGGCTTCCGGGATGCCTGTCATACCATCAGCGCCGTGAAGGATTATCCCAATGTCCATGCAGGAAGGCTGAGAGAAGCCCTGAACCGGAACGATCTGGACAGGAATGACAGGATTTCGCTGTTCCACTGTATCCAGAAGCTGAAGGGAAAAGAAGAGGTGCTGGATTATTTTCTGGATTATCTGTCCACAGAAGGGAATCCCACTCTGCTGATTTATGCCGTCTGGTGTACGGAGGGCGTGAAGGACCGGAAGCTGCAGGAGCTCTATGTACGGCTGATGGATAAGTACAGAACCCATGAAAATACGAAATTTGACTATAAAGGCAGTCAGATGGTTTTAAAGGGCGGCGCCTGTTTTGGAGCCAGCAGACCGGAGGGACAGCTTACAAGCAACCTGATGCGGCAGTTTGATTATTTTGGCCTGGATTACCCAGGTGGTTTTAAGCTTCTGATGGATGGGGGCAGATGGAAGGAATGGAAACAGCAGAACGGATTTGGGGAAGTGGATAGATAGAAGAAAGCATTCCTCAAAGAGATTGAAGAATTTGAGCAGGAAACGGTCATTTCACTTCCGGACGGCTACCGTAACTTTCTGCTGCAGGAGGGAAACGGCGGAGCCGGGCCTTTTTACGGCCTGTTTTCACTGGCGCAGGTGAATGGGAAGCATACAGTGCCAGTCCATTATGATATGGGCTGGTTTTTCTTAAAATGGCATTGAAAATATATACAAATCAGGATATAATATGACTATAGAAAATCAACTATTCGAAGAAAGGAATCATTATGGAAGCAATCAGACCATCTTCAGATCTCAGGAATCACTATAGTGAAATATCCAGGCAATGCCATGAAGAAAGAATACCAGTTATTATTACGGTAAATGGCAGAGGTGACACTGCGGTTTTGGGCTTACAGGATTATTACCAGATGAAATCAGAACTGGAATTGTTACGAGCACTTTCAGAAGCGGAAAATGATGTTGTAAATGAGAGAGTGGCTCCAATACAAAATACATTTGATAATATTAGAAAATCCCTGTTAGAGAGGGGATCAGATGACGTATAATATAATCAGGACTGATAAATTAGAAGAACAACTACGGGAGATTATCTTTTATATTGCGGATGATTCTGGCAGCATAGACATAGCATTAAATTATCTTAATAAAATAGAGAAAGCTATTAAGCGTTTGGAAGATTTCCCCATGTCTGGAAGCATCCCACGATATTCGATTCTGAGAAAACAGAGCTATCGAGTTCTTATAGTAGAAAGGCATCTGATATTTTATAAAGTAAATGAAGATAAAAAAGAAGTCATTCTCTATGCTGTTGTAGATGGAAGGCGGGAATATAAGAATTTGATTTAGTGAATTTGGAAAACTGATTTATAACCAGGCGGCGCCGTCCAGAATCCATCAGACAATACTCGGCGAATTACACACAGTTATAAACAATTATATCAAGTCAAAAGGCGGTTCCTGCCGTGTCTATCCCGCACCGTTCGCCGTAAAGCTCAGGGAGAACCACAAAAAGAAGAGCTGCTCCCTTCAAAACTCTGGATACCATACAGGAACTGTGATAAGAAAAAATCAGAAGCAGAGGAGGTGCGGCGTATGGCGAGGACGATCAGCATTGGGTGTCAGGATTTCGAGATGATACGAAGAGAAGGCTACTTCTATATTGATAAAACTGTGTTTCTTTCCGAATGGTGGGAGGGCGGAGACTGTGTGACGGATTACAAGGCCGCGTAGATTTGGCAAGACACTGAATATGATACCCCCATGCAGGAGGCTTATGTAAACGGATACTGGGAAGAAATGGTGTCCTTTAACAGAAGTCTGTTCAACTCCACGTTTAAGACAAATCCGCAATATGAACAAGGTGACGCTGTCCATGTTCAGCAGCTTTGATACCGGAACCCGGCCTTCGGAAGCGGAGCCGGAGCGTTTTTACCACGGATTTGTTCTGGGGCTTTTGACGGAGCTGTCCGGACGTTATCTTGTAACGTCCAACAGAGAAAGCGGATTTGGCCGCTATGATGTGCTGCTGAAACCTGAGAAAGGGGACGACGGAATCATTCTGGAATTCAAGGTTCAGGACCCGGAAGAGGAAAAGGAGCTGTCAGATACGGTAAAGGCGGCGCTGCAGCAGATTGAAGACAGAAAATACGAAACGATACTTATGGATCAGGGAGTTCCCGGAGAGCGGATACGGAAGTATGGGTTTGCTTTCTGCGGGAAAAAGGTGCTGATCGGAAAGGAGAACCGACATCCATGAACCAGTATCAGATTCTGCTTGTGGAAGACGACGCGGAGATCAGTGAAATGCTGAAAAGCTGCCTGAAGGCGGAAAATTATGAGGTAATCTGCGCCTTTGACGGACAGGAAGCATGCGCGAAGTTTGACGCCTTCCCGGTTCATCTGGTCCTTCTGGATCTGATGATCCCGAAGATCAGCGGGATGGACGTCATGCAGCATATCCGGAAGAGCAGCGTTGTTCCGCTCATCATCCTCTCCGCAAAGGATACGGAGAGCGACAAGACGCTGGGCCTGGGGCTGGGGGCGGACGATTACATTACAAAGCCCTTCTCGGTGGCGGAGGTTCTGGCGCGGATCCGGGCGGCTCTGCGCAGGACGAACCAGTATGACCAGGCGGCGGATTCGGGCGCGTCCGTCCTGACGGCCGGAGATCTGGTCATGAACCTGTCGGACCACACCTTAACCAAAAGGGGAGAGACAGTGGATCTGACGGCGAAAGAATTCGAGATTCTAAAGCTTCTTTTGAAAAATCCAAAGAAGGTCTATACAAAAGAACAGATCTACTCTCTTGTCTGGAAAGATGCTTACTACGGGGACGAGAACGCCGTCAACGTACATATGAGCCGCCTGCGCAATAAGATTGAGGACGATTCCCGGAAACCCCGTTATGTGGTCACGGTCTGGGGCATCGGCTATAAACTGGGGGAAATGTAGATGAACGGCGCATTACTCCCGCTTTTTCTATGCCTTTGTATCCTTGTTCTGCTGCTTGTGGTTTTCTGGCAGCAGTTTGCCTTCCGGGTCGGCACCCAGGCAAAGCTGAAACAGATCCACGAAAAGCTGAAGGAGATCGCAGACACGGACAGCGGGGAACAGCTCATGGTTTTTACGGATAACAGAGAACTGATGGAGCTGGCGGCGCAGATCAACCGCCTGCTGGAAGAGCGTTCCAGGGTAAAGGCGGACTACCGCCGTTTTGAGATGGCGTCCAAAAAAATGCTGTCCAATATTTCCCATGATATCAAAACGCCCATGACCGTGGTGCTGGGCTATCTGGAGATCATGAGGCTTCATGGGGAAGCCGACCCCGGGATGCTGGCAAGGACCGAACAGAAGGCCCAGAGCGTGATGGAGCTGATCAATCAGTTCTTTACGCTGGCGAAGATCGAGGCGGGCGATATGGACCTGAAGCGCTCCAGAATCGATCTGAGCGAGCTGTGCCGGGAGAGCGTTCTGGATTTTTATGAAATTCTGTCAAAATCCGACGTTCAGGTGGAGATTGACCTGCCAAAGCAGGCGGTCTTCGTGCAGGGAGACCGGGAAGCGCTGCAGCGCATCCTGTTCAACCTGGTTTCCAACGCGGTGCGTTACGGTTCCGCCGGAAAATATCTGGGCGTCGTTTTGTATTTTGACGAAACATATGTCTATGTGGAGGTGGTCGATCATGGGCAGGGCATCGAGAAGTCCTTTGCCGACCGCATTTTCGACCGTCTTTTTACTATGGAGGATTCCCGCAGCCGCAGCATCCAGGGCAACGGCCTGGGGCTGACGATCGCGAAAAATCTGGCGCTGCAGATGGACGGGGATATTACGCTGGAGAGTATCCCCCATGTCAAGACGACTTTTACCCTCAGGCTGAAATATGACGGCGAAAGAAATTTGTAAGATTTCAGCAAGAGTTTTGAAAAGTTGATCCACTATAATGGTCCGTAAGAAAGGGGACAGGAGAACATGCCATATATATTACAGACAAACCACCTTACGAAGACCATCAGCGGAAAAGATCTGGTGAACGACGTCAGCCTGCATATCAAAAAAGGAGAGATCTACGGGTTTCTCGGTCCCAACGGGGCGGGCAAGACGACGGTCATGAAGATCATTACCAATCTCTGGAAGCCCACGGCTGGAAGTGTGGAGATCTTCGGGGAGACGCTTACTCCAAAGTCTTATGAGGTGCTGAAGCGGATGGGGAGCATCATTGAATTTCCTGCGTTTTACGAGCATCTGAGCGGGTACGAGAATCTGAAGCTGCACGCCGAGTATATGGGGTATTATCACCATGGAAGCATCGAGCAGGCGCTGGAGCTTCTGGATCTGACGGACTCAGCGGGAAAACCGGTAAAAACCTATTCGCTGGGAATGAAGGAGCGGCTCGGCATCGCCCGGGCGGTTCTGACCAGGCCGGAGCTTCTGATTCTGGACGAACCTACCAACGGACTGGACCCGGCAGGCATGAAGCAGATCCGGAATCTGATGAAAAACCTCTGCGACGAGTACGGAATCACCATCATGGTGTCCACTCATATTCTTTCGGAGATCGAAAGTATCGCCGATACGGTGGGCGTGATCCATCATGGCAGATTAAAAAAAGAGATCAGTATGCGGGAGATCGAACAGATGAGCCTGGCGTATACGGAGCTGTCCGTGGCGGATGAGAGAAAGGCGGCTTACGTGCTGACCGAAAAGCTTGGGCTTACAAACTTTAAGATCATAGAGGACGGCAAGATCCGCATCTATGACACCCGGGTGCCGGCGCAGGAACTGTCTCAGACACTGATTCTGAACGGCGTTGCGGTGACCGCGCTTGGAAAGAAGGCGGAGACGCTGGAAGATTATTTCCTGAAAATGACAGAGGAGGGGTAATGGGATGTGGAAACTGATCAAACTGGAATGGAAGAAAAATAATATTGGAAAATATATCAAAAAAGCGGTTGTCCTGGCGGTGCTGCTCTGCCTGTTTCTGTTCGCGCTGGCCTATCTTGGAATCGCCAACGATCCGGACACCGGCGTGCCGGACGCGGCGCCCGGCAACGGGACGATTTCGGCGCCGATCGAACTGTTCACCAGTATGACGTCCCTGATCCTTACGGGTGTGATGCTGTCCTCTTTTATCGTGGGCGCTTACAAGAATAAAACCATGAATCTGATGTTTTCCTATCCCATCCGAAGACAGAAGATTCTGACCTCCCAGATGCTGGCAGTCTGGATCTTCAACTTTGCGGCGCTGGTTCTGACCAGACTGCTGATCTGCGGCTGTATTCTGGCGGGCTCCTGCTTTATGACCTCGTCCTTTCCCATTGATTTTGACATGGGGAGCGCCGGATTCTACCTGCAGCTGCTGCTGAAATCCGCGGTTCTTGTCACCATGGGCTTTATGGCGCTGTTTGTGGGGATGTCCATGCGGTCTTCCAGAGCAACGGTCGTCTCGTCCTTTGGGCTGATCTTTCTGACGCAGGCCAATATCGGCGACTTTACCATGGCGGGCAGCGCCGTCTTCCCGGTCATTCTGACCGTGATCTCCCTGGCCTGCGCGTTCCTGTCTGTCTGCCGGGCGGAGACGGAGGACCTGATGTAAAACAGGATAGAAAGAGGAGCAGTGAATGAGGTGTAACGTTTCGTTCACTGCTTTTATTTATCCAAGGTTAAAACGTACAGATAAATAATATTGAACATAAAACTGCAATGTGATAAACTGTCAGCAGGGAAAACCAGAGAGCCGGGCGGCTTACCCTCCGTAACGGTAGATCGGAGGAACTCACCCTCCAGACTTTACGGGGAAGGAGGGGTTAATCAATGACGATTACATATTCTGATCTTGTTCAGACAGGAATTTTCATTGTTGCTCTTGTCGGTCTGTGTTATCAGATCTTCAGGGGAAAACGAAGATAGCCGCCATTACTGCGAATAATGACGGCTGACATTAATAGTTAGTCAAAACTTTTTCGGGTAAGCCGTGCGTCTCTGGCTTTCCTTTTTTATATCTTATCATATTCTGCAGCAGGCCGCAAGAAGGAACTTTGCTCAGGAACCGGGCATAACGCCCCGCTGTTCCCATTTGATATAATAGAAATGAAATGCTGAAAATCCGATATCCTGTTTAAACAAATATTGCAAAAAAGGATTGACATGTTCAAACAAGTGTGATATAACATAGAAAAAGACATGTTTAAACAAGTGGTTCTTAAGGCATCTGACCGAAACGTCAGATGAATGGAAGAGCGGCGGCAGTTTTCAGACAGGAGGCGCAATATGGCAGATTTCAGCGATAAAGTCGTGTATCAGATCTACCCGAAATCATTTCGGGATACCAACGGGGACGGTTTTGGAGACATTCCCGGAATCATCGAAAAATTAGATTACCTTCAGGAACTGGGCGTAGATTATCTGTGGCTGACTCCGGTTTTTCCCTCTCCCCAGAGAGACAACGGATACGACGTGGCAGATTACCGGGAGATCAATCCCCTCTTCGGGATGATGGAGGATCTGGAGGAATTGATCCGTCAAAGCGAAGCGCGGGGCATGGGCATCATGCTGGATATGGTGTTTAACCATACGTCCACTCAGCATGAGTGGTTCCAGAAAGCGCTGGCAGGAGAGGAGAAATATCAGGACTATTATATTTTCAGGGAAGGGACGCCGGATCAGGCGCCCACCAACTGGCAGTCTAAATTCGGCGGAACGGCCTGGGAATATGTCCCCGGCCTGAAAAAATGGTATCTGCGGCTGTACGATGTGACGCAGGCGGATTTGAACTGGGACAACCCGGAGGTCCGGGAAGAATTAAAGGAAATTCTCCGGTTCTGGAAGAAAAAGGGCATTCGGGCGTTCCGGTTCGACGTGATCAATCTGGTGTCCAAGCCGGAACAGATGCTCGACGATTTTGAGGGAGACGGGCGGAGATTCTACAGCGACGGCCCGCATATCCACGAATATCTGAAAGAGCTGGTCAGGGACGCCGGAATAGAAGACTTCATTACCGTGGGGGAAATGTCCTCCACAACGCTGGAACACTGCATCCGCTATTCCTCCCCGAAGGAGAAAGAACTCTCCATGTGCTTTAATTTCCATCACCTGAAAGTGGATTACAAAGACGGGGACAAATGGGCGCTGGCGGCTCCCGATTACCGGAAATTAAAAGAACTTTTTGTCAAATGGCAGACGGGCATGCAGGAAGGCGGCGGGTGGAACGCGCTGTTCTGGTGCAACCACGACCAGCCCCGGATCGTGAGCAGAATGGGCGATGAGGGCGTATACTGGAAAGCGTCGGCAAAAATGCTGGCGGGTATGATCCATCTGATGCGGGGAACTCCGTATATCTATCAGGGGGAAGAGATCGGAATGCTGAACGCCCACTACCCTTCCATCGAGCAGTATCGGGACGTGGAAAGCCTGAACTATTATCAGATCCTGCTGGAAAAAGGGAAGACGAAAGAAGAGGCGCTGGCGACCCTGGCGGCCAGGTCCCGGGACAACAGCCGGACGCCCATGCAGTGGAGCCGGGAGACATACGGCGGATTTTCCGAAGCCGAGCCGTGGCTTCCCATGTCCGCCGGATTCCGGGATGAGATTACCGTGGAAGCGCAGCAGAAGGACGGGGATTCCATTCTTGCCTTTTATAAAAAACTGATCGCCATGAGAAAAACGTATCCGATCATTGCCAAAGGAGAGATTGCCTTTCTGGAGACCGAAAACGATATGGTGATGGCATACAAAAGAGTATTGGGTGATCAGCAGATCGTGGTGCTCTGCAACCTGGACGGAAAGCGGCAGCGCATCAAAATGGACGAAGCGTGGCACAGCTTACCGGTGCTGCTGGAAAATGGCAGCCGGCCGGCCGAAAACGGTCCGTCCCGCAGGGACGTGAATCCCAGCATGCCTTTCGAAAAAGAAGGCCCGTTCCCAGGTTCGGACGATGGAACCTGGACGATGGAGCCGTATGAATTCCTGGTTCTTGGAAATATAGAGGAGGGATTGAGATGAAACACAAGATCAAACTGGTCGCTGTGGATATCGACGGCACCTTTGTCCGCTCGGACTATACGTATGATGTGCCAAGGTTTCAGCGCATTTTCTCCCGTATGAAAGACGCCGGCTGCCATTTTGTGGTGGCCAGCGGAAATCAGTATTATCAGCTGCGGGATCTGTTCCCGGGATATGAGGAGGAACTCTCCTTTGTGGCGGAAAACGGCGCTTTTGTAAAGGACCGGAAAGAACTTGTTTTTGCTGCGGATATGCCGAAGGAGACGGTTGACCAGGTCATTGACGTATGCAGAGAATATCCGGAAATATCCAACGTCCTGTGCGGGGTGAACAGCGCTTACTGTCAGCATGGAAGCGTCAGTCAGGAATTTTTCGAGTTGACAAAGATCTACTATCACCGTCTGGCATGGGCGGACGATCTGAAAGCGGTCAAAGATCAGATACTGAAATTTGCGCCGACGGTTCCGGAGGAAAAAACATATTTTTATTATGACATGTTTCGCGAAAGGCTCAAAGGGAAGGCGGAGCCCACGACCAGCGGCCACGGCTCCATTGACCTGATCGTTCCCGGCTGTCATAAGGCGTCGGGGCTGAAACGCCTTGTGGAGCGCTGGGGGCTTTCTCCCGACCAGTGCGCCGCTTTCGGAGACGGCGGAAATGATATTGAGATGCTGACTTACTGCGGATACAGCTACGCAATGGAGAACGCGCCTCAGAATGTAAAGGACGCGGCAAAATACGGATGCCCGTCCAATGAAGAAGACGGGGTGCTTGTGACGCTGGATAAACTGTTTGCTCCGTGAGTGGTCATGGAGCAAACAGTAACAGAAAATTAGCTGCTTTTCACATCCACGCCGCCCGGACGCCCGGAACGGGCAGATTAATCCTTCCAGACCCCGTTCGCACTTAATGAAGGGACGCAGCGGTACTAAGGGTGCAAAATACGCACCCTAAGGACCGGCGCCCTTCAATGGGTCTTCCAGGATTATCTGCCTGATCCGGGCTGTACACTGGCGTGAGTGTGAAAAGTAACGAAAATTAAAAAAATACAAATAAATTTTCAGAAAACTATTGACAAATAAGAAAAGATATTGTAATATATAGACACCAACAAGAAAGAGATACACAAAAATCTCTGGAAATGGAGGAAAGGTCCAATGGGAAGATGAAATTTTGATCATGATTGGGAACGATCTGAATGTCAGTGAAAAGATGACGGAATTCGAAGGAAAAGAAGGAGTCAGAAGAAAAAGCGGAAGTGCTGATCCTTTCCTGAGCATGAACAGAGGGTGAAAACAGAACAGTGGATCAAACAATCTGGTAATATCCGGAAATAATCTTGAAAGGAGATAATAAAGGTGAAACTTCAGATTGACTGGTAAGGAGCCATTCGATTAGAAAAAACGATCGAATGGCTCTTTTCCTGTGCCGGGCGATAAGGAGGGAGCGCACATGAAAAAACTGTTGATCATCAATACGGGAGGGACATTTTCCTCCGTGGAAAGCGAAAGGGGATTAAAGCCGGGTTTAAGCAGCGGGGAACTTCTGGAGGCCATGCGGCTGGTGGCGGGAGGGATCGAACTGGAGATGGAGGATCTGTTCTTGGTGGACAGCGCCAATATATTTCCGGATGACTGGCGCAGGCTGGCCGAAAGAATTCAGGAAGCGGCCGCCGGATATCAGGGGATCGTGGTGATCCATGGCACCGACACCATGGCGTACACCGCTTCCATGCTGTCGTTCATGCTGCAGAATGTGCCGATTCCTGTAGTCCTTACCGGAAGCCAGCTTTCCATCAGCCATCCGGTTGCGGACGCTATGGAGAACTGCCGCTGCGCGGTGCATATGGCGGCCGGCGGCCATGGAGGCGTCTTTCTGGCCTTCAACCGAAAGGTGATGCTGGGCGTTCGGGCCTCCAAGGTCCGGACCATGAGCTTTGACGCTTTTGAGAGCATCAACTATCCGGATGTGGCGCAGATCAGCTCTCTGGGACTTCGCATCCATACCGGGTATCTTCCGGAAATCAAGGGGGATTTTCGGCTGTGTACAGAATACTCGGACCGGGTGTTTGTGCTGAAAATGTATCCGGGAATCCGGCCGGAACTCCTGTCCATGCTGGAGGAGCACGGGTATCGAGGCGTCTATATCGAAGCCTTTGGGCTGGGCGGGCTTCCGTTTCTGAAAAACGATTTTCTGGCGGCGGTGGAGCGGAGCGTGAAACGCGGGATGACGGTTCTGGTGGGAAGCCAGTGCAGATACGAGGGGAGCAGCCTTTCCGTGTATGAGACGGGGCTGCGGGCGCTGAACAGCGGCGTGCTGCAGGCGTACGATATGACGGCGGAGGCCGCAGTTACCAAGCTGATGTGGGTGCTGGGGCAGACAGATGACCGACACAAGATCGAGGAATATTTCTCCGAAAACCTGGTGCAGGAGGTGCGGATCCCTGTGTAAAATCAGTTATACAGTATGATAAAATTTCATACTTGACATTGGTACGAAATCATACTATAATACATGGTATGATTTCGTACTATGTGGAGGTGCAGTATGCGGGAACCGGTTTCTAAAGTAATGAAACGTTATAATTATCTTCTGGGGGAGCTGAATGCGGTCTATCATGAGATGTCGCTGAAGCTCGGCCTGTCGGATAGTGCCATGATCATTCTCTATACGATCTGCGATCAGGGGGAGCGCTGTCCTCTGCAGGATATCTGCCGGTATTCGGGTTTAAGCAAGCAGACGGTCAATTCCGCGCTCCGCAAACTGGAAGCGGAGGGGGTTCTCTATCTGGAAGCCGCCGGTTCCAGAAACAAAACGGTCTGTCTGACGGAGAAGGGCATGGGCCTGGCAGAACGGACGGTGAAGCGGATCATGCAGGCGGAGAATGAGATCTACACTTCCTGGCCGGAGCAGGATGTGGAAAAATATCTGGAGCTGACGGAGCATTTTCTGACGGCGCTTCAGGAAAAGGCCGGACAGATGAAAGCGGGGGATGAGATATGAACATCCGCTTATCGGATCATTTTACGTATGGCCGCCTTCTGCGCTTCACCTTTCCGTCCGTCATCATGCTGGTGTTCACCTCGATCTACGGGGTGGTGGACGGATTTTTTGTGTCCAATTTTGCAGGGAAGACCCCTTTTGCGGCTGTAAATTTTATCATGCCCCTTCTGATGATCCTGGGCTGTGCGGGCTTTATGTTCGGAACCGGAGGCGGGGCGCTGATCGCGAAGACGCTGGGAGAGGGGAAGCGGGAAAAGGCCAATGAGCTGTTCTCCCTGATTGTCTATACATCCATCATCTGCGGCGTGGTGCTGGCAGTCTTCGGTTTTGTGTGCATCCGCCCGGTCGCCTCTCTGATGGGCGCAGAGGGGAGACTTCTCAGTGACAGCGTCCGGTATGGATGGATCGTGCTGCTGGCGCTGCCGTTTTATGTGTTGCAGTTTGAGTTTCAGTGTCTGTTCGCCACGGCGGAAAAGCCAAAGCTGGGACTGTATGTGACCGTGGCGTCCGGCGTTACCAACATCGTTCTTGATGCGCTGTTTGTGGCTGTATTTCACTGGGGGATGGAAGGTGCGGCGGCAGCCACGGCTTTCAGCCAGTTTGTAGGCGGCGTGGTTCCGCTCGTCTATTTTGGGCGGAACAACGGAAGTCTTCTTCGGCTTGTGAGACTAAGAGGCCGTCCGGATACAAGGGCACTGGTCCGTACCTGTACCAATGGCTCCTCCGAGCTCATGAGCAATATTTCCATGTCGCTGGTCAGCATGCTGTATAACATTCAGCTGATGAAATACGCCGGGGAGGACGGGATCGCTGCCTACGGAGTCCTGATGTATGTCAGCCTGATCTTTCAGGCGGTATTTATCGGATACTCTGCGGGAAGCGCTCCGGTGGTCGGCTATCATTACGGCGCCGGGAATCACCAGGAGATGCACGGGCTTTTGAAGAAAAGCTGTCTGCTGGTCGGCGTATCCGCGGTCCTGATGTTTGCGGCCGGGCAGCTTCTGGCCGGACCGCTGTCGTATCTGTTCGTGGGATATGATCCGGGTCTGACGGCGCTGACTGTCCGGGGGTTCCGGTTCTTTTCCTGTTCCTTTTTGTGCTCCGGCTTTGCGATCTTCGGATCGTCCTTCTTTACCGCCCTCGGCGACGGGCTTACTTCCGCACTGATCTCCTTCCTGCGGACGCTGGTCTTTGAGAGTGCGGCGGTCCTGATCTTCCCGATCCTCTGGGGCATCGACGGGATCTGGATGTCCATCGTGGCGGCGGAGGTTCTGGCGGCAGGAGTGACGTTCCTGTTTTTGGCCGGAAAGAAGAAACGGTATGGATATTGACAAAACGCCGACAGAAGCCGGCGTTTTGTCAGTCTTTGTCTGCCGCCATTCTGACCATGCAGGTCTGTCTGTGGCAGGCGATGCCGTATTTTAATATGGCGGTCATCCCGTCGTCCAACAGCCGCTCCGCGTAGTTTTTCTGCTCGATCTGTTCCAACGCGTGCAGACAGGCGGCTTCCAGATTCCGGCTTTCGGAATATTTCAGTTCGATGACGATCCCGATGGAGGCCGCTTTGATCTTCACAAGGATGTCGCTGTAACCTTCTCCGGATTCCGCATTGGAAGCGAGAACCCAGTCTCTCCGGCTGCTTAACAGCCCCAGCAGGATACCGTGATAGAAGTTTTCCTTCTTTTCTTTTCGGACGAATGTATCGCGGATGCTGATGGTCTGCTTCAGATAAGAAGAAAACACACGTTCGATTTCCGGGGCGTTTCCGGTACGGAAGGCCTCACAGAAGGCGTCCAGAGCAGGAGCGTCCTTCCTGGCTTCTTCCTGAAACCAGGAGAGAATCTGATCCCGGAAGATGATGCGGATTTCCTGGTTGGGAATTACAAATTCATAAGTGTTCAGATCGGTTTCTGCGCGTTTGGTCAGATAACCTGTGGCGAAAAGCACGCTCCACAGATTGTCGATGTTGTCGTAAAGTTCCCGGTAGGTCAGTTCTTCTGTGATCGTCTTTGTGACAGACATACCATTGACCAGTCGGTCCAGATCTTCCATGGTCTGGTCGTCCGCTTTTTGAAGGAGGGACCGTATGACGGCGTTGCTGCTGGAATTGATCCAGAAAGTCCGGGGACGTGCATCCGGTTCCGCACGGAGCAGATACACATAGTTGATGACGTCCCATGGGCAGTAAATGTCCGCGCTGCCGAAACAGTATCCGTCGTACCATTCTTTGATCAGTCCGTATTTGTCCTCCAGACCGTAATATTCCAGCATGGCTTTGACCTCATCGTCAGAAAAGCCGAAATACTCTCCGAACCGGCTGCCGGTGATGGACATGACATTAAAATTGTTCAGTCCGGTAAAAATACTTTCCTTCGCCACCCGCAGGCATCCGGTCAATACGGCGAAATACAGATTTTCGTTTGTTTTTAAGGCATATCCAAACAGGTTGCGGATCAGGCCGGTCATTTCCTCATAGTATCCGTACTGCTGCGCCTTATCCAGAGGAACGTCATATTCGTCAATGAGTAGGATTACTTTCTGCCCGTAATGTTTGCAGAGCAGGTAAGACAGCGTGTGCAGACTGTTTTCCAGAGTGTTTTTGGTCATGGGAAACATCGGTTGGCCGGGTTCGCCGACTCTGGTCAGCTGTGCATACTGTTTTTTGTCGTCCTCGGAAAGCTGCCCGCTGTCCAGAAGAAAACGGAATCGCAGCGCTTCTTTGCCGATGGCCAGACTCAGTCCGGCAGCTGCGCCTTCGTAATCCATGGAGGACACTTCCTTCAGGGTGAGGGAGATGACCGGAAATTTTCCCATGTACTTTTCGCAGAGTTCCGTCTCTTTGGATATGGCAAGTCCGTCAAACAGCCGGGGATCACAGCCATAGGAAAAAAAATATTTCAGCGTATTCAGATTCAGAGATTTCCCGAAACGCCGGGGACGTGTAAAAAGGTTTACTTTGCCCCAGTTGTTCAGCAGTTCGGCGATCAGCCCCGTCTTATCCACATAGTAAAAGCCTTCTGTACGGATTTCCTGAAAAAATTCGATGCCGATCGGCAGTTTTACGAGTGCTTTCAAGTTCTGTCCCCCTTTCCTTTTCTCAATTATATATGGAGTTGTGTGCAGGTTCAAGCCCCTTCCGCACAAAACGGTGCGAGAGTAAAACTGGACTGGTTAAATTTTTTAAAACTGGATATTTTATTCAGTCCAGAAATGTTTTACAATAGGCTGAACTTAAAAAAGAAAAGAGGTTTTGAGCATGAAGTATAATCTGAAGAAAATCGTGCTGGCCGCGCTGTTTGCGGCGTTTGCGTGCGTGGCGACCATGTCCATACGGATTCCCACGCCGGGGACGGGCGGCTATATCCATCCCGGGGACGCGGTGGTGATCCTGTCCGGAATCATCCTTGGCCCGCACTGGGGGCTTCTGGCTGCCGGCATCGGGTCTGCTCTGGCGGATCTGCTGGGCGGATATTTCATTTACGTACCGATCACGTTTGTGATCAAGGGCGCGGTTGCTTTCGCGGCGGGGCTGATCTATCAGAAGATCGGCAAAACGGCAAAAAGCCGCGGCGGGGCGGTAGTGCTGGGCGGAATCGCGGATATCGTGCTGGTGGCGGGCGGATATTTCCTCTGCGAATCGATGATGTACGGCGTAGCTGCGGCCGCAGCAAGCGTTCCCGCCAACATCATACAGGGGATCAGCGGCCTGGTGATCGGCGCGCTCCTGTATCCGGTCCTTCTGACCGTTCCGGATATCCGGCAAATTGCGCATGAGGCGAAAGCATATTCGTGAGTTTATACGGTTTGCAGCAGACATCCCGGCTGTGGATTTTGACAGATCCGCAGCCGGGAGTTTTTGATAGGATAGAACAGGTGCGGTACAGGTTTCTTTTTTGTTTCTTACTTTATATCCGATAATAAGAACACATGTTCGAAAAAAATTGACATATCATTGAAAAGGTGATATGTTTTAACTGTGGTACAGGTTTCCTCTTCGGAAGAAAGGTGGAAACGATATGCAGTATTTTATTCGAATCAAGGGCCAGGAGATTCCGGTGACGGAACCTGTGTACAAGCTTTACTGCCAGGGAGAGCGCAAGGAGCGCTATTTCAGAGAATCCGATTATCATAACAAAGTGTTTTCCTATGATTCACTGGATACGGAAGAGATGAATGGATGCGAGCTGATGGCGGATCGCTGCGGAAGAACGGTAGAAGAGGAGGTGGAGCTTCGTCTGGAGACGGAGAGGCTGAAGTGTGCGATTACCGGTCTGGAAGAACCGGAGAAAGAACTGATCCGGCGGATCTATGTCTATGAGAGATCATTGCGGGAGATTTCCAGGGAAGACGGGATTCCCGTGGCGACTCTGCATTACAGACATCAGAAGATACTTGGAAAATTAAAGAAAATCCTGATATAGATGTTAAAAATATTCGAACAAACGTTCTTTCAATCGGATGATAATTGTAACGTTACGAAAACAGAAAACAATCATGCGACAATTCAGGAGGAATGAATGATGAAAAACGAATTTTACAAGTATCTTTGCTGCGGATATGACAAGATCCGCAATTCCTACGCCAATCAGAAAAGGATGACATTTACCCCCATTCTTGATGAAACGCTTCTGGAACAGAGGACGGCGGCCTGGTATACGGCTCCGGAAGGAACCAGCCGTTCGGAGAGTCATACTGCCATCAGTACTTCTAGATATGAGATGGAAGAGAGCTTTGATACATCCTGCGGAGTATCTTATAATGTACTGAATGTATCTGCTTCTCTTTCCACCTCGGCGGGCCTGACGGAGTCTGTCTCGGAGAACAGCGCATATGGAAAGATCTTCAGCTCTCATCAGCTGAGGCAGTATAACCATATTCTGACAACAAATGAACTGTCAGAATGCCTGACAGAATCGTTTCAGAGGGATCTGGGGCAGTGTGATGCAGAGGAGATATTTCGGCGTTATGGCACGCATCTGATCCGGAGCTTCCGTACAGGGGGCAGGATCGTCATGGAATTTTCCATGAAGGACAGAGGAGGAAAATCCATATCTGAGGTGAAGGCCATGGCGGAAGCGAAGTACAAATCCATTGCTGCGAATGTATCCGCCGAGCATAAAAAGATGGCAGATTATTTTGCAGGTCATTCTGAGATTGAGCTGTGGACCATAGGGGGAACTCCTACTGCATTGTCAGACTGGGAGGACCGGAAAGACGTTATGAAGACATGGATGGAATCCCTGGAAGAAGCGCCGGCCATGTATCAGGTACAGGCGGAGATTCCTCTCTGGGAGCTGGTGAAGGATCCGGAACAGAAGAAAAGGCTGGAGGCCGGATTCCGCGCGCATGAACGCGCCGTTCTTCTGGAAGCGATGCACAGAATTCCTTTTATTACGGATCTGCGTGTAATCATGTCGGGCGGAAGCGACATCAGGAACCTTTTGAAAGAAGGCGACATTGTAACAAAGAAGAACCCCACAACCAGCCCGTCAAACTGTGATCTGAATGAGAAAGCAGGCGGGAAATATATCTATCTTGTCTATCGGCTTGGCAGGGATTCTTCGAAGAAGATAGGGGATATCCGGGTTATCAGCCGCGGAAAGGCCGACAGGACACCCTCTCCGTCTGATTATTCCGTGATTGATCAGGATTTGAACAAAGGAGCGGGCGGCGACTATATCTATCTGGAATACAAAAAGGATACCATACCGGATACGCCGGGCATCTGTGCGCTGGGAGTCAGGGAGAGTACGGTTCCGTTCTCGGAGGACTGGAAGCCCGTAGTGGATCAGGGAGGAAAGGCAGCGGACCTGAATAAAAAGGCAGGCGGCAAATATCTGTACCTGTATTATCTTGTCCATCCTTATGTAAAGAAACTGGAGCGCGCTGTAAAA
Source organism: uncultured Lachnospiraceae bacterium (assembly GCA_910583615.1). Taxonomy (GTDB): domain Bacteria; phylum Bacillota; class Clostridia; order Lachnospirales; family Lachnospiraceae; genus Hominiventricola. The sequence goes on along the minus strand of CAJTXP010000001.1, from coordinate 177,759 downwards.
GCGCTTTCCTGAGACAGAGCGGGCGGCGGCAGTCCGGAAAAGTCCGAATCAATGGTTCCTCTCTTTGAATAAACCGGTTGAATTTTCATAAAACAGTTGACATCTGTATACAAGAGTGCTATAGTATGTTAAAATTTCATACATCAAACCGTTGAAGCGGAGATAACGGCAACGATGCCCATACAGAGAGTCCGGGTTGCTGAGAACCGGGCAGGAAACAAATTGTCAAATGGACCGCGGAGGGCGCAGTCAAATGTGAGCATTCACAGAGTATTCTGCGACGCTTCAGGCAGGCGTATAAATGCCGGGGATATGTTGGTATCCTGCCAAGTGCACGGGTTATACCGTGAATCAAGGTGGCACCGCGGACTATGCCGTACTGTATCAGTACCTGTTCGTCCTTGACAGAGTGTAAGTTCTGTCAAGGACGTTTTTTTATTCCCGCGGACAGCGGGCCTGGCAGATATGCCTGCATGTCCATTCGGCGGCTGCAACGGAGGGGCGGATGTCCTGCAGCCCGCTGCGGAATATTTGACGGTAACAGGTCATAAGGCAGACTGTAAACTCATGGCGTCTGAAAGAAAATCATATGGAGGTAACGACGATGAAAAACGAAAAAATCCCCTACAAAATCTATCTGAACGAAGACGAGATGCCGAAGGCATGGTATAATCTGCGGGCCGATATGAAGCAGAAGCCGGCGCCGCTCTTGAATCCCGGCACCCTTCAGCCCATGAAGGCGGAGGAGCTCTCGGGCGTCTTCTGCGAGGAGCTGATCCGGCAGGAGCTGGATGACAGCACGGCGTTTTTTGAGATCCCGGAGGAGATTCGCAGCTTTTACAAGATGTACCGTCCGTCTCCGCTGGTCCGCGCCTACTGTCTGGAGGAGAAGCTTCAGACGCCTGCGAAGATCTATTACAAATTCGAGGGCAATAACACCAGCGGCAGCCACAAGCTGAACTCCGCCATTGCCCAGGCCTACTATGCAAAGAAACAGGGACTCAAAGGCGTGACCACTGAGACCGGAGCCGGCCAGTGGGGAACGGCCCTTTCCATGGCGTGTTCCTATTTTGGACTGGACTGCAAAGTATATATGGTCAAATGCTCCTATGAGCAGAAACCCTTCCGCCGGGAGGTCATGCGCACCTACGGCGCGTCGGTGACCCCGTCCCCGTCCATGGAGACCGAGGTGGGGAAAAAGATCCTTGCGGAACATCCGGGCACGACTGGAAGCCTTGGCTGCGCCATCTCCGAAGCCGTGGAAAAGGCAGTGTCCAGCGAGGGTTACCGCTACGTGCTGGGCAGCGTGCTCAATCAGGTGCTGCTTCACCAGTCCGTCATCGGTCTGGAGACGAAGGCGGCGTTGGACAAATACGGGGTGAAACCGGATGTGATCATCGGCTGCGCCGGAGGCGGTTCAAACCTGGGCGGACTGATCGCGCCGTTCATGGGCGAGAAGCTCCGGGGTGAGGCGGACTATCGGATCGTCGCTGTGGAACCGGCCTCCTGCCCCAGCTTTACCTGGGGCGTGTACGCCTATGATTTCTGCGATACGGGTATGGTCTGCCCGCTTTCCAAGATGTATACCCTGGGCAGCGGTTTTATCCCGTCCGCCAGTCATGCAGGCGGCCTCCGCTATCACGGCATGAGCTCCACCCTGTCGGAGCTGTACCATCAGGGCCTGATGGAAGCGGTCAGCGTGAAGCAGACCGAGGTGTTCGAGGCGGCGGAGTATTTTGCGAGAATCGAAGGAATCCTGCCCGCGCCGGAGAGCTCCCACGCCATCCGCGTCGCCATCGACGAGGCGGTCCGCTGCAAAGAGACGGGCGAAGAGAAGACCATCGTATTCGGACTTACCGGAACCGGTTATTTCGATATGGTGGCTTACGAGAAATTCCACGACGGAGAGATGAACGACTACATTCCGACGGATGAAGAACTGGCCGCCAGCCGCGCCAGACTTCCGAAAGTAGAATAGAGGACCGAGGCGCCGCATAACTGCGGCGCCTTTTTTAATGCGCAGGGGTGCGTAAGGAAATCAGCAGCTTTGCTGCACGCACCCTGCGCGGCGAGTAGGGGAAGATGGCTCTTCCCTGCTCGATTGAACAGGGATAAACAGTCCGTACGGGATAAAGACCGGCAAATTAAAAACTGTTTTCCACAACCCCCGGCAGCAGTTCATAGATGGAGCATCCGATCTCATTTTCAAAATATGCCCTGATCTCCAGCACCTTCTTCCACCGGTCCACCGTGGAGGGATGGACGCCGTAACGGATCGTGACGTCCACGAACCGCTTTTCCAGCAGGCAGAAGCCGGCGGGCAGGGCCAGAGAGTCGCACAGCTGCACCAGACGGTCATAGTCGTCATAGACGGCCTCCATGACAAATTTTTTCATGAACTGATAATCTTCTTCGCTTACATCAAAGGTGCCGATGGAAGTGCGGATATCCGGGATCATGAATGCATGGGAGATGCAGATCTGCGCCGCCTTTTCCCAACCCCGTTCCATGCAGTAGCGGTAGCCGTCGATCAGATGCCTTTCGGAGGTCACGCCGGCATAACGCCCGATGTCGTGGAGCAGCCCGAGAATATAAGCCTTCTCGGAAGATAAATGTCTGCAATGCGATGCGATCCGTTCGCAGGCTTCGGCCACATGGCGGGAATGGTCCGTCCAGGGACCCGGATTGGATTTGTATGCATCCTTAAGGGACTGTTCGGCAGTGAATCTGTCTGGTTCCATATAATTTACTCCTTTCAGTCAATAACCCCGCCGCAAGCAGCGGGGCATGGAATTTGAAACGCCCCAAGGGGCGGGGTATTGACCCTCGCGGCATTCGCCAAATGCTCGTGCAGGCACGGCACTTGGCTCATTGCTCGCGGGAATAAACACAGAAAACGATGCAGGAAGGCAGAGGGCGTGTGTTCCCCCTGCCTGTGAGGGTATCAGGAACGAAAGCAGCGGTCGGGAAGCGGACAAAAACAGGACCTGACAGGTCGAACCGTCAGGCCCGGGCAAGATGCCGGGGGACCGGCGATTCAACAGTCCCCCACATAGTAGGATACAATGCGCATGTAATCGCCCGGATCGGGAATCTCCAGAGCCAGCCGCAGGCATTTTCCACTCTGGAAAAACTGTTCCATCAGGCGTTCCTGTACAGAGCCGGTGCCGTTGATATTCGTTTTCCCGCCTTTTGAATCAAGCATGTGCACCTCGCTTTTGCAGGTGTTTACGGTTTTCAGAAAATTTTCCATGTTCAGAATATTCAGTTTTATCATACTGGACCTCCTTGCCTGTAGATCAGCCATTGATGTTACAGGTATCATGATAGTGCAGTCCAGAGTGGAATCATATCTGTTTTCCGCCCTTATCTGTCAAAATCCTGCCATTTCTGCCGGTATTCGGACGGCGTGCAGTGCGCATGTTCCCGAAAGACTTTTCCAAAATAGCTGCTGCTTCCAAGGCCGCAGGCCTGGCTGACCACGGTCAGCGGTTCTGAGGTTCCCGCCAGCATCTGGCAGGCTTTCTGCAGGCGGTAGCTTTTGATGTATTCTGCAGGCGTCATATGCAGGCAGTCCCGGAACAGTCGGAAGCATTCCCGTTCGCTTAAGAAAGCGGCTTCGGCAATCTGCGCGACAGAGATCTTTTCCGAATAATGTTCATGGACATAGACCATCATCTGCTTGATGCTTTCGCTGCTTTTGCCGGCGCCCTGTTTTTTCTCCAGCAGAGGGCGGGCTTCCTCAAAGAGCAGGAGCCATATTTCCGACAGGGCTTCCCGCAGCCGGATCTCATATCCGGGGGCGGCGTCGGAAAGCCGGAAAGCGTGAAGGATCTGGTCCAGAATTTTTTTCTGTGCCGGATTTTCCGGAAAAAGCGGGAGGATCTCCAGCTGAGACGCTGTGGTTACAGGCGTGACATAGCGCTGTTCGATCCGGCTTCCCTGCTCTCCGGCGATCAGAGAAGGATCAAAAAGATGGAGAAGGGGAACATTTTCTTCTGTCCGGGACATGGCTTTCGTCATATGAAGGACGTTGGAATTTATCATTCCTCCGCTTCCGGTGGGGAAATACATGGCCCCTCCCGGGGTATAGTAGGTCAGGGAACCGCTCTCCATATAAAAAATCTCCACGGCCTTGTGCCAGTGCCAGGGCGCAGACCGCCCGATATAACAGTCCATCTCCGCCCGTGAAGCGATATAGGGGAAATCTGCCGCAAAATCTGGAAGCAGCTCTTCCCGGCTCCCGGGATGAAATGCAATTTCGTGAATGTTTTTCATGCCAACCTCCCTGTTGCAGTTAAAATGTTGCCGTTTCTTTTATCATCATCGCTCACAGACGACAAGGCAATTATGATTCGCAGTAATGCTCGTATAACTCATGCACTTTCTGCCGCATTCGTTCTTTTAGCTCTGCCGGTTCCAGTACGACGGCATGCTTTCCGAGCGGCAGGAGAACGTCGGCGACCCATTCCAAAGCGTCGTGACTGATTTCCATGTCGACGACTCCGCCGCCTGCCGGAAATGGTTTCAGGCCGCCAGCCAGCAGGCATTCGCTTTCACAGCGCTTCACCCCGGTATCCGTCAGCCGGATTTTCAGCCGGCAGTCATTCGGAACCTCTGTTTTTTCCAGATATTCCTGAACAGACGCAGGAACCGGATGGTTCCCCTTTGGCCAAGGTGTTTCCGCCAGGATCTCCCGGATGCGGTCGACCCGGAACACCCGGATCTGCCTGGACGCGGTACAGTATGCGGGGCAGTACCAGAGTCCGTTCATGGCATACAGTCCCACCGGCAGGATGGTGCGCGTACTTTCTGAAGACAGAGAGGAATACCGTATGGTCGCGGCATGACGATTCATGACGATCTGAAACATGGATTTTAACAGCGGCGAATCACAATGCCGGTCCGGAATCCAGAATACGACTTTGTTCTGAATCCGGGTAATGCTGTGCTGGATATCCAGCGGCAGGCAGTTTAAAAATTTCTTCAGAACGGATATGGTTTCCTGCTCAAAAGGCAGATCCCGGTAATACTGAAGCGCCTGGCACGCAAAAAATACAGCTTTGGCTTCACCCTCTGAAAAAGTGATCGGCGGCAAAACGCGTTCTTTCAGGATATGATATCCGCCCGCCGCCCCGACTTCAGAGTAAATGGGAAAACCGGCCTGCTCCAGCTCCTGCAGGTCGCGCAGAATCGTTCTTCTTGATACAGAAAATTCCTCGGCCAGTTCGCCGGCTGTAAAATCTTTTCTGGCATTTATGGTGATCATTATTTCAATCAGGCGTTCTGCTTTTGACATTTTGAAACTCCTTCTGGAATTATGACAAGATTTGTCACTGTTTTATGATACAATGAGCGCAAGCGAGAAGAATGGGCCTGCACATTCGGCGAGCGGCGAATGGTGATCATGAATCGCAGATTTATGATAAACTATCTATATCATAAATGCAACAGAAAACGAGATCCCCCATAGGGGGGAAATTCCAAAAATGGAAAGGAAACAATGTATGGAAAAATTAAGATACCTGGTGATGATTGAAAAGAGCAAAACCTACAACCGGATGACCAAAAAGGCAGTTGAGGAACACGTCGAAAACATAAGAAAGCTGGACGAGGAGGGAAAACTGGAACTGTGCGGCGTCTTCAAAGGCTATCCGGGAATGGCGGGGATGTATATCTTGAAAACCGAAAACCGTGAAGAAGCAGAAGAAATCTGCCGCACGGAGCCGCTGGTCGCCGGCGGATATGCAGTCTGTAAACTGGTCGACCTGCTGATCGCAGACCGGGAAAACAACTACTTGCTGTAAACGCCGGGGTAAAAAACAAAGATAATTAAAAAAATATAAATAAATTTTCAGAAAACAATTGACAAACAGGAAAAGATATTGTAATATAAAAACACCAAAACGAAAGAGACACATAAAAGTCTCTGGAAATGGAGGAAAGGTCCAATGGGAAGATGAAATTTTGATCATGGTTGGGAACGATCTGAATGTCAGCAGTAAGGTGACAGGATCTGGAAAAGAGAAGTCGCAGAAAAAGCAGAATTGCCGATCCTTTCCCGGACATGATAAGAGATGAAAACAGAACAGTGGATCAAAACAATCTGGCAGTATCCGGAAATAATCTTGAAAGGAGATAATCAGGGTGAAACTTCAGATTGACTGGTAAAGAGCCATTCGATTGAAAAGACGATCGGGTGGCTCTTTCATTGTGTGCGGTTGCTTTCCTTATGCCTGTAATATATCATATTCGGCAGAAAGATTCAAGGAAAATACTGCGGCAGCAGGAAAAAATCATTGCAATCCGCAATGGACAGGTATATAATGTGTTTAAAAATAAAAAAGACGGGAGCTTGTATGACAGGCTGAGAGGAAGGTATGACCTTCGACCGAGAACCTGATTTGGATAATGCCAACGTAGGGATGCCTGATACAAGGAAGTTCAGGAGGAACAGAGTATTTTATGGGAAGCTGCCAGATCGGCGGCTTCTTTTTTTGTCGTTCAGGAGGTGTTTTATGGTAAAGATCAACAGCGAAGAACTGGATGCTGCGGGCAGGACGCTTGCGGAATGCCTTGCGTCTGCAGGATACGATCCAAAGCGGATTGCGGTGGAACGAAACGGGGAGATCGTTCCCCGGGCGCAGTACGCCGAAACGGTATTGCAGAACGGGGACTGCGTGGAGATTGTCCGTTTTGTAGGGGGTGGTTAAATGGTCCCAACCAAAGAAGAATGGATGAGAGCGCTGGCAGAGCGCCATGGCGTCGAACTGCAGAGGAAATTTTCATCGGCCGCGGTTGCGGTCTGCGGCCTTGGGGGACTTGGTTCCAACATTGCCGTTTCCCTTGCCAGGGCAGGCGTCGGCAGGCTGATGCTCATCGATTTTGACCGTGTGGATCTGACGAACCTGCACCGGCAGCAGTACAGGGCGGATCAGATCGGGAGATATAAGGCCGAAGCACTGCGTGAAAATCTGAAGGAGGCCGCTCCGTATGCAGAGCTTGAAATCCATACGGAGCGTATCACGGAAGCGAATGCGGCGGAGCTGCTGACCGGCGCTGACGTTATTTGTGAAGCTTTTGACGATGCCGAATCCAAGGCCATGCTGGTCAACACGGTTCTGGAAACCATGCCGTCCGTATTTCTCGTGGCGTCCTCGGGCATGGCAGGCCTTGGCAGCGCCAACGCCATCCGCACGCGGCGAGTGACGGACCGGTTTTATCTCTGCGGAGACGAGGTCAGCGGCGTAGAAGGCGGCGGCTTTCTGGTATCAAGCCGGGTGATGCTCTGTGCGGCGCATCAGGCGCACACGGTGCTTAGAATTCTGGCAGAACAATTTGAAGTCTGAAAAAGAAAGAAGGAAAAATCAATGAACAACGATAAACTGGTCATCGGCGGACACGAATTCCATTCCCGCTTTATTCTCGGTTCCGGCAAATATTCCATGAAGCTGATTGAAGCGGCGGTGAAAGACGCGGGGGCGGAGATCATCACCATTGCGGTTCGCCGTGCCAACACCAGGGATCAGGAAAGCATTCTGGACTATATTCCGGAAGGGATCACCCTGCTTCCCAATACCAGCGGCGCAAGGGACGCCGGGGAAGCGGTCCGCATTGCCCGTCTTGCAAGAGAGCTCGGATGCGGCAATTTTATAAAAATAGAAATCATGCGGGACTCCAAATATCTGCTTCCGGATAATCAGGAGACGGTCAGGGCTACGGAGATTCTTGCAAAAGAGGGATTTGTTGTCATGCCTTATATGTATCCGGATCTGTATACTGCCCGCGACCTTGTGCATGCAGGCGCGGCAAGCGTTATGCCGCTGGCTTCGCCCATAGGCTCCAATAAGGGACTTGCAACGAGAGATTTTATTCAGATCCTGATCGATGAGATTGATCTTCCCATCATTGTGGATGCCGGTATCGGCAGGCCGTCACAGGCATGTGAGGCGATGGAGATGGGCGCCGCCGCCGTGATGGCGAATACCGCCCTTGCCACGGCGGGGGATCTTCCCCTGATGGCGTCAGCTTTCAGGAATGCGGTGGAAGCCGGCCGGAAGGCATATCTGGCGGGCCCTGGCAGGGTGCTGACCCGCGGCGCTTCTGCTTCTGACCCGCTGACCGGTTTTCTGCGGGACCAGGAGGCGGGCGTATGAATCATCTGTTTTTTGTAGATTCAGGGCATCTGACTCCCGAAGCGCTTGCGAAAAAACACCGGCTGGAAAACGATCCGTCCTCACGTAAAAACCACATGGAGTATCTGCCGGGAATGGAAGTCATTGAGTCGGATGTCTGTGCAAAGGTAATGGAGCAGATGAATTCCTTCGATGATTCCAAATACACCGCCGAGGATGTCAGGGCGGCGCTGGAGCACGACACCTGTACCATCGAGGATTTTAAGGCGCTTCTTTCCTCCGCGGCAAAACCGTTTCTGGAACAGATGGCCGGGAGGGCGAGACAGGAAACCAGCAGGCATTTTGGCAATACCGTCTATCTGTTCACCCCTCTTTATATCGCCAATTACTGCGAGAATTACTGCGTATACTGCGGCTTTCACTGCTATAACCACATTAACCGGAGAAAGCTTTCCATGGAAGAGATGGAAAAGGAGATGCGGATCATTGCCGATAGCGGTATAGAGGAAATACTGATCCTTACCGGCGAGAGCAGAAGCCGGAGCAGCGTGGAGTACATCGGCGGCGCCTGCAGGCTGGCGCGGAATTATTTTCGTATGGTCGGGCTGGAAATCTATCCTGTAAATACGGAGGAATACAGGTATCTCCATGAATGCGGTGCGGACTATGTGACGGTCTTTCAGGAAACGTACGATCCTGAGGCATACGAGAAGCTTCACCTTCTGGGGCACAAGCGCGTATGGCCTTACCGCTTTGACGCCCAGGAGCGTGCCCTGCGCGGCGGCATGAGGGGCGTGGCGTTCTCGGCCCTGCTTGGCCTGTCTGATTTCAGAAAGGACGCCTTGGCGAGCGCGCTGCATGTATATTATCTGCAGAGAAAATATCCCCATGCGGAGATGTCCCTGTCCTGTCCGAGGCTTCGCCCCATCGTCAATAATGATAAGATCAGTCCTTTGGATGTTCACGAAACCGAACTTTGCCAGATCCTCTGTGCCTACCGCATTTTCCTGCCGTTCGTGGGAATTACGGTTTCCTCCCGGGAGAGCGCCCGGTTCCGAAACGGGATCGTGAAAATTGCAGCAACCAGGGTTTCCGCAGGCGTCTCCACCGGGGTCGGCGACCATGAGAGCAAATATACGGGAAAGAAATCGGATGAAGTACAGGGGGACGAGCAGTTTGAAATTGACGACAGCCGCAGTCTGGACACGATGTACCGGGATCTTGCGGAAGAGGGCCTGCAGCCGGTGCTGAACGAGTACCTGGATGTGTGAGGAAGAACGAATGAAAGCATTGGATACAAGTTTGTATTTTATAACGGACAGCACCGGTTACACGGAAGAAGAATTTCTGTACCGGGTAGAGCGAGCTCTTCAGGGAGGAGCAACCCTCCTTCAGCTTCGCGAAAAAGAGAAGAGTACGAGAGAATACATGGAGCTGGCGAAGAAAGTACATATGGTGGCGAAGCGTTACCAGGTTCCTCTGATCATCGACGACCGTGTGGATGTGGCGCTTGCCGTGGACGCCGAAGGCGTTCATGTGGGGGCGGACGACATGCCGGTTGCCGACGCGAGAAGACTTATGGGTGCAGACAGGATCGTCGGCGCGACAGCAAAGACGGTTTTTCGGGCTGAGGAAGCCTTTGAAGAGGGGGCGGATTATCTGGGTGTGGGAGCCATCTATCCCACTACGACGAAGGTAAAGACCGTTCTGACTTCCGTCGATACGCTTCGGGAGATCTGCAGCGCCGTTCCCATTCCCGTGAACGCCATCGGCGGGCTGAACCGTGATAATATAGATGTCCTCGCGGGAATCCCCATTGCCGGTATCTGTGCGGTATCCGCCATCATGAAGGCGGACGATCCGGGACAGGCGGCGGCAGAGCTGAGAGCAGGAGTGGAAAAACTCGGCTGCCGATGCGGGCGGATTTGAACGCCGATTTTGCCTGACAGGACAGCATAGCCGACGGAAATGGCCCGCGCTTTTTGTTTCCTTTCCAGAAAAAATGGAAGGGAAACAAAAAAATGTCTTGACATATTATCGTTATGATAGTATCATATAGAAAATGATTGAGAAAGCATTTTAAACCCCCATCTGAGATGGGGAGAACGGAATGAGCAGTGGCGTTGCCTGAAGTACTGAAAACCTCCTGTGTTATACTGATATTGGTTTCGCAGGCCATATATCAAAACACAGGAGGTATCCAAAATGGATAACAGAAGTATAGCACATACGCGGTGGAATTGCACTTATCATATTGTATTTATACCAAAATGCAGAAGAAAGGTAATGTATGGAGAAACAAAAAGAGATCTGGTGGAGATTATAAAAAAATTATGCGAAATGAAACAGGTGGAACTGATTGATGGACGGATATGCAGGGATCATATTCACATGTATGTGGCAGTTCCGCCAAAAATGAGTGTGTCGGAATTTATGTCTTATCTCAAGGGAAAGAGTGCACTGATGCTCTTTGACAGACATCCGGAATATCGGAGAAAGTGGGGAGACAGGCATTTCTGGGCACGGGGGTATTATGTGGCAACAGTGGGAAATGTGAATGAAGAGACAATACTGAAATATATTCAGGAACAGGAAGAGAACGATAAATTAGAAGACGGAAGAAAGTAGCAGAGCCTTCTTTTAGAAGGCAACCAGTAAAAATGGTGTTGCGAGACCCCGCCTCAGGCGGAACCCGGGAAAGACCCCGGAGGGGTAAAAATCAAACCCCCATTTGAAATGGGGGTCCTGACTTAATAAGATAATAACAGAAAAGGAGGAACAAGATGGGAATCGCGTACAGAAAATTTGAGCCGACGGAATATGTCATGAAGGTAAGAAAAGGTAAAGTGGTACAGAAGGGGCTGGGGCTGTCGTTTTTCTATAATACGATGACCACAAGCATGGTCGTCATTCCGGCTACGGCGTTTGACACGGGTTTTGCCTTTGACGAGCTGATGACCGCGGATTTTCAGAGCGTCAGCGTGCAGGGGGACATTTCCTATATCGTCACCGATTATGAGCGGGCGTCCAGAATGGTGGATTTTTCCTGGAAGGGAAAGAAGGAATACGCGGCGGCGCTGACGGAGGCCAAACAGAAGATGTCCAAGCGGGTGCTGAATCTGGTGAAGGTGTGCATCACCAAATTCATCAGCGGCAAGACGGTGCGGGAAGCGATCGTATCCGCCGACGAGCTGGCCGGGGCGCTGCGGGAAGGGATGCGGGAGGATGAGACGCTGAAGGACTTCGGCCTGGAGCTGGTCTCGGTATCCATTCTGGGAGTCCTGGCGCGCAGCGATACGAGAAAAGCGCTGGAGGCGGCGGCCAGAGAAGAGATCTTAAGGCAGCAGGACGACGCCATCTACAAGCGCCGGAACGCGGCCATCGAGCAGGAACGGCTCGTAAAGGAAAATGAGCTGAACACGGAGATCCGGGTGGCGGAAAAGCAGAAGGAAAAGCGGGAGAAAGAGATGGAGATGAAGCGGCTGGTGCAGGAGAAGCAGGCGGAGTTGGATGCCCGTAAAATTGCCAGCGAGATCAGCCTGGAGGAAGAGAACTGCCGGCTGGTGGATCTGCAGACGGAGAACGAGAAGAAGAAATCCGATGCGAAGGCCTACGATTCCGAGGCGCTTCTCAAAACCTTTGCAGGCGTGGATAAAGAGATCGTGAAGGCGCTGGCCATCAGCGGGATGGACAGCAGGTCTCTGATCGCCCGGGCATTTCTGGAGATGGGCGACAAGGCGGATAAGATCGGGACGCTGAACGTGTCGCCGGATCTTCTGAACGCGCTGACAGATTAAGACATGTCTGGCAGGTATTTCAGGGCAGCGGGGCGCCGCAGCCGGCGGCGCGCCGGACACAGAAGGGAGGATAATCCATGGAACGGGGAATGAACAAGGTGATTCTGGTCACCAGAAAAACCAGACTGGAGGACCTGATCCGCAAATACAACACGGCGGAGCAGGCAAAATTTTATATCGAGCATCTGGGGGCGGATTTTTCCGATTATATCAGAGAGGACGAGGCGTACAAAAAGGCGGTGGCCGCGGTGATGCAGGCGGCGGAAGCGTACGCGCGGGTCCAGCGGATCGACCGGGAGTTTCTTCCTAATATGATCTTTGGCAGGCAGGATATCGTGATCGCCGTGGGGCAGGACGGACTGGTGGCAAATATTCTCAAATATCTGGACGGCCAGCCGCTGATCGGCATCAACCCCGAGCCGGACAGGTGGGACGGGGTGCTGCTTCCCTTCGAGGCGGGAGATACGGAACGCGTGCTTTTGCAGACGCTGAAAGGAAACGGGAATGTCCGGGAGATCACCATGGCTCTGGCCAGAACCCGGGACGGCCAGGCCATGCTGGCGGTGAACGACCTGTTCGTGGGGCAGAAGACCCATGTGTCGGCGCGGTATGACATCAGCTGGAACGATCGGCAGGAAAGCCAGTCCTCCAGCGGGATCATCATCTCCACCGGCCTGGGCTCCAGCGGCTGGTACCGCTCCGTCATGGCACAGGCCTCCGGCATTGCGGAATACTTCGGCGCGCCCCGTTTCTTAAGCAGGGGGCTGGCATGGGAGGAGCGGGCGCTGTCCTTTGTGGTCCGGGAGCCCTTTCCCAGCCGCCGGACCCAGGCGGGGATCGTGTACGGCAGGCTGTCGGAACAGGACACTTTCCGGGTCGTGTCCCAGATGCCGGAAAACGGCGTGGTCTTTTCCGACGGAATGGAAAGCGACGCCATCGAATTCAACGCCGGAACGGAGATCACAGTGGAGGTTGCGTCAAAGAGAGGGGTGCTGGCGGTATAAGTGATATCAGTCTTCTTAAGTTGATCCAGGTGGTGTCAAAACAGGTAATTCTTTTCTCCCAAAAAGGTGTCGGTCGTCTTTTTCACCTGTTGGTTCCGATTGATTTAGCCGGGATTTCAGGATATAATAATAGTAGATTTATATACCTTTTGGAAATAATTTTTGCCTTTCCTGCTGTGACTGGGAAGGAAAGATGAACCTTAGGGTATAGCATGGATCCGATTGTCAAAGAAACTTTCGGATCAGATAGAAGACAGAATAAGAAAGGATGCGATGTTATGGCAGCAACGGAATCTGTGACAATAAAAGTGCCGGTAGGAATGTCAAAGTATTTGAAGGCAGTGGATTCAAAAACGGAGCTTATCAGAAATGCACTTTTGCTGTACCCGTATATATTAAATCAGACGATATCACATGGCGGTGCGGCGGAGATTTTGGGAATCAGAAAATCGGAGTTGATTGATATTTATGATAAACTGGGATATTCATATCTGGATATGACAATGGATGGACTGGATTCAGAGCTGGAGGCTTTCAGGCAGTTGAAAAAAGGGAGGCCGTAGAATGATTGTTGTATCGGATACAACGCCATTGATATCACTTCTCAAAATAGATCGTATAGATTTACTTGAAAAATTATTTGGGCAGGTTCTGATACCACAGGCAGTATTTGATGAATTGACAGTGGATGATCGTTTTAAACCTGAAGCAGATCAGATAAAACAAAGGCGGTTTATTAAAGTCAGGGCGGTGCAGAATCCGAAATCTGTCAGCATACTGAAAAGAGCAACAGGCCTTGACCAGGGAGAGAGCGAGGCTATTATTCTGACTGATGAGCAAAATGCCGACATGTTGCTGATGGACGAAGCAAAAGGAAGAGCAGTGTCTTTTCAAATGGGCTTTCAAATAATGGGGACAATAGGCATACTTATGGCAGCTTGTGAAGAAAATGAACTGACGGCGGATGAAGTGAGAGCATGTATAGAAGGCCTGCAAAGAGCCGGAAGACATATTAGTCAAAAGTATTATCAGATGTTGCTGGATAAGTTGGGTAACTGAATTTAAGGTGCTCCATCCAGTCCAAAACCGGAGTCGTGGACCGTCTGGATGGAGCACCGGGAACGGGCTTTGAATAAAAGTCAGCCCGTCTGTTTGCTGTGCGGCCGCAAAAGGCGCAGCCTGTTCGACTAGTGGTCGAAATGCGCGGACACCTCTTTTAATTTTTCTATAATGGGCAGATGCTGCGGACAGACGCTCTCACATTGTCCGCACTCCACGCAGTCTTTTGCCTTTCCGAATCTGCCGGTCAGGATCTCATACTGAGTAAAGTTCGCGGTCCATCCCTTTTCCTCCAGATCCTCTCTCATATCCTCATTGTACAGAGAGAAATACTTGGGAATGGCGATCTTCTGCGGACATCCTTCCGTACAGTAGGAGCATCCGGTACAGGGGATGGCGGTTTTTTCGTTGATGATGTCCGCTACCTGGGCGGTCAGCTTCTTTTCTTCTTCCGTGAGGGGCCGGAAATCCTCCATATAACTCAGATTGTCTTCCATCTGTTCCAGAGTGCTCATGCCGGAAAGCACCATCATTACGTTGTCAAGGGAGGCGGCGAAGCGGATCGCCCAGCTGGGGACCGACAGCTCCGGTTCTCTGTCCCGGAACAGCTTTTTCGCGTTCTTTGGAACCTTTGCCAGCGTGCCGCCCTTGACCGGCTCCATGACGATGACCGGTTTTTTGTGCTTCACAGCGACTTCGTAGCATCGGCGGGACTGAACCCACTCGCTTTCCCAGTCCAGATAATTAATTTGCAGCTGGACAAATTCCATCTCCGGATGCTTTGTCAGGATCTCATCCAGCAGCTGGGCGCTGCCGTGGAATGAGAATCCTGCATGCTTTACCAGTCCTGCCGCCTTTTTATCCAGAAGCCAGCGGAAGCAGTCCAGCTTCTCATATTTCGGCAGCATGGAAGCTTCGATGCCGTGAATCAAATAGTAGTCAAAATAGGTGACGCCGGTTTTCTTAAGCTGTTCGTTGAAGATCCGGTCCCGGTCTTCCAGAGAATCGATATAACCGGCGTGCAGCTTGGTGGCCAGGGTGTAGCTGTCTCTGGGATGGCGGTCCACGAGGGCGGTCTTTGTCGCGTTCTCGCTCTGGAAACCGCAGTACATCCAGGCTGTGTCAAAGTAGGTAAAGCCTCTCTCCAGAAACCTGTCTACCATCTGTTTGACCTGTTCCACGTCGATGTCGCCCGCATTGGTTTTGTCGTTCAAAGGCAGGCGCATAAGGCCGAAGCCAAGTTTTTTTGTCTGCATATTGTGTACACTCCTTTTATGTAGTATGTTGTTTTACTGTTCTGCTTTCTATTGTATCTTATGGCCGGTAAAACGGCAAATGGTTTTCTCGATAATGGTGATCAGTGGAAAGCATATGATTATTTACAGAGAGATCGGCGGGGACGTATTTGTTTATCACATAGCGGATACATGTACGGAATATACCAGATTATTTTGCTGAGGCCGCTTTATCACGCGGGCTGCTGAAAAGAAATGCGGTGTTCAAAAGAGATGCTGGCGCCATATTTGAAATGATAGATAGCAGATAATTGAAAATAATATAAAAAATTTTCAGAAAACTATTGACAAATAAAAAGAGATGTTGTAATATAAAATCACCAACAAGAAAGAGATACACAAATATCTCTGGAAATGGAGGAAAGGTCCAATGGGAAGATGAAATTTTAATCATGATTGGGAACGATCCGAATGTCGGCGGAAGAGATGACCGGATCTGAAGAAGAGAAGGCAGAAGAAAAGCAGAATTGCAGATCCTTTCCCGGACGTGATAAGAGATGAAAACAGAACAGTGGATCAAAACAATCTGGCAGTATCCGGAAATAATCTTGAAAGGAGATAATGAAGGTGAAACTTCAGATTGACGAGTAAAGAGCCATTCGATTGAACAGACGATCGAGTGGCTCTTTCCAGTGTGTCAGGACCCTGTATTGGTTCGATTCTGTTTTGAGGAATTGTACAGATGCCAAAAGATGGTAAGCTGAAACAGTATATGTTACAAAAGAAAATCAATCGGACAGGGGGAAACGGCTTTCCGTCAGGTCTTCCAGCGTGATATGGAAGAAGAAATCACGGACCAAAAGTCAAATTCCTTCCACATGGGAAGGGTGGCGCACTGTGCGCTTCTTTTGCAGGGCTTTGCGCCGTCCTGCAGGCATGCCACCACTGCCAGCGTCCCTTCCATGACTTCCAGAATCTCGCCGACGGTATATTCTGAAGGATGCCGGGTCAGCCTGTAACCGCCGCCCTTTCCCCGCAGGCCTGTCACCAGTTTGTTCTGAACCAGTGTTTTGATAAGGATTTCCAGATATTTTTTGGATATTTCCTGTCTGGCGGCGATCTCATCCAGCGGAATATGGTGTTCTGAGTTCTGCTGCGCCAGATCCAGCATAATGCGCAGCGCATAGCGTCCTTTTGTTGAAATCATTTCGCATTGTTCTCCTTCCAGATAAACCTATTATAATATGGGGTAACTGGGTCTGCAAGTTACAGAAACCACAAACTGTCTGTTTTTAATGGGGTTTTTTGTGATTTCCAAATAAACCTATTGACTTGATAGGTAAAAAGTGATACGATGCATCCAGAATAAGGAAGAAAGAAGGAATGGAAACATGTCAGGATATGCGAAAGGCACACTGGGGCTGATTGGAAATACACCGCTGGTAGAGGTGGCTAATATTGAAAAGGAGCTTGGGCTTGAGGCCACCGTGCTGGTGAAGCTGGAATATTTCAATCCGGCGGGAAGCGTAAAGGACCGGGTCGCCAAAGCGATGATCGAGGACGCGGAGGAAAAGGGTCTTCTGAAGGAAGGGTCCGTGATCATCGAGCCCACGTCGGGAAATACAGGAATCGGCCTGGCAGCCATCGCGGCGGCGAAGGGGTACCGGATCATCCTTACCATGCCGGAGACCATGAGCGTGGAGCGGAGAAACATTCTGAAGGCGTACGGCGCGGAGCTGGTACTGACCGAGGGCTCCAGAGGGATGGCGGGCGCCATCGAGAAGGCGGAGGAGCTGGCGAAAGAGATTCCGGGCGGCTTTATCCCCGGGCAGTTTGTCAATCCCGCGAATCCGACCGTCCACAGGGCGACGACGGGCCCGGAGATCTGGAGAGACACCGACGGAAAGGTGGACCTTTTTATCGCGGGCGTCGGCACCGGAGGTACGATCACGGGAGTCGGAGAGTATCTGAAGGAGCAGAACCCGAAGGTCAGGGTGGTGGCGCTGGAGCCGGCAGATTCCCCGGTCCTTTCCGGAGGAAAAGCAGGCGCGCACAAGATACAGGGGATCGGTGCGGGTTTCGTGCCGGAAGTCCTGAATACGGACGTGTACGATGAGGTTTTCCGGGCGGACAGCGGGGACGCGTTCGCGGCGGCAAAGCTTCTGGCGAAAAAAGAAGGGATCCTGGTGGGAATTTCCTCCGGCGCGGCGCTCCACGGCGCCATTGAACTGGCAAAGCGTCCGGAAAACAAAGGAAAGGTGATCGTGGCGCTTCTTCCGGATACGGCGGACCGGTATTATTCCACGCCGCTGTTTACGGAATAAAAAACACGGGTGAAAAAGAAACCGTTCAGCCGGCGGAATTTTGGATTGTGAATGTTTTAACAAAATAGAGGAGGTACGGATGGAACAGTATGTTGTTTTGCAGAACGGAGTAAAGATGCCGCGCATTGGATACGGAACGTATAAATGTACGGACGGGAGCGACGAGCGTGTGGTGCGCATGGCCCTGGACGCCGGCTACCGGATGCTGGATACGGCGGCGTTTTACGGAAATGAAGCATATGTGGGAAAGGCGGTCCGGGAGAGCGGAATCCCGAGAAAAGAGCTCTTTCTGACTTCCAAGGTGTGGAAGAGCGACCTGGGTTATGAGAAGACCAAAAAAAGCGTTGAGGAATCTCTGGAACGTCTTCAGACAGATTATCTGGACCTGTGCCTGATCCACTGGCCGAAGCCCGACCCGGAGAGTACGGACTGGAAGGAGCTGGACCGGGGGAGCTGGAAGGCGCTGGAGGAATTGTACCATCGGGGAACGGTGCGCGCCATCGGAGTCAGCAATTTTCTGCCCCATCATCTGGAGGCTTTGATGGAAGCCGCGGAGGTGCGTCCCATGGTGGACCAGCTGGAACTGCATGTCGGCTATCTGCAGGAGGCGGCAGTGCAGTACTGTAAATCCTGGGGGATCCAGGTGCAGGCGTGGAGTCCGCTTGGGAGGAGGCGCGTGCTGGAAGAGCCTATGGTCGTGAAGATGGCGCGGAAATATCAGGCGTCTCCGGCACAGTTTCTGCTGAGGTTTCTGCTGCAGCAGAATATCGCCGTGATCCCCAAGGCGTCCTCCATGGAACGGATGCGCCAGAATCTGGAACTGCCGGAATTCGTGATTACGGAAGAAGACATGCACCTGCTGCGCTGCCTGCCGCAGGCGGGATGGAGCGGCGAGCATCCGGATCTGGAACGCGTGCCTGTCTAAACCTGTTTAAATGTAGTGAGAAGCAGCCCTTCTGTATCCGCCGGTGGTTTTGAGCGGATGCAGAAGGGCTGTTTTATAGCCGTCTATAAATATACGAAAGATTGCGGAGCCTGACGGATACCGTAATCAGACAAAGCCTTGGGCTTTTCGTAAATCACTACATTTTTTAATTTATATGCAATAGCCTTATCTTTTCCTGAATAGTAGGAAAAATAAAATTTCTTTTTAATGCCCGCAGCAGTTTTTGCTGTCTCCCGGATTTCTTTCGGCGTCCCTTCATGAACGCCGCTCACAAAAATCATATTTCTATCTCTCCTTTGTAAAGAGGCATGTCGATTTTCTGATTTCTTATAACAGATTAAAATGAGAAATTCAATAGTTCCTGCGATTTTCTCCTGCAATCGCAGGAGGAAATCTTGCGTTTTAGGATTAGTCTTGTTATAATAAGCAATAGAAATCTTCAAATCGATATATTCCCGGAAAAGGGAGGTTTATTTATGACTATCAGTTATAAAAAATTATGGAAACTGTTGATTGATAAGGATATGAAGAAAAAGGATCTGCAACAATTAGCTGGGATTAGTGCAGCATCCGTTACAAAGCTCGGCAAAAATGAAAATGTAAATACGGAAATTATTGAAAAAATATGTACAGCTCTAAGATGTGATGTCGGTGATATTATGGAAATGACTGGGGAAAAATAAATCTGTTTAACAGGAAATAAGTTTTGAAACAGCAATCAATCTCCTGTAAGTCGAAAGATGCCAATCTCCGAGAGAAGGGAATAAAGACACATGGACAATCAAATTCACAATACAATCGTAAGCTTTATATGGGGAATTGCGGATGACTGCCTGCGTGACGTGTATGTGCGTGGAAAATATCGTGATGTCATTTTACCGATGACAGTAATCCGCCGCCTGGATGCCATGCTGGAGGACAGCAAAAAGGCTGTTCTTGAAATGAAGAAAAAGCTGGATGAAGCCAGAATTGATAATCAATGGCCGGCACTGTGCAATGTGGCGGGACAGGCATTCTGTAACGCCTCGCCGTTCCGCCTGCGCGACCTCACCAGCCGTGCAAAGAAACAAACGCTGAAGGTCGACTTTGAGGCTTACCTGGACGGTTTCTCCCCTAATGTACAGGAGATTTTGGAGAAGTTCAAGTTCCGCAATCAGATTGACACGATGATCGAGGCGGATATTCTGGGGGCAGTGATTGAGAAATTCATCTCGCCGGACATCAACCTTTCCCCGAACCCGGTCTATAAGGACGATGAACAGACGATAGTGAAGCATCCTGGACTGGATAACCACGGCATGGGGACGATTTTTGAGGAACTGATCCGCAAGTTCAATGAGGAAAACAACGAGGAGGCCGGGGAACACTGGACGCCCCGCGATGTCGTTGAACTGATGGCAGACCTTGTCTTTATGCCGATTGCAGAGCAAATCAAGGACGCAACCTATTCCTGTTATGATGAGACAGTTGCGTGATTGATACAATTTAACGGGGGTGAATACGGCGCAAAGTCGCAGAAATAGAGGGAATTTAGGTGGAACTTCATTTTGGGGTCTTTTTATTTTGTCCTATGGCAGCAGCTGATAGCGTTAAGGATTGGTACAAGAAACTGAATTTTGCATACCCCATTAACGATTAACAAAGGGGGTTCGTTAAAAAGTGTTCAATCGTTAATACGGTATTCAATAAAAGAATGGGGAAGATATTTATCTGGAATACATAAAGAATAATTTTAAAAATTTCCGAGCGAGCCGTTTTGAGTCCGTTTTTTGGGACATATGTTATGCTATCATTTTATAACACGTTTGACGAATATCACGTAAAGCATAATTTAAACGCAATGGCAAAGTTGTTTACAAAGTATATAAATAAAAGATTAGATGGTTATTTGGTGATGTTGAATGAATAAGCAGATGTTCAAAAAATCTTTGAACATTTTATGAACATCTGCAACAAATGTCGGGCGTGAGCGCTGCATCAATTACGAAGCTTGGCAGGAATGAAAATGTAAACACAGAAATTTTGGAGAAAATTTGCATTGCCCTTAAGTGCGATATATCGGATATTATGGAAATAGATGATTCTGAGGGTTCTGCGAAAGAGAGGTAAACAATGGAAAATTATACTCCGCACCAGTCACGCTACTTTGCAGAACAGCTTTTACTGAAAAGGCCACCTTCAAGCGTTGATTCCATTGTATCCGCCATGTCCGGTGTTAAGGTCGATTTAAATCCGCATCAGGTCGATGCCGCTCTGTTTGCGATGAAGTCGCCGCTTGGAAATGGCGCACTGATGGCTGACGAAGTCGGTCTTGGAAAGACCATTGAAGCCGGCCTTGTATTAGCTCAATGTTGGGCAGAACGAAAAAGACACATATTGTTGATTGTACCTGCGGCTCTCCGCATGCAGTGGCGGGCAGAACTTAGCGACAAATTTTATATTGAATCCATGCTTATGGAATCGACCGTGTACAATAAGCGAAAAAAGGAAGGACAGACAAACCCGTTTGATGTTACGGACAAAGTAATCATCTGTTCTTACCAGTTCGCATCAAAAAAGGCTATTGACCTCCATCTGGTTCCATGGGACTTGGTTATTGTTGATGAGGCACACAGGCTGAGAAATGTCTATAAGTCCAATAATGTTATGGGCAAAAAATTAAAAGTGGCTTTGCAAGGAAGAAAAAAACTTCTTCTGACGGCGACTCCGTTTCAAAACAATCTTATGGAACTTTATGGACTTGTGAGCATTATTGACGATCGGGTCTTTGGTGATAGCAAGACATTCAAAGAGATGTATGTTTCGGTCTCTAATTTGGAAATCCGTAATTCCAACTTGCGGAAAAGGCTTGATACTATTTGCAAGAGGACGCTCCGCAAACAGGTGACGGAATATGTGCGTTATACGGAGAGGCATGCCATTCTAATGGAGTATGAGCCGACAAAGGATGAGGAAGAACTGTATATTGCTATATCGGATTATTTGCAGACGGACAAACTGTATGCTTTACCGGATGGGCAGCGCACATTGATTACAATGGTGCTGCGCAAACTTCTGGCATCGTCCTCGTTCGCGATTGCAGGAACCCTTGAATCGCTGATTAGCCGTCTTCGTGGACTGCTGGCAGGCGTGGAGGCGGAGCTTAACTTAGATGATTATGACAGTTTTGATGAACTGGCGGATGAAAATTCGGACGATGGGGAAGATACCCTGACAGCTGACTTGAAACGCGACCATGTCGGTATCCAGCGCGAACTTGAACAGTTGGAGCGATTTCTGGAACTGGCACAGAGCATTAATGCCAATTCCAAGGGAGACAACCTTCTGTCCGCATTAGAGCAGGGATTCCAGAAAATGGAGGAACTTGGGGGACAGCAGAAAGCTGTAATATTTACCGAATCCAGAAGAACTCAATCCTATTTGTTCAATCTTTTGTCCAATCATGGATATGAAGGGCAGATTGTCTTTCTGAATGGTTTGAATAACGATGAAGGCTCCAAGTGCATTTATGCCGAGTGGAAGGAACGCCATAAGGACGATGGTTTGGTTTCCGGTTCCAAACAGGCGGACATGAAAGCTGCCGTGGTTGAGGAATTCCGTGACCGTGCCTGCATCTTGATTGGAACAGAAGCCGCCGCAGAGGGTATCAATCTGCAATTCTGCAGCCTTGTGGTCAACTACGATTTGCCGTGGAATCCGCAACGTATTGAGCAGCGTATCGGACGCTGCCACAGATATGGGCAGAAAAATGATGTCGTTGTCATTAATTTCCTGAATCAGAAAAACGCCGCTGACAAACGTGTCTATGAATTGCTGGCGCAGAAATTTCAGCTGTTCGAGGGCGTATTTGGTTCTTCGGATGAGATTCTGGGGACATTGGAGTCCGGCGTGGATTTTGAAATGCGCATTGCAGAAATCTATCAGAAATGCAAAACCGCCGAAGATATACAGATTGAGTTTGACCTGTTGCAGGAGGAACTTTCTGAACAGATACAAGACAAAATGACTTTGGCTCGCCAGTCTATTTTGGAAAACTTCGATGAAGAGGTTGCTGCGAGACTTGCCACCTGCCAGAGCGAGACTATAGCAAGCCTTGACAAGTACACGCAGTGGATATACTGCTTTTTCTTAGCACACGGCGCAAGCCGAATTGAACCGAATGAACAGTGGAGATTGCGGTTTCATGATGGGAAAATGGAGCGTACATATAACCTGAAATGGCGGGACGCCGAGGAGGAAGGCGATGTATTCCTTCGTCGGGAAGACCCGTTGTATCTTTCCTGGTTATCGGAATCAATGTCTGTACCGCTTAGTAATGCCGAACTCCGCTTTGAATACACTGCGTCGGACAGGAATATCTCCTTTTTCATGGTTCATCCAAGGCTGAAAGGTGTGCTGTCCGTGGATAAGCTGTCCTATGACGGGCTTGGATATGAGGAGCATATCATCTTTACGGCCATTACGGAAGATGGTACGGCGCTGGATGATGACAGTATTAATTCCATGCTGGAACTGCCCGCATCCATAACTGGTGAATGTCTACCGGAGAGCATAGCGCTGATTAATCAGAGAAAAGAGCGCATTGCGGCCAGACAGCAGATGGTTGAAGATGCGAACAAGGAATTTTATCTGGCAGAATGTGACAAGCTGGATGCCTACAGCGATGATTTGAAAGAGGCTCTGCAGCGTGAAATGAAGGAGCTTGGAAAGCTGATTACTGAAAAGAGAAAGGAAGTCCGCGTCAGCACGCATCTTCCGCTTGATCAGATTGTTGCCATGAAGGACGAAATCAATAAGTTGGAAAAGAAACGCAAGCAGATGCAGCGCGACATTTATGTACGTGAAGATGAGATTGATATGCAGAAAGATAAGCTGCAGGAAGAAATCCGTCAGAAGCTGAACGGGAAAACAAAGATTACGCACATCATGACGATTGCGTTTAGAATAGAATAGTCGGAGGGTTATATATGAACAATGAATCTGAAAGAAAGCAGGTAGATGACGCAAAAACGGTAGCGGAACATGAATCCATTATTTTGAGGTATCAGAGAACCGGTGAGTTGGATAGGGCTGATGCCATAAAAAAGTACAAGGATTTCAATGATGCACACCCGGATTACTATGTGAGTATGACGGCTGTTACCACGATTTCCGGCAGTGCGGGACTAATTGATAATGCGCCCGATAATGTTATTGCAGGAAATTTGCAAGCCCAGCTGGTTTATCTTACCGGGAAAAAGATAACGGAGGGCAGGAACAATGGCTAATCAACGATTGGAACTTACATGGATCGGCAAGGGAGAAGAACCTGCGGTAGAGCCGCGTATCCTGCTCCACGACCTATCCAAGGATTACGGTGACCCGAATGCCGAAAATATGCTGATTCACGGGGACAATCTCCTTGCACTGAAAGCACTGGAACAGCAATTTGCTGGACAGGTGAAGTGTATTTATATCGATCCGCCGTATAATACGGGCGCGGCATTTGAACATTATGACGATAATCTGGAGCATTCTATCTGGCTTCGCTTGATGAAAGCACGTTTGGAAATTCTGAGAACGCTCCTTGCTCCGGACGGTTCCATTTGGATTCAGATAGATGACGAGGAACAGGCATATCTCAAAGTGATCTGCGATGAAGTGTTTGGCAGAAATAACTTTATAAACATGATTTCCGTCAATATGAAAAATATTGCTGGCGCATCCGGCGGTGGCGAGGACAAGCGTCTGAAGAAGAATTGTGAATACATCTTGGCATATGCCAGGGAGTATAGTTTGTTGCCGCTTTTTAACGGGCCTTATCAGTATACCGAGATGTCAGAATTGATTCGGCAGTATATTGATGAAGGAAAAAGCTGGAAATATACCACGGTACTTGTCGATCCCGGACAGAAGGAATATGTAGGTTCTACTGTAGATGGTGACGGTAATGAAATTAAAGTGTATTTGAGGAAGAACCCTATTATACTGTCTATCAAACAAATTGCAAAAAGGAATGGCATCTCTGAAAAAGAGGCATATCAAAAATACGGCATCAATGTGTTCCAAACTACCAACGCACAATCTTCTATCAGAACACGCATTATGGATTATCGTAGAGAGCAAGGTATCACAGAAGACTTGCTTTCAATAGAGTATGTTCCTAAAACCGGGAGAAATAAGGGACTATTGTATGAACAGTTTTACAAGGGTGAAAAGTGTAGATTGTTTGTTTGGCTGAGAGACACATCTGAGGTAATTGACGGGGAATTGTACAAGAAAGATTTACAGGGCACATATTGGGATATGAATGCATGGATGAAAAATGTGGCAAAAGAAGGTGGCGGAGTAGATTTTCCCAATGGGAAAAAGCCCGAGCAGCTTGTAAGACAAATCATTGAAATGACAACCACTCCCGGTGAACTTGTGCTGGATTCTTTTCTTGGATCAGGGACCACAGCAGCAGCGGCTCACAAATTGGGGAGAACGTGGATTGGAATTGAATTGGGAGAACACGCGTACACCCACTGTATTCCAAGACTCAAGCGAGTTATTGATGATGAAGATAGGACAGGCATTACCCAAGATGTTGACTGGCACGGTGGCGGTGGTTACAAATTCTACGAGCTTGCGTCGTCCCTGATTGAAAAGGACAAGTACGGAAATCCCGTTATTTCTGATAAATATAATCCGATGATGCTGATTGCGGCGGTTGCGAAGCTGAACGGTTACTTCTTTGCGCCCGATCCGGATGTATTCTGGAAACAAGGTCACAGTCAGGATAAAAGCTATATCTATGTCACCACCGTCTATCTTGATGCAAAAACACTGGACGGGCTTGCCGCCGAGGTTTCCCCGATGGAGCATTTGCTGATTTGCGTACCCGCTTTCGATACTGGGCTTTCCCTACGCTATGAAAATATCCAGGTGCGGAAAATCCCGCAGTCGGTGCTTGATAAATGTGAATACGGCGTAAATAATTACGACCTGAACATCGCGGATATTCCCGATGTGGACGAGGAGGACTGCGAAGATGCTTAAAGAACCCTATACCGATAGATTTTACAGCTATCATTCCAAGTATCTCTATAACGTGATGGCGCTTCGCAAGCCGCAGGAGGAAAGTCTGGAGTTTTTCGCCCGCCTGTGTGACATCCTCAGCATGAGGAAAAATCCTACCACGGATCAGCAGATTATTGAGGACTATGCGGATGAATACAACGCCCAGCCGACCTGGGAAAAGAAAGAGAAATTCCTCCGAGTCAAAGCGGCGGAAATCGCGGCGGATTTCTATAAAGATGATCTTGCCAACCTGCAGGAACATTTTAAAACACTTACTTCTTTTGAACGGGATTTTCCTTCGGTGTGCTTTGCTCTTGCAACGGGGATTGGGAAAACCAGGTTGATGGGTGCATGCATCGCATACTTGCGCTACGAGAAAGGAATCAAGAATTTCTTTGTCATGGCACCGAACCTGACGATTTACCGGAAATTGAAGGATGATCTTGGAAATACCTCCAACCCCAAGTATGTATTCAGAGGACTGGATTTGTTTGTCGATCCGCCGCGTATTATCAATGGGGAAAACTATGCTGATTTTCGCCAGGGAACTTTTGGTGTCAATGATATTGTCATTAACATTTTCAATATTGCAAAGCTGAACTCCGACAGCAAAACTAAGGAGGGTACACCTGCTCGAATCAAACGGTTAAGCGAGGTTCTGGGCGAGTCCTACTTTGCCTATTTGCAGTCGCTGCCGGATTTATGTATTTTTATGGATGAAAGCCACCACTATCATGCAGATAAAAGCTTCGATGTCATCAACGAACTGCGTCCGCTGCTCGGTGTGGAATTGACTGCTACGCCGCAGATACAGAAAGGCTCACGGAAAATTCTGTTCAAAAATGTGATATATGAGTATTCCCTTGCCCATGCTCTGAACGATGGGATGTATGTGAAAGTCCCTGCGGTATTTACGCATAAAGACTTCCGCCCGGAGGAATACACGCCGGAACAGCTCGACCACGAAAAGCTGAATGACGGTTTGCGCCTGCACGAGGACACCAAGAGCCGTCTGGAGGTATATGCGCGTACCTTCGGTAAAACTATTGTGAAGCCGTTTGTTTTGGTTGTTGCGCGGGATACAGACCACTCCAAAGAAATTATGGCTTATATCAAGTCTAATGATTTCTTTGGCGGCTACTATGCGGATAAGGTGATAGAGATTAACTCTTCCCAAGGGAAAACGGAAAAGGACGAGAACATCGAGCTGCTACTTTCGCTGGAAAAGCCAGAAAACAAAATTGAAATCGTCATCCATGTCAATATGCTAAAAGAAGGATGGGATGTCACTAATCTGTATACGATTATTCCCCTTCGC
This sequence comes from uncultured Lachnospiraceae bacterium, assembly GCA_910583615.1. Lineage (GTDB taxonomy): Bacteria > Bacillota > Clostridia > Lachnospirales > Lachnospiraceae > Hominiventricola. Next base: position 150,900 of record CAJTXP010000001.1, on the reverse strand, counting down.
GCTTCGGCATCGGATACACTGACAGAACAGACAATAGGCCGTGGTCTGCGGCTGCCTTATGGGGAACGCACGAGAGTCGATGAAGTTGACCGCCTTTCCATTGTAAGCCATGATAAATATGAAGCCATCGTAAATCTGGCAAATGCCCCGGATTCGCTTGTGCGTAAGGTTTACTATATCGAAGAATCGGAAAGTGAAGCGGAAGGTCCTCATGAAACTGTGGAGATGCCAAGCACCTACGATGCGTTGACATCTGACTATAGTTTTGCGGAGCAGCTTGCCTTTACCATACGGGAAAGCTCTCATTATGATGTGCCGGAAACTGAAGAAGTGGTTGTGGAGGAACAGACAAAAGAAGTCGCAAAATTCGTTGCGTCATTTACCTCTCGCAGTGTTACGGAACTGAATCGTCAGGTGAAAACTTTTGATGCGGTGAAAGATCCCACAACACGAAAATTGATACAGGACAGTGTTATTTCTGAAACAATGCGGCAGTTTTCGCAAATGAATTTGCAAAGAGAAGCGGTTGCCGCTGCCGTGGAAAAAGCCATTGACACCTGCGTACAGGTTTTGACCGACAGCGTAATTCCGATTCCACAGGCAGTCGTACAGCCTTTTAAAGAGGTGAAACAGGGCTTTACTGATTTCCAGCTGGATACCGCAAGAATGAACTGGCATCCATCCGGCAAGGTGATGATCGGAACGGAGCTGAAAGAAGGCGGCGCAACTTTTGAACAGAACCCTGATTTTGCTGCAGTACAGAGGGTAGATTCGCCTGAAAATGAAATTGTACGGCACATTGTTGTCCATGACAATGTGGATTACTCATCATGCGCTGATTTACTGTATTCTCTGGTGGGCGAGGCAAAAACACATTTCCTTACCTATCTTTCCGAGGAAGATGCGGTTGAGGTGATGTATCAGAGACAATCTACCATTGCGGATGTCATTTACTCGCAAATGATGGAGCATTTTTACACAAATGAAGTAAAATATCGTGCAACAGAGATGCGTCCTTTTTCTCGTATTGAAACCGGGTATGGCGGTAAAATCAAGTCGGATGAGATTTATGACCTCCGTGCCAATGTTCCTGCAGGAGAAGTTCGATCCAAAGTGTTTAAAGGCTTCAAAAAGGCTTGTCATACGCTTTATAAATTTGACAGTGACACGGAACGCCGCTTTGCTATTGTATTGGAAAATGACCCTGCAGTTCAGAAATGGATGCGGCCGTCACCGAAGCAATTTAACATTTACTATGGTCCCGGCGGTATCAGCCGCTATGAGCCGGACTTTATCGTTGAAACGGAACAAGGCATTTTTATGGTTGAAACAAAAGCCAGCAATGAATTGAATAACCAACCAGTTCTGGAAAAAGCCCATGCTGCTCTTGTTTATTGTCGTGCGGTATCCGCATGGAATAGCGAACACGATGGGAAGCCGTGGGATTATGCTCTCATTTCCCACGATGATGTTAGGCTGAATTCGAGTTTTGACTATCTCATTAGCAACCGTTCTGACAACAAGCAGATTGAATTGCAGTTTGAAGAATGAAAAGATGATACGAATACGGCAATCCACAGTTTGTCTGCGGGTTGCTGTGTTCGATTGGAGGTGAATCAGATATGCCGAGAAGTAGAAGAGCAGATGCCGTGATATTTGGATTTGATTTTCAAGTGAACGCCGCCATTGTCCTTATGATTGAAAATATAAGGGATTTGGAGGCATTGCGTTTAGAAGGTAATTATGAGGATATCGAGCTTAAATTGAATGGTGGCGGTTACATTCTTGCTCAGGCAAAAGCCATTGAAAAAAGCAGTTCCGACTTTAGTCATGTAAGAGAAAACCTGAAAAAGACACTGACAACACTGTCCGAGGCTTCTCATAATACTTTGGTGGAAAAGCTGATATTAATTACTAATTCCCCCAATCCGCTCAATGACAAAGATTCCAGAAGTGTTTTTTATGGTGATGCCCACCGCTCTTTCGATTCTTTGCCGGATTCATCAAAAAGTATTATATCAGGATACCTTGCCAAACTATCACAACCCTTGAATACAGACAAATTCATGATTCAGGTTCTGCCATTTGAGACTGATGATGAAGATGAGCGATATAAGGTTGTTAAAAACAAGATTGATGATTTTATTGGCAGTATGAATTTGAATATACCTGGGCTGGGCAAAAAATTGATGACCACTTGGCATGAGGATATATTTAAAAATGGCAGTAAAAAAGACGCATCAATTGTTCTGGGCAAAAAGGATGTTATCTGGCCGATTATAGTGATTGCCACCGATATTGAAAGATGCGATGAAGATTTGCAAGAAGAATTTGACTCAAGTACATATGATGAAATCGTACATCGTTATCGTGATATTATCGATTCATGCTGCGAACGATGTGACTTCTTTATCAAGGTTCTCTACGATTATAATGACTATCAATCGCCGGGGAAAAAGCCAAGGGAAAAATGCTTGGATTTTGCCATGAATAAATGGAGTGATTATTTATCTGATTTTGAAACAACAGACATTGATGATGAAACCAAGCAAGGATTGATTCAAGTTATACTTTATAGCATCGTTCGCAACCGCCTGTCAATCGATAAAATTAAAAGGGAGGTCAATTTATGATTATAAAATCCGTATATCTTAAGGAAGGCCTCTTTGAAAGAAAAATCGAGTTTAGCCCAACTGTTACCTTTATCCACAGCAAGAACAATAGTTGTGGAAAAACGACTCTACTCCGATTTATGTTGTATGGATTAGGTTACAATGTTCCTAACACGAAAAGAATAAAATTTCAAAACTGTGAAGTAATTATCACTGTAGAGTGTGAAAAATTGGGCATTGTTTCTCTTTGTCGAAATGATGCGTCCTCTATTGTGCTGAAAAATGGCAATTCTGAAAATACCTATGTTCTGCCCGAACAGCAACAAGAGTTGCATTCTAAACTTTTTGGTACTGACAATAGGGATATTCTTTCCAATCTCCTCGGTGCATTTTATGTTGATCAGGAAAAAGGATGGACTCTGTTAAATAGAGGCAAAGTAATCGGCAGCATCGGATTTAATATTGAAGAATTAATCCGTGGCTTGTCCGGGCGTGATTGTACGGAACTAATTAAAAAAATTGCACTGCTACAGCGTGAAAAAGAAAAATACAAACAGATGTCCAGCGTTGCCCAGTATCGGGCATCATTAGAAGTTGACTCCGCTTCTGTTGCTACGGATTCATACGAGGATACCGTAGATGCAGAAATGAGTAGCTTATTGCTTCAACAGAGCCAGATTAAAAAAGAATTGAAACGCATTGACGGAACATTATCAGAAAATAACAAATTTAGAAAATTCATTTCTGACATGAAACTTCTGGTGCAATCCCCAGAAGGCACAGTGTTCCCTGTAAAAGAAGAGAATATTGTTGGGCTTAATGATTCCATCGAATTGCTTATTACAAAGCGAAAAATGGTTTCACATGAATATGCTGCTGTCAGTGCGAAAATAGAACGTCTCGAAAAGGAAAAAGATTCAGAATACGAACAACTGGCTTTTTTCCAATCAGCAAGCCAATTAGAAATATTTGATAGAAAGATTTTACGAATGCCACTGAATCCTAAGGTTATAAAATCCGAGCTTGACCGTCTTGAAAAGCAGATTAAGGCTTTGCAGGATGAACTAAGCAGGGCTACAAGGATTGATAACTCAGTTGTCAAAGAAGTTTCTGACAGTATTATTGCATATGGGACGGAGCTTGGGATTGGCGATACAGAAAGCATTCCTCGCACATATTTGTTCACTTCTAATTTGAAAGAGCTGTCGGGTGCTTTGCTTCACAAAACAGCTTTTGCTTTTCGTTTGGCATATATTACTGCCCTTGAAAAGGCTTTAAATATTAAGCTCCCGATTTTGCTTGACTCGCCAAGTGGAAAAGAAGTTGATCAGAATAATATTGCATTGATGATGGATATTCTTAAGAGGGATTTTTCTGACCACCAGATAATCATTGCGTCAATTTTTACCTATAATTTTGAAAATGCGCTCTCGGTTGAAATCAAAGACAGATTGATTGACACGATGGTTGAAGCGTGAGTTTGGCTTTGCAAAATAGCTGTTAACCTGCTTCCGCTAGAAAAATCCAGTAGTAAATTTTGTCTGTTTGTACCAGAGCACCACGAACGGACTTTCGTGCCAGAGAAACCGTATTCGTAGATTTCTTATTGCCACATAGAATTAAAAGCATTCCCGAATGGAGAAGAGATATGAATTTTGAAGAGAAAATTGAAACTCAGATTGAAGCATTGAGGGTATTTTTTTATGGTTTTCTAAAAGTAGGGTGTCCTTATTTTAATGATTTTGATAATGAATTTATCACAATTGATGATGTAATAGATTTTACAATTTATGAGGGAATCGAAAAATGTTACGATTATTATGCCTCGAAAGAGAAAATAAATGAATATGTGAAGAACTCTTCATCATTAACTGATAGTATCGAAGTTGATACAAAATTTTTTAGCCGCCAATTACAATATGCTCAATATTACCGTTCGGAGCTAAATGATATGATAGAGGATGAGAGAGGAATACGAATACTAGAATTGGAGAAACGGGATATATATTAAGGTACGTACCGAAAGTAATGAACTATATATCTTGTGATTATATATTGCCAGAAAAATATGATAAACGGCACATGGGACAAGGCTCTATGAGGGCAAAAATTTAGTGCCGTTTATATAAATGAAATGTCATTTTATGAACTTACCAATTTATCCAAATTAGGAATATTGAAAAAATAACAGTCGGACAGATTTCTGATTCAAAAAAAGTATCCAATTCACAGTTTAAATTATTAATGGAAGAATATGAATCAGAATTGAATTGCCTTTATAATGCAATGAATTCTGATGCGCTCATATTGTTGAATACGCACAGGTTTGACAGCAGAAGGCGGTAGTGCGTCCAGGTCAATTGCGAACGCAGTGCGTTCGTATTTGGAAACATCACATAAAATTTTTTCATCTGCTGCAAGGTTCGCACAGAAAAGCCCTTGCCGAGGTTGCGCCGGTTCCATCCGGCAAGGTCGGTCACATGATCGAGCCGGAGATGGATTTGCTTTCCGTTATTCTGTCCGACTTTAACGATATGTTTGGCAATATCAACTGGAATGATGCGGATAATGTGCGCAGACAGATTCTTGAAATACCCGCTATGGTTTCCAGGGATGAGAAATATCGGAATGCTATGAAGAACTCTGATGAACAGAGTGCAAGGCTTGAAAGTGAACGGGTTTTGCAACAGGTCATTTTCGCTATCATGGCTGATAATATGGAACTGTTCAAACAGTTTCAGGATAATCCCTCGTTCAAGAAGTGGCTTTCCGACCTTGTATTTCATCTTACGTACAATAAAGAAGGAAAACCTTATGAAGCGCCATCACAGGAACATAAATCCGTTGTTTATAACCTTGAGCCACAACAGGAACTGCAAATGGTAGCCGAGGAGCAATCGACTTACTAAATTGCTACGCAGTGCGTAGCAATTCGGAAACGTCAAATAGAACTGACGCGTATTCCGCACGTTCCGATTTGCCCTGCTGCTCAACGATGCTTTTCCCAATGTTCCAGTAAGCCTACACCATTGCGGAATTGGCCGCAGAATATGTCTGATTTCGGGTGCCTTTTGGGATTGACTTAAAGGGAGGCGTTTTGCCATGGAACAAAACACAGCCACCATCAACCAGCTGATCGCGCAGCTATTGGATGAGATGAAAACCTTTCCGGATCTTGTACCAGAAGCGAAAATGCTTGCCTCGTCACAGCCCTGCAGCTTCACAGGCAGCAGTACGGCGTCGATGGCTGCGCTGTGCCCCGGCCGGCATGGAGGTGGCCGGCTCCGGCGTCACGGGGAGATGAATGCAGCTCTCGGGAATATTATGTAAACCGAAACACCTTCCGCGCGCCCACTGCGATCAGCAGAGAGACCATACCCGCAAACAGAACGACCGCGGATTCATACCCTCTGGCCGCCTCGAAGAGAACGCCGTACAGGGCGTTGCCCAGAGGCTGGGCGCACATGGAGACAGTCAGGATGACGGAGATCACTTTCCCGGTCAGGTGAGGCGGAGTTTCCGTCTGAATGAAGGTCATCATCTGCACGGCGAAGATGGTAGAAAACACCATGATAAAAAAGCAGCAGACCGTCAGCACCAGATAATTCAGAATTCCGGAGTCTGTAAGGAGAAGCGAGATCCCCATGGGAAAGACGCACAGGGCGCAGGCGGTCAGAATCCCGGCGGATTTCCGGACGTCCAGCCGGTGGGCGAAGATCCCGGCGCAGATCCCGCCGGTCAGCCCGCCGGCTGCCATGACTCCCTGTGCGAAGCCATACAGACGGTTGGCCAGGGCCGCAGGCAGCATCAGCACTTCTGTGATCAGCCAGGGCATCGCCACAAGAATCATGGCGGACAGGAACAGATTGATCCCACAGACCACAAACATTCCTTTCCGGATAACCGGATTTTCTGTCCGCAGAAAACGGATGCTTTCGGAGAGATCGTTCCGGACGGTTTTTAAGATTCCGCCGTCCGCGGCCTGTTTCCGGAATGGAATGTGGATAAAGAGTTCCATGACTGCCGACAGGAAGAAACAGACCATGCAGACCCACAGTACGGGTTTAAGACCCCAGGCGCTGTACAGCAGGCCGCCCAGCACGGGACCGGTCAGCGAGGAAAAGGAATTGACGGTGTTGATGACAGAGTTGGCCGTCATGGTCTGCTCCGGGCACACCAGAGCCGGGATGCTGGCCTGTACCGAGGGCTGATAGGCTCCGGCGATGCCGTACAAAAGCATCAGCGTGACCGTCAAAAGGGGAATGAGGCTGAAGGTATCCATCAGCAGAGAGAAGGTCAGAATCAGCGCGGCAGTCAGGAAATCCAGCGCCACCATGACGTTTCTCTTATTGACCCGGTCTGCGATCATGCCGCCCATGGGGGATAAAAGGATGGGAGGCAGAAACGCGCAGGCGGTCACGGTCCCGTAGAGGGCGGAAGAGCCGGTCAGATTCAGCAGGTACAGGGGCAGGGCAAAACGGATGGCGGCATTGCCGAACAGCGAGATGATCTGACCCAGGACGACCAGGGTAAAATCTTTGGTAAACAGTTTTTGTTTCTTATTTTGTTTCATATGTCCTCCTTTTCATACCGAACGACGGTATGTATATGCTTTAAAGAAATCTGCCCCTGCTGCGGGGCAGATCCGTTTCTTCTGAACACAGGATTTCCCAGATGCCGATCGGTGTCCGGCAGACTCTGAGCTGCGTGCGCTGTGTCACTTGTTTTTCTGATAAATTTCGGTCAGTTCCTTCAGCCGGTCCAGCATCTCCTGATCCATGATGTCCAGTCCGAAGCCCTGGAGCATCTGACGGAATACCATGAATTTCCGGCAGGATTCTTCCACGGTGCTGTCGAAGATCATGGGATTGAGCCAGACGTTGGCCGCCAGCAGGATCAGCTCCGCCAGCTGCTCGGGGTATTCGGTCTCTATGGAACCGTCGGCGATGCCCTGCCGGATGATCGGCAAAATATAGTTCGGCGCCGCATTTTTGATGGTATCCTGAAGCAGGCTGAACAGCAGCCTGGGGTTATTGCGAAAACCGGGCGCTAAGGTGAAGATCTCATTCTGCACCGGCCGGCAGATGGATTCCCGAAAGATCGTTTTCAGTTTCTCGTTTCCGGTCAGATCTTCCCGGTCCCGGATGACGGCAAGCATCTGATTGGAAGCGGCGGTCGTCCGGTCTGTGACTGCGATCAGGATATCTTCCTTGGATTTAAAATGATGATAGATCGCTCCCTTGCTGAGTCCGCCCAGATGGTCGATGATGTCCTGAATGGAGGTGTGTTCGTAGCCTTTTTCCATAAAAAGGCGGAAGGCTGTGTCCAGTATGAAATTGACGGTCTCTTCCGGATGTTTGTTTCTCGCCATGGAACCTCCCTTCTTTACATACGGTTGGTATGTTTCAAGATTATCATACCGTTGGTATGTTTGTCAAGGGGAAAATGGTGAGATGCGGGAGATTTATAACGGAGAGGTTATTTTTTACACTCACGCCAGCGTACAGCCCGTTCCGGGGCGTCCGGGTGGCGTGGGTATGAAGTAACAAAGAGAGCGCCTCTCAATCCGACAACCATCTATACAACCGGTCTTTGCAATGGTAAGATAGAAGAAACCAGACATTCGGAGAATACGAGGAGACATCCATGACTTTAACACAATTGCGCTATCTGCTGACCATCGTGAAGACCGGGTCGTTCAACAAGGCGGCGGAGCAGCTGTATGTATCGCAGCCTTCCCTGACCAACGCCGTGAAGGAACTGGAAAAGGAGCTTGGCATTACATTGTTTTACCGAAGCGGCAGAGGCGTCACGCTGACCGGCGATGGGACGGAATTTCTCCTGTACGCGAAGCAGCTTTACGGACAATATGAAAACATTATGGAAAAATACGGCAGAAACGGTTCGCACAGGAAAAAATTCGGCGTGTCCACGCAGCATTATTCCTTTGCGGTAAAAGCGTTTGTGGATATGGCGAAACAGTTTGACATGTCACAATATGAATTTGCCATTCGGGAGACGAAGACCGCGTCGGTGATCCGGGACGTCAGCACGATGAAGAGCGAGATCGGCGTGCTGTATCTGTGTGATTTTAACCGGAAGTCCATGGAGAAGCTTTTGAAATCCGCCGGTCTGGAATTCCATCATCTGATCGACTGTCAGGCCTATGTGTATCTGTGGAAGGGGCATCCTCTGGCAGAAGAGCGCTCCATCTGTTTTGAACAGCTGAAGGACTATCCCTGCCTGTCTTTTGAGCAGGGGGATGACAGTTCCTTCTATCTGGCGGAGGAGATTCTGTCCACCAATGAATACGCCCGGATCATCAAAGCCAACGACCGGGCGACCATGCTGAACCTGATGGTGGGCCTGAACGGGTATACGCTCTGCTCCGGAATCATCTGCGAGGAACTCAACGGAAGCGATTACCGGACGATCCCTTTTGAGGATGATGAAAAGAATCATAACAGCGTGATGGAGATCGGATATATCGTCCGCAGAAATACCATATTGAGCCGGATCGGGGGTCTATATGTGGAAGAGCTGAAACGGTGCCTGGGGATCGCGTGAACGATATGCTTCTGCAGCGGGGTTATTGAATTAAGATGATTTATGGGAAAATAGCCGGATGCCGGAGAAATAATCTGTCTTGCTGTTTTTTAATGGTTGAAGTATTTTAACATCTGTATCAGAACATCATTTTCATTCACACTTCCCTGCCTGTTCCGTTTATCAAATGCAAGGAAACCAGAGGAAGAATAGAAATCAAAAAGTTTTGGTTGGTTATTACATTCTATGTATACGGTTTTTCCGCCAATTACATATTCCGCATCGAGATTAAGTGGACATATAAATGTAGAGAGAAGTGCCCTGCATGAATCCTCTCCATACATCTCCATCAAATCCAATATATTTATTTGTTTTATATGCGGAGTCATTTTGTTAAAGCTCCTAACAGTTTTTTAATATCCTCGCCTTTTACATCTTCAGATGCAACGCGGCAGAGAGGGTGATTTTCTGCTGTTTCGGCAGCTTGTTCAAGGGCGGTAATGAATATCTCTGCTTTTTTGGGGTCGTCAATAACGATATTGTGAAAAATACTTTCTGTTGCCATAAGCGCACTCCTTCCATGTTCTTAATGCTATTATACTCATGTTGACGCTGAACAGCAATGGAAATTCTGGTAAAAGTAAAAAGAAAATGTAGTCAGGTTGCAATTCACGGTTTAGGAGTGGAGGAAGAGGAACCGAAGCTGATTCGGAAAATGTGTAAAATCAAAGAAAAGTCCTTCGGAAAATGTGGATAAAATGCAAAAAGTCCTTCTGAAAATGTGATTTTTATTGTATAAATCCGTGCGACTGCGTATAATAAAAAAAGAAAAATGCTGTGGCGAAGGGGGACGGAAGATGTACAGGGAAGCGATCAGGCAGCTGGAAGCATGGAAATGCGCGCCGGACAGGAAGCCGCTGATCCTTCGGGGAGCGCGGCAGGTAGGCAAAACCTGGCTGATGAAAGAGTTCGGCAGGCTGCATTATAAGAAGTGTGCTTATGTCAGTATGGATGAAAACGAACGAATGACAGAAGTGTTCCGGGAAGCGTTTGATATCGGCAGAATTATTGAGATGCTGGAAATCGAAGTGGGATTTCAGATCGATCCGGAACATACGCTGATCATTTTTGACGAGGTGCAGGAGGTTTCAAGGGCGCTGAAATCCTTGAAATATTTTCAGGAGACTGCGCCGGAGTATCATATTATGGCAGCAGGATCTCTTCTGGGGATTGCACTGCACGAAGGAACCTCTTTTCCGGTGGGGAAAGTAGATTTCTGCGATTTGTATCCGCTGACGTTTCGGGAATTTCTGCTGGCGTTGGATGAAAAGAAGCTTCTGGATGCGCTGGATGAAAATGATCTTCAGACGATGCAGGTGTTTCGGACAAAATATGTGGATGATCTGAAATATTATTATTATGTCGGCGGAATGCCGGAGGCGGTGCAGGAATTTATCACCAGCAGAGACTTGAAAAAAGTACGAAATATTCAGAATAAACTGTTGTATGCATACGAAAATGACCTGTCAAAGCATGCGCCGAAAGAAATCGTCACGCGGATTCGGATGCTGTGGAATTCGATTCCGGCGCAGCTGGCGAAAGAGAATAAAAAATTTATCTATGGTCTGGTTCGGACGGGAGCCAGAGCAAGAGAATACGAGGTGGCTGTCACCTGGCTGACGGATGTGGGGCTCGCATATAAGATCAACCGGGCAAAAAAACCGGATTTCCCGCTCAGGGCCTGTCAGGATTTTTCGGCATTTAAACTGTATGTTCTGGATATTGGTCTTCTGGGCGCCATGTCCAGGCTGAATGCCCGAACGATTCTGGAAGGGGACCGGCTCTTTGAAGAATTCAAAGGGGCGCTTACGGAACAGTATGTTTTGCAGCAGCTGATCGTTTATCCGGAAAACGATATTTTCTACTGGTCATCGGAGAACGCGACTTCTGAACTGGATTTTCTGATTCAGACGGAGGAGAGCATCGTTCCGCTGGAAGTAAAGGCAGAAGAAAATCTGCAGGCAAAAAGTCTGAAGGTTTTCGTTCAGAAATATGGAATCGGCAATGCGGTTCGGGTATCCATGTCCGGCTTCCGGGAACAGGACTGGCTTGTGAATTTTCCCTTATACAATATCGGAAATTTGAATTCTTATTTAAAAAAACGTGCCGACGGGAGCTGGGAGGAAAATTTGCCGGGGCCTGTATGACAGGCGTTTCTGACCGGATCGGATCGGTTTCGATGCTGCGACATGAAAAAGGAGCCGCTGCTCCGTAGATGAATTGCTCATCTATGTTGCAGCGGCCCCTTTCCGGTCAGATTCCATCAGTCAATCGCCTTTACATCCGTCCACGTATGGGTTCTGGCGGACTCCAGAACCGCATCCGAGATCAGCTCCGTGATATATCCGTCGCGGAAGTCCGGTTCCGTCGGCGTGCCGTCGGCGACGCCTTTCAGAAATTCATAGACCTCGATCATCTTGGTCTCCGTATACCCGATTCCCAGAGCCGGAATCGGCCACAGCTGATTTCCGTAGGGATGCGCAGGGCCGGTGTAAACCGTACGGAAGCCGCGGCGGTCGTCGCCGTCTTTGGCAAAGCAGACCTGCAGCTCATCCCGGCGCTCATAGTTAAAGAACAGTGAGCCCTCGGTGCCGTGAATCTCAAAGGTAATATAGTTGCTGCGGCCCCAGGCGTTTCTGGTGGCTTCGATCGTTCCGAAGACGCCGTTTTCGCACTGTACCATAAAGCAGCAGTGATCGTCCACGTCCACCGGTTTTCTGGGAGTATCCCCCTGGCCCTTTACGTTGCCCAGGCTGTCCGTCAGCCCGGACTGAACGGGACGCTCCGGGATATAGGTCGCCGTTCTGGCATTCACCGACGCAAACTCTCCCACCAGATAGCGCAGCATGTCGACGATGTGCGTTCCGATATCCCCCAGCGCGCCGCTTCCGCAGATGCTTTTCTGAAAACGCCAGGAGAGCGGAGAATCCGGATCGGCGGACCAGTCCTGCAGATAGGTGCCGCGGAAATCCAGAAGCTGTCCCAGCGCGCCCTCTTCTATGTATTTTTTCGCCAGCTGGACCGCCGGCGTACGGCGGTAGTTGAAGGCGACCATGGTCGTGATCTTGTTCTCCTTCGCCGCCAGGTACATCTCCTCTGCCTGCTGCGACGTAAGCGCCATGGGCTTCTCACAGAGAATATGTTTGCCCGCTTTGGCGGCGGCAATCGCAATCTCGGCGTGCACATTGTTCGGCGTACAGATGTCTACGATGTCGATCTGCGGGTCCTCGATCATTTTGCGCCAGTCGGTCTCATAAGACGCAAAGCCCAGTCTTTTCGCCGACTCTCTCGCCGTCTCTTCCCTGATGTCCACAATCGTCTGTTTCACAGGAAGGACAGGCGCCGGCCAGAAAAACATCGGCATCCCCGCGTAGGCGATGGCGTGTGCCTTTGCCATAAATCCTGCTCCGATCATACCAATTTTCATCTCTTTCATGGTTTCCAATTCCTCCTTTTTCTTTTATTTCATCAAATTACAAACTGGCGCATATAGCGGTACGAGAGCTTCAGGGAATCCAGCACCCGTTCCGGCGTCCCCTCGAAAGCCTTGTCTTCGATCTCAATACAGCTGTATCCGTCATAGCCGATCTCGTTGAGGGCAGAGACATATTTCCCCCAGTCCACATCTCCCAGTCCCGGAAGCTTCGGCGACATATACTGGAGCGGGTACGCCATGATTCCCACGTCGCGGAGCCGGTCGGGATAGAGCTTGATATCCTTATAATGAACATGGAAGATCTTGTCCTTAAATTCATGCAGCGGTGCGATATAGTCCATCTGCTGCCAGATAAAATGGGACGGATCGTAGTTCAGCCCCAGATAGTCGCTGGGAAGCAGAGAGAAGACTTTCCGCCAGATGGCAGGCGTGGTCATCAGGTTCTGTCCGCCCGGCCACTGCCCGTCGTCAAAAAGCATGGGGCAGTTCTCGATCGCAATCTTTACTTTCTTCTCTTCCGCGGCCTGCAGGATCGGTTTCCAGATTTCCTGCATCAGTTCCAGATTTTCCTCCACCGTCTTATGCTGCGCCCTGCCAATAAACGTAGTAATCGTATCTACCTGAAGCTTCGGCGCGGCTTCGATCATGGCGATCAGGTGCCTGCGGATGCGGTCCTGCTCCGCCCGGTCTTCGGTCAGCACATTCGGATAATAGGCGAGGGCGGAGATTGCGACCCCTTTCTGTTCGCAGTAGTCGTGGATGTGCCGGATCTTTTCTTCATCCAGTTCTTCAATATTGATATGCGTCACGCCCGCATATCTTCTGGAAGCCTTCTCCACCGTCCAGCAGGCAACCTCTACGCACTCATATCCTATGGAAGCAGCGGTATCGATGACCTCTTCCAAAGACCGGTTGTCTAAAATCGCAGATACAAAACCCAGTTTCATCATATATTCTCCTTTTCTTTATATTTTCCTATAATTGCGCAAATTTATATTAGAAAGTATAGCTCACGTGCAAATAAAAGTCAACAGAAAAACAATTTTTCTCAAAAATATAGTATTCCAATTAAATATTCGTTATTTCTTACAAATAATTCTCCGAAAAATGTACAACTTATACAAAACTTTAAAAAATTACATCGAAATATTGGCATGGCTGCCCGAATGAATTATAGTTGAGTCATAAATAATTTGCGCAAATTTGTAAAAACAAAGAAAAAGGAGGATTTTATGAAACTGGGATACATGACAAACGGCTTTGGTCCGCTGGTCGGCGACGGCGGCGGCGTCACAAGCGTCAAGGATATTCGCTATCTGACCCTGTGTGACGACGAGGCAGTTTTAAAGCAGATTACGGATGTGGGTTTCCGGTATATTGAAGTGCTGGAGGGAAATCTCACCAAATACGCGGCGGACATTCAGGTATTAAAAGATATGCTGGCAAAATACAACGCCGGGATGATGAGCGTCTGCGTCAGCGCGAATTTCATCTACAAGGACGCCCTGGAGGATGAGATGTACCATATGAAAGCAGTGGCGACGCTGGCGGAGCAGGTGGGGGTATCCTATGTGGCGTTCTGCGGCGGAGCGATCCGGGGAAAGGGAATCCAGGAAGGCGACTACCAGCTGCTGGCGGAAGGACTGGCCGAAGCTTCCAAAGTGTTCGCGGACTGCGGCATTGAGGCAAGTTATCATCCCCATCTTGGTTCCATGGCGGAACAGCCGGAGCAGATTGACCGCCTGTTCGAAAAAACGGACATCAAGATCTGTCCGGACCTGGCGCATCTGGCGGCCGGGGGAGGAGATCCTCTTACAATTGTCAAAAAATACTACGACCGGATCTCTTTTGTACATCTGAAGGATCTGGACGAGAACGGATTCGCGCCTCTGGGCACGGGCTCCATTGACCTGCAGGGCGTTCTGGCATTTTTAAAGAAACAGGGATACACCGGAGACTATCTGGTGGAGGTGGACGGATATGCCGGAGACCCCGCCAAGGCCTGCAAAGTGTCCTACGAATATTTACAGGGAAAACTGATTTAGAGAACAGGAGGAAATTATGAAAGCAAAGAGATGGTTATCAACCTTATGTATTACCGCAATGACCGCTTTCTGCCTGGCAGGATGCGGAGGAAACAGCACGGAACCGGTGCAGAATGACGCGCCGGCTGCGGACACGGCAGAAACATCAGAACTTGCAGCGGAGGAAAATACAGCGGCGCCCGCCGAAACGACCGCGTCGGCTGCCGATACCGGAAGCAGTGAGATCAAATCCACCGGCCCCAACGGAGAGAGCGCCGTACTTGCCACAGAGCTGTCTCTGACCGACGAGGAGATCGCGCAGATCCAGGCAGGCGGCTACACCGCAGCCATCAGCTTCCACTACGGCGGAAACGACTGGTCCTCCGCACAGCAGAAGGGGTTGGAGGACACCTTTGCCAAATTAGGCATCGAGATCACCGCCATCACAGACGCCAACTTCTCCGCGGAAAAGCAGGTGTCCGACCTGGAGACCATCATGGCAAAAGCGCCGGATATTCTGGTGTCCATCCCAACCGATGCCACTTCCACCGCCAACGCTTATCAGAGAGTGGCAGACAGCGGAACGAAGATCGTCTTTATGGACAACGTGCCGTCCGGATTTACCGCAGGGGACAATTACGTCAGCTGTGTCTCTGCGGACAACTACGGCAACGGTCTGATTGCGGCGGATCTCATCGGAGAGGCCCTGGGCGGCAAAGGAAAGATCGGCATTATCTACTATGACGTGGACTTCTTTGTGACCAATCAGCGTCTGGAAGCCTTCGAGAAAGAGATGGCGGAAAAATATCCGGACATCGAAGTCGTATCAAAGATGGGATTCCAGGATGAGAACGGCTGCGATGTGGTGGCGGACGCGATGATCACTCAGAATCCGGACATCGAGGCCATGTTCGTCCATTGGGATATCCCCTGTGAAGGCGCGCTGTCTGCCCTTCGCGCAGCCGGACGGAACGACATTCTGCTGAGCACCATTGACCTGGGAAATAATATCGCTAAAGAAATCGCAGAAGGAAACGTGCTGGGACTCGGCGCACAGCTTCCTTACGATCAGGGCGTGGCAGAGGCGACGCTGGCGGCCTATGCGCTGCTCGGCAAGGAGACGCCCGCGTATGTGGCGGTTCCCGCAAAGCGCGTGGAGCAGTCCAACCTTCTGGAGGCTTATCAGGATGTATACCACACAGAAGCTCCTGACACAATCAAAAATGCGATGACCAATTAAGGGGATTTTTTAGAAAGAACAGGTAAAAATGATGAGCGAATATGTATTGGAGATGAAAGGGATTCAAAAATCTTTCGCAGTACCTGTGTTAAAAGGTGTGGATTTCTCCATGAAAAAAGGAGAGGTTCATGCGCTTGTGGGTGGAAACGGAGCTGGAAAATCCACATTGATGAAAATTATGACCGGCGTCTATCAAAAAGACGCCGGGGAGATTTTCATCAACGGAAATCCGGTGAATATACATAGCATTCACGATGCAAATGACAACGGAATTGCGATGATTTTCCAGGAGCTTTCCCTGATTCCCACCATGACCGTGGCGGAAAATATTTTCCTCGGAGAAGAAGTGACAACGCATGGATTTCGGGATGTGACCGCCATGAACCAGCGGGCGGAGGCAGTGCTTGCAGAACTGGGCATCGATGTGGAATCGGATACGGTGGTCGGTACGTTAAGCGTCGGCGTCAGCCAGATGGTGGAGATTGCCAAGGCGGTGTCCAAGAACGCACGGATTCTGATTCTGGATGAGCCGACCGCAGGCGTTGATATCGGCGCAAAGGCGGAAATCATCGATCTGATCCGAAAATTTGCAGATGACGGGAAGGGCGTGTTGTTTGTATCCTCCGAACTGACTGAGCTGATGGCGGTCTGTGACCGGATTATCGTGCTGTTCGATGGGAAGATCACAGGATGTCTTTCAAGAAAAGAAATAAATGCAGAGGAGGAATTACAGCATGCAATCCAGCAAAGCGGTTAAGAAAAATATCCAGTGGGACAAATACATGGTGTATCTGATCTTTGTCGGGGTATTCCTGGTATTTGCAGTGGTACTGGGAAACAAAGGATTTATAAGCCCCAACAATATTGTCAATATCCTGCGTCAGACCACCATGATCTCGATCATGGCCGTTGCGGGAACGCTGGTCATGGCAGCCGGGCAGATTGACCTGACGGTGGGCGCGGTGGCGGCCATAACCGCCATGATTGTCTCCCTGATCCTGCAGAGCACCAATTCCATTCTGCTGGCTTTACTCGCCGGGATCTGTTTTGGATGCCTCATCGGGGCGGTCAACGGCATACTCGTGACCAGATTCGGGCTTCCGGCCTTTCTCGCCACCATGGGCATGATGCAGGTGGTCAGAGGAAGCGCCATGTGGATCACTGATACCGCGGCCGTTCCGATTGCCAATCAGACATTCTGTACGGTTTTCGGCATCGGAGAGATCGCAGGGATTCCCGTACTGCTGCTGTGGATCTTTGTCTTTTATGTGGCAGGCTTCGCGCTCTTCAACAAGACAGCCTTCGGGCGCCATATCCTGGCAACCGGCGGCAATGAGATGTCCGCGCAGTACAGCGGCATCAATACCATAAGGGTAAAGATGACCGCGTTCATCCTGTCCGGCGCCTTTGCAGCCTTCGCCGGAATCCTCTACGCAGGACGGCTTCAGGCCGGACGTTATTCCTACGGCGACGGCGACGAAATGTCGGTCATCGCGGCGGTGGTGCTCGGCGGCACTTCCATGTCGGGCGGCACGGGCTCTGTGATCGGAGCGCTTTTTGGCTCCGTCCTCATGGGCATGATCAACAACGCGCTGATTCTGGCTAATTTAAGCAGCGCACAGCAGACAGTGGTAAAAGGGCTGATTATTATTCTGGCGGTTGCCATGAGCAATATTGCGCAGAAAAAGAACAGAAGATAACAAAAAATTATAAAAAAATAAGAAAAAGAATGGAGGAAAAGTAACATGAAAAAATTGAATGTAGGCCTGGTAGGCGCAGGATTTATGGGAAAGGCGCATGTGGTCGGATATTCCAATATGCCCAAATTTTTCTGGCCGGCGCCGGCGGTTCCGGTGATGAAGACGATCTGCGATATCGTACCCGAGATTGCAGAAGATGCCAGAGAGCGTTTTGGATTCGAAAAATGCTGCACCGACTGGAAGGAGATCGTAAACGATCCGGAGATCGACGTGGTCAGCATCTGTACGCCCAACAACGCCCACGCGGAGATCGCGATTGCCGCATTAAAGGCAGGAAAACACGTGATCTGTGAGAAGCCCATCGCTTCTACGCTGAAAGATGCAAAGGCCATGGCAGAGACGGCGAAAAAAGGGATCATCAGCATGAACGCTTATCAGTACCGCAGAGTGCCCGCCATCGATCTGGCAAAGAAGCTGATTGACGAAGGCTCCATCGGCGACATTTTAAATATCCGCTGCACCTATCTGCAGAGCTGGTCGGCAGACCCGTCCTCCCCGCTCTCCTGGAGATTCCAGAAAGAGATCGCCGGAGCCGGAACTCTGGGAGATATCGCGTCTCACGTGATCGATATCGCGCAGTATCTGGCCGGAGACATCGATGAAGTCACCGGTATGATGAAGACCTATATCAAAGAGCGCCCCGTACAGGAAGGCGGCGTGGACCTTCTGGGAACCGTAAAACTCGGAGCCGATGCCAAGAATAGATGAACAATCGTCTATGGAGCAGCGGCTCCTCCGTCGGATGAGATCTCTATTCCATAAAAAGGCTGCCGGTGTTTTGCACGGCAGCCTTTTGAATGAAACTTATTCCATGGTAAAATGCGGCAGATTCTCCCGGATCGCGCGCCGAAGCTCGTCGGGCGGATTTTCTTTGAAAATATTGGACCAGGTCTTCAGAAGATTTTCCGGTGTCACCAGAACCGGCTCAATGCCGATGAAAGAAGGGGTCCGTTTTCCCAGAAGCGCGTTGGCGGCGGCCAGGGCAATCGCCTCCCCCTGCTCATAGGGGCACTGGGCGCTTAAGGTCTTGACCATTCCGCCCTTCGCCATATTGAGGGCGATGGAATGGTCCAGGTCTCCGGTCACAACCGCCACGTCCATCCGGTCCAGTTCCGTCAGCGCCCGCAGCACTTCCAGCGCCGGGCCGTCCCAGGAGACGTAGAAAGCCTCCACTTCGGAATGGTGCCGGACGAATTCTTTCGTCTTTTTATACACTTCTGATTCCGACTGGAAATGAATCTCTCCGCAGATCTGGATCTCAGGAAATTCCTCCGACAGTACCTGTTCCGCCGCGTTATCCCTCTGTCTGGTCGCATAAAAATGCTGATTGCCGTGGCGCACGATGCCCGCGTACTTCATCCCGTGGCGCACCATATATTTGCCAAGGCCGTGTCCCATGTTCCGGCCGTGGGAATACTCGTTGACGGAGACGCAGGAGACATAGTCTCCCCGGGCAATTCCGTCCGGTATGTTGGTGATCAACACAAGCTTTGTCTCGCTCTGTACCACCTTCTGAAAGGCTTCGGCCGTTTCCCGGGTGTCAACCGGTACGGCGATCAGCAGATCCGGGGACAGAAAGCGGATGCTTTCCAGCTGCCGGCACTGCATGGGAGCTTCGAAATGCGCGTCGGTCACGGCGATGATCGAAATCTCCAGATCCTCAAAGATTTTCTTGATCCCTTTTTCGATGAGCTGCATCCAGGCCTTGCCCATATAGTGGAACGAAATCGCGGCGGTGTAATGCCGGCTGCGGATCTGTTCCTTCTCCAGCTCTGAGAGCTCCAGCACCTCCGCGCTCTCCGCTTTCTCCCCGAAAGGCCCCCGGCCGATGCCGCAGGTGGAATTTCTTACATTCAGGCGCACGGGAAGCGTTGTCTGCCGGTACTCCGCCTCCTCGCCCTGGATTCGCTTCATCAGGGTCTTGAATGCCAGAGCGCTGCACACAGGCGGCTGCCGGTCGATACAGGTAAGCTCCGGAGCCAGCAGAGGAGACCAGTCAAAATCGTTCAGACTGATGACGGAGATTTCCTTTGGAATCACAATATTGTGTGCGTGAAGATATTTTAACAGCGGCATAATCGGAAACGAATTGGCCACCACGATTCCGGTGGGAGGGACCTCCTCCGCCATCATCTGATCCATCACCTGAAAGACTTCGGCTTCCGTATTCAGATTGGGGAAGATCAGACGCCTGTTTTCCTTCATGCCATAGTCGTGGAGGGCCTTTTGATAGCCGTCAAAACGCCAGGTGGACAGATCTTTGGAATTTCCCATATACGCGATATGTTCGTGTCCGTTTTTGATCAGATGCCTTGTGGCCTGATATCCTCCGTCGAACATGTCCGGAGAAAACACATCCGCCTTTAATCCCGGAATCTGCTTGCCGATCAATACGACCGGCACGGAAATTTCCTGAAAAAACGTTTCGGTCAGGATTCCGCGCTCATCGGGGAAGGCGATGATGCCGCACAAATCCGGCGTCGCCGTCAGCATGTTTTTCAGCACCGCCAGACGGGAGGTGTCCTTGTCGTATTCCGCGGACACCAGCGTATATTCGGTAGCCGCCAGCAGATTCCGGATGTTTTCTTCGATCTGCCGCTGAAACAGGCTGCCTTTCTCCGAGAGCAGGATAAAGATGTATTTGATCCCGCCGGCGCCATGTCCTGTCCTGGTTTTTTTAATGATAAAATTGGGTAATTCATCCAGTTCCTGAATCGCGCGCTCCACCTTCTCCACCAGTTCCGGGCTTACATAGCGCGTATGATTGACCACATGGGAAACGGTTGAAGTGGAAACGCCTGCGATTTTTGCGATGTCTTTGATGGTTGCCATAATTCTGATCCTCGTATTACCATATTACTTTCCATATTATAGAAGGGGGAATAAAATGTCAACAAAATTTGCGCAAAATTTCTTGCCTCATATGAAAAATTACTTTGCTTTCCTTGAAGAGACTGCGCCCTTCAGGGCCAGGGAAAGGGAAGAAAAAGGCGAACTATAAAATATAATCGGTAAAGGATGATGAGGATGAACTTTTATTCTATTTATATTCCTCTGGTGCTTCAGAATATCATAACATTAAGTGTGAATCTGGCGGACAATATCATGCTTGGAGCCTACAGCGAGACGGCGCTGGCCGGGGTGGCAGCAGTCAACCAGATACAGTTTGTCTATCAGCAGCTTATCATGGCATTGGGGGATGGGCTGGTGATGTTTGGAAGTCAGTATTGGGGCAGGGGACAAGTACAGCCGATCAAAAAGATTACCGCCTCCGCCATGTATGGGGCAGCCGCATTGGCTGCAGTGCTGTTTGCGCTGGCCAGCCTGTTCCCGCGGCAGACGGTTGGGATCTTTACGACGGACAGCATGATCATAGGGGAGGGCGCGGCATATCTGGGGATCATACGTTTTACCTATCTCTTTTTTGCTGTGACGCAGCTTCTTTTGGCGGCTGTCCGCAGTACGGAGACAGTGAAGATCGCCTCCTGCCTGTCCGTTCTTACTTTCTGCATAAACTGCGGAATGAATTATATGCTGATCTTCGGGCATTTCGGCGCGCCGCAGCTGGGCGTACAGGGAGCGGCAATCGGTACACTTTTGGCACGCATGGCAGAAAGTGCCGCGCTGGTTTTCTATATCTGGAAAAGAGAGCAGAAATTAAAGCTAAGATTCAGGGACTTCCTGCAGTTTGACTGGAAACTTTTGAAAAAATATTACAGGCTGACGGCGCCCATGCTCGTCGTGCAGGGGCTGTGGGGGGTTAACACCGCGCTGCAGACGGTGATCCTGGGACATATGACGGCAGCGGCTATCGCTGCAAACAGTGCGGCGTCCACATTGTTTCTGATGGTGAAATCCGCTTCGGTGGGAGCCGCTTCAGCAGCCGCGGTGATCATCGGGAAAGCGACCGGCACGGGGGATCTGGCGAAAGTGAGGGAATATTCGGGGAGACTCCAGAAAAAATTCATAGTGATCGGAGTGCTCTCCGGAGTGTTCCTGTATGTTCTGAGGATTCCGGTTCTTGGCCTTTATGATCTGTCGCCGGAGACAATGAAAATGGCGGATACATTTCTGATCATCTTAAGTGTCATCTGTGTGGGGATGTCCTATCAGATGCCGACCAACAGCGGAATTATCCGCGGGGGCGGCAACGCGCTGTTTGTCGTAAAGATGGACTTGATCAGTATCTGGGGAATCGTGCTTCCGCTTTCCTTTATCATGGCGTTTGTGGTGAAGGCGTCACCGGCAGTTGTGGTGTGCTGCCTGAACGCGGATCAGATTTTCAAATGCGTACCGGCATATCTGGAGTCTCATTACGGGAACTGGGTGCGCAGGCTGGTGTAGGGGAAATTTGTATCTTCTCGATCCTGCAGGTATGTTTCCGCTGCCCTTCCCCAGCTGCTTTTTCATATCCGATTCCAACCAGCAGTATTTCGCCGCCGTATCCTTTCAATGCCGCCGGATATCTTTTCTTCCGAATCTGGTCGATGGCTCCTGCTGCTGACTGGTTCCACTTCAGTTCGATCACCAGCGCCGGCAGCGGGGACGTCTTTTTCGGCAGATAGATCAGGTCTGCGTAACCGTCTCCGGCGGGGAGTTCCTCGAACTTCAGATAATGGTCTTTATAGCTGAAATAAGCCAGCTTGATCACACTGCGCAGAGCCTGTTCGTTATTGTAGAAGAGGATCGCCGTCTCTTCGGCATGAATCTTCTCGATCTGCGCTGCCACTGCTTCTTCGTTGCCGCGGACGGTATCTAAGATCAGCTGGTTGCTCTCCCGGACACGGCGGATGGTTTCCTCACGCTTTACGCCCCGGATGGCTCTGGCGAATTCCAGCCGGATCTCTTCGTTGGGGATCTGTGCGGTCTGTTCCGTCTCATCATAGGCAAGATAGCCCAGATGGATGAGAAGCGTCAGCACGTCATCCCGATCCCGGAAAGTGACCAGATCGTTGGAAAAACCGTTGGTATCCACCGGGACCGGAATACCGCCGAGAAGTTCTGCCGCTGTCCTGGACATCCCGTCAAAATCCAGGCTGATATATTCCATCAGACTTCTGGAGGCGGAGGTTTCCGTCCAGTAGGAACGGAACCGGCGGTTGCGTATGGCGGCCATCACGGAATTCGGATTGTAGACCGAGCCGGTATCCTCCAGATGATACCCGTCATACCACTGCTTCATTGCTAAATAGTCGATCCCGGATTCCTGACAGAGTTCCGCTACCTCCGCTTCGGTGAACCCTACATACTCCGCATAAGGCCCCGGAAATACCATGGTAAATTCCTGAAAGTCCGAGATCGCCGACTGGGAGCCGTCTTTCCGGATGGGAAGGATACCCGTCATATAAGCTGCGGCAAAGATCCGGTCCGTCGTACCGCTTCCTTTGAACAGAGTGCGCAGAAAATGAAGGTATTCCTTCTGGACTTCCGGCCTTTCCCTGATGGGGGCATCCCATTCGTCAATGATCATGATGAATTTACTGCCGGTCAGTTCCGTGCAGGAAAGAAGCGTCTCGTCAAAAGTACTTCCCGCTTTCAGTTCCGGATAGGCCTTTAACAGTTCCTCGGTCACCCGGTTCTCGATAAAGGACAGGAAATCCTGAGGACCCGCTTTTCCGCAGATGTTGGTCATATCCAGATAGATCACGTCATATTGATTCAGATGCTGTAGATAGCTGGAGTTGATTTTTTCGTCCTCTGCGATGGCCAGGCCGCAGAAAAGTCCGGAGGAATCGCAGGTCTTGTCATAGTAGGCGCACAGCATCTTTGCCGCGAAGGATTTTCCAAAACGCCTGGGCCTGCTGATGCAGGTAAGCTTCCTTGGAGTATTCAGCGTCTCGTTGATCAGAGCGATCAGCCCGCTTTTATCTACATAACGGTCGTTACGAATCCCTGCGAACCCGCTGTTCCCCGGATTTACATACATCCCCATCGTTCTGCCACCTCCGTGTCTATCGTTGTTTTCATTATACGGTTTCAGGGAGAGATTCGCAAGGTTTCTTTTGGCAGGGCAAACAATGAAAACGGCGACCTTTTTCCGGCGGTGAGAAAAACCTGTATCTGACAGTAGACAAAGGTTCTGAAAAAACGATATAATAAAATCATACATGGACTCTTTAAAGCATCCGCTTCGTCTTCCGGAAAATGAGAAGACCAATGTCTGCGACGGGACCGAACGGGAGCGGAATATCTGCTAAATAGACGCCGCGCTGTTTGACAGAATCACGGTGTCAATTATATAATGATCCCAAATAAGGGGGTGCAGAATTTGGACAATACAGTAAAACTTCCCATCGGTATCGAAGACTTTGAGGAGATCCGTACGGAAGGCTTCTACTATGTGGATAAAACTGGGATGATCACGGAACTGCTGCACAACTGGGGAAAGGTAAATCTCTTTACCCGTCCCCGGCGCTTTGGAAAATCCCTGAATATGAGCATGCTCAAATATTTCTTTTCTTATGACAGTGATCCGGCGTTGTTTGACGGGCTTGCCGTCTCCCGGGAAAAGGAGCTCTGTGAGAAATACATGGGAAAATTCCCGGTGATCTCCATCACTTTAAAAGACGTGGAATCCAGATATTATGAAGGGGCGCTGTTTGCGCTGCACTCGGTGATCCGGGATGAAGCGCGCCGGTTCCGTTTTCTGCTGGAGGAAGGGGAACTTTCAGAAGAGGAAGAAAAAGACTACCGGGCTCTGATTGAGACGCTCCCGATGCGGGATCTGGACATCCCCGTATCCGAAGGAATCATTCGGGGCAGCCTTCGGCTTTTGTCGGAACTTCTTGGCAGGCACTATGGGCAGAAGGTGATTCTTCTGATCGATGAATACGACGTTCCGCTGGACAAGGCGCAGCAGTACGGATACTATGATCAGATGGTCAGTCTGATCCGGGGATTGTTCGCGCAGGCGCTGAAGACGAATGAAAACCTGTTTCTGGCGGTGCTGACCGGGTGCCTCCGGGTGGCGAAGGAGAGTATCTTTACCGGGTTAAATAATTTTTACGTCATGTCGATCACCAATGTACGGTTTGATGAGCATTTCGGTTTTTCCGACACCGAGGTACGGGCCATGCTGGAATATTACGGGCTGGAGAGCCATTATGGGCAGATCAAAGAATGGTATGACGGCTATCGTTTCGGAAATACGGACGTATACTGTCCTTGGGATGTGATCAATTATGTCAGTCAGCTCCGTTTTGAACCGGATACGCTTCCCAGAGCCTACTGGATCAATTCCAGCGGCAACGCCATCATCCGGACGCTGCTTCAGAAGGCGGACGAGCAGACCATGGCGGAGTTGGATCAGCTGGCAAATGGTCTGCCTGTTACAAAAGAGATTTGTGAAGAACTGACCTACCGGGAACTGAATGACAGTGTTGACAATCTGTGGAGCGTCCTCTATACCACCGGTTATTTAACCAAGAGAAAAGAAGTTGCTTTGAATACTTATGAACTTGTCATCCCCAATCAGGAGATCCGCGTCATCTTTACCGAGCAGATTCTGTCCTGGTTCCAGGAGGAAGCAAGGAAAGACGTTTCCACGCTGGACGCCTTCTGCGAGGCGTTCCGTACAGGGGATGCGCCCTTGATCGAACAGAAGTTCACTGCTTATCTGAAGAAAACCATCAGCATCCGGGACACCGCCGTCCGGAAGGAAAAGAAAGAGAATTTTTACCATGGCATTCTGCTGGGGCTGCTGAGTCACCGGAGAGATCAGGTCCTGAAATCCAGCGCGCAGACCGGAGATGGCTACAGCGATATTCTGGTAAAGATCCCCTCCCTCTCCATGGGGATTGTGATCGAGCTCAAATACTCCGAGAGCCGGAATCTGGAAGCTGCCTGCCAGAAAGCGCTGGAGCAGATCGAAGAGAAAGACTATGAAGAGGAATTCTTGGACGACGATATCACGACGATCCGGAAATACGGTATCGCCTGTCGCAGGAGAAGCTGCATGGTGCGGATGGGGCGTGAATAAATTATTGTTGATAAAAAGATAAGGGGGTGCAGAATTTGGACAATACAGTAAAACTTCCTATCGGCATCGAAAATTTTGAAAAGATGCGTACGGAAGGCTTTTACTATGTGGATAAAACGGGGATGATCATTGAACTGCTGCGTAACTGGGGAGAAGTGAACCTTTTTACCCGTCCCCGGCGCTTTGGTAAATCCCTGAACATGAGCATGCTCAAATATTTCTTTTCTTATGACAGTGATCCGGCGTTGTTTGACGGGCTTGCCGTCTCCCGGGAAAAGGAGCTCTGTGAGAAATACATGGGAAAATTCCCGGTGATCTCCATCACTTTAAAAGACGTGGAATCCAGATATTATGAAGGGGCGCTGTTTGCGCTGCACTCGGTGATCCGGGATGAAGCGCGCCGGTTCCGTTTTCTGCTGGAGGACGGGGAGCTTTCAGAAGAGGAAGAAAAAGACTACCGGGCACTAATCGAGACTCTCCCGATGCGGGATCTGGACATTCCCGCATCCGAAGGAATCATCCGGGGCAGTCTTCGGCTTTTGTCGGAGCTCCTTAGCAGGCACTATGGACAGAAGGTGATTCTTCTGATCGATGAATACGACGTCCCGCTGGACAAGGCGCAGCAGTACGGATACTATGACCAGATGGTCAGCCTGATCCGGGGACTGTTTGCGCAGGCGCTGAAATCCAATGAGAATCTGTTTCTCTCGGTGCTGACCGGGTGTCTTCGGGTGGCGAAGGAGAGTATCTTTACCGGCCTGAACAACTTGAAAGTCAGATCCATCACCAATGTTCTGTTTGATGAGCACTTTGGTTTTTCCGATAGCGAAGTGCGGGCCATGCTGGAATATTACGGGCTGAAGAATCACTATGGGCAGATCAAGGAGTGGTATGACGGCTATCGCTTTGGAGATTCCGACGTATACTGCCCCTGGGATGTGATCAATTATGTGGATCAGCTCCGTTTTGAACCGGACGCCGATCCGGAAGCCTACTGGATCAATTCCAGCGGCAACGCCATCATCCGGACGCTGCTTCAGAAAGCGGACGATCAGACCATGACGGAGCTGGATCAGCTGGTGAACGGCCTTCCAGTCACCAAAAAAATCCGTGAAGAACTGACCTACCGGGAACTGTATGACAGTATTGATAATCTATGGAGTGTCCTCTATACCACCGGTTATTTGACAAAACGGAAAAAAGTAAAGCCAAATACTTACGAACTTGTCATTCCCAACCAGGAGATCCGCGTCATCTTTACCGAGCAGATCCTGTCCTGGTTTCAGGAGGAAGCGAGGAAAGACGCTCCCGCGCTGGACGCCTTCTGCAAGGCATTCCGTACAGGGGATGCGCCCTTGATCGAACGTATGTTTGCTGCTTATCTAAAGAAAACCATCAGCATCCGGGACACCGCCGTCCGGAAGGAAAAGAAAGAGAATTTTTACCATGGCATTCTGCTGGGGCTGCTGAGTCACCGGAGAGATCAGGTCCTGAAATCCAGCGCGCAGACCGGAGATGGCTACAGCGATATTCTGGTAAAGATCCCCTCCCTCTCCATGGGGATTGTGATCGAGCTCAAATACTCCGAGAGCCGAAATCTGGAAGCTGCCTGTCAGAAAGCGCTGGAGCAGATCGAAGAGAAAGACTATGAGGAGGAGTTTTTGGACGACGATATCACGACGATCCGGAAATACGGCATTGCCTGCCGCAGGAGAAGCTGTATGGTGCGGATGGGACAGTAACCGATTCATAACAGGTGGAGGAGGTATCATATGATGGCTTATGTGGATCGCTATCGTTCGCCTCTCGGCGGCATCACGATATCAAGTAATGGCAGTGAACTTACCGGACTGTGGTTCGACGGCCAGAAGTATTTCGGCGCCGGACTGCCGGAAGAATATGAGGAGAAAGCGCTGCCTGTTTTTGAGGAAACGAAGAAATGGCTCACCATTTATTTTGGCGGCAAAGAGCCGGATTTCACGCCGCCGCTTAGAATGGAAACGACTCCTTTCCGCAAAGCTGTATGGGAGTTCATGCTTACGATTCCGTACGGACAGACCATGACCTACGGCCAGATTGCGGACCGGATCGCGAAGCAGAAAGGGCTTGAAAGGATGTCCGCCCAGGCGGTCGGCGGCGCGGTGGCGCATAATGCCATTTCTTTGATCATTCCCTGCCACAGAGTGGTCGGAACAAACGGGAGCCTGACAGGCTATGCGGGCGGTATCGAGAAAAAAGTGCGGCTGCTGACAATGGAAAAAGCGGATATGTCGGCATTTTTTGTGCCGAAGAGGGGGACCGCGTTATAGTGTTCACGTTTGCAGCTGCTGCGGGAAACGGACTTTTTTATCATGGGGACTGGATTCGCGAACCTGGAGTCGTCATTTGCAGCTGCAACGACGGTCTGCGTCCGGTGATTTTCAAACTGGAAGCGACCGACGAACCTTCGGATCTGGATTTTGTACCGGTGAGATAGCGGAAAGAAGGAACAGGGACCTGTAAAGCAAAAAACAGGACAGTTTTCAGCAAAATTTATGCAGAAAACTGTCCTGTTCGGCGTCTTTTTATCATATTGTGGACGTTCGGGAAATGCTCTATAATGAGATCAGTACAGCAGGGCAGGGGGAGCATATGAACAAAAGGAGAATGGATATCATCAACGATCTTGCGAATCTGGAGCGGACCAGTACGCTTGCGGTTCTGACGGAAAAGTACGGGGTCTCTACGCGCACGATCCGCAGCGATCTTGGCGCGATTAACGAGATACTGGAAAAGGGCGGCCTGTCGCCGGTCGAACTTCGAAGGGGCGGCGAGATTCACTGCGGGCTGGATTTTGTCGGGATTCTGGAACTGGTCGATGTGGAAGACTATTATGAATACCGGCTTTCCAGGGAGGAACGGATCCGGATCGCGGCGACGCTGATGGTCCAGTCTGCGGACTATATTACTCTTTCTGCCATTGCAGAACATCTGTTCGTCAGCCGTGCAACGGTGATCGAAGATCTGGATGAGATCAAGAATCTGATCCGCCGGGGCGGCCTGGAAGTGATCTCCAGCCCCAACAAGGGGCAGCGGGTGGTGGGGAAGGAGAGCGCCAAGAGGCTGTTTCTTCTGGATCTTCAGGAACCGGAGCGCGCGGGCGCAGGAAGGGAGACGGCAAAAGTCAGCACCCAGGCGGGAAACCGGATCGTGATTCAGAAAATCATCAACGAACAGGAGCATGTACACAAAAGTTATCTGGATGACGCTTCTTTTACAAAGATCAGCAGCTATCTGGGCATCATGATCGACCGGAATCTGATGGGTGAATACATGGAGCCGCAGCCCCTGACGGACAGCCCCCGCTATCGGCTGGCCCAGGACATTCTGAAATATATCTGCCAGTACTGCCAGATTACGACGACGGAAGATGAGCTTTGTTTCCTGTGCGGCTTTCTGTCCAAATGCCGCTTTGTCCGGCAGTCCGGCTACAATCCGAATATCGTCAAGATCCAGATGATCACCAGACAGTTTATCCGCAGCATCTCGGAGGAGCTGGAACTGGACCTGAACATGGATTATGATTTTTTTGAAAATCTGTCCAATCATCTGGAATCCGTGCTGAAGCAGGAGGCGCCCTTCTATCCCGACAGCGCGGCGATCCGGGAGATTGTGGAGGACAATCCCGGGGTTCATACGGCGGTAAAAAATCATCTGCCTGTGCTGCGACAGTATTACAGCCGGCCGCTCTCGGAGATCGAGATTCAGTACATCACGATTCATGTCTGCGCGGCGCTGGAGCGGAAGAAAAACCGGGAGATCGTCTTTCATGTGGCGGTGGTCTGTCATTCCGGCATCGGGACCTCCCAGCTTCTGATGGAAAAGCTGAAAAAGCACTTTAATTTTCAGGTGGTGGAAGTTCTCTCCGCCCATGAAGCGCGTAATCTGACGGAAGAGACAGCGGATTTTATCCTGTCCACCATTCCCCTTAAGAACTGTAAACTGGATCATGTGGTCGTTTCGCCCATGTTCAGTGACGAGGACTATATCCGGGTGGGAAATAAGATCGACACTCTTCGGAACAGCCGGAACCTGCCCTCCCGGGTGGAGGAAAAGGCGGTCACGGCCAGGGGCCTTTTGAAGCTGTTGAAACCGGTCATCTATGAGATGGCACCGGATGCGGCATCGGGGCTTTACAGGGAAGTGCGCCGGGTTGTCCGGCATTATTTTGATCAGTCGCAGGAAGCGGATGAGGAAATCTTCGCGCCCTGCCTTCATCACCTGCTTCCGCCAGATCATATCCAGCTGGACGTTCGATGTACAGACTGGCGGGACGCGGTGCGAAAATCAGCGGAAAAACTTCTGAACTCCGGCTACATCGAGGCCCGGTACATTGACGCCATGATCGCCAACATCGAAGAAAACGGTCCGTACGTGGTGCTGTCTCCCGGCTTTGCCATGCCCCATGAGGGACTGGAGCAGGGGAGCATCAAGGTGGGGATGAACCTGATCCGTCTGAATCCGCCGGTGGATTTTGGAGAAGAGGAATTTGATCCGGTGGAGTTCGTGTGCTGCTTAAGCGCGGTAGACCATAAGCTTCATCTGAAGGCGTTCTTTAATCTGGTCAATATGCTGGGGAATCCGGATTTTAAGGATGCGCTGCGAAAGGCAGGGAGCCCGCAGGAAGCGGCGGCAGTGGTGGAACGGTATGAGTATACGCTGGGAGTGTGAGTTTTTCCCCTGTACCTGAAACAGCATCGATATGGAAGGAGGAGCAGTATGAACTGCAGAATAGCAGCTTTGGATATGGATGGAACGCTTTTGATGTCAGATAAATCGGTACATCCGGATACGATTCGGGATATTGAATGGGCGGGCAGGAAAGGGATTCATGTTGTATATTGTTCCGGCAGGGCAGTCCCGGAAATATTACCATATGTTTCCTGTCTGAAAACGATGCGTTACGCGGTATGCATGAGCGGCGCGCTGGTATATGATTTCGAAGAAAACAAAAATATTTACCACAAGGCGATCGCTTATGAATATGTTCAGAAAATCGTGGACGCGGCAAAAAGGGATGATGGGATGGTGAATTTTTTAACAGACAGGGAATCGATTGTCCGTGCGGACCAGGTAGTTCATATGAGAGATTTTCATATGGAGGTATATCAGCCGATGTTTGTTGAAATTACGAAAAAGGTTGCGGATATGTCGGAAGAAGCAAAGCATTATGACTTTATACCGAAGGTGAATGTTTATTTTCATTCAGAAGAAGCAAGGCAGCAGGCGTATGAAATGCTGAAAGACCTGCCGCTGGCCTTCGCTTTTGCGGAAGGAGCAAGCCTGGAAATGACAGCCCGCGGCGTGACAAAAGCAGCGGGACTGAAAGAACTGGCAAAATATCTGGGGATTTCCATGAAGGAAACGCTTGCGATTGGCGACGCGGATAATGATCGTACCGTGCTGGAGGCGGCAGGTATTTCTGTTGCAATGGGGAATGCAGACAGGAAGATTAAGGAGATTTGTGATGCGGTAACCGGCGACAATGACCATAATGGGGTTGGGGAGGCAATCAGGAAATTTCTGTTTACGGAATAAGGTTTTTAAAATACCGGCAAAACCGCTTGTATTTTCCCGGACCATCTGATATAGTAAAAAATACAGATCAGAGAATTCAATCTCTTATGTTCTTTCATGGTCGTTGCAGATTCTGCAGATGTTCCATAATTGAGATGTTTAAAACAGAAAAAACGGTTGAGATACGGGAAATATACGGGTATAATATAGGAAAGTGACAGAAGTCAGACTCGTTTCTTTTCCGTACTGCCCGGAGGGAAGGAGACGGACAGATGTTCCTGTCACCAAAATACGATGAATTTGTAAAGGAAATGTTCCGAAATGAGACTGTGCGCAGGTACTTTGTCGGCGATATTCTGAAAATCCCGCAGGAGGAGATCCGCAGTGTGCGGCTTAAGGATCCGTTTCTCAGAAAGTTTTTTCACAGGCAGAAACAGGGAATCCTGGATGTGAAGATGGAACTGAACGACAGCCGGAAGATCAATGTGGAACTGCAGGTGAAATTGATCCGTCACTGGGATAAGCGCCAGTTGTTTTATCTTTCGAAGCTGTATACGGAGGAGCTTTTTGCGGGAGAAGATTATGAGCAGCCGAAAAAATGCGTGGGGATCAGTATACTGGATTTTAACCTGACAGATCGGAGCAGATACCACGGCGTCTACCGTCTGCGGGATGAAGACGGGTATGAATTTACGGATGCCATGGAGATCCATGTGATAGAACTGAAGAAAAAGCTCACCGGAGAGGGTGAGGTGGATGACTGGATACGTTTTTTTAATGTGAAGACAGAGGAGGATCTGGAGATGATCAGAACCAGGAACCCGGGGATTTTGGAAGCGATAAGGGAGCTGAAGCGGATGAGTATGAGCAATCCCGTGCGCCTGTGGAATGAGGCGCATCTGAAAGAAGTAAGGGATCGCAGGGCAAGAGAAGCGTATGTCCGGGATGAAGGAAAAGCAGAGGGAAGAAGGGAAGGAAAAGCCGAAGGGCTGACAGAAGGCGAACAGAGGCTGTCAGAACTGATCAGGCGTCTGATGGAGGACGGACGCCTTGAGGACGTCAGTCTTGCGGCGGAGGACACAGCTGCCAGAAAGCGATTGTATCGGGAGTACGGAATTAAATAACATCTGAAAACCCGGATGAGGAGGAGATGATCCGCATCATTCTGGAGGAAAGAAAAGGCTTTTCAGAGAGCAGAGACTCTTTTGAAAAGCCTTTTCACGTTCTCCGGTCACACCTTTGCCGCCTGCATTATCATTCGACCACCCATTTCACAATTCTATGAAATCCATCCAACCAATCGGTTTCTTTTCCAACTTTTTGAAATACACTTGACTGTTTTTCCGGCAGGACCTGTGATAAAGTATAGCCATAACAAAGAAAGAACTATTTTATCGATAAAACAATCTTTCCGGAACCTGAACACAACAACTTTTTACAACTTCATAAAGAATTGCCGAAGGCGGAAGACAGAGACAACAGACAGGCCTTCGGCACAGAGAAAAATCCAAATCAAAAAAGGAGACTACATAGTATGGCTAAGAAAAGAGTAATCGTCGCATGCGGCGGCGCAGTGGCAACTTCTACAATCGCAGCGAACAAGGTGGTGGAGCTGGCAAAGGAAAACGGGATCGACATCGAGATCTGCCAGATCCGGATCTCGGAGATCGCGTCCAATCTGGATTCCAACACGGTGCTGATCGTGCCGACGTCCAGAGTGAAACGCGATTACGGAGTACCGCTGATCTCCGGCATGCCGTTTATCTCCGGCGTGAAGCTGGAAGAGACGAAGGCGGCGATCCTGAAAGTGCTGAAGGAAGCGCAGTGACAGGTACAGGGAACTGAAAACGGCATCTGCCCAGGCCGTG
Organism: uncultured Lachnospiraceae bacterium; assembly: GCA_910583615.1. Classification (GTDB taxonomy): domain Bacteria; phylum Bacillota; class Clostridia; order Lachnospirales; family Lachnospiraceae; genus Hominiventricola. Next base: position 117,820 of record CAJTXP010000001.1, on the reverse strand, counting down.
CGGAACCGGGCCGGAACAGGACGCGGACAGCCTGGAAGCGGTCCTCGCCGGAAGGCGCAGGAAATGCGCAGGAAGTCCGGTTCCCGGACAGTGAAACGGCAGATGCCTGATTAGGACGAGGAGAATCAACATGTTAAATGCAGCAGCATTTGTAATCAATTATGTAATCGACATGGGCGCATCAGTGATGCTTCCCATCGTCATTGCGATCATCAGTATCGCAATCGGAATCAAAGTGGGAAAGGCGGTCCGTTCCGGACTGATGATCGGCGTCGGCTTCGTGGGCATGGGGCTGATCGTGGACATGATGAATGCGGAAGTAGGACCGGCGGCACAGGCCATGTCCGAACGCTTCGGGCTGAGCTTAAGCGCCGTGGACGTGGGATGGCCGGGCATGAGCCCCATCACCTGGGCGTCGCCCATCGCTACCGTGGCGATCCCGGTGGCCATCGGCGTCAATATTCTGATGTTGCTTTTCAAACTGACCAAAACCGTCAACGTGGATGTGTGGAACATCTGGCATATGACCTTTACAGGAGCGATCGCCTACGCAGTCACCGGCAATTTTGCCGTCGGTATTCTGGGCGTGGTCATTCACGCAGCCATCTCCTACAAACTGGGAGACCTGTGGGCGCCGATTCTGTCTGATTATTTTGAACTGGACTGACCTCCCCTCACGGCACCTCGGCGTACATGGCGCCCTTTGCCTGCCTGATTGACTGGATCATCGACAGAATCCCGGGACTGAACAAGATCGACCTGACCGCAGATACCCTTCAGGAAAAGGTGGGCGTTCTGGCAGAGCCGGTGGTCATCGGCGGAATCCTCGGCACGGCAATCGGTTTTCTGGCAGGCTATGACGCACAGAGTGCACTGCCTCTGGGAATCAAGATGTCTGCGGTCATGGTATTGATGCCGAAGATCGTCAAGTGCATCATGGATGGCCTGATGCCGCTGACCGAGCGGGCAAAGGAACTGATGAACGCAAAATTCAACGGCGCGGAGTTCTATATCGGCCTTGACCCGGCGATCCTTCTGGGCGACGCGACGGTGGTATCTGCGGGACTGATCTTCATTCCCCTGACCCTGCTCTTTGCCTTGATCCTTCCGGGCAACACGGTCCTGCCCTTCGGCGATCTGGCGACTATCGGCTTCTTCATCGCCATTGCCGTCGGCGTACATAAGGGAAATCTGTTCCGCAGCCTGATCTCCGGCAGCGTGATCATGATTGTGACGCTCTTAATCACGAACCAGACCGTGGCGTGGACCACACAGCTGGCTGTATCCACCGGAAGTGCCCAGGCCGGCAGCATTGTGGCCGCTATGGATCAGGGCGGATGCCCCATCGCCTATATCTTTACCAGTCTGTTCACCCGTGAAAATGTGTTCGGCCTGATTTTGGCGGCAGCCGTCTACGCGCTGTGCATGGTCTTTGCGGTCCTGCACTCCAGAAAGCGTGCGGCGGAGCTGGAAGCGGACGAAGCGTAATTTAAAACAGCATCTGCCCGAGGGTCGCTCCGGAAGGATTTTACGGAGCGAAGCAAGGGGCGGATGCGGAGCTTTAACAGGAGGTCCATATTATGAAAGCAGGCGTTGTATACGCAAAAAACGACATTCGTTTTGAAGATACAGAAAAACCGGCAGTCGTGCCGGGAAAGGTGCTGGTCAAGGTAAAATACACCGGGATCTGCGGATCGGACGTGCCCCGGGTCAACGGCGATGCGTGCCACTATTTCCCCAATATTCTGGGGCATGAGTTCTCCGGCGTAGTGGAGGAAATCGGGGAAGGCGTCACATCCGTAAAGCCGGGGGACCGGGTAGCGGGAATCTCGCTGGTCCCCTGTATGAAATGCGAAGACTGTCAGAAAGGCAATTATTCTTTATGCAGGCATTACAGTTTTATCGGCTCCCGGGAATTTGGAAGCTTTGCGGAATACGTACTGGTACCGGAGAAAAATGTATGCAAATTCTCCGAGAAAGTCAGCTTTGAGCAGGGTGCCCTGTTTGAGCCGGCCACGGTTGCGCTCCACGGCCTGGAGCGGCTGAATTACCGGGGAGGCGGCACGGTGGCGATCTTGGGCGGCGGTACCATCGGCATGTTTGTCATGCAGTGGGCGAAGATCTACGGCGCCCGGAAGGTGGTGGTCTTTGATATTGCCAAAGAGCGTCTGGAGCTTGGCAGAAGGCTGGGTGCGGACGGCGGCATTAACACGCTGGATGCGGACTTCATGGATCAGGCCATGGCCATGACGGACGGCAGAGGTTTTGATTACGTCTACGAGACTGCCGGCAACGTCATCACCATGAAAATGGCATTTCGGCTGGCGGCAAATAAAGCCCAGGTCTGTTTTGTGGGAACGCCGACGAAAGAACTCTCCTTCTCCGTGGAGGACTGGGAAAATATCAACCGGAAGGAATTTACGCTGACCGGCTCCTGGATGAGCTACAGCGCGCCGTTCCCGGGACATGAATGGTCCGCGGCGGCCCATTATTTTGAGACCGGAGAACTGAAGACGGACGACTCCTTTATTTTCAAAAAAATGCCCTTAAAGGATATTGCGGAGGCGTTCGAACTGTACAGGACGCCGGGCGCGGTCAAAGGAAAGATTTTGATTGATTCGGAATTTCAATAAAAATGGAGACAGCGATATGAGTATAAGAAAAAATCCCATGCAGGTCATGATGGAGCGCAGGCGGGCAGGCGAGAAGATCGGAATTCCGTCCTACTGCACCGCCAACGAGCTGGTCATCGAGGAAATCCTGCTTCGTGCAAAAGAGACAAATATACCAACACTGATAGAAGCAACTGCCAACCAGGTCAATCAGTTCGGCGGATACACCGGTATGAAGCCGGCGGACTACTGCCGCTTTGTCCTTGACCTGGCGAAGAAGACCGGCTGCCCGGAAGAGCTGATCATCCTGGCCGGCGACCATCTGGGGCCGCTGACCTGGCAGCATCTGCCGGAAGCGGAAGCCATGGCGAACGCGGAGGAACTGGTCTACCAGTATACCCGCGCCGGATTTACGAAGATCCATCTGGACACCAGCATGAAGGTGGCGGACGATCCGGACGGGCTTCTGTCCACGGAAACCATCGCAGGGCGCGGGGTCCGGCTCTATCAGGTATGCATGAGAGCATATGAGGATCTGTTAAAAGAAAAACCCGACGCCGTGCGTCCGGTATTTATCATCGGATCGGAGGTCCCGATCCCGGGCGGCGCGCAGGAGGCGGAGGAGGGACTGACCGTCACCAGCCCGAAAGCGTTTGAGGATACGGTCAACACCTATAAGAGGATGTTCCGGGAAGCCGGAGCGGAAGACGGCTGGAACGATGTGATCGCAGTGGTCGTACAGCCGGGCGTGGAGTTCGGCGACGATCAGGTCTTCCTGTATGACAGCGGGGCGGCACAGGCGCTGACCGCAAAGTTAAAGGAATATCCGGAAGTGGTGTTTGAGGGCCATTCCACGGATTACCAGAGCGCCGAGAGCCTAAGAGACATGGTTTTGGACGGCATCTGTATCCTGAAGGTGGGACCGTCTCTGACCTATGCCATGAGAGAAGCCGTCTTTGCCCTCAGCATGATGGAGAAGGAGCTGGTCCCGGCGGAGGAACAGGCTTACGTGATCGAGACGCTGGAGCATGTGATGACGGACGAGCCGGCCAACTGGCAGAAGCATTACCACGGCAGTCTCAAAGAACTGGCCCTTGCCAGAAAGTACAGCTTTTCCGACCGCGCACGCTATTATATGGGGGAAGAGAAGGTCACGGCTGCCATCGGAAAATTGTTCGGCAACCTGAGAAAGTACACGATCCCCATGAACATGCTTCATCAGTACATGCCGCTGCAGTTTGATAAAGTCCGTACAGGGACTTTGCAGATGGACCCGAAAGGACTGGTGCTTGATGCGGTCCTCCAGTTCCTGTATGATTACGAGTATGCGGCCGGATACGATACGGATGCCCGGATCATGAGGGCTTCCGCCGGAAAGCAGGTGTCCTGATATGGCATTGGTGACGAGCAGGGAGCTTTTACTGGACGCGCAGAAAAACGGTTACGCCGTAGGCGCGTTCAATGTGGAAAATATGGAGATGGTGCAGGCGGTGGTGGCGGCAGCTGAGGAGCGGAAAGCCCTGGTCATCCTGCAGACGACACCGGGAACTCTGAACTACGCAGACGCAGATTATTTCTATGCCAATGTGAAGACAGCGGCGGAGAAGGCAAAAATTCCGGTGGTGCTGCATCTGGATCACGGCGATTCCTTTAAACTGGCGATGAAGGCGTTCCGTGCGGGCTATACTTCCATCATGATTGACGGCTCCAGACTGCCCTTTGAAGAAAATGTCGCGGTCAGCAGGCGGACTGCGGACGCCTGCCATGCAGCCGGGATTCCGGTGGAAGCGGAGCTTGGCAAAGTGGGCGGCAAGGAAGACGGCCTCGTGGTCACCGGAGACAGTCCCTATACGGATCCGAAGGAAGCGGGAGTGTTCGTGGAGCGGACCGGTGTGGACGCTCTGGCGGTGGGAATCGGAACGGCCCATGGATTTTACAAAGGGGAGCCCCATGTGGACCTGGAACGCTTAAGTGAGATCCGGGCGGCCGTGGACATTCCGCTGGTGCTGCACGGGACTTCCGGGGTGCCGGATGAGACGGTGGCGGAGGCGGTAAAGCGGGGAATCTGTAAAGTGAACTACGCCACCGAGCTTCGGGCGGCGTTCAGCGAGGGCGTGAAAGAAGTGATGAAGGCGGACCCCGCCGTCTACGATCCGAAGAAATACAACAAGGCGGGACGGGAAAAGGTAAAACAGCTGGTGATGAAACGGATCGACAACCTGAGAAGCGCGGGACGCGCATAAAGAATGGAAAAATTCTCCGGCAGCCGGGCAGAGATTTCAGGCGCGGCCGGGAGAATGACAATGATAGAGGATAAGGAGGCAGCAGATGATCTGGGAAGAACTGAATCAGGCGTTGATCGTTACCGGAATGGAAGCGTCGGACTATAAAGATGTGATGAAGAACCTGGGTTCGGTCGTCATAAAGGAAGGGTATGCGAAGGAGTCCTATGTGGACGCGCTGATCGCCCGGGAGGAAGAATATCCTACCGGTCTTGACGTGGACGGCATGGGGGTTGCGATCCCTCATACGAGCGTGGAGCATGTGAAGAAAGCAGGTATTGCCATCGCCGCGCTGAAACAACCGGTCACCTTCACGCAGATGGGGACCGACGACGAGACGGTGGAGGTAAGCCTGGTATTCATGCTGGCGGTGGTGGACCCCAACGCCCATATTGACAAGCTTCAGCGGATCGTGGAGATGATCCAGGACAAAGAAATGCTCGGGAAACTGATGAAGGCGGACGCGCCGGAAGAGATGATCCGGATGATCCGGGAGAAGGAAAAGACGATTTAAAAGAGAAGAAGGCTTTTCGGAGTGCGGAAGATGCTCCGGAAAGCCCTTTTTTGCCGATTGGAAAAATAACAGGAAAAACAGCACCTTGACCTGGAGTCCGCTCCAGAGATTACAGTCAGACATATCCGGTTTTCAGACCGGAGTCTTTTTCAATTTCTGCCTCCGAAGCGGAAAGCCGGTGCACAGTCACATAAAAAGCGCTCATGACACAGACGGCGCTGAACAGCCAGGCGGTGGTCTCGGCGAAGAACAGGCCGTATTCCCCCACGATCCGGGGAAGGAAGAGGGCCACGGACACGCGCCCCACGCATTCCAGAAGGCCTGCAATCATGGGGATGATAGTATTTCCCATGCCCTGGATGGCGGAGCGGTAGACGTGCAGGGCATAGAGGATGATCAGCGTCACGCTCATAATGGTCAGGTACTGATAGGCCAGCTCCAGCACCGCAGGGGCATCGGCGTCGGAGGATGAGATAAACATCATCAGCAGATACCTGCCGAACAGCACCATTCCCACGGAGATGGTTACGGCAAACAGGGCGGCAAGCTTCATGGCGCTTCGGATGCCGCTCCGAATCCGCGGCAGATTGCGTGCGCCGAAGTTCTGGCCCGTGTAGGTGGCGGTGGCAAAGCCAAAGGAGATGGCGGAGCTCTCCAGCAGTCCGTACAGCTTGTTGGTGGCGGTAAAGCCGGCGATAAACAGGGAGCCGAAGCCGTTGATGACAAACTGCAGGATAATGCCGCCGAACACAATGGCCACATGGGAGAGGGCCAGAGGGATCCCAAGTTTTAACAGTTTCAGGATGACCGGGAAATCCAAAGCCCAGTCTTCCTTCCGCAGCTTTGCCGCAGGTATTTTTCCGATCATCCGCAGGCAGTAGAGAAATGCCAGAAGCTGGGAAAGGATGGTGGCGACGGCAGCGCCGGTGATCCCCCAGTGAAATCCCATGACGAGCAGGAGATCCAGCCCGATGTTTACTGCGGCGGCGATAATCATGGCGATCAGGGGCGTCTTCCCGTCTCCAAAGGAGCGCAGCACGGCGGAGGCCATATTGTAGGCCATCACGATCAGCGTTCCGGCATACATGACGACCACATAGGAGAGGGCGCCTGCAAAAATATCCTCCGGCGTCTTCAAAAGCCGCAGGAGCGGAGACGCCAGAAACGGAAAGGTCGCGGAGACCAGGGTTCCCATCGTCAGACACAGTAGCGTGGACATGGCGATGGATTTTTTGACAGCCTTTTCATTTCCCTCGCCGATGTTCTGGGTAATCAGGACAGCAAAGCCCTGGGTCAGTACCTGTACGGACCAAAGCACAAGCCAGTAGATCCAGTCTGTGGCTCCAAGGGACGCCAGGGCGTCAAGCCCGACTCCCTGTCCCACGATGACCGTATCGGTAATCATATAGATCTGCTGTCCCAGATTTCCGATAATCAGGGGCAGCGCAAAGAAAAAAATCAGTTTTGCAGGGTTTCCGTGAGTCATGTCTTTTACTCTGCTCATTATTTACCTCCTCATCCGGGTGTCGTCGGCCGTTTGACATTTCCCATTGAAATGATATAATCATAATATCAAAAATGCGATTTGTATATAAAAATAGTCCTGTTTTTTATAAAAATAATTCCAACTGTACGGTTGCAGATAGTTTCAAAAGGAGTGGGATGTTATGCAGGTCAGAACGATTAAGACAGATGAACATCTGAGGGAGCTGATTGATTATAAGGATCTTTCTTTTCCGATTGATATTTGTACGGATGATTACAGTACCTTTCTGGACCATACCATGAACTGCCACTGGCATAATTCTTTTGAATTCGGGACCATGGTGGAGGGGCGGCTGGATTTTTATACCGGCGAGACATGCCTGAGAATGGAAAAGGGAGACAGCGTCTTTGTGAACGCCAATGTCCTTCACATGGCAAGACAGGTGGACCCCGGAGAAAATACATTGATGGTGGGCGTGGTGTTTCCGCCGTCTTTGTTTCCCGGCGGGGGCGTATTCCAGAAATATTTCCAGCCGGTCCTGAAGATGCCGCTTCAAGGATTTTGTGTGAAGGCGGACAGTCCCGTCGGCAGAAATATGGAGCGGACGCTTGTGGAGCTCTGCGGACTGCGGGATGAGGAAGCCGGTTATGAGCTTCGGTGCTTAAGCCTGATCAGCCGGCTGTGGCTTGACACGCTGGAGTACCTTTCCGGGGAGAATCATGACTTTGTCATGGGGGAGACAGGGCGGCGCCACGGGGACGTGGTGAAGCAGATGATTTCTTATATACAGGAACATTATGCGGAGCCTGTTGCCATCCGGGATTTGACGGAGCATGCGCATATAAGCCGCAGTGAGTGCTTCCGGTCCTTCCGCCGCTACACCGGAAAGAAACCCATGGAATACATCAACGAGTACCGCCTGATCCAGGCGGCGGATCTTCTGAAGGAGACCAGCCTGTCGGTCTCCGAGATCGGAAGCGCCTGCGGATTCGGGAGCTCCAGCTATTTCGGGAAGCTCTTTAAGGAGAAATACGGGGTATCGCCGCTGGGGTATCGGCAGGGATCAGCCTGCGCGGTCTTGCCGGAAACAGGCGATGTGTAGTAAGATGAAAAGTAGTGTCAGGCAGTTAATGAAAAACAGCATCTGTCCGAAAGCAGCTTTGGAAATATTTTACAAGACATAACCTGTAAAATGAGTTAGAATAGTAAAACGTTATCAGACAGGATACGAAATCGAAATTGAAATAAGGATGGAATACAGCATGGAAAACAAAAGATCAGCCGGTCATCAGGCGGCGCTTTTTACAGTCATCATCTGGGGAACGACCTTTATCTCCACCAAGGTTCTGCTGGCGGATTTTCAGCCGGAGGAGATCCTGTTCTTCCGCTTTGCGCTGGGATTTGCGGCGCTGCTTCTGGTCTGTCCCCGGCGGCTTGAGCTGGAAGATCCAAGACAGGAGCTTTTGTTTGCGGTAGCGGGGCTGTGCGGAATCTATCTATATTATCTGCTGGAAAACATCGCGCTGACTTATACCATGGCGTCCAATGTGGGGGTTATCATATCCGTGGCGCCTTTTTTCACCGCCATCCTGTCCCACCTCTTCGGCCGGTCCGGGGAGAAGCTTCGAGCCGGTTTTTTCGTCGGCTTCGGCGTGGCCATGGCCGGTGTGGTCCTGATCAGCTTTAACGGGTCCAGGCTTCAGTTAAGTCCCATGGGCGATCTGCTGGCGCTCCTGGCGGCATTTGTATGGGCCTGCTATTCCCTGCTGACAAGAAGGATCAGCAGTCTTGGACATCCGGTCATCCTTACCACCCGCAGGACCTTTTTCTATGGGGTTATCTGTATGTTCCCCACGCTGTTTCGGTTCGATGTACGGCTGGAACGGTTCGCGCATCCGGCGAATCTGCTGAATGTGCTCTACCTGGGGCTTGGCGCATCGGCGCTCTGCTTTGTGACCTGGAATGTGGCGGTAAAAGTGCTGGGAGCCGTACGGACCAGCGTATACATCTATATGGTCCCGGTGATCACGGTCATTACCTCCGTGCTGGTGCTGAAAGAACCGGTTACATGGACTTCGGCGGCGGGAACGATGCTGGCGGTGGCGGGGCTTTTTCTGTCGGAGCGCTTTTGATTTTATTGCAGAAGGGTGACATGAGGATAAATTTATAGTATAATCAATGTGTTACATAGGAAGTGGAGGAATAAAAAGAGTTTTTCGGGAGAGGAACATGCATGAAGGATTTTTCATTTTGGATGAAATTTGAAGGTGCATCAGAAGGAAGCGGCCGGAGTGAGAAATTATGGCTGATCAATCCGGATACAGATCAGACGGGGTTATTTAAATTTAAAAAAGATGAAACGACAACAGATCATGTATCAGAGTGTATAGCATGTGATTTAGCTGAATTATTGGAAATTCCACGCGCAAAATTTGAAATTGGGATATACCATGGACGTGAAGGGTCTATGAGTTACAATATTATAGATCATACCGACCAGATATTGATAGAGGGGATCTATTGCATCAGTTCCAGATATCAAAGTTTTGATGTAGAGAAACTGAAGGACACTATTACAGGGGATAAATATTCGATCGAAATGATAAAAAAGGTATTGGATCCTTTTGGTCTGTTTTACAACTTCCTGAAAATTCTCATTTTTGATTTTCTGATCGGAAATACGGACAGACATCAGAGTAACTGGGCATTGATACCATTAGAAAAAGGATTCGAGTTAAGCCCTTTATATGATAACAGTTCATCTCTGTGCGCCTACGTGAAAGAGGATAAAATTGATCAATATCTGGGAAAAGATATGCGTCTGTGGAGATCGCTGATTGATACAAAGTCAAGATCATTGATTCGGATTTCTGTTTCAGACGAAAAGCAGCCAACGCATTTGGATGTGCTTGAATATCTTCGGAAAAACTATTACAGTCAGACAGTAGAAACTGTGAATAAGATAGAATTGACAGTAACAGATTCATCTTTGGATGATATATTGTACAAATACACAGAAGTGCTCACAGATAAAAAAATAACCTTGATTAAAAGATATCTTTTGGGGAAAATAGAGTTGATGAAAGAGGTATATGAGATAAAGAGAGAGGGATAATATGTCAGTAAAAAATGGAAAAGATTTTCTTTATCTGATCTGGAAATCAGAGAAATCCAGAAAACAGTATGTTGTCGGTCAGCTGACCAGGAATGGACAATATGAATTCTGGTATTGCAAAGAGGTAAAAGATGCAATTGCGGATGGATTTAAACTTTTGCTCTGCTTCCAGGAACTGGACCGCGTATATAAAGATGAAAAATTATTTTCCGTCTTTGCCAGTCGCCTGCCGGATAAAAAAAGAAGAGATATGAAGGAGATTCTACAGAAATATGGACTGAATGAGTATGATGAATATATGCTGCTGAAAAGAAGCGGCGCCAGACTCCCCATTGACAGTCTTGAATTTATAGATCCGATTCTGGATACAGACGGAAACGTGACGCGGATTTTTTTTATGGCAGGAGTGCGCCATTACCTTGGATGCGGAGGGAACGCATGCGAGGATGCTGTGAAAGTTACCAGAGGAGATGAAGTATTATTAAAGAGGGAACCTGATAATTCATATGATCCTTATGCTGTACAGCTGCTGGATGTATCGAAAAATGTGCTGGGATACATTCCAGGATATTATGCCCAGGGAGTCTCTGAACTTATGCAGGCCGGAAGGAAAATCACATGCCATATTTACAATGTAGATAAGCACAAAAACTGTAACGAATGTATTAAAGTAATTATGAATGTTCAATAAGAAATCAGGGCAAAGCCTGTTTTGCTTTGCCCTGACAGCGGCTTCTATTCCTCCTGATCCAGCAGCTGTCCGTTTGTCCGGATCAGGTTCTGATACCAGTAAAAGGAGTCTTTTTTATAACGTTTCATGGTACCGCTTCCGTCGTCGTTCTGGTCCACGTAGATAAAACCATAGCGTTTACGCAGTTCTCCGGTTCCGGCTGAGACGAGATCCGTACATCCCCACATGGTATAACCCATCAAGTCTACATGATCGATCTCCACGGCGTCTTTCATGGCGGAGAGATGTTCTTTGAGATAAAAGATGCGGTAGTCGTCGTGAACCGTTCCGTCCTCTTCCAGACGGTCAATGGCGCCCATGCCGTTTTCCACGATAAACAGGGGGATCTGATAGCGGTCGTACAGGTTGTTCAGGGCGTTCCGAAGCCCGACCGGGTCGATCTGCCAGCCCCATTCCGTCACTTTCAGATAGGGGTTTTTCCCGCCTTTTGCCACATTCCCAACCAGCTCCATAAGGGGTTCATCGCTTTCTACCTGGGAGAAATAATAACTGAATGCAATGAAGTCCACTACCCCTTCTTTCAGAATCTCATCGTCTCCGGGTTCCATGGTAAAATGGCCGCTGATGGATTCCTGAAAAGTTCTGCAACTGTTCGTATAACGTCCTCTTACGTGGACGTCGCCGAAATAATAGGTCCGGAGCATTTTTTCCCTTGCGAGGATCTGATCCGTGGGCTTGCAGGTATAGGCGTAACTGAGAGGATAGATCAGCATGCAGCCAAACTGAAATTCCGGATTGATCTTTCTGCCCTCAATGATCGTCAGTGCGCTGGCAAGGAGCTGATGATGGGATGCCTGCAGCTTCACATCCGCCGGATTTTCGTCCGGTCCATAGATGATCCCGGCCTGATGCCATGGCCTGGGAGAGATGACAAGCGCATTGATCTCATTAAAGGTCAGCCAGTATTTTACTTTCTCCTTATACCGCTCCATGACCACTTTCGCATAGCGGACGGCCAGATCCACAAGCTTCCGGTTTCTCCACGCTCCGTATTTTTTTACCAGGTTCAGAGGCATCTCATAGTGGTGCAGTGTGACAACCGGTTCAATGCCATATTTGTGAAGTTCGTCAAATACACTGTCGTAAAACTGCAGTCCTGCTTCATTGGGTTTTGCATCATCGCCGTTTGGGAATATACGGGTCCATGCAATGGACATCCGATAGCATTTAAAACCCATTTCTGCAAACAGGGCAATATCTTCTTTGTAATGATGATAGAAATCGGTCGCTGTGTGGCTTGGGTAGAAAACCCCTTCCTTGACGGTTTCGTCAATGGTACGCGGGACGCCCTTGACCGATCCGCGTTCCACGTCTGCAATACTCAGGCCTTTGCCGTCCGTGTCGAAAGCGCCTTCGTACTGATTAGCGGCCGTTGCGCCTCCCCAGAGAAAATTTTCAGGCATACTCATAGTTCGTGTTCCTCCTTTTATAAATGGACGTTTATATTCAGACGGTTAATTTCAAAAGGGACTCTCCGACCGCCACGTTCCGGCCGGCAGGAACTTCCAGGTCCACGTTCCGGTACTGGTCTGTATTGGTTATAATGACAGGGGTTACCAGAGAATATCCGGCGGCCCGAATTGCTTCCAGATCGAATTCCATCAGTTTCTGCCCTTTTTCAAAACGTTCCCCTTCCTTTATCAAAGCATGATAGTGTTTTCCATTTAATTCCACGGTATCCATTCCCACATGAATGAGCAGTTCCATTCCATTATCCAGCTGCACGCCCACCGCGTGGCTGCTGGCAGGTACGCTGACCGCCACGCCTGCTTCCGGAGCCGTGACAAATCCTGCGGATGGTTCCACCGCGCATCCCTGTCCCATGACCCCGCTGTTAAATACCGGATCTTCAATGGTGTTCAGCGCTCTTACCGTACCTTCCAGAGGAGATGTCAGAATCATCGTACGCTGCTCTTCGGCTCCTGATGCTGTAGTCTCCAAAGACGGTGCATTTTGGGACTCTGTGCGGGTACGGCTGCTTTCTGCCGGCACGGACTGGGGTTCTCTGTAGGCGACCATGGTCAGAAGAAAGCTGATGACGCAGCCTGCAAGAATACACAGGGTAATCCGGATCGCTCCGCCCATATCTCCGGTGTTCGGGTCGATAAAGTTTGCGATCGCGAAAACGCCCACTCCGCCGGAATAGATTTTAAGCTTCATCAGGCCAACGAGGGCGCCGCTGACGGCCGCTCCGATACAGCCGCAGAAAAAGGGCGTCTTTTTCGGAAGATTGATTCCATAGATACAGGGTTCCGATACGCCGAAGATACCGGAAATCGCGGCCGGAGCACATAAGCCTTTGAGCTGCCGGTTTCTGGTCCGCAGCCATACGGCGCATACCGCGGCCGTCTGACAGAACGCCGCACAGAAATTCGGCGTAATGATCGTATCATAGCCAAGTGTGGCAAAGTTATTGTATCGGATCGCTGAATAACTCCAGTGCAGGCCGAAGATGACCAGGATCTGATGAATAAAGCCAAGGATCGCGCCGGACAGCCAGGGAGCAATGTTGTAAACCGTCATGGTGATCGACGCCAGGACATTGCTTGCCATGCTGGTGATGGGGCCGAGTACCAGAAAGGTTACCGGAAGAATGATAACCAGAAGGAAAAACGGAACCAGGAAAGACCGGACGACTGTCGGGATCACTTTTTTCAGCCATGTTTCCAGTTTTGCGGCAACATATACAGCCACAATAACAGGCAGGACCGTGGAAGTATAATTCCCCGTGGACGGCAGAAGCATGGGGATTCCAAAAATCGTTTTATAATAATCAATTCCCAGAAAGGTTCCGAGCGCGTCTCCGCCCGACATGGCCACGATATTCGGCGCGCACATGGTAAGGCCGATCATCAGTCCGGAAAATTCGTTCAGTTTGAATTTCCTTGCTGCCGTGAATCCGACTATGACCGGCAGGAAATAAAACAGCGCGTCTCCGGCGTTGTACAGCAGGATGTAGATGCCGGCGTCTTTTGTCAAAAGTCCGAATCCAACCGTTGCGGCAAGAAAACCTTTCAGCATACCGCAGGCACACAGCATGCCAAGAAGCGGTGTAAATACTCCGGTTACGGTGGAGATAAATCTTGCTCCCAGCGACTGCGGTTCGTCTTCGGACGAATCGGACGGTGTCTGGTTCAGCTTTGCGATCCTTACCACGCATTCATACACATCCGGAACCTGCTGTCCGATCACCACCTGATACTGTCCTCCGCTCTGCATCACTGTCATAACGCCTTTGGTCTGCTTCAGCATCTCCGTCTGCGCCAGAGTCTCATCCTTCAGTTTAAAGCGCAGCCTTGTGACGCAATGGGTCACGCTGATAATATTTGCTTTGCCGCCCACATTCTGTATAATGATTCTTGCCAGGCCATCATATTTTGCCATCTCACTTTTACTCCTTTTTATTATTCTTACGTTCCCCGGGTTTGTAAGATGAGTATAGCACAGATACGGTAAAACGGCATTTTGTCATCCGGGCTGTTTTTTCACCCGAATGCAAAATGCCGTTTCACAGATCTTGCCTGCGTTTTAGATTTTGCCGGATTCTTCCATGATTCCCTGCGCGGTCGAATAGCGGTTCTGCTCGACGGATCTGGAAAGGCTCACGCGGTATTCCATATTTCTATCGTAATTTTTGGCAAAATAACAGGCATACAGCATATCCAGAAGAAACATGATGGATGTTTCGGTGGCGAAGGAGCCGATCTTGGAATACAGTTTTTCGCGGGAAGCGATGGTCAGCGTGCAGTCAGCATGCTGACGAAGCAGATTGTCTCCCATGCTGGTGATGCCGATGATTGGTACCTGATGTTTTTCCAGATTCGGAATCACGGAAGTCGGATTTCTTCCCTTTTCATTGCCAGAATAGGAGATCAGGATCGCGCAGTCTTTTCGGATCATGGATTCCGCCTGAAAACGCTGCTCCGCCTGTGCGATAATTTCCACCGGACGTCCGATCAGAATCATTTTGTGCTGAAAAAGCTCTCCCATAAAATAATTGATGCTGATTCCGAAGATACAGATCCGGCGGGCCTTGAGCAGAATCTCCACTGCCTGTTCCAGAGCGTCCTGATCCAGCAGCTGAAGCGTTTCCTGGATGCTTTCCTGGTTCACGGCTCCGATTTTTCCCGCGATCTCCAGCGGTGATTCTTCACTGGTAAATGGCTGATTGACGTCCGCATCATTTTTGTGCGTGGCCATATAGCGTACTTCCTCTTTATAAGCCGCCATAAGGTCATTCCATCCGGAAAATCCAAGCTTTTTGGCAATCCGTACCAGTGTCGGCTTGGAAGAGAAGGTTGCATCCGCAATTTCCTGCATCGTATAATCTGAGAGACGCTGTTTTTCGCTGAGCAGAAATTCTCCTATATTTTTCTGGGCATCCTGCGTATAGCGGATCATCTGTTCGATCTTCTGTGAAATCAGCATGGCGTTTTTTCCTTTCCCTTTCCATGATATAATGGGACAGGAACAGATTTACGTTTCCGTAGAAACGGATCTGATGCTTTTTCATGTTCTGGTTTTTATAAAATGATTGTAAAGCAGAGATGCGTGGTTTGCAACAAGGTTCCAAAATTTGAATTGCGCTTTGGACATCCCAGCTATAGTTTCATTCTATAACCGGGTATTTTTTTTGCGTATTAGACAAAGAAAACCTACTATGATAGTATGTTTACAGAAATTCAGAAAACAAAGAAAATTCGGAGGAAATAAAAATGGCAGAGAAAAATATCAGAGATTCCAGAAACTGGGCGTTTGAGACCAGACAGTTACATATCGGACAGGAGCAGGCTGACCCGGTTACGGATGCAAGAGCGGTTCCGATCTATGCAACCACATCCTATGTATTCCATGATTCGCAGCATGCGGCGGATCGTTTCGGCCTGAAGGACGCAGGAAATATCTACGGCAGGCTGACGAATCCCACGCAGGACATCTTCGAGCAGAGGATCGCGTCTCTGGAGGGTGGCGTGGCGGCGCTGGCAGTGGCTTCCGGCGCGGCGGCCATCTCCTACACGTTCCAGACGCTGGCGAAATCAGGAGAACATATCGTGGCATCGAAGACCATCTACGGCGGAACTTATAATCTGCTGGCCCATACGCTGCCGCAGACGAACGGAGTGACGACAACCTTTGTGGACCCGCAGGTGGAAGGTTCCTTTGAGGCGGCGATCCGGGAGAATACAAAAGCGATCTTTGTGGAGACGCTGGGCAATCCCAACTCGAATCTGGCGGATCTGGAAGAACTGGCAAAGGTCGCTCACCGGCATCAGATCCCGCTGGTAGTGGATTCTACCTTTGCGACGCCTTATCTGGTGCGGCCCATCGAATACGGCGCGGACATTGTAGTCCACTCGGCCACCAAATTCATCGGTGGCCACGGAACGGCCATCGGCGGCGTGATCGTTGACAGCGGCAGGTTTGACTGGAAAGCGTCCGGGAACTATCCGTGGATCTCGGAACCCAACCCCAGCTATCATGGAGTGTCTTTTGCTGACGCAGTGGGCGCGGCCGCTTTTGTGACCTATATCCGTGCGGTCCTGCTGCGGGATACCGGAGCGACGCTTTCTCCGTTCCATGCGTTCCTCTTCCTGCAGGGGCTGGAGACCCTGTCCCTTCGCGTAGAACGCCATGTGAGCAATGCGCTGAAGATCGTGAAATATTTATCAGAACATCCCCAGGTGGAAGCGGTCCATCATCCGTCGCTGGAGAGCGAGCCCAGCCATGAACTGTATCAAAAATACCTGCCGAACGGAGGCGGATCGATCTTCACCTTCGAGATTAAGGGAGACGCGAAGACTGCCCAGAACTTCATCGACCATCTGGCGATCTTCTCCCTGCTGGCCAATGTGGCGGACGTCAAATCTCTCGTCATCCATCCGGCGACCACCACTCACAGCCAGTGCACGGAGGAAGAACTGCTGGATCAGGGCATCCGGCCGAACACCATCCGTCTTTCCATCGGCATTGAGAAAGCGGAGGATCTGATCGCGGCGCTGGAGGCGGCGTTTGAGGCGGTAAAACTCAGTCCAGGATTATCTGATATGTGACGCGCGGTATTCCAGAGGACTCATGCCAAAAGCCCTGCGGAATACCTGCCCAAAATGAGCGCTTGTGGAAAAGCCCGTCCGATATCCGATCTCCGTGACAGTCAACTCCGTCTGGAATAACAGTTTTCTGGCCTCTTCCAGACGGTAAGTTGTCAGGTAATCGCAGGGGGATTTCTTCAGGTGCTTTTTAAAACAGCGGCTTGCTTCTCTTTCGCTGATGTTCGCAGAAGATGCAATGTCCTTCAGCGACAGCTTTTCCGGATAATGGTGGTGGATAAACGAGATCATTGCACGTATTCGATGCTGGTTATTTTCCGGGAGCTGTGAATGCCCGCAGGATTGTTCCAGCTCATCCATGAGCAGCAGCCATGTTTCCGACAGTAGATTTCTTGTCTGAAATTCCTGATTTTCTTTTTCCTGGATCTGTTTCAGAAATTTTAAATTTTTCAAAATCTTTTCTCCTGGTGCGGTCATATCCCGTATAACATGAACCTCAATCTGACGATTGTTGATAACGGGATTGATGTATTTTCGAAAGAACCGGCTTTGAAAATGTCCGCCCAGAAAATAAGGGTGGAACAGATGATTTACCTCAATGGTTACTTCACCGGGAATTCCATTCAACTTTGTGTCCATGACATTGGAATTGATGAAAAATCCTTCTCCCTGATGGATCGTGTAAGAAGCGTTATCTGTCTGAATGATATTGACGCCCGTTTCCACATAACCAAGTTCCAGTTCTTCATGCCAGTGCCAGGGAACCGTAAAAGCAGTCATATCACTGATAATCATACAGTAGGGATATTCTGCAGTCATCCCATGGATCTGTTCTACCTGATTGTCATCTATAATGAATAAACTCACAGTCAACTCCCCCTTATACAACAAGCCCGAAAATCTTTCTCCTGAAATAAAAAAACGGACAGATATCGTCCGTTTTTTTATAATTGCAGACATGATCTTTATATATTATATCATGCTTTCCGAGTATCATAAAGTACGAAAAATAAAGAGAAGGAGGAAGAAAAATGGGGGATTATATCGTGGAAATGGAACATATCACGAAATCCTTTTCAGGAGTCAGAGTTCTGAAAGACGTCTCTTTTCGCTTAAGGGCCGGAGAGGTGCTGGCGTTGCTGGGAGAAAACGGCGCCGGAAAATCCACGCTTATGAAAATCATGAGCGGCGTGTACACACGTGACTCCGGCACGTACCGGCTGTTTGGAAAGGAGCAGGGCAATCTGACGCCGAAGGCAGCACAGGGGATGGGCATTGAGATTATTCATCAGGAACTGAACATGTGCGGGCATCTGACAGTTGCGGAAAATATTTTTCTGGGGCGGGAGAAGAAAAAGGGCTGGCTGCTCGACAAAAGCGGCATGAATGCGGAGGCCGGACGCATCCTGCAAAAGCTTGGGCTGGACATTGATCCGGCGGCGGTTGTCGGTGATCTGCCGGTTTCGAGGCAGCAGCTGGTGGAGATCGCCAAAGCAGTATCTTCCAATGCGAAGATCATTATTATGGACGAGCCGACTTCCGCACTGACGGATAAGGAGATTGAAGACCTGTTTCGGATCATACGGCAGCTTCGTTCGGAAGGCTGCGGTATCGTCTACATTTCTCATCGGCTGGATGAACTGCAGCATATCGTGGACCGGGTAACGGTTATGAGGGACGGGGAATACATCACATCCATGGATTTTAAAGATGTGAAGATGGACGAACTGATCAGGCACATGGTCGGCCGGGAGGTCAAAGAACAGTTTCCCCGTGTAAGATGCAGCAGGGGAAAGAAAATCTTTGAGGTGCAGAATCTGAAATCCGGAAAGGCCGTAAAAAATGTCAGCTTTGTCCTGTACGAGGGGGAGGTGCTTGGAATTGCCGGACTGATGGGAGCGGGCAGAACAGAGACAACCAGGGCAATTTTCGGGGCGGATCCTCTGGAATCAGGGGCTGTCTTTCTGGACGGAAAGCAGCTGTCAATACGCAGTCCTCTGGATGCGATTCGGTCCGGGATCGTTTTGATTCCCGAAGACCGGAAAAAGGATGGGCTTTGCGTCAATCTAAGCGTGGAAGACAACCTGGCGCTGACCAATATGGATCAGCTTTGTACAAGGGCAGGGGTTCTAAGTGAAAAAAAGAAAAAGAATCTTGTCGACGTGGCAATTCAAAACCTGAAAGTGAAACTGGCCGGAAGAGGTGTGGACGCAGGAACGCTTTCCGGCGGCAATCAACAGAAGATTGTCATTGGAAAATGGCTGGCAAGAGCATCCAGGGTTATCATATTTGACGAACCCACAAGAGGAATTGATGTGGCTGCCAAGGTGGAGATCTACAATCTGATCAATCAGTTAAAGCAGCAGGAAATCATGACTTACGCCACGGAGTTTGAAGAAAAAGATCAGAAGAACGGAGGAAAGAAATGAGTAAAAAACATGCGGACAGATGGAGGAGATGGCTGAGGATTCGGGGCATGAGCCAGGTGCTGACGGTAACCGCAGGCTTGATTGTATTGTGCATTATATTTGGAATCATGAGTCCGAATTTTTTCTCGGGCAGGAATATCGGAAATCTTTTGAGACAAATTGCACCGATCATCCTGATCGGCATTGGGCAGTCCTATGTACTGATCACCGGAAATATTGATCTGTCCATCGGATCGGTCGTCGGTATGAGCTGTATGCTGTCCGCCACATTGATGACAAGAGGTGTGCCGTCGGTCGCGGCGTCGGCGGCTGCGCTTCTTGCCAGTATGCTGGTGGGACTTCTGAACGGGTCGCTGGTTGCAAGGTGCAAGCTCCCGCCGTTTATCGCAACGCTGGGGACGATGACGATTGCCAGAGGCATCGCTCAGATCGTAAACAACAACTATAATACGGATGCCATCGGAGATCACGCGCAGGGTTTTCGGGATCTCTTCTATTACGGCAATACACTGGGAATTTACAACACGGTCTGGATTGCACTTATTCTGTTTCTGATCCTGAATTTTATTCTGAGAAAGACGCCGATCGGCCAGTATATTTATGCGGTCGGCAGCAATATCAGCGCAGCAGGGCTGTCGGGCGTCGATACAAAGTTCACCGTGATCATTGTCTATCTGGTCAGTTCACTGTGTGCGGGGATTGTAGGACTGGTGACATGTGCGATCTCGGGCATGGGAACGATGGATGCGGGAAATATGTATGAAATGTATGCGGTGGCGGCGTCCGTGATTGGCGGTGTGTCCACACTGGGCGGACAGGGCCTCCTGTTTGGAACAGTTATCGGAGCCGCCATATGGGGCGTGCTGCAGAACGGCCTGCAGTTTGCGGGAGCGCCGGTGGCGATCCGAAATATTGTAATCGGCGCGATTGTCATCGTGTCTGTGCTGCTGGATGTGGTAATTCGTTCTGGAAGCTTTCGGTTTTGGAAAGCAAAAGGACAGAATAACTGATAAAAGATAAAAAAGGAGAACAAAAGAGATGAAAAAAAGAATGGTTGTCGGAATGCTGGGAGTATTGCTGGGCCTGGGAATGCTCACAGGCTGCGCAGGGGCAGAGGAAAGCATGGTCACGGTACAGAGTGAAACAGGCGAATCAGAAGGCGGAGACCGGGTCGTTCTGATCACAATGGACAGTACGGATCAGCACTGGGTATCTCTTTATGAAGCGGCATTGGCAGAGGCGGCGGAGATCGGCGGTGTGGATTTTAAATGGATGGCGCCGGATCGGAAGGATGATTCGCAGCAGATCGAGCAGATCAATAATGCGGTTGCGGACGGCGCGCAGGCGATCATGATCGCCCCCAACGGCCCGGATTCCGTATCGGCGGCGCTGGAGGATGCCAAAAGCCAGGGCGTACACCTGATCTATGTAGACGCGGTTGCAAATGTAACGGCAGAGGCCGCATTTGGAACAGACGGCGTAAGGGCCGGCGAGATTGCTGCAGAAGAGATGCTGGATGCGTTGAGTGCGGCCGGTATTACTTCCGGCAAGATCGGCATTGTCAATTTCAGCGCGTCCAACCAGAACGCCAAAAACCGGGAAGTCGGATTCCGTCAGGCGATGGAAAACCAGCCTTTTGAAATCCTGGAGACGCAGTACAGCGGCGGGGAAGCGGGGCCTTCTCAGGACATTGCGGACAATTACATATCGGAAGGCGCAGTTGCGATCTTCGGGGCAAATGAGGGCTGTGCAATCGGGGTCGGAAATGCAGTCAAGGGTTCCGGTTCCGGTATCATCGGCATTGGCTTTGACAAATCGAATGCGCTGCTTGCGATGGTGGAAGACGGCTCCCTGGTCTGTACGATTGCTCAGAATCCGGATGTGATGGGACAGGAGGGCATGAAAGCGGCCGTTGCAGCGATCCGGGGAGAAGAGCTTGAGTTTACCCAGCTGGATACCGGCGTGTCTGTAATTACAAAGGACGGCATCGAGAAAAAATGAGATTTGGACTTGCCAATCAGTACCTTGCCGCAGAGTTTTCACTCTGCGGCGGGGAACTTTATTCTCTGCGCGACGCGGAAGGAACAGAATACCTGTGGACAGGAGATGAACAGATCTGGCCTTATCGGGCGGCTCATATGTTTCCTTTTACAGGACGCATGACCAGAGGACAGTATACTTATCAGGGAATTCGGTATCCGATGGAAATCCACGGTTTTTTGAAGGACACCAGAATGAAACTTTTGGGAAAGACCGGACAGAAGGCGGTATTGGGATTTAGAAGCAATGAACAGACGCATGAGATTTACCCGTTTCAGTTTGAACTGGAACTGGAATATGAGCTGAACGGAAGCTGTCTTCAAATTACAGAGCGGGTAAAGAATCTCGGGGTCGAGAAAATGTATTTCGGAATTGGATGTCATCCGGGATTTCGCATTCCGTGGGATGGAAAGGCGGCGTTTGAAGCGCACTATCTGGAGTTTGACCGTGCAGAAGCACCTGTCAGGATTGGGATGACAGACAGTTGCTTTACAGACCGGAGCATGGATGCAGCGCTGGAACTGGAAGAGGGCGGCATTCTCCCCCTGCGGCATGAATTATTTGACCGGGACGCCCTCTACGTAGAAGGAACGGGCGGAAGAGTTCTTTTAAAACGAAAAAATACGGAAAAATCAATTCTGCTGGAATACCCGGACATGCGGTATCTTGGAATCTGGCACAGGCCGCATACAGACGCTCCGTATGTATGCCTGGAACCGTCCGTTTCTCTGCCTTCCAGACAGGATATCGTGGAAGCGGCCGAGGAAAAGCCGGATTTGATCGCACTGGATGCGAAGAAGTGTTATCAGAATCACTGGTCGATCTCTGTTCTCACAGACAGATTATAAAAAAGAAAGGAAAATATCATATGAAACGTTCAGAAATTAATCAGATTATTCGGGAAATGGAGGAAATGGCGGAAGAGCACGGATTTCACCTTCCGCCTTTTTGCCGCTGGACACCGGAAGAATGGAAGAAAAAGGGGCATGAATATGACGAGATCCGGGATAATATGCTGGGCTGGGATATTACGGATTTTGGAAGAGGAGATTTTAATACCTGCGGCTTCGGACTGATCACGCTCCGGAACGGAAATCAGCATAATCCGAAATACAAAAAAGGTTTATGCGGAGAAGCTGTTGTATATGAGAGACACCATGATGGCGCCCATGCATTTTCACTGGTATAAGTCAGAAGATATCATCAACCGCGGAGGAGGCGTTCTGAAGATCAAGGTCTATCAGGACGATGGGGAAGGCGGACTCTCGAATGAGGATGTGCTGCTGAATATGGACGGCTGTTCAAAGAAGGTTCCCGCTGGTTACTGCGTGACACTGCTGCCGGGAGAGAGCGTCACGATCTGGCCGCATCAGTATCATGAATTTCACGCGGTTCCCGGAACCGGAAGCGTGCTGATCGGGGAGGTGTCTCAATGCAACGACGATAATGAAGACAATCGTTTTTATGAGCCGTCCGGAAGGTTCCCGGCAATCGAAGAGGACGAGCCACCATACCGGCTGCTCTGCAATGAATATCCGCTGCCGGAAGGCTCTTTCGGTCCGGACCAGGGCTGAGGCGCCGGATTGGTTTGGAAAATGTAAAAGGAGAAAACAGGCTCCTGCCGGCTATTTACAGTGGCAGGAGCCTGTTTGATTTGAAACGGGTTATTTGTTTACTGTCCGTAACCGATTTTTCCCAGGATACGGTCGACCGTACCGGCCAGAGATATACTGAATGCATCCGTTACATACGGCGTTTCCAGACCGCGGATGCAGCGTCCGAACTGCTCTGTTTCCAGCTGGTAGTTGTTGGGAACTTCCACCTTGTGCAGTTCGTCCGCACCGTCGAAGGTGCGAAGACGGTAGGTCAGAGTACCGGGGGCGTTGAATGCAAAATTTTCAGAGATGATACAGCCTTTCGATCCGTGGATCTGGAAGCGGTCCAGAGAGCTGTTTTTCTCCGTCTCCAGTACCATTCCGCAGTCAAAATGAGCTTTTTTTCCGCCGCTGTATTCCAGTATGCCTGTTGTATACGTATCGATCCTTTCCCTGGAGAGACAGGCGGATGCATGAATTTTCTCCGGTTCCTCTCCAAGCATCCGCAGGAGAAGGCTGAGCGCATAGACGCCCACGTCATACGTGCAGCCGCCCAGTGTTTCCCTGCGCATGCGGATGTTGCTGCGGTCGTAATCCGATGTGATCAATGCAGCTTCCGCGTATCGGAGTTCTCCGATCCGGCCGTCTTCAATCACCCTTTTGATTTCCTGAATATAAGGGCTGTGTTGATAAGCAAAAGCTTCCATCAGAAGGACATGGTTTTCTTTTGCCGTCCGGAACATCTCCCGGGCCTGTTCGGCAGTGGGGGCAAGCGGTTTTTCGCATAATACATGTTTCCCGTGCCGCAGCGCTTCCAGTGTCCATTCATAGTGAAGCGTATTCGGAAGGGGAAGATAGACTGCCTCGATCTCCGGATCGTCCAGAAGTTCCCCATAGCTTTCACAGACTTTCTGAAACCCGTATTTCTTCTGAAATGCTTCTGCTTTTTCCTTATTGCGTCCTGCGATCGCAGTCAGTTCGCAGTTGTCCGCCAGCGCCATGCCCCGCGCGGTATCCCGCTCAAAGATATAAGCGGTTCCCAGGACGCCCCATTTAATTTTGTTCATGAATAGTTCTCCTCGTTTTTTAAAATGCATAATCTTTACCGTGCCATTTGATAGATCGTTTCCATATCTTTTTCCTGCAGAACTCTGGCGGAGCCTTTGCTTCCTCCGCAGGCTTTTGTGCAGCCGACAGCCATCTCGTGGATCTGCCGGTCCGTCGGCGCGATACCCAGTTCCTTCATATTGGCCGGCATGCCGATGGAATGATAGAATGTTTCCATGGCTTCGATGCCTCTTTCGGCAATTTCCTCTTCGGTGCCCTCCGGCTTCACCTGCATGACGTTGACCGCGAAGCGGACAAATCTTGGCAGAGCGTGTCGGTACGAATACCTTGCCCACGCGGGCCAGACGGCAGCCAGCCCGGCGCCGTGAGTTACGTCAAACATTCCCCCGATCTCATGTTCCAGCAGATGGGTCGAGAAATCGCCGCCGTCGTTTCCGCATCCGGTCAGGTTATTGTGCGCCAGAGAACCGGCCCACATGATTTCCGCTCTGGCGTCATAATTCTGCGGATCGCTGTGCAGAAGCACGGCATTGGAGATTACGGTGCGGAGAAGCCCTTCGGCGATGGAGTCGGTGATTTCCATATTTCCGCCGTTTGTGAAATAACGCTCCATGGTATGCATCATAATGTCCGTACAGCCGCTCATAGTCTGGTAGTCGGACAGAGACAGGGTCAGTTCCGGGTTCATAACCGCGAATTTCGGCCGTGCCAGATTGTCGTCATAGGCCCGTTTTTCTTTTGTCTGTTCATTCGTGATGACAGCTCCCATGCTTGTCTCGCTTCCTGCGGCGGCGATGGTCAGGACCGACGCTACCGGAAGGCATTTTCGTGCGGTGCGCGTGTGCGCGAAAAGCGTCCAGACATCTTCCTCGGGCTCTGCCAGTCCGTATGCCACAGCTTTTGCGGTATCGATGACCGATCCGCCTCCGACAGCCAGCAGAAAGTCCGCCTGCATCCTTTTGCCCAGTTCGATTCCTTCATAGACTTTGGACAGATGCGGGTTTGGGACTACGCCGCCCAGAAATTCGTATGTCAGGCCTTCTTTTTTTATGGAATCCGTAATTTCGTCCATCAGTCCATTCTTGAACACGCGGTCGCTTCCATATACGATCAGTATCCGGTTCCCATTGTATTTTTTGATATAGCGGCCGGTTTCCCTGTGGGTTCCCTTTCCAAAGACGACTTCCGTCGGTGAATAAAAGTGAAAATTATTTGCCATTGCTTTTTTCTCCTTTCTTTGATAAACCGATTATATCAGGAGGTACAGCTTGAAAATATTATTTTTATGCTCTATTATATAAATATAAAGACAAAAATACGAATATTTTTATAATTATTCATAACGGATCTTTTGGGTTGATACAGGCTGTAAGGAGGAGCGGAGATGGAACTGTCATTTATACAGGATGAAAACGCGGTGGAACTGATTGACGGGATTACGTACGAATTTCCCTATACGATGCATGAACGGGACCTGAGCAGCTATACGGTTCCCTGGCACTGGCATGAAGAGGTGGAGTTTGACTATGCGTACAGGGGTTCCATTCTCATAGAGACGGTCAACCGGACCTATACGATTCGTCAGGGAGAGGCTTATTTTATCAATACAAACGTAATGAATACAAAGCGAAAAGCGGAAGGTTCCTCTTACGCGGTGGAACACGCCCATCTGTTTCACCCAATCCTGCTTACCGGACATTACAGAAGCATATTTGAGACAAAATATCTGAATCCCATTTTAAAGAACCGTTTGGTTGAGGTGGTAATTGTCAAAGAAAACACAGAGAGCGGAAAAAGCTTTTTGAAATTCCTGCGTGCCCTGACGAGGCTTGCTGAAACCGCGAATGCGGAATTTGAGATCCGCAGCCTTCTCTCGCGGGCGTGGACGGTTCTTGTACAGGAAATAGAAATACAGCGTCAGAAAGAGCTTTTCGAGACCCCTTCCCGGCATGAACGGACCAAAGATATTTTAAGCTTTATTCATAAGCATTATCAGGAAAAAATAACGATTGCCGACATATCCGGCCACGCCGGCATCAGCGCCAGGGAATGCATCCGGTCTTTTAAAAACACGTTTCACCAGACACCGATGGACTACCTGATTCAGTACCGCGTGGAGCAGGCGAAGCGGCTTTTGCTTGAGACAGAAGAGCCGGTCACGAATATCGCGTTCATGACCGGATTCAACAACAGCGCTTATTTCGGCAAAACATTTAAAAAACATACAAAAAGCACGCCGAAGGAATTTCGCAGATCACGCCGGCAGAGATGATCCGCATCATCCGGAAAAAGGAAGAGACGATTTAAAAGAGAAAAGGCTTTTCGGAGTGTGAAAGATGCTCCGGAAAGCCTTTTTGCAGCTTGCTGTATCATTATCTGTCATTTACTGTTTGCAGAGTGATATGGTCAAAGTGCCCTGGTCTGCAGTAGCCTGGATCTGGATGGGTTCTGCAAACGTGTTGGTGAATCGAAGATCCAGTGCAGTTCCGGAGATCGTCGCATCCATTCCTTCGGGAATATACGCTACTTTCAGGGAATGGGGGTGCCGCTCTGTGGCGGGCAGTCCGGCATTTAACATGGCCGCATACAGGGTAGAGGACACCTGACAGATTCCTCCGCCGATCCCTGGAACGTATTTTTTGTTTACAATCGTGGGAGCTTCCACATAACCGTTGGCCGAGGTTCTGGGCAGAATCGTCCGGCTGAAGGAAAAGCTGTCTCCCGGCTGAATAACGACGCCGTTGATCCGGGATACGGCCAGGGATATGTTGGTGGCGCGGGAAGAGCTCTGACTGTAGGCGGTCGCATAAGTGCCGATGATCGTGCTGACAGGCGCTTCTGCGGAAACCGGAATCACGGAACCATCCCCCGCAGCGCTTCGGCCTTCTGCCTTTCCATAAGTCTCATAATGGACACAATAGGCACGATAATCCGTTCCAAAGGATGCCTGCAGATCCGGATAGTTATTCCGGTAAGCCAGGCAGTTGAATTCTGCACTGCCGGACCGGCCTTCTGCCATTCCGAAATCGATATAGTGGCGGTATAAGCTGTTGGTATCATAACCAAAAGCAGCCTGCAGGTCCGGATAGGTGTTGTAGTAATAGTCCACATCAAAGGTAAGACTGGTCAGCGGTGTCTGCGCCGCGCTGACAAAGATTCCGCTTCCCATAAGCATGCAGAAGCACAGAATCATTGCTGTAAAAATACTTGCTTTTCGTTTCATAGTTCTTCTCCCCATAATATTAAAAATTGAGACCCATAGATTATGGCATCTCTTTGTAAACTGAATTATATCATATTACGGCAGAAAACGGAAGGGATTTTTCTGTTATGATTGTGTACAGGATGATTGCAAAAACGGCTGTTTTCTGCTATGTTTTATCTGTAAATATATGGTGATTCTGCGGTCAGGGAAGCAGTATCCGGCAGGAGAAGCGGTCGGGTTTTCTCATGGGGCCGGGAAGCTTTCCGGATGAAGAAGAACATAAGAGGCAATGCGGGAGTGGAATGAAATGGAAGGATATGGGGATATCACAGGTGGTAAAGTGATTCTTCGAACGGCAAAGATGCAGGACAGGGAGATGCTTTTAAACCTGGTCCGGGATCCGGAGATCATGAAGGTGACAAAAGGTTATCAAAATCCGGTTACGGGCAGGTATCTGGTGGGACGTTTCGGTTCGCCGGAAGCTCCCGCAGGCAGTGTGCGCAGAATTATTGCGGACCAGGGAGATCCGGAATCGGGTCTTGGGATCATCATGCTGTCTGATCTTAATAAAGAAAACAGAACGGCAAAGATGCAGATCAAGCTATTGCGATCTGCCCGGGGCAGAGGCTACGGACGGGACGCAGTGGATGCCCTGGTCTCTTATGCCTTTCGGGAGCTTGGGCTGGACTGCATCTGTTCCAGTATTCTGGAGGACAATACGGCGTCCCGCAGACTGTTTGAAGCCTGCGGTTTTCAGCAGGAAGGGATACATGAGAGCAGAGCAGACAGAAACGGACATTGCAGAAAGGTATGTTCCTATGTGAAAAGGGATGCTGGACCGTCTGTAAGCAAAAAGACAGGGAGCAGCAGGACAGAAACCGGATGAAAAGATAGACCGCCAGCACCACACTATTCCGAACCAAAGACCAAAAGACAAGCACCGTGGAAATGTGTATAATTTGCTGTTCCGTCATGGAAAAGTCCGTCCACAGAACATGAAAAAGTTAAAGTGCAGATTTCCCACATTCTGCAAACAGACTTTCCTACAACTCCATAAGACAGCAGGTTATGCACATTACGCACAGTGCCGACTACTGCGAAATCCTCCTCATTCTTATATCTATCCAACATAAAAATTATGAATTTTTCTCAACACTACTGCGGTAGTGTTAACAGACCGATAAGAAAGATATAATATATAACCATGCAGAAACTACTGTGGTCTTATGAAAAGGAGGATAAAAATGGATATTAAACTTTTCGATTCAGAATTGAAAGTAATGTGTGTGCTTTGGAGTGAGGGCGATACCACGGCAAAACATATATCTGATGTTCTGAAAAAAGAAATTGGCTGGAACATGAATACCACCTACACACTGATAAAAAGATGTATTAAAAAAGGGGCGATTGAGCGTTCCGAACCGAATTTCATGTGCCATGCCCTTATTCCCAAAGAAGAAGTACAGGAAGCAGAAACAAATGAATTGATTGACAAGATTTATGACGGTTCCGTTGACAAACTGTTTGCAGCCCTGTTAGGCAGAAAAAAGCTCTCCGCTGAACAAATTCAGAAACTCAGGCAGATTGTGGAAGATTTGGAATGAGGTGGTGTAAATGAATTTACTGCAAATGAGCTTTTCGGGGGCTGCTTTCATTACTGCGGTAGTGATTATCCGTGCGGTGGCAATCAATAAACTGCCGAAAAAGACTTTTCTTGTTTTATGGGAACTGGTGATATTAAGGCTGCTTATCCCGTTTTCGATTCCGTCAATGTTCAGTATTTATACATTGGTAACTCATAGCATATCTTCTGCAACATTGCCGGAAGCTGGAACAGATTACAACATTCCCACTATGCAAGGACTGTTTGTTACAACACAGGGAGTGGAACAGCCGCCAGCGGATATTTCATCATCTGTTTCCATGTGGTTTATTGTATGGTGTGCAGGAATCATACTTATCGCTATGTACAAAGTAATTATACGGGGCGGGAAGAGGAAGACCCCAGCTATAATCAGTATCTTCCATCAAAAACAACGGAAGAAAACGGATACGGCGCATGGTGTGATTTGTTCTACCAGTTTTCCTATCATATTGCAGATAAACAGACGCTTACTGTTGGAGAACGTGACTATTGTATCAGCAATATGATGAGCGAGATACAGGATTTTTGGAACAGAACAGATATTGAAGAAATGTTAAGTATGACAGAAGATGATATTGTAAGTAGGCTGCAGGAAATTGCAGCAGAATACAGTAATGCCAACATAACAATTACAATTCGTGAAGATTCTGCAGGTTTTGAGAAAATGGACGAACGAAACAGGAAATTTGATTAACATTAACCGTTACCAGCTGACAATATCTGCATACGTTTGGGTTTAATGAAATCGGTATGGTAAAAGCTGTTGCCGGTAAGAACTGGGAATCAGCGATTGAGGATTTTTATTGTCAATATGAATCGCTGCACAATGAGGTTACCAGTGTATTTCCCGGAATATTGAAACTGGTTGCCTTTGTTTTATTGTGTAAATGATTTGTATGAATATTTTAACCGTAAATGATAATGGCAAAATGACCCGGTCCGCGATCATTCCTCCTGCGGGGGACAGGAGGATGGCCGGCAGGAATGCGCAGGTGTTCAAGGTTTTGCAGAGGGCGCAGACCACCAGTTCCATGAAAAATAACAATCAAAAGATGAAAGCGCAGCATAATTTCTTTTTACCCTGCACATCCTGTCACTGAGGTGATAATAATGTTGAAAAAGAGGGATCTTCCCATTGGATTTACCATGGAGCTTGCGCAGCATGCAGATATACTCATCCGCTTCAGCCATCTTTCAAAAGCGGAGCAGAATGACATCATAAACGGTGCAAAAAATGTTACATCCCGTGAAGGAATGCGGGAATACGTGGAGAACATGTTTTCCTGACAGGAGTTATAAACAAACAGACTGCTTGTTTGGAGCATTTCTTCGTGTTATACTGTCCTTACAGCAGTATCCCCGGAAGAATCTGCTTCGTATGGATCAGAGTCCGTATGCCGGGGAAAAGAAAGGAGGGGAGAAGTATGCATTTTGGCAGACGGTTTACTGCAGTTACAGCCGCTGCTCTGCTCTCAGTTCTTCTGGCCATGCCGGTTTCTGCTCATGGGCATCACCGCAGGCAGTCAACAGTTGATACCAGCTGTCCGGTCTGTACGGTGGAAGGGTGCACAGAGACAGGACGGCATACCCATGACGGATGTGAGTATTGCGGCTATGATCACGATGGTGATTACTGCGACGGCACATGTGTGACCGTTTCCCGCCGGGGACACGGAAGACATCATGGATGCCACAGGTAATGAATGGGTTGGTCTCAGGACATGACCCCGTCTGTGCGTCGGCGCCCATATGGAATGTGTCGAACAAATAACCGGCTTTGTCTGTCTCGTTTGGATATTTTATGTTTGCCTGGGACGGACAAAGCCGGTTTTCTGTCAGGCGTGATATTTTGAGGAAAGAACGGACATTATGAAAACAAGAAAGACATTCTGTTTATATCTGATAATTATGACAGCACTGGTCTATATTGGTCTGCTGACGATTCTTTACTGTTCGGAGTCTTCAAGCAGTGATGCGGTGATCCGCACGTTCGGAGATGCATTCTGGTATTCACTGGTGACTTTAACCACGGTAGGATATGGAGATTTGATACCCGTCACACCACTGGGACATATGGTGGGAATGATATTCCTCCTGATGTCTGCCGGTATTATGGTGACCATGCTGGGAGCAGTGGTATCCTTTATTACCAGCGAAGGGCTGCCTTTCTTTCTGCTTGGTCTGCAGCGGCGCAAAAACTGGTACTATTTTGTGGATTGTGGAGTAGAGTCCAATACGCTTGCCGCCAACATTCATAAAGAAGATCCCAATGCGCTGATCATCTACGGAGAGAAAAGAAGCAGCCAGAGTGAAATTCCCGATTATCCCTGTATTTTTCTTACTGCCTCACTGCACAGAATTGTGGCAAAAAAGAAGAACACAGGAACAAAATGCAGGGTTTTTCTGATGAAAGAAAATGATATTGGCGTAAACAGCCGGGCTGTCAATCTGCATGAACTGCCGGTGGAAGTATATGCGAGAACGACAAACGGACAGGATCAGCTCTCTGGAAATATTAATTTTTTTCACAGTTACGAGTGCTGTGCCAGACAATACTGGAGATCCAAACCATTATGCCGGCATGAAAATACCATTGTGCTCATTGGATTCGGAAACTATGGTTCCAGTATTCTGGAACGGGCGATCTTAAACAATATTCTGTCAGTGGAGCAGCATGTGGCGTATCATGTTTTTGGCGTGGCGGGAGAATTTCTTTCTGTACATAATCAGCTGGGAGAGCTGTTTTCCCTGAACAGGGAATCCAAAGTGAGGGACTCTCTGATTTTTCACGATGAGGCCTGGTCGGAGAACCGTCCTGTTCTGGAGCAGGCCAGCCGTATTATTATCTGTGAGGACGATGAGCAGAAGGGCTGGAGTATCTTCTGGACATTGAATAAATACTACAGGACCATCGGCCGTATTGATCTTAGGAGCAGCCGGAAAGCGCCGGGGGTATCTTATTTTGGGGCAAATGAGGATATCTATACTTCACAGCAGATCATCCGTACAGAACTGAATCAGGCTGCGATCATGATCAATGAACTTTTTCGCAGATCAGTCTCTTATGCTACACTTGACTGGAATGAGCTGGATGATCTTCACCGGCAGTCAAAAATCGTGGCGGCGGATCATCTTTTGATGAAGACCAGAATTCTTCTGGAGGATGAGACGATTACAGAGCTTACCGATTCCTCGGTTAAGAAAGCATATGACACATACTGCAGGACGGCGCAGCAGGAGTCTGTAAAGGAAATGTACCGTAAACTGGACCACATGCGTTGGCTTCGATTCTATATCTTTTATAACTGGAGCTATGGCCCGGTTCGCAACGATGAGGCAAGGCAGCATCCGATGTTATGTGCCTACGAAGAACTTACACCGGAGCAGAGACGGGAAAGAGACGCCGCATGGGAACTGATGGGAAGCATCTTTCCGGAGCTTGAGTAGACGCGTCTGTTTCCGGGCCTGGGTATTTTATCCAGAATAATGTGCTCGATATCAGATCGGCGCAAAATGATCCACCTTCATGCTGCAGACGATGGCCTGGGCTTCGGTTTTCAGGCCGTGTTTTTCGTTGACGGCGTCCATGATCCGGTTGCGCAGGTCATTGGGGACGATGATGGCGATGATCTCTTTTTCGGTCTGGAGGGAGATGCCGTGATAAGTCTCCAGCGCTTTTACGCCGCTCCATCTGGCCCGGAGGATCGTGCCGCCTCTTGCGCCCAGGCTTCTGGCGGTCTTCAGTACCGTTTCCGTATAACCCTGATTGACGCTGATCAGGATCAGGGTGTGTTTGTTTTCAGAGGACATAGACGGTTCTTCCTTTCCTGTGTCTTCCTGCCGGGCGGGAAACGCTTTTTCCAGCAGGGCTTCGGTGAGCCGGGGAGCGGGCTCTTTTTCAGGGGCTTTCAGGGGGATGCTGAAGGCGGCGGCAATCATGTTGCTCATGCCGGTCAGGGGCAGATCGAAAAAAATCCCTTTGGTATCTACGCTGCCCCGAAGCTCGTTGCTCATCCGGTAGGCGAGCTGGTCGATCAGGGAGGCGGCTGCCAGGCTCAATACGATGTCCTTGTCCCGGGATTCCAGTCCCAGGATGTCCATGATCTCGGAGGTGGCGGTACCGCGTCCCACAGTCTGGTAGTGAAACGTCACCCCTTCCCGGTCATAGAGTTTTATCATATCCTTTCCCCTCCGGCGCTCCACGATGGACACCAGAAGCTTGGGGCGTTCTGTTTTTCCTTCCATATGGATAGATTCACCTGCTTTCTCTTTCAGTCGTCAAAATACAGGACGATGTCCTCGATCTGCTCAAACTGCGTCTTCAGATATCTGGTCCGCGCATGTCTGCGGAGTTCGCTCGCAAGTCCCAGCACCTGGATGGTTACAAGGGGCGTCATGGCGACCATGGCCACCACGCCGAAGGCGTCGGTCAGAATATTTCCGCCTGCCGCGGTACAGGCGCCCATGGCGAAGGGCAGGAGAAAGGCCGCCGTCATGGGGCCGCTGGCGACGCCGCCGGAGTCGAAGGCGATGCCGGTGTAGATCTTCGGCACGAAAAAGGTCAGAAGAAGCGAGAGCAGATAACCCGGGACCAGAAAATACAGGATCGGGATGCCGGTGAGGATCCGCAGGATGGAGATGCCCACCGATACGGCCACGCCCACCGACAGGCCGGTCTTCATGGACCCGGCGGTGATGGAGCCGTTGGACACCTCTTCCACCTGTCTGGTCAGGACATGCACCGCAGGCTCTGCCGCCACGATAAAATACCCCATGAGCATGCCGATGGGGATCAGCAGATAATTGTCCTCCCTGGCGCCGATGGCAGCCCCCAGGAACTGTCCGGCGGGCATAAAGCCTACGTTGACGCCGGTCAGGAAGAGCACCAGGCCCATATAGGTGTAGAACAGCCCTCCGGTGATCTTCAGAAGCTTTCTCTTCCGGAAGCGTCCGGTCAGTAGCTGGAAGAGAAAGAGCATCCCTGCAATGGGCAGGATGGCAACGGCGACTTCTTTCAGATAGTCCGGAAATGCCAGCAGAAATTCCCGCGTCGCATCCGCAGTCGTATGGATCTGTGCGGCTTCAGCCATTTCAAAGGAAGCGGAATCCGGCTGATAGAAGATGCCGAGGATCAGCACCGCCAGCACAGGGCCGATGCTGCACAGGGCCACCAGTCCGAAGCTGTCCTCCCCCGAATGCCGGTCACTCCTCAGGGCGGCGAGCCCCACGCCCATGGACATGATAAAAGGAACGGTCACCGGTCCGGTGGTCACGCCGCCGGAATCAAAGGACACCGGTATGAAGGAAGACGGGGTAAAGACGGCGGCAAGAAAGACGATCCCGTAGAAGATGAAGAGCAGGACATTCAGGGGGATCTGGTAAAACATCCGGGCGATGGCCAGCATCATGAAGATCCCCACGCCTGCGGCGACTGCCAGGACGATGACCATGTTCGGGATGGCGGGCACCTGCTCTGCCAGCACCTGGAGATCCGACTCCGCCATGGTGATGATGACGCCGAAGACGAAGCTGATCAGAATGGGCCAGATGACCCTTTTGGATTTGCTCATTTCGATGCCCATGCCTTCGCCCATGGGGGTCATGGCAAGGTCCGCGCCCAGGGTGAAGACGCCCATGCCGAAGATCAGCAGAAGGGCTCCGAATAAAAAGAGCACCAGCGTTCCAGCTTCCACAGGAGCCACGGTGATGCTTAAGACCAGCACGATGGCAGTGATGGGCAGGACGGATGCCAGAGACTCAAAAATCTTTTCCCTCAGTTGTTTTCTCAAATCAAACACCTTTCTGTTGAAATTCTGCATTGCAGGGAAGAACTCCCGGCAGATGCCTTTATGTAAACTAAAATAACTATAATGGAAAAACGGTGCGTTTGTCAATGAAATGAGGGGTTAAGCTTTTGCTAAGACTTTCGGGTCAATATTTAAGTTCCAGTGAAAGGTGCAGTGCCCTATGGGCTGGAGGATTTGTTCAGAGCAGAACAGACCGTTTATGATGTCGATCCCAAATATCTGAGCATGATCCGGGATCTTTCGAAGGAGATCCTGATGGTCAGCGCGGACATTGCGGAACATGCGGAGCTTCCCATCATGGTCGTAGAAAACGGCCTGGGCGCTTACGATGCAAAGGCAGAGGACGGAAAGCTTCACAATGACTATCGGATCGACTATCTGCGTCAGCAAAAAACCAGTGGCCTGTTATTCTGGTCCCTGTCGCGGATCGCGGCGTCATGGAATGAAGAATGACCAGGAGGCTGTTCCCGAACATATGTGAACAACCGATTGCAATCCCCGGTAAAAGGTGATATATTGAATAATCATGAGACAGGCTGACCATAGTCGGCAGGAAAGGATGGGAACCCATATGACAGGAGGCAGACTGCTGCATGGCGGCGATTACAATCCGGAACAGTGGCTGGAGAGGCCGGAGATTCTGGAAGAAGATATTATTTTGATGAAAGAGGCGGGAATCAACTGCGTGACCCTTGGAGTTTTTTCCTGGTCCATGCTGGAGCCGGAGGAAGGGCGCTATGATTTCGCATGGCTGGCGGAGCGGATCGACCGGCTGTATGAGAACGGTATCCAGGTGATCCTGGCAACGCCCTCCGGCGCCATGCCCCACTGGTTGACGCAGAAGTATCCGGAAGTGATGCAGGTGCAGGAGGATGAAAAAAGGAACCTGCCGGGGCGCAGGCATAATTTCTGCTATACGTCTCCGGTCATGAGAGAGAAGATCCGGCGGATGGATCTGGAGCTGTCCAGGCGTTTCGGGAAGCATCCGGCCGTGATCCTGTGGCATATTTCCAATGAGCTGGGCGGCAACTGGGGAGACGGGGCCTGCCACTGCGAACAGTGCCAGAGCGCCTTCCGGAAATGGCTCCGGAAGAAATATCATACGCTGGAAGAGCTGAACCACGCCTGGTGGAACCGTTTCTGGAGCCATGTCTATACGGACTGGGAGCAGATTCACAGCCCCGCGCCCCACGGGGAAGCGCTGTCCCACGGGCTGAAGC
This sequence comes from uncultured Lachnospiraceae bacterium, assembly GCA_910583615.1. Taxonomy (GTDB): domain Bacteria; phylum Bacillota; class Clostridia; order Lachnospirales; family Lachnospiraceae; genus Hominiventricola. Next base: position 82,004 of record CAJTXP010000001.1, on the reverse strand, counting down.
TGGACTGGAAGCGGTTCGTGACGGAGCAGATGACGGATTTCTGCCGGGAGGAGATCCATGCGGTCCGGGAATATTCCGACCGTCCGGTGACGACGAACTTTATGGATTTCTTCAAAAATCTCAACTATCACCGGCTGCAGAGCTGCCTTAGCGTGATCTCATGGGACAGCTACCCTCAGTGGCATGCGTCGAAGGACGAAGTGCCCGCCGCGGTCCGTGCGGCGGCAGGACACAGCATGATGCGGAGCATGAAGAAGCAGCCTTTCCTCCTGATGGAGAGCACGCCTTCCTGTGTGAACTGGCGGTCCTTTAACCCGGTCAAACGTCCGGGGATGCACATGCTGTCGTCCATGCAGGCCATTGCCCACGGGTCCGATTCCGTACTGTATTTTCAGTGGAGAAAGGGCAGGGGCGCTTATGAGAAATTCCATGGCGCAGTGGTGGATCACAGGAACGGCGGCGCTGCCCGGACCTTCCGGGAGGTATCGGAAGTGGGAGAGCGGCTGGCAGTCGTTCAGGGGCTGATTGAAGGAACCGTCAACCGGCCCGGAGCGGCGATCGTGTTCGACTGGGAGAACTGGTGGGCGCTGGAGGACGCATCCGGCCCCAGGCTGGATCTTGACTATGTGTCCGAGGTGCTGAAGCATTATCAGGTCTTCTGGGAGCAGGGCGTGGATGTGGATTTCGTCAGCATGGACGAAGCGCTTGAGGGCTACCGGATCGTATGCGCGCCGGTAAACTACCTGTATCGAAAAGGCTATGCGGAACGGGTCAGGGCATATGTGGAGAGCGGCGGCTGTTATGTGAGCACCTGGTTTAGCGGCGTGGCGGACGATACGGATCTGTGCTTTACGGGACATCATCCGCTGGAGGACGTGCTGGGAATCCTGCCGGAGGAGATTGACGCGCCGGGAGAAGGATTTGAAAACGGATTTGTCTATCGGGGGGCACATTATTCCACCGGAAGAATCTGTGAGATTGTTAATGCGGCGGCTGATACCCAGGTGCTGGCGGCGTACGAACAGGATTTCTATGCCGGATGTCCGGCGGTGGCCAGGCATCCCTTCGGGCAGGGAACCGGTTACTATGTGGCGGCTGAGACGGGACTGGATTTTCTGAGGGCATTTTATCAGGAGCTTCTTTCGGAGGCGGAGCTGCATTCGCCTCTTGGCGTCCCATTGCCCTACGGGGTGACGACGGCGGTCCGGAGCGGGGAGCGGGAGATCGTGTTTGTGATGAATTTCCGGCAGGAGAGCGTGAGCCTTCAGGGAATCGGAGACTGGGAGGACGCAGAGACCGGGGAAATCTGCCGGGATCGGCTGGAACTGGGTGGATTCTCCTTAAGGATGATCTGCCGCAAGGGAGCATAGGAAGATGGAAGCGGAGAGAAGAAAATATACGATTGAGGACATTGCCCGGGAGCTTGGCGTGAGCAAGACGACCGTATCCCGTGCGCTGTCGGGAAAGGGACGCATCGGCAGAGAGACGGTGGAGCGGGTGCAGGCATTTGCAAAGGCCCACGGTTACCGGCCAAACGTCATTGCCAGAGGGCTGGCCCAGAGCAGGACCTATAATCTGGGGCTTGTCATACCGACGGAGGATACGGACGTCTCCTTTTTTAAAGAATGCATGGACGGCATCTGTGAAAAGGCTTCGGAATATAATTATGATATTATCGTGGCGATGATGAAGGAGGAACGTCTGGAGCAGCTTCAGAGGCTGGTCATGAACCACAAAGCGGACGGGATCATACTGACCCGGGCGACGATGAATTCGGATGCCGTGCGGTTTCTGAAGGAGCAGGAGATTCCGTTTGTGGTCATCGGGCCGCCGGATGATCTGGATGTGGTGTCCATAGACAATCCCAACCGGGAGGCCAGCCGGGAACTGACGGCGCTTCTTCTGCTGAAGGGCCTGCGGCGAATCGCGCTGGTCGGAGGAGACAGCAGACATCACGTGACAGAGAGCCGGAAGCAGGGCTTCCTGGATGCCCACAAGGATCGGGGATTCCATGCGGACGACGCGCTGATCTTTATGGAGATCGGGGACTACCGGAGGGCCATGTGGGCCGTGGACCGGATCCTTCTGGCGGAATCGGACGGGATCGTCTGCATGGACGACCATATCAGCGCGCTGGTTCTGGGGTGCTTAAGAGAGCGGGGCGTGGAGGTCCCGTCCCGGATTCGCCTGGCCAGCCTGTATGACAGCCACCAGATGGAGCAGAATCTGCCGGCGGTCACAAGCCTCCGGTTCGACACGAGGGAGCTGGGCAGAAACGCCTGTCTGGAGATGCTGCGGATGCTTGGGGAAGAGCTTTTTCAGGAACCGCAGAAGCTGGATTATCAGGTGATCTTAAGGGAATCGACCAAGTAAGCAGGGCGGAATGCATTGGTTGAAAAGGAATTGTGAAATCAACAGCAGAATGGTATACTGTTCATATAGTAGTAAATGATCCGGGAGGTATTTTATGACAGCATTAAGACAGAGCGCAATAAAAGAACTGGAAAAGATACCTGAAGATAAAGTAGGCTTTATTTTACAGATTATGCAGGGTATAAATGGATTGTATGACGATAATCAATCAGAAAAGCAGAGGGCGTTTGAAAAATTAGAACAACTGCGGAAAAAGGGGACAGTTATTAATTATGATACGGAATTAGCTTCTTACAGGGAAGAAAAATATGGCAGATAAGGTTTTGATTGATACGAATGTACTTCTTGATTATCTTCTTACAAGAGAACCATTTTACAAGGATGCGGAAAAGATTATTCATGACTGCGTGAGAGGAAAAGTGAAAGGATGTATCGCGGCCCATTCTGTTACAAATATGTTTTTCATACTAAGGAAAGATTATAATTCAAAAGAGCGGAGAGAAATATTAATCAGTCTGTTTTCTATTTTTGATGTTGAAGGAATCGATAAAACAAAATTATTATTGGGACTTCAAAATGAAGACTTTACTGACTTTGAAGATTGTCTTCAAATGGAATGTGCAAGATCCTGTGGCGCAGAATATATTATAACAAGAAATACAGATGATTACAAGAGGTCAGAGATAAAGGCAATTTCGCCAAAAGATTATCTGGTTTTGTATGAAACACTTATCTGATCAGGTATTGCTGCAGACAGTTTTTAAATCAGCGGCGAAAGACTTACTTGAATAAGAGAGCGTGGCGTGGAGGTTTCATACCGGATCCGTCTGGCCAGCCTGTATGACCGCCGCCAGATTGAGCAGAATCTGCCGGCGGTCACAAGCCTCCGGTTCGACACGAGGGAGCTGGGCAGAAACGCCTGCCTGGAGATGCTGCGGATGCTTGGAGAAGAGCTTTTTCAGGAACCGCAGAAGCTTGATTATCAGGTGATCTTAAGGGAATCGACCAAGTTCTGATTTTAAAAGGAAAAAGAGGATAAGTCTGATGCGTAATGTTTATGACTGCGTGGAGGCTTTTGGAAAACTGTTGGATAAGGAATACCATTTGGTACTGGGAAGAAAAAACAGATCTGTTTCATTGCATATAAACGGCACTAAATTTTTGCCCTCATAGAGCCGTGTCCCATGTGCCGTTTATCATATTTTTCTGGCAATATATAATCACAAGATATACAGATTAATTTTGATAAAAAGGAATGTTTTCATTTAATGGGACTTCAATATCTGACAGACAGACCAGAACTGGTCCATGACAGGGGAAAAATATTTGATGCAATAAGAGAACAACGGATAACGGCAGAACAACTGCAGTCATCTGACCTGTACGATAAGATTGCAGACAGGATAGACATGCTTCCGATTCTTGAGAGTATGATTGACAGTAATGATACAATCTTTAAATACAATCGGAAACTTAACGCCTATTCGGTGATCAAAGCGGACTATATTTTGAAAAATAATGCAGAAGGAAGAAATATATTTTTGTTTCTGGCAGAGAATGGAGGCGGGGGAAGATATTTCTGCCGTTCATTCTTTCCGCAGGGCAGGATGGATTATACAAAGAATCAGGCATCATGGACCTTACTGTATAAGAAGAAGGTAAATCTCTTAACAGGAGAAGAAGAAATATTGTATGACAGATTAAAAGAAAAGAAGAGAGAATAAAAATCACAGCATTTAAACCTGGATGGTTTAGATGCTGTTTTTTGTAGCGGGATAGTTTTTATTGAGCATTCACCGGTCCTTTCGTCAAAGTACAGAATATTTTTTACATAAATAAAGTTGCGCAATTTGCGCAAATAAAACAAAAAAATAAGACGATCTGCATAAAAACAACTATAAAAAATGAGGATTATGTATAATTGACAACCAAGAAAAACAGTAATATACTAAAAATACGGACAACCGATTGCGCAAACTGCGCAAAATACATTTCAAGGAGGGAAACATATGAAATTCAAAAAGATGCCGGCTGCTGCCCTGGCGGTTGTGACGGCAGCAGGACTGGCTGCGTGCGGCGGATCTTCTTCGGGAGCGGATGATGCGGTCGGCATACGGGTATGGGGCGCGGAGGACGATCAGGCGCTTCTGTCAGAGCTGATCGCCGGCTTTGAGGCACAGTATCCGGATGTGGACTTCGACATTCAGCTGGGCGTGGAGTCGGAATCCACGGCGAAGGACACGATCCTGACGGATGTGGAGGCGGCAGCGGATGTGTTCGCGTTTGCCAGCGATCAGATTTACGATCTGGTCAACGCAGGCGCGCTGGCGGACCTTCGGAATTACGAGGAAGCATTTGAGCGCTATCCCGGCAGGACCCTTGACGAGATCAAGGCGGCGAACAGTGAATCTTCCGTGGCGGCGGCGACGGTAAACGATACCTTCTATGCCTTTCCCATGGCGGGAGACAACAGTTATTTTCTGTACTATGATTCTTCCGTAATCTCAGAGGAGGACGCCAGGTCCTGGGACACCATTCTGGAGGCGGCGCAGACGGCAGGAAAGAAGGCGGGCGGAAAGTACTGGGATCCGGTACAGTCCTTCGGGGAGATCATCGCCCAGGGAGCTTTGGACAGAAATGATCCGGCAGCCATCCAGACATCGCTTGACGCGCTGGTGGAAGGCGTGACGGCGGCCATAGAGTAGAAGGGAGGAGATTTGGATGAAACAGGATAATCTGTCTGCGGAAATGATGAGCGGAGGCTTTTTCTCCGACTTCGGCAGGGCGGTCACAAAAGGCGATCTGTTCGTGAAGCTTTCGATGCTGTGGATGGGTGCAGGCTATGCAAAACGGAAGCAGTATATAAAGGCGGCGCTCATGACGCTCTTCGAGATTGCGGTGATCGTGTTCACCGTTCAGTTTGCCATGGAATATGTGCCGAAATTCGGCGGCCTGGGAAGTGTGATGCCGGAAAAAACCTTTAACATCGAGACCATGAAAAACGAGTTTAACGATTATGATAACTCGTTCCAGATCCTTTTGTTCTCCCTGTTCAGTTTCGTGGTGTGGATCACGGCGGCGGCTGTCTGGATGTACAATATGGTCAGCGTATACCGGCTTCAGCTGATGGAGGAAGCGGGCGTACGGATCAGGACGTTCAAAGAAGATCTGATTTCTTTTAAAGAGGAGAAATTCCATATTACGCTGCTGGCCCTTCCGGTGCTGGGAGTGGTGATCTTCACGGTCGTGCCGATCCTGCTTCTCATTCTGGTGGCATTTACAAACTATGACCAGAATCATATGCCACCCGGCGGACTGTTCACCTGGGTGGGCTTTCAGAACTTTATCAGTCTGTTCGGCGGCGGAGGGCTGACGGTATCCTTCGGCTATGCGTTCGTGCGCGTGCTTGGATGGACGCTGGTGTGGGCATTCTTTGCGACGATCACCACCTATATTGGCGGCATCGTCCTGTCGCTGCTTCTGAACAGCAAAAAGACCAGGGCGCCGAGGCTGTGGAGGACGCTGTTCATCGCAACGATCGCGGTGCCCCAGTTCGTATCCCTTCTGCTGGTGCGGAACTTCTTCGCCAACGGCGGCATCGTCAACACGATCTGCGCCAACATCGGGCTGACGGATTTCCTACGGAATATCGGGCTGGTGTCTACGAGCTACATTCCGTTTTTGTCCGCTCCGGGCTGGGCGCACGTGATGATCATCCTGATCAATATCTGGATCGGCGTGCCCTATCAGATGCTGATCGCTACCGGCGTGCTGATGAATCTGCCCACGGAGCAGCTGGAGAGCGCCAGAGTGGACGGAGCCAACAAATTCCAGATCTTTCAGAAGATCACCATGCCTTATATGTTGTTCGTGACGGGGCCTGCGCTGGTGACGGATTTTGTAAAAAATATCAACAATTTCAATGTCATCTATCTTCTGACCGAGAATGTGTATACGACGACCAATCAGGTGATGGCCAATTCCCAGGCAAAGGAAGTGGACCTTCTGGTGACCTGGCTGTTCCGCCTGACGCAGGATTACTACAACTACAAGATGGCTTCCGCCATCGGTATCATCGTATTTATCATCTGCGCCGTATTTACGCTGATTGCGTTTAACCGGATGATCAAGGGAGACAAGGAGGGGACCTATCAATAATGAAAAAGATGAAAGACAGCAGAACATCTACGATTGTATTACATAATGTGCTGATCGCAGTGCTGGCGGTGATCTGGCTGGTTCCGATCGTGTGGCTTTTGTGCACGTCCTTCAGTGCGTATTCCGGTATGAACACCAGCACCTTTTTCCCGGAGCAGTGGAGCGCCATTAACTATGTGAAGCTGTTTCAGCCAGATTCGGTATCTCAGTTTCCCAGATGGTTTCTGAACACCTTTGTGATCGCATGTTTTACCTGCGTGATCTCCACCATGTTCGTGCTGATGGTGGCATACGCCACCTCCATGATGCGCTTTCCGTCGAGAAAACCGCTGATGAACATCGCCGTGATCCTGAATCTGTTTCCGGGCATGCTGGCCATGATCGCCGTGTATTTTACCCTGAAAACCTTCAATCTGACCAACAGCTATGCGGGACTGATCATGGTGTACTCGGCCTCGTCGGGTCTGGGCTACCTGATCGCCAAAGGCTTTTTTGACACGGTGCCGAGGGCGCTCTGCGAGTCCGCGAGAATTGACGGCTGCAGCGAGGCCCGGATCTTCTTTCAGATGGTGCTGCTCTTAAGCCAGCCCATCATCGTCTACACGGTCATCAGCAGCTTTCTGGTGCCGTGGATGGATTTCGTCTATGCGAAGATGATTCTGAACGCGGGGATTTCTTCCCAGTATACGGTGGCAGTGGGGCTGTATCAGATGCTGGACAGAAGTCTGATCAACAACTATTTCACCCAGTTCTGCGCAGGCGGCGTGCTGGTGTCCATCCCCATCTCGATTCTGTTCGTCATCATGCAGAAATTCTATGTGGAAGGCGTGACCGGCGGAGCGGTGAAGGGCTGACGGGGATTTTATATAAAGAGAGGAATAACAACAGACCATGGAACAGTTTATTCTAAATATCATTCACCGCCCGGAGATGGTGCCGGAATACGCGGAGAAGGTGACCGGGCACGGGCAGGCCGAGGATATTGGGCGCAAAGCCCTTCTGACGGAGAGCCTGGATATTTTCAAGGTCCAGCAGGAGTGCGCCCACAAAAACGGCCTGAAGACGACCATAGAGATGACCTATGCCAGCCTGTTCAACGACGAGGCGGTGGAGCTGGCAAAAGAACACCACGAGCAGTATGGGGATGAGATCGGCCTGACCCTTCTGGGGCTTCCGTGCAAGGAATTTCGTGAAAAATATAAGACGAAGGATTTCTGTATCTGGATGTTCTCCATGGAAGACAAGAAGGCGATCGTACAGGACGTATTTGAAAAATTCCATGAGCGGTTCGGTTTCTATCCGGAGTCCACAGGCTCCTACTATATGGATGCGGAGCTGACGAATTATATCAAGGAACAGTATCCGTCCGTCAAGTGCGCCGTCGCCACCTGCTGGGAGGAGGGGCCCAAGGCGTATCATACATGCAACAACAGCTGGTATACGTTCATGGACGGCGGTCCCTGGGCGCCCTGGATTCCGTCGAAGCAGAACACCCATGTGCCGGCGGCCAGTGAGGAAGAAGATTCCGGAATCGTGGCGATCCCCCATCTGAGCCGGGACCTGATCGCCTGCTATGACGGCAACGGCTCCAACTTCGGCACCCATCCCCAGAATGTGCTCCGGGGTATGATCTATGAGAACGGCGAGTATCCGTACCTGTACAACCTGATCGATCAGTTCCGGTATCAGGCGAAATTCAATAACGGTTACGCCTACAATATGATGTTCGTAGGGCCGGGCTGGATGAACAAGATGGGACGCTGGGAGGCGCCGTACGAACTTCTGAAGAAATCCTACGAGGATGGCTGCGCCTATTACGGAAAACTCAAAAAAGAAGGAAAACTTCTGGATATGACCATGAGCGAATTCGCCGATTACTACCGGCAGAAAAAATCCTATACGGAGCCGGAGTGCGCGCTCTGGCGGGATATTCTCTACGGCAGCAAAAAGCAGGTGTTCTGGTACTGCGATCCGTGGATGCGCGCCTGCGTCAACATGGATCAGGGCGGCGCGGTTGTGGACCTTCGGCCCTATGCCGCCAAACTGAACTGGCCGGTGGGCATCGGCACGCCTCATGTGCAGGACGCCAGCTATCCGTTTCTGATTCAGGAGAAATACCGGGCGGGGTATTTTACCCACTATGCGGGAGAAGGCACCATCAGGAGCGCAAAGCTGCTCTATCAAGGCGAAGAGGCGGACCTGTGCCTGTGCCGGACGAAGGCACATGTTTCTCAGGAAGGAAAGGACCGGATCCTGACCCTTGACCCGGTGGAGATCGAGTTTGAAGGACTGACGGTGAAGCTGCAGACGGTCCTCACCTTCACGGAAGGGACCGGAGCCATCCGGATCGAGCGCAGGGTGCTTCAGATGAGCGACCCGGACGCGGAGGTGGAGATTGACGAATACCTTGTGGCGTGCTATGGGACTACCGAATATCCGGAGGACATGAGCAGCCTGACGCTCTGGGCGGAGAAAGCGGGAATGGAGCGAAAGGCGCTTCCTTATGAATATAAATGCCGGGAATATACCCTGGCGGAAGCGGACCGGGTGGGCTGCACGCTGCCGCCCATCCATACGAGGGTTTCCCTGACCTGCGAGGGCAGGGACCGGGAAGGTTATATGAAGGAAGGCTATGCGTTCAGCCCCATGTTTACCCTGGGGTATAAGGGGAGATTAAAGGAGAAGGAGAGGTTTGTCACATGGCTCAGTCTGGAAAAGGCAGATTAAACTACCGGTGCCCGTCCTGCTTTATGCGCGACCTGGATCTGGATATGTTTTATGACAAGGATAAGAAGGAATACTACTGTATCCGCTGCCAGTATACCGGGACGGAGGAAGACGTGCTGAAGAAAAATCAGATGGCACGTTTCCGTTACCGGGATATGATGAGGCGGTTTACAGAAGCGGATTTTGAGACCTTTTAGATCAATGCGGCCGTAAAAAAGAATGGAGTCTGATATGAAAGAATGGATAAAAGGCATGGACATCTCTTCGCTTCTGGAGGTGGAGCGGTGCGGAGGAAAATTTTATGACCATGGAGCGGCGGGCGACGCGCTGGATATTTTGAAAAGCTACGGTACGAATCTGGTCCGTCTGCGCCTGTGGAACGATCCCTTTGATGAAAACGGCGTTTCCTACGGCGGGGGCGGGAACGATCTTAGTACCACACTGACCCTTGCAAAAAGGGCGAAGGAACGGGAGATCGGATGGCTTCTGGACTTTCACTACAGCGACTTTTGGACCGATCCGGGCAAACAGATCCCGCCGAAAGCCTGGCAGGGAATGTCAGAAAGCGGGCTTTGTCAGGCGGTATATGATTATACGGAGGCGATTTTGAAACGATGCGAAAAGGAGCAGGCGCTTCCCGAGATCGTATCCATCGGAAACGAGATCACCCATGGGCTTTTATGGCCCGTGGGGAAGGTACCGGCCTGGGAATCCATTTCCCGCCTGGTCAGCGCCGGGATCCGTGCGGTCCGCGACACTTTTCCGGAGATTCCGGTCATGATCCATCTGGACAACGGCGGCAATAACGAACTGTATCGGAACTGGTTTGACCGTTATCTGGAACACGGAGGGGAAGGTTTTGAATACATCGGCCTGTCTTATTATCCATTCTGGCATGGGACGCTTCCGATGCTTGAGGACAACATGAATGATATGGCGCTGCGGTATCAGAAGGAGCTGATCCTGACGGAAGTGTCCACGGCTCATACGCTGGATGACTATCAGAGCTATGAGAAGCTCCCGGCAGAGCAGAGAAAAGGCATGGCGGCAGGCCCGGAGCTTGCAGAAAAAGTGCCCTTTCCCATGACGCCGGAGGGACAGGCGGATTTCATGAAGAAGATTATGGAACTTATTCTGCGGGTGCCGGGCAGGAGAGGCCGGGGCTTCTGCTACTGGGAGCCTGCCTGGATCCCTGTACCGGGCAGCGGCTGGGCCACGGAAGCGGCGATCCGCTATATGGGTGAAAAAGGACCCGGCGGCAACGAGTGGGCGAACCAGGCGCTGTTCGATTATGACGGAAACGCTCTGCCGGCGCTGGAAGCAATCCGGGATTTTGAAGCATGATCCCCGGGAGGGGAGATGCGGAACTTAAATAGGAGGCTAAGATGCAGAGAAGAACGGTAATCTGGAAGACGCCGGAGATATCGGCGGACGGACTGAAGATGTTTGCGTGTGCCATGATGCTTTTGCAGACCATCGGGATCTCGGTGGTGGAAAAGGGGCTGATTCATATCGATCAGTATACCCAGGAGCAGTTCTCGGCGCTGCTGGCGGAGGATTCTCACCTGATGTTCCTCGCGGGCGTGGGCTCCGTTTTGCAGCTTCTGGGTGGCATGGCGGTGCCGCTGTTCGCTTTTCTGCTGGTGGAGGGATTTCTGCACACATCCGATTACCGGCGGTATCTGCTGTCCGTCGTCCTGTTTGCCCTGGTCAGTGAGATTCCATATGATCTTGCGGTTTATCAGCGCGTCTGGGCTCCCATGGGGCAGAACGCGCTCTGCTCCATGGCGGTCAGCCTTCTGATGCTGTACTTCCTCCGGATGACCAGATCTATGGGAACAGCGGCCGGAATACTGTCAAAGCTTTTGATTGTGGCAGGCGCGGTGGCCTGGGTGTCGCTCCTGCGTGCGGAGTACGGTTTGAGTATCGTACTTCTGACAGCGGTCTTCTATCTGTTTTATGCGAGAAACGGATGGAAGATGGCGTTGGGAATCCTCATAAGCCTTCTCCATGTAACTGGACCGCTGGCATTTTACGGCATCTGGTGCTATAACGAAGTGAGGACCGACCGGATTCCAAGGTATGCGTATTATTTGTTTTACCCGCTGCATCTGCTGGCATTGGGCCTGATTTCCGTACTGGTCTGCGTCTCCTCCTGCTCCTGAATTTTCGAAAAATATTTCCGACAGGTGAAGAGGAACAGCGCGACGGCCAGAGCGGTAGACAGGTAGTCCGTGATGGGCTGGGCCGCTGCAAGCATTTTCGCGGAGTCAAAAAGATTCCGGAAGAGAAACAGCACGGGCAGATAGATGATTCCCTGGCGGCTGATGGAGAGGATCAGGGCCGGCAGCGCGGCGCCGGTGGACTGTATGGCGTTGATGAATACAAACAGAATGCCCATCACCGGCCCGGAATAAATGTAGATGCGGGCAAAGGACATGCCGTAGGCAAAGGCGTCCGGATCTTCCAGAAACGCGTGTACCAGCGGGGAGGCGCCGCAGTAGCAGATGACGGTCATGACCGCGCTCAGACCAAAGGCGAGGATCAGGGAGAACTTAAGGACCTCCATATAGCGCTTCCGGTTTCCGGCGCCGAAGCAGTAGCCAAGCACCGGCTGGATGCCCGTGCCCAGTCCGATGAGGAGCATGACCACGATCATATTGACCTTCATGGCGACGCCCAGCCCCGCCACCGCCATGTCGCCGTAGGCGAACATGATGTTGTTGACGACGATATTGGAGAGGCTCATAAGGATGCTGTTCAGCGACGCGGGAATGCCGATGGCAAGGACCCCGGCGGCAATTCCGCCTCCGGCCCGGTAATATTTCGGATGGATGGAAAGGGAGGCGTTTTTGGAAAGCAGATGCCGGATGTAGTAAAGGGCTGCAAAGACATTTCCCAGGACCGTCGCAATAGCCGCTCCTGCCACATCCCATCCAAACCCCAGGATCATGACCGGGTCCAGTACGATATTGATCAGGTTTCCGATCAACATTCCCATCATGGCGACGTTTGCATTGCCTTCCGCGCGGATGATGTTGCTGAAGCTGTTGCTGACGATCAGAAAGGGAATGGCGGTGGAGACGATGCGCAGATACTGAGAGGCATAGCCCACCGTGTCGTCGCTTGCGCCGATAGCCCGGCTCACTGGAACCGCGCAGACGAAGATCACGATCATCGAGAGGATGCCGATCACAAGGCCGGTCCAGAAGCAGAAGGCGGAGGCGTTCTTGGCCTTTTCTGCCTTTCCTTCCCCAAGGGATCTGGAGATGAGCGAGGTGCCTCCGATGCCAAAGAGCATGCCGATGGCCATAAATAAAAGAAAGGCCGGAGTCGCCACGGAGATTGCGGCGACCATGTAGGCGTTTTTCGTCTGTCCGATAAAAAAGGTGTCCGCCAGATTGTAGATCAGCACCATGATCATGCTGACGATGGACGGCACCACATTGCTGATAACGGCTTTCGGTACCGGGGCGTCCCGGAACAGTTCGGTTGTTTTATTCTCCATATAGATACTTCCTTTCTTAAAATTTTTCCGAATGTGGGAGTCAGGTTGGATGCTCCCTGGAGCGTCCAACCGCACAGATGGAATTGCGGTTGCAATCCAGACGGTTTTAAAAATCTGGATTCTGGAATGCGTCGGATGTCAGATTCTTATAAATCTGCTGAAGCATTCGTTCCAGAAGCTTTCGGTCGGCGTCTGACAGACCGGCAAACATGACCTGATCCAGCAGAGGACTGGTCCGCTCCATCTCTGAGAAAATCTGCCGGCCAAGCTGTTCCCCCCGGTCTGTCAGCCGGATGGGTCTGGAGCGGGTACCCGAAACGGCGCTTTTGCAGATCAGCCCCTTCTTTTCCAGAATCCGCTGCACATGGATGACGCTGGTATGTTTGACGTTAAAATGGGCAGCCAGATCCGTAAGCGTGTTTTCCTCATGACTGTTTTTGGAAAGATAGAGCAGGACGTCAAGCTGTGTGCTGGTAAGGCCGTATTTTTTGTATTTCCGGTTGAAGCCGGCTTCCAGCTGATTGTGTATTTTTTTAAAATAATATCTCAGTTCGCACATGGCACTCTCCTGACGGCAGATATGTAGCATGCTACATAATAAATCAAAATCATGAATTTGTCAACAGGGGATTTGAAGTTGATGATCAACGGAGCCGGAAATTTTTATATAGAGTCTCAGACCCGGGACAAAAAACGGACAGATGTAATAAAAAGACAGGCTTAAAAGGAATAAAATGCGGCGACAGGACGATTCTGGAGGCAGTAGTCTGATTTTGTCGGTCACCCACGAACCGGGATCTCGATCTGCACAATATAGTCTTCCATGCGGTCGGCGACGGTCTCATTGATGCCTTTTTCATAAGAGAAGCCGGACAGGGTCAGGCCCTGTTCCCGGGCGTAGGAAAGGATCGCCTGATACCGCTGGGGGAGCTGATTCCAGTCTCCTTTGTGGAAGGCTCTTAGATAGGTTCCGCCGGGCTGTATATGCAGCCCTTTTTTGCGCGGCAGAAAGGGGATCTCGATAAAGAGCCGGGTATAATCGTCAAAGCTGCCCGCCTGAAGGCTGGAGACGGGGATCATGGAGCCGTAGGAGGCGTCGTGCAGGCGGCCAAGGCCGTACCGGGCAGTCTCGGCGGTAATCAGCTCCACCTCTTTTTCAAAGGAAGTGTCCCGGTCGATCTCCACAGTCACCAGGCAGCGCTCTTCTTTTTCCACAATACTGATTTCAGACAGGTCCATGGTCAGCAGGGTGACCATGTTCTGGTGATGGCCGCACAGGGTCTTTCGGACCGCCTGCAGATGCCGAAGCTGCCGGTCCAGTCCGGCAATCTTTTCTTCCAGCAGGCATTTCAGATGTTCGGCAGAACGGTCTTTCATAAAATCCTGGATCTCCTGAATGGATACGTCCAGTTCCCGCAGAAGCAGGATCGTCTCCAGCACGGCGCTCTGATGATAGTCATAGCAGCGGTAGCCGTTGACCGGGTTGACGGCGGCCGGCCGGAACAGACCGATCTGGTCATACCACATAAGCGTCTTTTTGTTGATGCCGTGGAGGGCGGCGAACTGGCCGATGGTGAGCAGTTTTCTTTCTTTTTCCATGCAGATTCCTTCCGGGAGATTTCAGAGACCTGGGCGGCGGCTGACAGTACTCATCAAGAGAATATCTGACAGAGACACTTTCACAATGATGGAAGTACCCCGATAAACGGGAAGTTAACGTTCTCTTTTGGTTCTATCAACAAGTAATAAGATAAACATAACAAACCATACAATCCATGCAGTCAAACAACCAATTCCCTGATATTGAATATCTATCATGATTCCCAGGACAAACGGCAGCGACATAACGATCATTCTTTTTCCGTAAGCCTTACACATGGTTTTTTCATCATATTTCTTACGTTCAGTTTCTGACTTCCTATTGTAACCTGATAAGAAATTTGCAGCTTTCCCATCTGATTTGTAAAACCATGTTCCAGACAAAAACATAATCACTGCCATTATGAAATCGAAAATAACATAAAACATTCTTTTACCACTCCTGATTCTGTAACTTCCGGTTTGCCGCTCTGCCTAAACGCATCAATGCAGCTGTTATTTTTGGTTTCGATAAAAGGCGGTACTGGCAATGGCAAATACGGATGGAATAACGGCATACCCTGCATTTACCTGCCCTTTGTTATATAAAACATATCCTGCGCCAATAAAAGTTAAAATAATAAACAGAATGCTTGCTGTCAAAGCGATTTTTTTCATGGTATCCTCTCTTTCGATTCTGATTTTCAGTCATATTCCGCACAGATAAATTTAAAATCCTCCGTCTTGTGCAGCGCTGGCAACGCGTGTTCCTTGATATGTCTTGACATAATTTCCACTGCATACCGGAAATTTTCACATGGATGGCCTTCGGCGCAGCGCACCATTGTGATCAGCCTCTCATTATCGCCCTCAATGTTTTCGGATGGGTAGTTGCCGGAATAGTCGCAGGAATCCTCGTAATGACCTTTCTGCATGACTGCTTCCATCTGAGCCGCGGTGCCAATCACTGCATGGTAATCTATGGTATCCGCATCCATGTAATACTCAATGAAAAGCCTTGCCACGACATCCGGACATCGTTGGATTTGTTCAATTATGGCATTTGCATTCCGGATGGCAAATCTATGGATTTTCTGCCTGGCGTGCTCTTCGTTTTCATAACGGATGTACAAAAGCGTTTCGTGACCGCTCAGCATGGCGGTGATGGTCTGAAGGTGTCCCTCCTTGTCATAGGCGGCAAGGAGCGTCCGATGGAGATCATCTTCCGGTACATTGTACAGCGTCATCCCGCGCCGGTCCTTTCCCACAGGAATATCATAGGTGAGCATTTGATACTGCGGGTCATAGTCTAAGGAAACTGCGTTGTCGTCGTCAAGGTCCCCGCTGAAATCGGCCACCTTGTATACGCCTTCCTGGTGGGTGAGTGGAATACTGGGCAATTCCGGCATTTTGGTATCCTTCCTTTCTGATGCTGATCATGGCGGCGGCCAATTTTCTGCAAATGGCTCTTGACTGTACAGTTACTGTATGGTTTATGATACCGGATACAGGGGACAAATGCAAGACAAAAGGAGAAAAAATGGAAAATCAAAATGGATACCTGAAACCGGTAACTCTGAAAAATATTCTGAAATTCGCCGTTCCGACCATCGCCATGACGGTGTTTATGTCCTTTTACACCATGGTTGACGGTCTGTTCGTGTCAAATCTCATCGGTACGGACGCTCTTTCCGCCATCAATCTGACCGCGCCCGTGATTCAGCTGGTCACAGCTGTCTCCACCATGCTGGCCACGGGAGGCAGCGCAGTCATTATGAAGAAGATGGGCGAGAAAAAAGCAGAAGAGGCAAGAGAAGATTTTACGGCGCTGATTCTGATCAATGCGGCAGTGGGGCTCCTCATGTGGGGGCTTGGATATCTCGCCATGGGCCGCGTCTTCGCCGGCATGGGTCTGTCGGCCCGGGTGGAGGGGTACTGCGTGGAATATCTGAGCCGCTATCTGGTATTTACGGTGCTCATCCTGCTGATGAACAATTTTACGCTCTATCTGATCGCCAGTGAGAAGGCAGCGCTTTCCCTGGTCTGTTCCGTGACCGGAGGCGTGCTGAACATGGTGCTGGACTATGTATTTCTGGCGGTGTTCCATCTGGGGATCGGCGGCGCGGCCATCGCCACCGGGCTGGGATACTCCGTGACGGCGGTGGCGGGCCTGTTCGTGTTTGGCCGGAAGGAGAGCCTGCTGCATTTTAAAAAGCCGGTGTTTCGGCTGAGGGTCCTTGTAAACGCGGCATCGAATGGATGTTCGGAGATGGCCACGGCGCTGGTGACCGGGATCGTCACCATGATGTTCAACTGGACCATGCTCACCTATGTGGGGGAAGACGGAGTGGCGGCGGTCACGATCATCATGTATGTGCTCATGTTCGCCAGCTCGCTGTACACGGGATATTCTTACGGCGTGGCGCCCATGCTCAGCTTTTACCACGGAGAGCAGAACCGGGAGAAGCTGAAAAAGCTGGTGGCGTTGAGCCGGAAGGTGATCGGTGTGGTGTCCGTGATCACGGTGGCAGTGTCCCTTGGACTTATGGAGCCGCTGGTAGCGGTCTTTGCCCGTCCGGAGGATCCGGTGTATGACCTAGCGGTAACCGGGAACCGGATCTGCACGATCGCATTGCTTTTCATCGGTTTTAATATTTTTGCCAGCGGGATGTTTACCGCATTGTCCAACGGAGTGGTGTCGGCGGTGCTGGCATTTTCCAGATCCTTTGTGTTGATGCTGGCCGCCATGATTGTGCTGCCCCTGCTGCTGGGCGTGAACGGGATCTGGCTGGCAACGCCGGCGGCGGAACTGATGGCGCTTCTCCTGTCGGCGGGAATGTACTGGAAATACAGGAAGCGGTATGGATATTAGAAAATTGTTTTTTGTATAAACGATGCTGATTTTTGCACACAATGTCAGATCAAAAATAACAGCCAGGCTCTGACGGCATATGATATTAATGAAGAAACTCCATAAGAAACAGTGGGAGCAGACTATGAATGACCAGAAGATTGAGAACCAGCTGAATCTGGCGCTGGAGGCTACGGAGGAAGAGCGGGAGAAATCCGTTGTATTAAATACCGGCTATGACCGGGAGGAGCGGACCTGGGAACTGATCGTCAAATATACGGGAGACCTGGAGCGGATCGCCTCCGAAAATATTCAGGTGACCCGGCTTTTGAATGAATACGCTATCCTGGTGGTGCCGGAGTCGCTGATCGGGCGGCTGGCGGATATTCCGGAGATCGAATATATCGAGAAGCCGAAGCGCCTTTATTTTGCAAGAGCGGACGGAAAGCGGGCCTCCTGCATGACGCCGGTGCAGCGTCCGCCCCTGTCCCTCACAGGAAGAGGGGTGCTGGTGGCGGTGCTGGATTCCGGGGCGGATTACCGCCATCCGGAGTTCCGGAACCTGGACGGGACCACGAGGATCCGCGCTCTGTGGGATCAGACGGCGGAGGGGACGCCGCCGCCCGGATACTATGTGGGAACAGAGTATACGCAGGAGCAGCTGAATGAAGCGTTGGCGCGGGAGGGGCTGACGCAACAGGAAGCAGTTCGGGAGGCGTCTGACGAAGGGCTGATGCAGCAGGGAGCTGTCCGTAAGACGTCTGGTGAAATGTTGGCGCGGCAGAATGTGCTGCCGGTGAGCCGGGACGTGAGCGGGCACGGAACCGGCGTTCTGGCCATTGCCGCGGGCAATAACGGCGTGGCCTATGAGAGCGAGATCCTCGTGGTAAAGCTGGGGAGTCCGAAGGCGGACAGCTTTCCCCGGACGACGGAGCTGATAATGGGGATCAACTATGTGATTGAAAAGGCGCTGGAATACCGAATGCCGGTGGCGATCAACATCAGCTTTGGCAATACCTACGGTTCCCATACGGGGAAGAGTCTTCTGGAGACTTATATAGATGACATCAGCAATCTGTGGAAATCGGTTTTCTGCGTGGGCAGCGGCAACGAAGGCGCGGCGGCCGGACATGCGGGAGGCAGGCTTGCGGACGGGGAGATTCAGAATGTGGAATTTGCGGTGGGGGATTACGAGCCGACCCTGAGCCTGCAGATCTGGAAAAATTATGTGGATACATTTGACATTTTTCTCGTCCATCCAAACGGAACGGTACTGGGGCCCTTCTACGAGCGTCCGGCCACTCAGCGGTACCGGGCGGGGAGAACGGAGCTTCTGGTCTACTACGGAGAACCCAGCCCCTACAGCGTGGAGCAGGAAATCTATGTGGATTTCCTTCCGCTGGGGGACTATATTGACTCCGGTGTCTGGAACGTGCGGCTGGTGCCGGGAAGAATCGTGGACGGCAGCTATCAGATGTGGTTTCCCAGCAGCGCCGCCACGGGAAGCGCCACCCGCTTCCTGCGCCCCCGGGAGAGCGATACGCTGACGATTCCCTCCACGGCCTCCAATGTCATCACCGTGGGCGCCTACAACGCCGCCACGGACGCTTACGCGGACTTTTCCGGGCGGGGATCGGAAGAAGGCGGGGCCTTGAAGCCATCCCTGGTGGCTCCGGGAGTGAACATCGAGACGGCGGCGCCGGACGGCCGGTATGTGAGTCAGACCGGGACCTCTTTCGCCACGCCCTTCGTGACCGGCGCAGCGGCTCTGCTTATGCAGTATGGCGTAGTGGACGGGGAAGATCCGTTTTTGTACGGGGAGAAGGTGAAGGCATATCTGCAGAGAGGCGCGCGGCCGCTGCCGGGGTTTACAGAGTATCCCAATCCGCAGGTGGGGTATGGGGCGCTGTGTGTGAGGGACAGTCTGCCGGTTTGAGTAGATAATAAAAAATTTATTGACGTGTGTAAATAAAAATGCAATAATATGTGTAATGAAAAATGCAAATCGCGCAATTGGAGCATAAAATGAAAAAATTAGTAGTTAAAAATACAGAAATATCTATGAAAAAAATTGAAGATAGGGATTATATATCATTGACAGATATGCTGAAAGCAAAAGATGGAGTTTTTTTTATCTCAGATTGGCTTCGAAATAGAAATACTCTGGAATTTTTGGGAATTTGGGAAAGGATTTATAATCCGGCTTTTAATTATGGCGAATTCGCCATAATTAAAAGTCAGGCGGGACTTAACCGATTCAAAATAAGTGTAAAAGAGTGGGTAGCAAAGACAAATGCAATTGGTTTGAAAGCAACTGCAGGACGATATGGTGGAACATATGCTTACAAAGATATTGCCTTTGAATTTGGAATGTAGATAAGTCCTGAGTTTAAAATATATTTAATTCAGGAATTTGAACGATTAAAAGAACTTGAGCTGAAACAATATGGTTGGGACATAAAACGGAATTTATATATCCGGTGTTTAAAAATTGCCGAAAGAGTATGATAAACGGCACTGGAAATCGGGAACTATGAGTGCAGGAATTTAGTGCCGTTTATATAACAAAGATTAATTATGGGATTCATACAGATGCAATAAAACAGAATTTAATTCCAAAAGAATTGTCGAAAGAAATGATCAGCAGGATTTATGCATCTGAAGCGGACATCCTGAATGTAGCGCTATTTGGAGTAACTGCAAAAGAATGGGAACTTGCGAATCCGAAATCAAAAGGGAATATTAGAGATTATGCAAGCGGAGCACAGTTAGTCTGCCTGACAAATTTAGAAAGCTTAAATGCTGTTATGATAAAAGAAGGGAAAACTCAAAAAGAAAGAATAGAAAAGCTGAATGAGATTGCAATTTATCAAATGACAATTCTGACAGAAGACAAACGAATAGAAGATATGAATTTAATAGTACAGGATGAAGATAAATCATGAGAGATAATACATATATAAAATTAGAAAGTATCTGTAAAAAATATAAAGGTTATGTAGGGACGCGGAAATTGCTTGAAGAAGGATTTTCAAATCGTCAGATAGCAGTTCTGACCAGGGAAGGTTATCTGGAAAAGATATGTTATGGAGTCTACTGGTTAAATGGAAGAGGATATGATAAACCGTTGGATTATAAATGTATCGAAGTGTGTCTCAGTGCTCCGGGAGCTGTTGTTTGTATGGACAGTGCGTTTTATTATCAAGGAGTGATTGAAGTAGAGCCGGACTGTTTATCAGTAGCTACAGAGAGAACAGACCGAAGAGTATTGAATATGAATTTTCCTGTAAAGCGACATTATTTCTCCAAAAGTAATTTTGAGATTGGATTGAAAAAAATAGAAACGGAATATGGCTGTTATTTTATTTATAATATTGAACGAAGTGTTTGCGATATCATGCGTTTGGAAGCAAGAGACATTGAAGAGATTTTGAGCGAGGTATACAAAAATGAATATCAAAAAAAGCGGTTATTAAAATATACAGAACTTTTGAGAGTTAAGCAAATACATTGAGAAGAACCGAGATGGATTACATTTTAGATGATATAGTATTCGAGATGCGATATTGTGATAGATTAGAACGATTCGAACGTATATCAAAATATTATTATGTCATGAAAGATCTGGCATGTAGTAAAAGTGAAATAGATAACAGTAATTATGCTTTGTTAAAGATTTTTTTAGAGAAAGAAATTGATTGGGAAAAGAGAATATATGTAAAACTAAAAAATGGGAGGAGAGACATCAGGAGAGTTTGCAGAGAATGCGGCTGCATATGCAAAAGATCATCAATATACAGGAAAAGGGCAGATTTTATGACTGTTCCTGATTGGGTAGTGAGAATACAAAGACAAAAGACAGAGAATCGTATCGAAAAGATGTGGATGTAAGCTGCTTAAGGACAATATTAAGAATATTATGCGAGGAGAAAACTGACATGGGAACATTTGCAACGTTGTTTCATAAGGCAGGAGCGGGGATACCGGATGAAAAAAAGAAAGAATTCAAAGTCCGCATCGAAAAATTGTTTCAAATGGGTGGAATGATGGAAATGGAACAGGTACAATTATGCGGGAAAAAGGCGGTGACAATTAAAAAAGCTTCCATGCATGATTATGGTATGGATTTTTATTATAATTATTTTGAAGATGATTGTTGGGAAAATGCGGGGTTTAGTTCGAAAGGGAGATATGTGTGGAGCGAAAAGATTGGATGGCGGGAATTTCATCAG
Organism: uncultured Lachnospiraceae bacterium; assembly: GCA_910583615.1. Taxonomy (GTDB): domain Bacteria; phylum Bacillota; class Clostridia; order Lachnospirales; family Lachnospiraceae; genus Hominiventricola. The sequence continues at coordinate 60,577 of CAJTXP010000001.1, read as the reverse complement.
GTTGTTGTTGCAGCATATGTTTTGGAGGGTCTGTATATAGATGGACCGGCCGTGGCGATGGTAAATGGAGATGTCGTAACTTCGCAGACATATATCGGCTGGATCAATTATCTGTTTCGAACTCAATATCCTCAGAAGAATAACGATCCGTGGGCATTGTTTGAGGCTTTGCACAACCGAATGGATATGGATTTGGAAAGAGTTGACTGGGGTGGATTTGTTCAGGATTTGTATGGATTCATCGGCTGTTATGAGATTAACGCTGTTTTAACAGGAACGGAGGCTTTAGAAAAAGAATTTGACAAATGGGCAGGGAATGAGAGCAGGAACGAAAATGATGGTAAGATGAATTTCTTTGATTTTGCCAGAAGATTGAAAATGGCAGTTAATCAATTTCATAAGGAAAATGGAGAGGATGAGGCAGGGCAACTTTCTCTTCTTGTGGAAATGCTGCGTTCCTATTATAAGCAGGAGGGTATGTCGATTGATGTCAGTAAGAAATACGAAGACAAGAAGTTGGAAGCAATTTGCCTTTTTGCAGCATTAACAGATGCGCCGGCATATGTGTTTCGGGTTATTTCTGAGGTATATGAGGTTAATTTCTGGGAATTATGGGAACGGGTTAAGGATGTGGCAAAAAGAAAGAAGATTCTGTACCAGATGGAAATTCCTCAGGAGACAATATCTGTTTCTACTATGGATTTTTTTGGAATTACATCGGATGATATGATTTTATTTTGGGGCGACGATGAGAATATTCAGTTTTCGCAGGAGTTAGAGAATTGGTTTGATGATCTGAAAAGCCGTTTTGATATGTTTATGGAATCGGGGGATAGGGTTGAAAATTCTCTGTACTGGATTTTAGAGTTGATGGAATATGCAGATGAAAATTATTACCGGGTATATACGTTTTCAAACTTTTTTAACGAGACAATGGATCATTTAAATGACAGGCGTTTTTTGACATTGTGGAAAATTTATGATGAAATGTTACATGATCCTGTAATGGAAGAGGCGGGAAGTGTAGTCTTTGTGCCGGAAGGTCCGGAATATGAACATGTCGGACTGCATTATTTCGGGACACCGCCGCGTCGACGGTTAAAAACGAATTGGGATATGATTAAAAAGGAAGAAAGAAATAACAAGGCAAGAGTAAAATTTCGGCGTTATATGGCATTGCTTGAAAATAGAAAATTGCGTAAGAGGATATTTGGATTTTAGCAGGAAATGAACTGATAGAGTTTCATCCCAATGAGCAGTTTATCGACCAACAGGATGCGGCAGACCAGGAAAGAATGACGGATACGAATTTTATAGAATGGGACGCCCGTAGGGTATGAAATAAGAGATGGGATAGTAATAATTGATTGTCATAAATAGAATTGGGTGATTTGATGGATAAGAAAATACAGATCAGAAACAGTACTTCTGATTTCCTTGTGTTTACCAAACAGAATGGGGAAGATGGCATTGAGGTCAGAGTGCACGATGAAGACGTATGGCTGACACAAAAGAGCATGGCGCAGCTGTTTGACTGTTCAACGGATAATATTAGTTTACATTTAAAAAATATTTTTTCCAGCGGAGAGCTGAATGCAGAAGCAGTTACCGAGGAATCCTCGGCAACTGGCGTTTGCTATCCTTCATGAACCGTTTTCGGTAAAATCACTGGTCGGCTGCGTTCTGATCTGTGCCGGAACCCTGTTTATGGTTTTATAATCTGTAAACTCAATATGGGAACTGCCGCAGCGTCTTATGACATATGCGGCGGTTCCCATTTTTCATATGCAAGCCGCGGATCGCTATCTTCTTCAACGTAGATGGTTCCGCAGTGTGTAAAGCCTTCTTTTTTCAGAAGCTTCTGCATGACGATATTGTCTCCATGGGTATCGATGCGGAGATGCCCGCACTGCCGGTATGCCCAGTCCAGACAGAATTTCCCGATTCCGCGGACAGAACCATCTCCGGCAAGCCGGTGTACCGCGCCATAGGCCCCGTCGTGCAGCCAGTTCCCATCCTCAATGTACCGGTACGCTGGCTCTATGTCGTCACCCATTGCGAAGAAAAGGGTTCCTACGATCCGGTTTTCATGTACGCATACATAGCTTGTTCCGCATAAAATATCATGGTGTATTAAGGAGGCCGGCGGCCACTGCGTCGGCCCCCATTGATTTGGATTTCCATGTTCGGCCATGAAGTTCCGTGCATATGCATATATTTCCATGATTCGTTCCAGATCTTTTTCACTTGAACGTCTTATTTCCATATGTATTGTTTCCTTATTTCTTTATGTCGATCCTTGCGGCACCCTCGTAAATCGTATACACCTGAGCATCAAAGTACGCAGCCTTTGCCTGGTTTATCTGGCTGCTTGTAAAAGTTTCTTCCGCCGGCTCATTGCCTGAAGCAGCGTTTTCTTCGTCTTCTCTGGCCCATCTGGCTTCCTCGTCTAAAATGGCCTTCATGATGCTTCCTTCTTCTTCCGCGTCGTCGTCAAATACTTCTTTTGCGTCGTCTTTTTTCTCCTGAAGAGATCTCATGATGAATCCAGGGCCGGCTTTTTCATTTCCTTCCATGTTCCCTTCTTCCTGGTTCTCTGTCCCTTCAGGAAGCATTTCATATTCCCGGCTTTTGACAAACTCATGCATGCTGTCGTCAAGGGCAGCCGCTCTCATGTGCTCCATTTTCAGGAGTTCCCGTTTGTTCCTGCTGGAAAGGCCGGGGGTCTTCCGGATCGCCCGGATCCGCTCCACAGCCGCTGATGCGTATCTGGATTTAAGCTGCTCTACCTCATCCTTAGTCTGACAGGATTCCAATGCTTTCTCGTAAGCCGTTCGTTCCTGTAAAATCGTCTGGGCTTTCTGGTAAGTATCCGGGGCATAGGCTTTCAAATATAACATCTCTTCGGCGCTGAGCTTTTTCCCGGCATTCAGTTTTATCTCAATGTCCATCTCCATCTGTTCGGAACGTTCAGGCCGCGGATCGTCCTCTTCTATCTTGTTCTGAAAAGAATGATCCACAAATGTGGGTTCATCCGGATCATAATCCCCCGTTACCTGCCGTTCCTGCCACCGTGCTGTCATCTTCATGTTTTCCGCATACATATTTAATGAAGTAATCATCCTGATTCCCATAATATCCCTCTTTTCCTATCCGCATGTATATGCGGTGCGGCTGAATCGTTCCCGTTATTATATATTTCGGCGGAGGATGGATAATCTTAATTGAAGTGCAGTTATAACCGCTCGATCCTGTGTACTTGATTATGAGAACAGCAGAAATACAAATGAGATTGGAAAGTATGCTGATGAAATAATAAAAACAGGTGTAAAAGAGAAGGATGAGTATGGCAGATGTGATGACTGTTCCTGATTGAGAAATAAGAATACGGAGACAAAAAACAGAGAATCGTATTGAAAGGATGCGGATTCTCTGTTCATACTCCAGAAGCTGATGCGAGAAAGATCAAAAGAAATTTTCAGGGAAATGATTCAATCTGCCAGTTCCGTATAATAAAGCATCAGACTGAGTGCAATTTTCATTCCTGCAGGGAGAGAATCCAGATCAATCCATTCTTCGCGGGTATGAGCGCCGTCACCGGCGACCGTTCCGATTGTATTGGCGCAGATTCCTCTGGAGAGCGGAATGTTGGAGTCGGTGGAAGCGGCTTCCAGATTCAGTTCTCCGTGGTAGAATTCCTTTATGATTTTTATACTTTGTCTTGTAAATTTCTCCAGTTCATTCAGATCAACTGCTCCGTTTCCTGGACGGATTCCCAGCAGTTCCATATCGATGCTGAAAGCTCCTGAAAAATCTTCTGTGATCTCTCTTAATTTCAGGTCCATGTCCTGCAGACATTTCTGACTGACGGAACGAAATTCAAAGAGCATGGAGGCCTCCTGCGCAATGGCATTTACCGTAGTTCCGCCATTAAAATATCCTACATTGTAAGTGGTTTTGGGCTCCTCAGGGACTTTCAGCTGATATAATTTTTCCACAAGTGCACATAAAACCTGAATTGCATTCGGGCAGCCGAATTTCTTCCAGGAATGTCCGCCGGCAGTTTTCGCAGTGATTTTATATCGATAAGAACCTACGGCAGTGCTGATGCACTGAGATAAGTAACAGTCAAAAGAATAAGAGGCTTTGATCCGATCGCCGTAGACTCTGAAAATTTCTTTGCTCCCCTCCAGATTTCCAAGCCCTTCTTCACACGAATTGGCAATAATCAAAAATCCCATCTTCAGATCGGGTTCATATTTCAGAAGATACTTTGCCGCCATCAGGAGATTTACCAGATTAGCAGTATCATCTCCGATGCCGGGCGCATACAGTTTTCGTCCTTCCAGCCTCATCTGAAGCGTATCCTGGTCTGGGAAAACGATATCTGTATGAGCCATAAATGCGACCAGACCTTCCGGATGAGAAGGAGCGGGGATTTTCCCAAGTTCGATTAAAAGGTGTTCTGCTTCTGAAGTATGTTCCAAAACATATGCTTCTACAAGTTGTTTCAGATTTTCTTTCATTTTCAAATTTCTCCTTTTGAACGGCAGGGGGCTTAAAAGGGCCTGCAGTGTATGATTGATAAAGGTTCAGTATTTCCGGGAATTCCGGTAATCGATTGGAGACATATGGTAGTAGTTTTGGAATTTTTTGTAGAAAAATCCCTGATTTTCGTATCCTACTTTACGTGCAATCTCCGCAACAGACAGATTGGTGTTTTTCAGAAAAAATCCTGCCTGGAGCATGCGATGGGTAATGATGAGCTCCTTAAAAGTTACGCCGGTATGCTTTTTGATATAGGCACTCAGATAATTAGGATGGAAACCAAACAGTTCCGCAACAGAATGCAGAGTGACCGTTTGATAGTTGGATTCCATGTATCGGAGGATCAGCAGCAGAATTTCATTGTCCGAATCTTCAGAAGATGTGGAAACCGGCTGTTTCTGATACATGCGGAGAAGCTGCGAAAACAATATAATCATGTAAGCATCCATGACCTCGTCGCTGCAGATTCTGGAATCATAATATTCACAGAGAAGCTGCTGGACGATAAAGTGAATGTTGATATCAGGATGACTGTAGAAGATCATATGCTGCTGTTTGTTCTGGCTTTCCAGAAGCGCGTTGATCAGGAAACGGGAGACCAGTCCCTGAGTAGAAAGCCGGGACAGAAAGCTCGCTGTAAAGTATTTTTTTCGCATATCGATTGTAATGACAATATCATTTTCAGATAATGGAAGGATCTCATGAGCCGTATTGAGGTCCAGGATGCAGACGTCTCCCTGGTGCAGAGTGATCTCCTTTCCGTTTATGAGCTGGGTCATTTTTCCTCTGTAGACATAGTTCAGCTCGATCACAGAATGAATATGTTTCGGAATAGAGGTAAAGCGGGATTCCTGGTTAAGGCATATATTGTGCTGGTTCATAATGGAATCGAATTTAAAGATATATAATTCCTGGCCATCTACAATGGTTTTGTCAATTTTTCTAATTGTTTGAGATTCATAAATGATTCCCCTCCTGCATCTGGTGCCATTATACTATCTTGATTTTGGTGCGTCAAACAGGATGCTCACATCCCTTAAGTCCGGTAAGTAAATATCTTTAATTACGAAATTGTAAGTGCGGTGGATTTTGAATATGATATAGGCGTAAGAACCGGTTCAGGAAAACATAAACAAGATAAGGAGGAAAGGATTTATGAGTCTGAAGATTTATTCACCGGCGAACGGACAGTATGTTCGTCTGGAAGACGTAAATGATCCAACGTTCAGCAGCGGAGTAATGGGAACTGGTTTTGGCGTCATACCTCAAAAAGGTGTTGTGTATGCGCCTGCAGACAGTACGGTTTCCATGGTATTCCCGACAGGACATGCGATGGGATTTAAGACGGAAAATGGTCTGGAGATACTGGTTCATATTGGAATCAATACGGTGAATCTGAACGGAAAGGGATTTAAAGTATTAAAGAAGGAAAACGATCATGTGAAGGCACATGAGGCAGTGATCGAGTTCGATATTGAGACAGTCAAAGCGGCGGGGCTGGACACAACGGTCATCATGATCTTTACAAATGGAGATGAATATAAAACAGTCCTTTTGCCTGCTGCGGAAGTATCACCGGATACAGAGCTTGCAACGGTGACAGACGGGGAGAAAAAGGAAAATATAATAAAAGATACTTCAAAATATGAATATGGGAAAATGTGTTCGGAGATCCTGGAAGCAGTCGGAGGAAGCAAAAATATTAAAAATGTCTTTCATTGTGTGACCCGTCTGAGAATTGTTCCGATCAACAGAGACAAAGTGGATATGGAGAAGCTGAACCATGTCAGCGGTTTAATAAAGGTGATCGAATCAAGCGGGCAGCTTCAGTGCGTGGTAGGTACTGCTGTTGCGGAAGTGTATACGGATTTTCTGAACATTGCAGGGATAAAGGCAAACGGAGAGGCGGATACGGAGTCGGCGGATGAAGCAGGAACAGAGAAGAAACCGAATCTGATTACACAGGGACTGAATACACTGGCTTCCTGCGTGACGCCCGGTCTGTATGCGATCGTTGCCGGAGGTATGATCAAAGGAATTATTTCTCTGATCACGGCCATCGGGCTGTTTGCCGCGGATTCTGACGTGATCACCGTGTTGAATGCGGTAGGCGACGCACCGTTTTATTTCATGCCGTTCATTATTGGATATGCGGCGGCCAAACGCTTTAAAGTAAAAGAAATCTTCGGAATTATGACAGCCGGAATTCTGATGTATTCCACGTTTTTGTCGCCTGCGGAGGGGGTTTCCGGATATCGCTTTGTGCTGTTTAATATCCCGGCTTACAATTACAAAGGATCTATTTTTCCGGTAATATTGTCCGTGTGGATTTTTTCGATCGTGTTTCACTTTATTGATAAACGGATGCCGAAGAATCTTCGGATCGTATTTTCCGGCGCTCTGTCCTTCTTGATTACCGCACCGTTGTTTCTTGGATTTGTGGCGCCTTTGGGGAACTGGATCGCCGCTGGCATGACAGGCGGATTTTCATGGCTGTTTAACAATGCCGGACCCTTTGCCGGCGGGCTGTTCTGCGGGATCATTCCGCTGACGATCATTTTTGGAATCAAAGGATGGTCCGCGGTGGAACTTCAGAATCTGGCAAATCTGGGATATGATTTTATGCTTCCCAATTTTTTCTATTCCAATCTGGCAGTCTCCGGTGCAGTGCTCGCCTATGCATTAAAGATGAAACCGGGAGAGCAGAAATCAGCTGCGGTTTCAACGGGACTGGTGTGTATTCTGGGAATCACGGAGCCGGCTTTGTATGGTATCGCATTGCCGGAGAAGAAGCCGTTATATGCCGCCATGGCAGGAGGAGCCATTGCCGGTGCGCTTGCAATGATTTTAGGAGTTGTTACCTATGCATTTTCCATGCCAGGCATCACAAGCATTGCGACTTATATGGATGATGGAAATAATTTCCTGCTTTTGCTGATTGTCATGGCAGTTGCATGGGCATCCGGGTTTGCAATTTCATTTATGCTGACAAAAAAAGAAAACTAGGAGGACGAGAGTATGAGAACAGGGTTTCCGGAAAATTTTTTATGGGGCGGCGCGATTGCTGCTTCACAGGCAGACGGAGCTTATGATCAGGGAGGAAAAGGTCTGGATACGCAGGATCTGAGATATTTTGATGCGGCATGGACGAAAGAGGAACGTGCCATGTTTCAGAACCGCCGCATGAACGATGCGAAATTTCAGAAGGCTCTGGTGGATAAGGACACCGTACATTATCCGTTCCGGTGGGGGATTGATTTTTACAATACGTATAAAGAAGATATTAAATTATTCCATGAGCTTGGGATCAAGGTGCTCAGAACTTCCATCAACTGGGCAAGGATCTACCCAAACGGTGATGATGCAGTGCCGAACGAGGAAGGTATTCAGTTTTACATTGATCTGTTTGATGAATGCCACAAATATGGAATCAAAGTATTTGCGACGATTCTTCATTATAATATCCCTGCCAATCTGCTGCTGAAATACGGCGGCTGGAAAAACCGCAGAACCATTGATTTTTATGTGACATATGCGACAACGCTGTTTCAACGGCTGGGAAACCGTGTAGATTACTGGCTGCCTTTCAATGAATTTAATGCAGGACGTTTTAATCCGTTCAATGGAGTGTGCCTTGTGGAAGATCAGGAGGAAGATTATGTGAATGCGATCTTCCAGTGTCTGCACCATCAGTTTATCGCCAATGCACTGACAATAAAAGCAGGTCATGAGATTCTGCCCGGTTCCATGATCGGAGGCATGATCGCAAGGTTTACTACCTACCCGGCAACCTGCCATCCGGATGATGTGATGCAGATGATCCTGGATGATCAGTATTCCAACTGGTTTTATCTGGACGTCATGGCGAGAGGAAAATATCCGGCTTATATGGAGCGGTATTTTGAAAAGGAAAATATCCGGATTCACAAAGAACCGATGGATGATGAAATCCTGAAAAATAATACGATTGACTTTACTTCATTTTCTTACTATTTCTCCCAGGTGTCGACAACGCAGCAGGGCTGGGAGAAGACGAGCGGCAATCTGATCATGGCAAATAAGAATCCCTATCTGGAATCCAGCGAATGGGGCTGGCAGAAAGATCCGGTAGGTCTGCGCATTACGCTGAATCAAATCTACGACCGCTATCAGCTGCCGGTCTTCATCGCAGAAAACGGGTTGGGAGCAAGAGATATTCTGGAAAATGACGGCTCTGTTCACGATCCATATCGGATTGATTATCTGAAAGCTCATGTAGAGCAGATGAAAGAGGCAATTCTGGATGGGGTGGATCTGATTGGATACACCATGTGGGGATTTATTGATATCGTATCCTGCGGTCCGATGGAGATGAGCAAACGTTATGGAGTCATCTATGTGGATCAGGATGATGAAGGAAAAGGAAGCAGGAAACGCTTCAGGAAAGATTCCTTTTACTGGTACCGGAAGTGTATCGAGAGTAACGGAGAGGATCTGGATTAACTGCAAAATCTGCTGAAACGAAAGAGGGTATTACTCGTTCACCAGGAGAGGGGACGGCAAGAACGATGATATTCCTCTGTATCTTGAGAAAGAAAACCCGGGTCCAGGAACAGGACCCGGGTTTTCCGGTAACAATGCCGGGAGAATGGAAGCGCTGGAGAGTTACCCTCTGTCATGAATCAGAAAGCTCTCCAGCCCCGCCTTGATAAAGGCGTCGATCGTCCGCTGTATTTTCTTCCAGTCGCTGCAGTGATTGCGGGTCATCAGTTTATTGATGGACAGACAGCCGTTCATCTGAAAATAGAAGACGGCCTCCGCTTCCTCAAATGTGAGAATGCTGTGAGACATAAGCCAGGTAATATAATGTTCCTTATGGTCTGCCATTTTGTCGATGATCCTTGTGAAAATCGTATCGTCCAGCAGCAGGTAACGGAACATGTCGTTGCTGTGGATCTTGTCGCAGAACGGATAGGAGCAGTTTGCCGGACTGCATGTCTGGGACAGGACGTGTTCCATGACGGAGGAAGTGTCGGAAAGCATGTCGTTCAGGATATCGTCCAGCACATCGTCCATGTCGTAATAGTGCAGATAAAAGGTGCCCCGGTTGATCTCGGCCATGCGGCACAGCTCCGTCACCGTAATTTTTGAAAAGCTGTTTTTTTCCAGAAGCTTTAAGAACGTCTCTTTTATGACCTGTTTCGTATACCGGATGCGCCGGTCTTCTTTTCTGTTTTTCTCAGTCATGGCGGTTTCCTCCATATTTTTGCATATTTTATGAAAATCAACAATTTCTTTCATTTGTTCAGTAACGGTACAGATTTCCCATATTGTTGCTTGCCTTTTTTCTGATCTTTATTATACTGAATCATATAAAAATAATCAACACGTTGTTCAATAAAAAGAACCGGAGGTAAGAAAATGGGACATATTATCGCAGTGGCCGGAAAAGGCGGCGTGGGAAAGACCACGCTGTGCGGCCTGATCATTCAATATCTGTGCAGCCATGGAAAAAAGCCGGTGCTGGCTGTGGACGCGGACGCCAATTCCAATCTGAATGAAGTGCTTGGGGTGGAAGTCGGCGCCACGCTCGGGGAACTGCGGGAGGAGATCGAGCGGGCCGGCGTGGACGACCGTTATCAGATTCCGTCCGGGATGACAAAGCAGGCGTGGCTGGAAATCCGGATGGCGGACGCGGTGATCGAAGAGGATGATTTTGACTTCATGGTCATGGGACGTACCCAGGGGCAGGGCTGTTACTGCTTTGTCAACGGCCTGGTGCAGACGCAGGTCCAGAAGCTACAGAGCCATTATCCCTATGTGGTGGTGGATAACGAGGCGGGCATGGAGCATGTGAGCAGAGGGCTGCTTCCTTCCATGAATACGACGATCCTGGTCAGCGACTGTTCCAGAAGGGGCGTACAGGCAGCCGGAAGAATTGCGGCTCTGATGCAGGAACTGAATCTGAAGCCGGAGAAGACCGGCGTGATCATCAACCGGGCGCCGGAAGGCAGGCTGGACGAGGGCACAAAGGCGGAGATTGAAAAGCAGGGCCTGACGCTGCTGGGCGTCATTCCGCAGGATGAGATGGTCTATTGGTATGACTGCGACGGGAAAGCGCTGGTGGAACTGCCGGAGGACGCGCCGGTGAAAAAGGCGCTGTATGAGATTCTGGAAAGGATGGGACTGTAAATGAGAGAAGATCACCGGCTGCTGGTTTCTTATCTGGAGCAGCAGAACATTGACGACGGCCTGATTCATGACGTGAAGGAATTCCGGGAGACGTATGAGGTTCCGGAGGAGGTACAGGAGCGGATCGGCGTTCCGGATATACTTTTCTACGGAAAAGACATTCTGGAAATGTCCATGGCAGCGCTTCTGCAGGGAGAGAACCTTCTGCTCTCCGGCGCCAAGGCGACCGGAAAAAACGTGCTCTGCGAGACGCTTGCCTGGCTGTTTGGAAGGCCTTCCTATGATATTTCTTTCCATGTCAATACGGACAGCGCGTCTTTGATCGGGACGGATACTTTCGTCAACAACGAAGTGCGGCTTCGCAAAGGCCCGGTCTATCAGTGCGCGGAATACGGCGGCTTCGGCGTCCTGGACGAGGTCAATATGGCAAAAAACGATGCGGTTTCCGTGCTCCATGCGACGCTGGACCACCGCAGGCGCATTGACGTCCCGGGGTATGCCAGGGTGGCGCTGCATCCGGCGGCGCGCTTTATCGGGACGATGAATTACGGATACGCCGGGACGAAGGAGCTGAACGAAGCTCTGGTATCCCGCTTTCTGGTGGTGGATATGCCGCCCCTTGACGAGGGCACCATTCGTTTCCTTTTGAAAAAGCATTTTTCAGATGTGAAGGAACAGGCGCTGGAACAGTTTACCGGTCTGTTTCTGGATCTGCAGGCGAAGGTCTACAGTGGGGAGGTTTCCGCCAGATCGCTGGATCTCAGAGGCATGATCGCATCCATGAAAGCCATTCGTTCCAATCTGTCGCCGCTTTCCGCCATCCGTATGGGAATCGTGAACAAGAGCTTTGACGTGTTTGAAAAGGAGATACTGGAGGACGTGATCGCCACCCGTATTCCCGCTTCCTGGACGAGAGCGGAGATTTTCGAGGGGTGACGGGTATGAAGGAGCGTGCTTACCGGATGTGGGAGAAACAGGCGGAGGATCATCGTCTGGAGATCGAGAACCGGATCCGCAATCTGTTCTGGACCATCAGCGGAGACTATACGCTGGATGTAAAACCGGATGTGAAAGCATTTTTAAGATCCCGGTCCGCGGCTCTTTACGACGCCATGAAACAGGGCGCGTTTGCCCGGTACTTTGATTCGGGAGAGCTGGCGCTGTACATGATGAAGAAGACGTATCTTTCAGCACAGGAAAAGCCGCTTCTGGAGCTGGCCCGGCTCTGTGTGGATGCGGCGGCCTACCCGAAAATGGCGGAAGAACGTCCCGGGACAGACGACATCCGAAGAGAGGCCTTCGGGGATCTTTTAAGTCAGGAAGAGTCGGTTTTGAACCGGACCTTTTTCGGCCAGGTAAAGGTCGTGATGATGAAGGAGTATCTGGGCAGGGCGCTTTCCGGAATCCCGGATGCGGTCCGGCAGACGGCGGAGGAAATCAAGGCCCTGGAGCAGGCCGGGGATACGCTGGACATTATCCGTGTTATTGAGAACATTTACAATACCATCTTCGATCAATCCTTTGAAAAGCAGCACGGAAATCTGGACGCCGTCCTGAACGTGCCTCCGCAGGCGCTGTCGGACACCGCGTGGCAGGAGTGCCTGACGGACGAACAGATGGAGGACATCATCAAGAAGTATCTGGCCGGGCTGGGCAAGGACATGATGAGCCTGCAGATCCGGGAGAAACCGAAGAAGCAGCAGAGGAACTGGAGGAAATCCGGAAAACAGGAAGAGGAAGATTGTGAAATTATAGACGAAGCCTCCCTTCGGAAGGTACAGGAATATGTGGCGCTGAACTATGGGAAAAACTATCTGTCTCCTCTGGAACAGGAAAAGAGGAGGAACCGGCTCTGTACCGGAATCCACACCGACTGTTTTCTGCACGATACGGACGGCATCCTGCAGGACCTGGTAAAGGCCAACAATCAGTATCGCTTCAACCAGCTCCAGTTTGAGAAAAACAGATTGTATTATTACGAAAACAACCGCATCATCAAACGGAATATCAAGACGCTGGCGGATACGCTGAAAAAAGCGCTGGTCATGCGAAGCCAGGAGGATTTCTGCCGTTCCACCAGCGGACGGCTGGCTCCGGCGAGACTGTGGAAGCTGGGGCGGACGGAAGATGAGAAGCTGTTTGACAAAAGAATCGTATCCGGTTCCACAGAATTTGTAGTGGATCTTCTGCTGGATTCCAGCGGTTCTCAGGCGGCAAGGCAGTCTCAGGTGGCGGTGCAGGGCTACATGATCAGCGAGGCCTTGAGCGCGGTGGGAATTCCCTACCGGGTAGTCAGCTACTGTACCTTCTGGAACCATACGGTGCTGCACCGTTTTCGGGATTACGACGACAGAAGAGAGAAAAATGAGCGGATCTTCGAATTCCGCGCGTCCGGAGACAACCGGGACGGGCTGGCGGTGAGGGCCGCTTACGACTCCATGCTGGAGCGCCCGGAGCTTCATAAGATTCTGATTCTGTTAAGCGACGGGAAACCGTGCGACGTCAGCGTCCGCCGGCCGGGAATCAAAAGCCCGGCGGATTACACCGGGGAAACGGCGGTGAAGGACACGGCGTTCGAGGTGCGCAGGGCCAGAGCCCTGGGGATCTCCGTGCTGGGCATTTTCGCAGGAAATTATGAGGATACCGCAACGGAAAAGATGATATTTGGAAAAGATTTTGCCTACATCCGGGATATCAGTAACTTTTCTCATATTGTAGGCGCCTATCTGCGCAGGCAGCTGGAAGAAGAATAGGAAGGAATACGAAAAAATGAGTGTATTTGCAGACTGTCAGGATGAGAGAAACAAGAAAACGATTCTGGAAATCGACTGTCCGAACTGTCGGGAGGAAGACGCGCTGGAAGTATTCTTAAAGGATGGCGTGACCGTGGGAGAGAGCGCATGCAGCGCCTGCGGATATGTCATACCGGAGGGCGTAAGCCTGGAGGAGTTTCTGGAAGAATAAGGAGAATTATATGGAAAAGGAAAGAGGGTGTCAAAAAATGCAGGATAACCGGGCGTTTCAGCAGATGCTGCTGCCTGCGAAGGAACGGGTGTGTCTCCATTCACCGGAGGATATTGCCCGAAAAAGCGGTGCGGTTTTTTATGAGGAAGATTCTTCTTTGGAAGTGCAGAGTTTTCATGAAACCGTCCGGATTACATTTCCGGACTGCATTTTTCAGCCGGAAATCGCCGGATGGCATCAGCTGGTGCTCCTGCATTATCTGGATCTGGCGGACGGAACCGATGTTTCTCCGGAAATGATTCCGTTTGGATCGCTGAAGGACGGCCTGATCCGGGGGACGAAATTTGACCGGTACATGGATGCGGAGCTTGGGAAATTTCTGGCGGGAAAGACCAGGGAGCAGCTCTGCGGAATTTTCCGGGGGCTTGGGGCGGAATTTGTGAAGGGACGGGCGGATCTGTGCGCCGTGTTCCCGTTTCTGCCCCGTTACCCCCTGCGGCTGAACATCTGGCTGGCAGATGAAGAATTTGAAGCGTCCGGAAAGCTTCTGGTGAGTCGAAGCGCCGATCATTACCTGACCATTGAGGACGCGGTGACGGTTGGAGATATTTTTCTGTCGAAGCTGACTTAGAATAATCATACTTATTGCTATAATCCACGAAATATGTTACATTGAAGGCAGCAAATCTTATCCCTTTTTGCATATATGAAAAGATGATTGGCAAATCCTTAGGGCGTGTTGAATAATGCATAAATCTGTTATAATCTATACATAAGGTTATAACAGGAGGATATACCATGCAGAGACAGGATTTACCAGTCACCCGGAGAGGCGATCTGACAGATGAACAGTGGAACCGGATTTATCCATATCTGCCGGTTGGACGTAAAGGGCGTCCGTTTGATAATGTACGTGATACGGTCAATGGTATCCTCTGGATCCTGCGGACGGGTTCTCCGTGGAGAGATCTGCCGCCTGTTTATGGAAACTGGAACACCATATACAAATGTTTTGCCAGATGGGAACAGACAGGTGTGTTTGAATCCATATTCAAAATCCTTTCCGAAGATGCCGACATGCAGGATGTGAGTATTGACAGTTCCTGCTGTAAAGCACATCAACACAGCGCAGGTGCAGAAAAGGGGGCTCTGATTCCCGGTTTGCAGAACATATCGGAATGACACGTGGCGGCAGGAATACAAAAATTCATGCAATCGTAGACGGGCTGGGCAATCCACTGCATGTTCAGCTTACCGGTGGTCAGATCAGTGACATCACGGTGGCATATGAGCTTCTGGAGCATGTGGATGTGTCCGGATCCATTGTCATGGCGGACAAAGCGTATGGAGCAGCAGACTTTCGAATAAAGATCGGAAAATCCGGAGCAGCTTACTGTATTCCGCCAAAATCGAATACAGCCGAACCATGGGATGTGGACTGGTGGCAGTATAAAGAGCGCAGCCGGGTGGAATGTTTTTTCCAGAAGATCAAAAATTATCGTCGCATTGCCACACGGTACGATAAACTGGCAGTTCGATTTCTCGGTTTTGTACATCTGGTGTGTATTCTGATCTGGCTGATGTGACTGAATATGCATTATTCAACATGCCCTAGAATTGAAGGTAAAGGTTATGAATTCATTAAAATTTATGTGGGAGGAAATATAAATGTTAAATGTGAATTTGAATAATCCAATAGAGATTCGGACGATTGGAATACGGGCGTTAAAAGAAGCTTTAGGACCAGTCGGTATGGTACGTTTCATGCAGCAATATGATATGGGGTATGGAGATTACACGAAAGAAAAATACGAAAATCCGGATATAAGTCTTGATGAGATCGATCTTTTGTTGAAACAGTAAAATAATAATATGACTACTCCTCTTCCAGTGTGAAATGTGCGCAGAGGCTGGAAGGGGAGATTTTATATTCAATAGAAAGTGGATGGTTGATTTACACGAATAAAAATATATAGGAATGGGACGAGTATAGTTACTATAAAATAAAGGGAATTTTTTCTATTAAAAGAAACTGATTTTTGTAAAATTGTAACTTGGAACTTATCTTGCAAAATTAAGGAGCAGAAGTGGCAGAGAGATATTTTATTGATGATGATAAATTAAACAGCGGATTTTTTGCGGACTATTATAGAAAATTCGGACAAGTATAAACGTAATGAGATCGAAAGCTCTTATGTGATAGCAGTAGACTCTTCTTGGGGCACGGGAAAAACATATTTTACAGATATGTTTGAGAATTAATTGTTGGGATTTGATGGAAGGGATACAGAGAATGAGAACATAGACTATACAGTAATTCGATTTGATGCATGGAAAAATGATTTTTGGAATAATGCATTTGAAATTTTTGTTGCTTCAATTATGGGCCAAGATATTTTTTCCAGCACTCTTCTGGAACCCGTATTGTATGCAAAGGGTTCTGCATAGATCCGGACAATGTCGAAGACGGCAAATGCCTCACGACAGATTTGCCGGACAGCTTCAGACATGATTCCTTTGCGCCAGTGCTCTTCCGAGAGCCAGTATCCAAGTTCTGCGGACTTACCGTACATATCCTCCTGTACGGTAATGGTGATGCTGCCTGCCGTCTGTCCGTCCACTTCAATGGCACGGTCTATCCGCCCATTTCCTTTATTGGATATACAGTCGTTGATATACAGGACTGCATCTTCCAGCGTGTAGGGGCTTGGAAACAGATTGCGTAGATTCCCGGCAATTTTTGGATTATCCGCTGCCTGTGCCGGCAGCCTGGCGTCTTCTTCTTTAAACGGTCTTAACTTAAAGTCTTTCATGATTCCTCCCCCTTATAAAAACGACACTTATGTCTCTTTGTTATATGACATGTGTGTCGCTTTTGTCAACCGGTAACTATATGTTTATACCAGGATGACATCGACAAATGTGCGAACAGTCACGGAACAGGGAACCGGGGTCAAAGGAACAAAACAGCAGAAGATGACATCCGGAATTTTTTGTGGTATGCTGTGTCCAGGAAACCTGTCAGAAAGGCAGGGAAGGAACAGACGGGGAGGCAGAGAAATGAGAAAGAGCAGGGGAACCAAAAGAGGGGTGTACCTGTGCATCTGTGTGCTGACAGCTGTCTATACGGCGCTCTGTGCGGCTGTCAGGGCGGATCGGATACTTCCGCGGACGAGGATAAACGGAGTTGCTCTTGGAGGTATGACGGAAGAGGAGGCCGTCCTGGCTCTGGAGACGGAGGCCCGATCCCGCAGAGAGAAGACACTGCTTACGGTATCTTTTGAAGGCCGGGAATACAGGATCGATGTGGGAGCTGCGCTGGAATATGACAGCAGAGCTGCGGCAAAAGAGGCGCTTCGTCCGGGCAGGGAGCCGTTTTTGGCCCGGGGAATTTTCTGCCTGAAAACACTGATCCTGGGAAGAGATTGCATATGTCCGCCTGTAACAGACACAGAGATTTTGCGGAAAACCGTGGCTTCCAGCGGCCTGCTGGAGGCAGATACCAGTGTCCGGACCTCGTATGAGGAAAAAGATGACCGGCTGATCATAACGCTGGGCAGAGACGGCAGGAAGGTGGCAGAAGAGGAGCTTCTGGAGGAAATCCCAAACGCGGTTCTGTCAGGAAACGGCGAAAAGAGGATAGAATGTCCGACCGTTGTTTCGGCAGCCGAACCTGTGGATCCGGAAAAACTCTGTGAAGAGGTTTACAGAGACGCGGCAGATGCCAGGCTGGATCCGGAAAACGGGTATGAGATCATTCCCTCGGTTACAGGGGCGGACCTTGACCGGGAGCAGCTTCAGGGCCTGCTTGCATCTGCAAAGCAGGGGGATACGATAGAAGTCAGCTTTACATATACGGATCCGGAGGTCAGCACGGAAGATCTGGAGGAACATATATTCGAAAATGTGCTTGCAGAATGTTCTACCAGCGTGGGCGGCAGCGAAAACCGCAGGTCCAATATCCGGGTGGCGGTAGATCGATGCAATGGAACTATTCTGAATGCGGGAGATGAATTTTCCTTTAATAACACAGTGGGCGAGCAGACGGCGGAAACAGGTTTTAAAAAAGCTAATGCCATACTGGACGGAAAGATCATCCAGGCGTATGGGGGCGGGATCTGCCAGGTCTCCACGACGATCTTTGAGGCCGCCCTGTATGCGGGGCTGGAGATCCCGGAGCGCTGGTGTCACACCTATATATCCAGCTATGCAGATGCCGGCATGGATGCGGCTGTTGCATGGGATGCACTGGATTTGAGGATTGCCAACAATCAAAAATATCCTGTAAAACTGGAAGTTACTTATGAGAACGGACGCCTGACGGCAGTATTATGGGGAACCAGGGCCGAAGAACTGCCGGTAGAAATCGAGACAGAGATTCTGGATGATTCCGGTGATTTTTTGAAGGTGATGACTTACCGGAAGATTTTCAGTGCCGACAGGAGTCACTTTTCCATAGAAAAAATTGCTTACAGCGAGTATCTGAATTCAGGAAAAAGAGTGGATTAAGGCAGGGGTTTCCTGCGGTTATTTATCGTTCGCTCACGGCACAAATGGAGAGACTTTTATGCAATATACATGGGATGACATTGAACAGCATGTTGCCGCCTGCACCCACTGTCCGCTGAGCCGGACCAGGCGCCGGCCGGTTATGGGACGCGGAGATCATCAGGCGGATCTGATGCTGATTGCGGAAGCGCCGGGAGGACAGGAGGACCAGCAGGGACTTCCGTTTGTGGGGAAATCCGGAGAGGTGCTGGACCGGCTTCTGCAGGACTGTGGCCTGCGCAGGGAGGAGATCTACATCACCAATATAATAAAATGTCATCCTCCGGGTAACCGTGATCCGAAAGAAGAGGAAAAAGAAGCCTGTTTTCCGTATCTGAAATACGAGACCTTTCTTCTGAAACCGAGGATCATCGTCTGTCTTGGCCGCGTGGCGGCTCAGCGCATTATTTCACAGGAATTCAGGATCACGAGGCAGCACGGTACCTGGACCTGCCGGAAGAACTGTGCACTGACCGCGACTTATCATCCTTCAGCGATTCTGCGGGACCCTTCCAAATATGAAGTTGTGAGGGAAGATTTCTGCAGGATTGTGAAAAAGCGGGCGGAATTATGCGGCAGTGGTGATGCTGAAGATTTCCGTAGAATTCATGCAGAGGCAGACAAATAATTTTTCCGTCAGGAGCGGCTTTTTCTCGAACATGCGGAGAAATTGACCGAAGGGGAACTGGAGCAGGAAGACATTGACGAGTATTTTCAGAATGAAAATCATGAAATGACCGAGTATCCGGATGTGATCGACGAAAAACAGTTGAAGCAGCTGGATGCGCGTATCCGGCCATACCTGTTCTGCGAGCGTTGGTTCCCTTTTGCGGAATACGCCGGTTCACTGTACCTGATGCTGGATTATGCTCCTGCCGAAAAAGGGACGGCAGGCCAGGTCATCTGCTATGTGCATGATCCGGATTTTATATATTATATTGCGTCGAACCTTACGGAAGCGCTGCAGCTGACGCAAAAAGCCCCATAACTGCAAGGATGCAGATGGTTATGACGGGGCCGGCCAGAGCGCAGAATACGATAAAAATAAACAGTACGATCAGGGACACCAGAAGGATTGCCTGAATCCGCTCTTTCTTTTTGGGATCGGTGATGATTCTGCTTATCACGGCAAACAGAACAAGGACAGCAGGAAGCCCAAGAGCGACCAGCAGGAAAATCGCTCCCATTTTATAAGTTGTCGGCAGGTCATATTGTTTGATGTAGAAATCTTCCGGTTTTTCCGGATTGTAATAGATGGAGACATACTCGCCTTCCTGGAATGGCCGGTAATTGAACCATATGTTGGTTTCACCGGTAAATATCTGATGATCTGCCCGATATTCCACAATAGGGCTGTAGCTGTGTTTGCTGTTGCGGGAAGAATCCCGGTAGCCGATGACCATTCCCTCGGCAGAAGTGCTGTAAGACCTCTCCTTTGCATACGCAGAGTGAATCATAACCGCGCCCAGGATACCGAATCCAAGTGAAAATACTGTTAAAAATAATATCAAAAAAAGCTTTCCGCCTGACTTTTTTCCTGTATCCCCTTTTTCTTCCGGAGAAGGCCGGTGATCCTGACTATATTTTTCCATGCACTGCTCCTTTTGCATTCTTTATGTTGCAACTGGTTACAGCATAACACTTTTTCATTTGAAAATAAAGAAAAATCGCAGGATAACAGTTTATAAGGTTAATGCGGAAAATGTTTAAAGATTTTTTTGCCATATGGAGGTACAGATATGGAATATGAAGAATATATAAAGCAGGGATTAAACGGAGCAGAAAATGCAGGAGAGCAGATTATTTAAGATCGTGTACTATTTGTTGGAACGGGGACAGGCGACCGCGCCGGAACTGGCGGAGAAGTTCGAGGTGTCGGCCCGGACGATCTACCGGGATATTGACGCTCTGAGCGGAGCCGGAGTGCCCGTCTATACAGAGGCGGGCAGAAACGGCGGGATTCATCTGATGAAGGATTTTGTCCTGGACAGAGCCGTCTTATCGGAGGAAGAGAAGCAGGAGATCCTGACGGCGCTGCAGAGTATCAACACCGTGCAGGACGGGAGTAGCAGTCAGACCCTGCAGAAGCTTTCCGCCATATTTCAGACGGAGTCGGAAAACTGGCTGGAAGTGGATTTTTCCAGATGGGGCGATCAGGGATCCGACAATGAGAAATTTCAGCTGCTGAAAACGGCGGTCATTCACTGCCGGGAGGTCCGGATCCGTTACGCCGGTTCCAACGAGGTGACAGGCGAGCGAATCGTGCAGCCCTGCAAGCTTGTGTACAAATCAAAAGCCTGGTATCTGAAGGCGTTCTGTACGAAAAAACAGGGCTGGCGGATCTTTAAACTGAACCGCATTCTGGAGTTTGAGCTTCTGGAAAAAAGCTTTGCGCGCCGGGAGTGTCCGGAGCCGACGGATATGGCCGAGGGGGAATATCGTGAGATTGTGCTTCGTTTTCCGAAGGAGATGGCGTACCGTGTCTACGATGAATTTGATCAGGGGCAGATACAGCGGCAGGCGAATGGAGAGCTGATCGTATCCGCGAAAATGCCGGAGGATACATGGCTGATCGGCTCGCTTCTGTCCTTTGGAGCGCAGGTGGAGATCGTTTCCCCTACGGATCTTAAGGAGGTTCTGGCAGAACAGGCAAGAATAATTTACGAAAAAAATAAAACCTGACACAGGATGTCAGGGTATTTGTGTTAGATTATAAATATCACAGGACCGTGATACACAACTATAAAAACAGCATCTGGCCGAAAGTAACCCCGGAAGGATTTTACGGAAGGAAGTGACGGAAAAAGCTTCCAGACGGTGGGGTGGAGAGAGGTTAGATGCGGAACTGAAAACAGCATCTGGCCGAAAGTAACCCCGGAAGGATTTTACGGAAGGAAGTGACG
>CAJTXP010000001.1:0-39343 GCA_910583615.1 uncultured Lachnospiraceae bacterium | reverse complement strand
GAAAAAGCTTCCAGACGCTGGGGTGAAGTGAGGTTAGATGCGGAAGTGAAATGGAGGTAAGGAACATGAAAGAAATGAATCAGAGATTTTGCCAGAGCTGCGGCATGCCCATGGGAGAGACGGAGGAGCTGTACGGAACCAACGCCGATGGAAGCAAAAATGAGGAATACTGTAAATACTGCTTTGAAAACGGCGCTTTTACATTTCCGGGAACCATGGAGGAGATGATCGAGATCTGTGTCCCCAATATGGCGGCCGCCAACCCGGACATGAGCGAGGAAGATGCAAGAAAGGCCATGACGGAGTGGTTCCCGACTTTGAAGCGCTGGAAGAAGTAGGAGGAATCCGTTTCCGGGCTGCCCGCATGATATTTTGGTTACAATACGGTGAGTGGATGGAATCGAAGTAAAGGTTTCGGTGCATGGAAAGCTACCCATATCTTCCTGCATACACTTTTCTGGCTTCGGCCGTCCACTTTCTGATGAACGCGGTCTTTGCATCGGTATATGCATCCCTGTCATGTTCAAACTGTTTCCACAGCCGGAGTTTCAGAGTTTCATACTCAAGGGCTGTCTGCATATGTTCGTTTAAATAATCTCGAAAGTACAATTCATCATGGTCTCCCGTATAACGAAGATGTACATGAAAAACTCTGTCGGCAAATCCGTCTTTTGTATATCCGCAGTTAAACGACAGTCTCTTTGCATCTGCCGACATCCGGATAAATCCGTTTTTTTCGATGATGTTTGCAGTTTCTCCAAGATCGGAATTTTTCGATACTTCAATCAGGATATCCACGATATTCTTTGCCCATATGCCCGATACCGCCGTACTCCCGATATGGCTGATTCTGTCAACCGGATGCTCAGATAATATGCTTTTCAGAAAGGTTTCCATTTCGTCATAATACAGCTTCCACTTATCGTTATGCGGAACAAGAAATATGGGAAACCGTTCCCACAATTCTTCTGTAGACATTTCAAAAAGTTCTTTTCTCATTTTCCGTCCTCATATGCACTGATATATACTGGATTATAAAAGATCTGCCGGCTGCCTGCAAGGTCCATAGTACAATTTCAGACGTTTCTGAAATGAAACGGAAGCTTTTTCTTATGGAATAAAAAGGATTGGACTGGCATTGGAGCAACGACAAGTTTACACGTATGATTAACTCCACGGAGAATCGTAGATATCCAATGCCCATAGACAAAACTGTCTGTTGCCACAAGCAGTGTAAATTAACATAGGGGATTTTGACTTATGCTCTGTCTTCTTATATCCAGGCGCCGGAAGAAACAGCCCTTTTAAGTTATCTGGAAAAAAGAGACCCGCCTGTCATGAAATTGTCACTTTTATTTGTTAAAATATAAAAGAACAGGAAAACTGCCTGCAGGGGCGAACATCCTGAGCGAACGAGAGTTTTACTGCAGGCAATATCATTGAAAGGCAAGGAAGAAAGGACGGAAAACCGGCCATGGTTGATCTGTATTATATTGAGGATGATCCGGGTATTGCATTGCCTGTAAAAGAATATCTGGAACAGAAGAACTTTAAGGTAACGATCTGTGAAACGCTTGCGCAGGCAGGGCAGGCATTGAAGGAGCATATTCCAACCCTTGTTCTGCTGGACTGGAACATGCCGGACGGACACGGGGACGGTTTATGCCGGTGGATCCGCAGGAACTGGAAAGAACTGCCCATTATTTTTCTTACGGTCCGGGGAGACTGCGCGGATATTGTCGCGGGCTTTGGGAACGGTGCGGACGACTATATCGTGAAGCCTTTTGAACTGGAGGTGCTGCATTCGCGGATTCTGGCATTGCTCCGCAGGACCGGCAACGCGGCGGAACAGTATCTTTCCTGTGACGGGATCAGGATGGACTTAAACCGCCATACGGTTTCCTGCCGCTTAGAGGAAATTTCTTTAAGCGAGGCAGAATACCGGCTTCTTTTGTGCCTGATGCAGAATAAGGGAAGGACGGTTACCAGAGAAAGAATACTGGAGCAGGTATGGGATGTAAATGGAAATTATGTGAACGATAATACCTTAACCGTTACCATGAAACGTTTAAGAGACAAGCTTTATCAGCCGAAGTGTCTGAAAACCGTCAGAAGCGTAGGCTACCGTATGGAGGATACCCTATGAGCGGACAGAAACAGATATGGATTACATTTGGATTCGTCCTGTCCGTCAGCCTGGTTACCGCGGCTGTTTCCGTCCTGCTTGCGTCCTGCCATTACAGCCGGCTTCCGTTTGAACTGCTGAATGCCATCTGCGGCGAAGTAATCGAACAGGAGCCGGAGACAAAAAATGTCATTTCCGCGGTATTAAAGGAATACACAAAAGGAAATCCTGACGGCGCGGCGGAAGAAGACGTGCTGTCTGCCTTGGGGTACCGCGTCTCGGATTTTTCAGGATCTGCCTCCCCGCAGAATATTTTGTTTGCCGGGGCGGGCTTTTTCACAGGAATCCTGCTTTTCCTTTTTACTTTTTTGTATCGGAATCAAACGGAAGCCGCACGGATTCGGGCCCTGGCGGAGTATCTGGAACAGGTGAATACCGGCAGGGCGCTCATTTTATCCGCTTCCGGCGAGGATGATTTTTCCAGGCTGGAAGATGAAATCTATAAGACCGTGACCTTTCTGTATCAGACGAAGGACAGCGCGGTACAGGCAAAGAATGAGTTTGCGGAAAATCTGTCTAATATTGCGCATCAGCTCAAAACGCCGATCACCGCCATTTCCCTTTCGGTTCAGATGATGAAGCAGAGTATGGACAAGAAACATCTGGAGCAGGTAGGGAAACAGCTTTCACGGCTGACACATCTTGAAGAAGCTCTGCTGGTCCTTTCCAGGATTGACGCCGGTACCTTACATTTACAAAAGGATGAGGTGGACGTCTATACGCTTCTTGTCCTGGCGGCGGATAACCTGCAGGAACTGTTTGTAAATTCCCATACTTCTGTTGAAATACCGGAGCTGGGCGGGATGCTTGTGACCGTGGATCTGGACTGGACCATGGAGGCGGTTATGAATCTGATGAAAAACTGCATGGAGCACAGCCCCGGGGGAACGGTTCACTGCTCTTATGTACAGAATCCGCTCTATACGGAAATCCTGATCTGGGACGATGGGAAAGGATTTGCAAAAGAAGAGATTCCCCATCTCTTTGAACGGTTTTACCGGGGTGAAAACGCGTGCGAGGGCGGTATTGGAATCGGACTGGCCTTGTCAAAAGAGATGATTGAACGCCAGAACGGAACCATACGGGCAAAAAATAAACCGGACGGCGGCGCTCTTTTTGAAATTCGGTTTTACAGTCACTGAGTTGTAACTTTTATTTGCTATACTGTTTCTTGTAAAAGTTCATGCAGACAGATGAAAGGAGAAAACCCCAAATGGAAATTTTGAAATGCGAGGGAGTGAAGAAGGTATACGGCTCCAGTGAAAATCAGGTGACGGCTCTTAACGGAATTGACCTGTCAGTCAGCAGAGGGGAATTTGTGGCAATCGTCGGGGCGTCCGGTTCCGGAAAATCAACCCTGCTGCATATTCTCGGCAGCGTGGAGAAACCCACAGAGGGTAAGGTGATGATAGACGGGACGGATCTTTCCAGACTGAACCAGACGGAGGCGGCTATTTTCCGGCGCAGGAAAGTGGGGCTCATATATCAGTTTTATAATCTGATCCCGACACTCACGGTGCGCAAGAATATCCTCATGCCGCTTACACTGGATCGGAAAAAGCCCAATCAGGAATATTTTGAGAAAGTGGTAAATTCCCTTGGAATCGCGGAGAAGCTTGACGCGCTGCCGAACCAGTTATCCGGAGGCCAGCAGCAGAGGGCGGCGATCGCGCGTTCCCTGATCTACCGTCCGGCCCTGCTTCTGGCGGATGAACCGACCGGGAATCTGGACCAGAAAAATTCCAGAGAAATCATCGACATGCTGAAACTTTCCAACCGCAATCTGGATCAGACCATTCTGCTGATCACCCATGATGAAAAGGTCGCTCTGGAAGCGGAACGCATTATAACGGTGGAAGATGGACGCATCATCAGTGATCAGCGGCGGAGGTAACGGATATGTGGCAAAACGCGTATGGTTTATTGAAAAACAACGGTACATCCAGCCTGTCCGTCAGGATCGCGGCGTTTATCTCCGCCCTGCTCCTGTCCCTGCTGTGCGGGCTGTTTTACAATACATGGAAATATGAAGTGGAGAGGATTACGCAGGAGGAAGGCGGCTGGCACAGCCGGCTCTATGGGGAATTTACAGAAGAGGACATGGAAACCGTAAAAAATTTCGCCAATGTGAAAGACGTGGTGGTAAATGAAAAAGGAGCTGGCAGCGCAGGACCGGCATTGGATATTTACTTTGATGATATGGGTTCCGTTTTTTCAGACACGCCCCATATTGCGCAGCAGGCGGGAGCCGCACCGGAAAAAATCGCTTACAATTATGAACTTCTGGCCATGTATCTGGTCAGGGACTCCAGTGATCCGGCGCCGAGACTGGTGTTTCCGATGTTTCTGCTGATCACGCTTGCGGCTTCCTTCTCGCTGATCGTGATCATCCACAATTCCTTTGCGGTATCCATGAACGCACGGCTCCATCAGTTTGGCATTCTTTCCAGTATCGGAGCCACGCCGCGCCAGATCCGGACGTGTCTTTTGCAGGAAGCGGCCGGTCTCTGCGCCGTTCCGATCCTGGCGGGGAATCTGATCGGCATTGCGGGCAGCATGGGTCTGATCCAGTTGTCCAATACCCTTCTGGGAAGCGATATTCCGGGACGGCATAAATCGGTCTTTGGCTATCATCCGCTGGTGCTGGTACTGACGCTGCTTGTAACGATATTTACCATATGGATCTCCGCGTGGATTCCTGCCGGAAAATTAAGTAAGCTGACGCCGCTGGAAGCGATCAGAAATACCGGCGAACTGCAGTTAAAGCGCCGGAAAAATTCTTATGTCCTTTCACTGCTGTTCGGGGTGGAGGGGGAGCTGGCCGGCAATGCATTAAAGGCGCAGAGAAAAGCCCTGCGGACGGCGTCCTTCTCTCTGATCCTGGCGTTTCTGGCGTTCGCGGTCATGCAGTGCTTCTTTGCCCTTTCCGGGATCAGCACAAGAGAGACTTATTTTGAACGGTATCAGGACGTGTGGGACGTCATGGTTACCGTGAAAGATGCGGATGTGGATGCTTTTGGAGAAATCGACAGGATTCGGGAGATCAACGGACTGGAAAGCGCCATTGTGTATCAGAAGGCAATGGCAAAGCGGATCATTGCAGAGGAAGAAATGAGCGAAGAGATGAAATCCTTCGGCGGATTTTCCCATGCGCCCGCTGATGATGTAACGCAGGCGGCAGGCGGCAGGCTGGTGGATGCACCGATCATCATACTGGATGATCACAGCTTTCTGGCTTACTGCGGACAGATCGGGGTTGTACCGCGGCTTGATGGGGCGGTGATCTTAAATCAGATCCGGGATGTGACAAATCCGGATTTCAGGCATCCGGATTTTATGCCGTATATAAAGACGCCGGACCCGAGGGAGAACGCTGTAAGTATTTTGAGGCAGTCAGGGAATGAAGAAATGACAGCCAGGCTGCCGGTCCTGGCTTATACGGAAAAAGTCCCTGTTTTGAGGGAGGAATACGCAACGATTAATTATTATGAACTGGTGCATTTTATTCCGGTATCTTTATGGAAAGAGATCAAGGGACAGATCGGAGGGGCGGAAGCAGACAGTTATATCTGTATCCTGGGGAAAGAAAATGCGTCATTGGAAGAGCTGAACGGGCTTCAGGATGAACTTGGCCGGATCCTTGGCGGTAACTATACCATAGAATCTGAAAACCGCATCCAGGAATCTGAAACAAATGAGAAACAGATCCAGGGAATGATGGCGGTATTGGGAGGCTTCTGCGTCCTGCTTGCGGTCATCGGCATCGGCAATGTATTTTCCAATACGCTGGGATTTGTGCGCCAGAGGAAGAGGGAATTTGCAAGATATATGTCGGTTGGAATGACGCCGAAGGAACTTAAGAAAATGTTCTGCATCGAAGCGCTGGCGATCGCAGGCAGACCGATTCTGTTCAGTCTTCCGCCTGTGATCATTTTAACGGGGTATATGCTGAAGGCAAGTTATGTGGAAGCGGGCGAATTTATGGCAGAGGCGCCGGTTGCGCCGATCCTTCTGTTTATGCTGGCTGTCTTAAGTTCTGTTGCGCTGGCCTATTCCCTTGCATGGCGGAATGTTCGCAAAATCAGTTTGGCAGAGGTTCTCAGAGATGATACAATGATGTAAGAGAACAGGAGGCAGGAAGTATGGCGGACTACAGGATACTGGTGATTGACGATGACAGGGAGCTTTGCGCGCTGATCCGGCGGAGTGTTTTACCGGAACGGATCGAGGCTGACGTAAGTTACTCCGGAAAATCCGGCTTGCAGAAGCTACGGGAGCAGGATTACCAGCTTGTCATACTGGACGTCATGATGCCTGGGGTTGACGGCTTTGAAACGCTGGAAATGATCCGGAAAGAGAGCAGCCTGCCGATCCTGATGTTTACCTCAAAAAATGACAGCGCGTCCAAGGTACGCGGACTGCGGGCCGGGGCGGACGATTATCTGACGAAGCCTTTTGATATGGACGAGCTGATTGCGCGCATTGTTTCCCTGATCAGGCGATATACCCGTTTTAATCAAAAAGACGGGCCGGTGCAGGTCTGTGAGTTTGACGGATTGACCATTGACTGTGAGAGACGCTGCGTGATAAGCGAAAACGGGGAATTTGCACTGCCGCCGAAAGAATTTGACGTACTCCTCTGCCTTGCCGGGAATCAGGGGAAAATACTGACCAAAAGGCAGATTTATGAGAGCGTATGGGGAGAGGAATATGTCTATGATGACAGCAATATCATGGCGGTTATCAGCCGCCTGCGGAAGAAAACGGAAGTAAATCCGGGGAATCCCAGATATATACAGACGGTAAAAGGGATTGGCTACCGTTTTAATAAGGAGGTCTGACCGATGTACGGGGATATGATGGTACTGCTTGGGGCAGTTATGATCCTTGCTTCTGTCTGCGGCTCCGCTTTTGTGATCCGGCGTGTCAGAAGGCAGATCGCAGAAATGACTGAGGCTCTGGAGGATGTGAAAAACGGGAACGGAAACCGGCGCATCCTGTCGGAAACCCATGAGCTTACGGCTCCCCTTGCCTACGTGATCAACGATATTATCCTGTCTTATGAAAACAGGCTTTCTGCCTGTCACAGGACGGAGGAGACCAACCGGCAGCTTATGACAAGCCTTTCCCATGACGTGCGGACGCCCCTTACCACACTGATCGGGTATCTGGACGCCGCCCATAAAGGAATCGTCGCCGGGAAAGAACGTGAGGATTATATCGAAACCGCACGCCGGAAAGCCTATGACCTGAAAGAATATATCGACGTGCTCTTTGACTGGTTCAGGCTGGGTTCGGACGAATTTACCATGAATATCATAACCGTTGACCTGACGGAGCTGACACGGAATCTGTTCATTGACTGGATACCGGTTTTTGAGGATGCGCAGATGGAGTTTGCGGCTGACATTCCGGAGCGGCGCTTCCGGGTAAAGCTTGATCCGGACGGATACAGGCGGATCTTAAACAATCTGGTACAGAATGTAATCTCCCACAGCCATGGGAGCCGAATCGAGATCGCACTGCTGGAGCAGGGTGGAACTATCAAAATCCGTCTGGCGGATAACGGGGTGGGGATTGACAAGGAGGATCTGAAGCATATTTTTGAACGGCTTTATAAATGTGATAAGGGAAGGTCCGAAAAGGGCAGCGGCCTTGGCCTGTCCATTGTGCATCAGCTCGTAATCAAGATGAACGGAACCATAACCGCGGAAAGCGTGCCGGGCAGCGGGACCGTTTTCCTGTTGTCTTTCCCTTTGCTGCAGGAGAAACTGCAAGGTTAATACAAGGTTTTTGCAAGGTTCCTGCAAGGTTGGCGTGGTAAGATGGCAGTGATAAAGGAGGTTTCAAAGAAATGAGAAAGTATGTAATTGAAACAAAACATCTTACCAAACAGTACGGAACGCAGAAAAGCGTCGCCAATCTGAATATCCATGTTCGGAAAGGGCGTATCTACGGCCTGCTTGGCAGAAACGGGGCCGGAAAGACCACAACCATGAAAATGCTGCTGGGGCTGACGCAGCCCACCTCCGGGGAGGTGTTGATCTGGGGAAAGCCGCTGCGGACAAATGAAAAAAAGCTGCTGCCCCGGATCGGCAGCCTGATCGAGTCTCCCGGATTTTATCCGAATCTGACTGCCACGGAAAACCTGCGCATTTTTGCCGCTCTGCGGGGAGTCCCGAACCGCAGCGCGCTGAAGGACGCGCTGGATCTGGTGGGCCTGCCTTACAGAGATAAAAAGCTGTTTTCCCAGTATTCCCTCGGCATGAAACAGCGGCTGGCCATCGCCCTTGCCGTCATGCATGATCCGGAGCTTCTGATCCTGGATGAACCCATCAACGGCCTTGATCCCATTGGAATCGCGGAGATCCGTTCCTTTATCCGTAACCTCTGTAATGAACGGGGGAAAACCATCCTGATCTCCAGCCATATCCTTTCCGAAATTGCGCTTCTGGCGGACGATATCGGCATCATTGACCACGGCGTATTGCTGGAGGAAGAAAGCCTGGCGGAACTGGAAGCAAAGAGCAGTAAGCAGATCTGCTTTACGGTTTCGGATACGGCGCAGGCGGCAAGGATTTTAGAATGTGTCTTCCATGAAAACCGCTTTACCATACAGGATGACCATCGGATACAGGTGCATAATCTTGAGCTGCCCATAGGGAAAACGATCACTGCTTTTGTGAAAAATGGACTGGAAGTATCCCAGGCCGTAACCTCAGAAGAAAGCCTGGAAGATTATTTCAGGCGTGTAACAGGGGGTGAGGGGATTGCTTAAACTGGTGATCTGTGAATTTGCCAAATTGAGACGGAAGAAATTTATTTTACTCGTGATACTTTCCGCCTTTCTCTTTCCCATACCTCTTACCATAATGATGACGACACCGCAGATGGCAGAGAGATATGACAGCGATGCGGAGGTTTTTAATGCCTGCTTCCAGTTCATCATGGGATATGGAGTAGAGCTGCTTATGCCCTGCGTCATTGGTATCATTGCGGCGATGCTGTTTTTCATGGAGCGGGATAATGACACCTTTAAAAACCTGCGTACCATTCCGGTGACAAGCACGCAGATGATTTTCGCGAAAGTGATTGTTTTATTATCCATGGGCATTGTTTTCAGCCTGTCCTCGGCCTTTGCTGCGGTTTTATGCGGAGGCCTGGTATCCGAGGTAAACGGGGTTGGCTACAAATTTTTCGTGGCGCTTCAAATGGGGATCTTTGTCATGGCCGGAACGCTGCCGTTGATCGTCCTGGTGGTGTTCTTCAGTAAGACTTATATTTTTTCCATTTTGCTGTGTGTTTTTTACAGCGTCTTAAGTCTGACCGCGGAATCCTGTTTTGGGGTATTGCCAAAAGCCATATGCTGGCTCATGCCTCTTCCCCTCACGACTCTCTGGAGTGCGGGAGATATGGAACGGCATGGAGTGATGGAGGTCAGGGGTGCGGTTAGGGATTTGATGCCCACAACCTTTCAGACCGCTGTTATTTTGGGAATCTGGGCGGCCGTTTCCATCATAGTCATTGATTATCTGTATAAAAAGAGGGGAGAATAAGATGTTTCGTATGGTTAAAACTGAAATCTGGAAATTGAAACGTTATCATATGATTTGGGCGGGAGTTCTTTTAATGCTGCTATCCGTTTTGTTGACGCTGTTTTCCACTACGGCGGTAGACGGTACTTTCTGGACCTGTTCCCTTTTTACGGAGCAGGTGATTAAAAACAATGTTACGATGATTTTTCCTATGTGCATTACCTTGATTGCCGGATATATCATTGCAAGGGAAGAAAAAGACGATACGCTGAAAAGCATTTTGACGATTCCGGTTTCCTACTGCAGTTTATTGTGGGGAAAATTGTTTGTCTGCGCTTTATTGTCCTTGTTTTTAGGATTTGTAAGCGCCGTATTTACCGTCGGTGCGAATCTGATCATGGGATTTCCGGGATTTTCCACGGCATCCGCAGTGCAGGCCTTTGCTCAGATGATTTTGAACTGCCTGTTTCTGTATATTGCGGTCATGCCGGTGATCGCGGCGGCGGCCCGCATACCGAACGGACATATGATCGGCACGATCATCGCGTTTGTCTATGGATACGGGGGAATGTTTGCGTCGGGGAATATGGCTGTTTCCAATCTTTATCCCATTACGGCGAGTATAGGAATCATCGGGTACCGGAGCTATGACGCGGCGGTTCACTGGAATATAGGGCTGTGCGGGCTGAGTATGACGGCGGCTTTGCTGATTTCTGCGGTTATTGTGGCGGCAACCGGGAATGTTTCACCGGAAAAACCGGCTCAGAAGCAGAAAAAAGCCGCTGTAAAAAAAGGCTGGTAAGCGGCGCCGGGTGGTCTGTGGAAAATGAACAGGAAGGCATAGGTAAACTGGTTTTTCAGGAGAGGAGGAAACAATTATGCTTAAAAAATATGATTTCTTTTGGACTACGATGGAATTGTGTGACTGGAAGAAGGAAGGTGACGATGACAAGGTACTGAAACCGGTGGTGGAATACCTCTCGAAGCAGGAGGACTCTGTTATTTTCGAGTTTGACGATTTCATGACGGAACTGTTATATAATCTGGATACGGAAAAGCTGGCGGAACAATGCGAAAAAGTTGATCCGCAAATGTGTGACGATACATTTTTGTATTCCAGATGCGTCGCTTTGATAAACGGGCCGGATTACTATGAAAAAGTCAGATGGGGAAGGGAAAAGAATGTATGGAGCATGGAATTTGAATCGCTGCTCTATGTTCCTCAGAAGGCGTGGGCGTTAAAACATTCATGTTCTGCTGAGGATTACCCGCATAGTTCTCCGTTGAGTTATGAAACCGGCAGTAATAAAGAAGGCTGGAAATAAGATTCCATTTGGTACTTTGGCACAACGCTCTGTTCACTGGAAAGCTATTATGACGAAAGAGGAAGAGTGATCTATGAGAGCGGATATATGTCTGATAAAGTAAGCTGCTCATATTCCCGTTTATAAGATGTTACCGGTCTTTCCGTGACTTTGTCCGTTTCCTTTATGCTGCCGCAGAGAAGGGGGGATTTGACGTCATAGGCCCTGCGCTTCTCTGAAACAACACATGGGCGGAAGTTTGCGTAGCAGTAAATACAGCCGTGAGGGCAGGTGTCATAAGCGCCTATATCGTCGCATTTGGCGCAGCGGCAGTGCTCCCGCTGCCCGTCTCTGCCGATGTCGAGCGGTACGCCCGTGATCCGCTCGATCAGCGCTCTGTCAATGCAGCTGTTATGCTCAATTCCGTGCCGTGAGAGATCAACCGCCTCCGCGCAGGTGGCGAGCACAAGTCCGTTGTTTTTCCCAATGCGGGAAAGCTCCCCCGCGAAGTGGTCAAGTTCTTTGGGAGAAAGCTGACGGAAGTTCCTCTTTCTTAGACTGCCGCCGTTTTTGGAAGGATAAATATCCACAAAACTGAACACGCATTTTTCGGTATATGCTCCAAGAACGGCCGCGGTTTTCTCAAAGCTTTTCAGATGAAATTCCGGAGTGTACTGATCAGAGAAAAAGATCGGGTCGTATCTCCATATCACCCGTTCCCTGCCGATTTTTTCGGAAAGCTGCATAAAGGTTTCGAGCCGTCTGGAGAGTTCCGGAACACAGGGTTCCGCCTCTCTGCCATAGCTGTTTATGGTGAATTGGAAATAATAATCATATTCCTTTAAACGATCGAGTTTCTCTATCATCGGCGCCGCGTTTTTGGTCCAGAACACGATGCAGTCCACCACTTCGGGAGAAATGTTGATTCTGCTTACCTGATGCGCATTCATGGGATTCCTTACATATGCAAATCCCTCCTGAATGCGCCGGCAGAACCATTCGGAATAAAATGCGGGAATGTCCGTCCGCCTGCTTGCACTTAAAATCATTTCGTCAGCGCTCCTTCTGTTATGCAGGAAAAATGCTTTGATTCCTGCTGCTGGGAAGTTTTTCGGCCAATGCGTCAGCCTGATTATAGCACACTGGATCTGTCTTGTGAATCCAGGTATGAATGCCAATGACACTGCCATTATGATTTCTTTGCCAGAGGAAACAGAGCCCGCTGTGTCTGCCTGAATCAGTAAAACTGTAAAGAGGATAAAATTTCTTCCTTAACTTATTGGGGTATGCTATAATACGAGCATGTATCACTTATAATAATTATTTTGACGCCGGATAAAAAGAAATGGGATGAAATATAAAGAAGGGATTGCGGTAAAAGGCAGCAGATATGTATCTTAAAAAAATATGTTTAGAAAATTTTAAATGTTTTGAAAAATTGAATATGGAGTTTCACAAAAATCTTACTGTTGTTATAGGAGCCAACGGCGCCGGAAAGACCTCCCTTCTTGAAGCGGTTGCGATTGCTGTCAGTACAATGTTTACGCCAATGGATGGTCCAAAGGGGATTGGGATTGATAAAACCCAGGCGCATTTGAAGGCATATGTTATTGGAAGCACAAGCGATGTGCAACCGCAATATCCGGTAAAGGTTTCTGCAGTGGCCATGATGGACGGACGGGAAGTGCGCTGGGAACGATGTTTAAACACAGCTAAGGGCCAGACAACGATAAAAGGGGCAAAGGACATGATTTCCGTTGCGGCTGACTATCAGAAAAGACTTCGTGACGGGGATACTACATTGATCCTGCCTGTTCTCGCTTATTATGGAACAGGACGTCTTTGGGACTATCATCGTGAGAAGCAGACGGACATTTTTGAGACAAGTACAAGAACAAATGGGTATATTGACAGTGTCAGCGGAACCGCGAATGTTAAGCTGATGATGAACTGGTTTGCCAAAATGACGATTCAGAAATACCAGAATCAGGAGAATGGTCTTGGAGCAATTCCGGAATTAGAAGCTGTATTTGCTGCGATGGAAAAATGCTATAACCAAATTACAGGCTCTGATCATGCAAAAATCCAATATAATATCGGAACGAAGGAATTGGATGTGGCTTATACGGACGAAACAGGGGAACAGATGCGCATTTCAATCAATCAGCTAAGTGATGGATATAAAAGCACAATCAGCCTTGTGGCGGATATTGCTTACCGCATGGCAGTCTTGAATCCGCAGTGCCTGGGAAATGTATGCGGTGAAACCCATGGCATTGTTTTGATTGATGAAGTTGACCTGCATTTGCATCCAGCATGGCAGCAGCGGATTTTGAATGATTTGATTTTGATTTTTCCGAAAGTGCAGTTTATCGTTACCACACATGCACCGGAGGTGATCAATTCCGTACCGAAAGAAAATGTACGTGTAATTGAGAATAATATGGTGATGCCTGCACCTGTGGAAACATATGGGAAGGATGCAAATGGTATTCTTCGTTCGATTATGCGTGTGCAGGAACGCCCCCGGCTTATTATGGAGAGATTTGATGAGTTTTACAGTGCAATAGATGCAAAAGATTATGCAAAAGCAGAAGATGTTCTAAACAGCCTTGAAAAGGATGTAGGCGAAGACCCGGAACTTGTTTCTATGCGTGTGCAGCTTGATTTAGAGCAGCTTTGAGGTGATATGCAAAATGATAGAGATAAAAAAGGGAAATGAACCAAAGGAGCTGTTGCAATATCGGCAGCGGGATTTTGCGACATATGCGGATATGCCTTCGGATGTAAAGAAAAAAGTGATAGAAGGCCTGCTTTCGGAACAGGGTCATCTATGTGCGTATTGTATGAGCAGGATTGACGGAGGAGATGGGAAACATCGAGCCACGATTGAGCACTGCATACCGCAGTCGGTTTCCGCCGAGAAAGAGCGATTGAATTATAAGAATATGGTGGCCGTTTGCTGGGGAAATCGTGACGCACATTCAAATGATGATAAAAGCTGTGATGCGAAAAGGGGAAGCCTGCCGTTGGAGCAGCAGGACATGAAAAGGCTGAATCTCAACTGTGAAGCATGCAGGCTCAAAGAGTGTCGATTACAGGCACTTCGTACGTTACATAGAATGATCAATCAAAAATATCCGAATAAAACAGTACCAAAGAAATATTTGCAGGAATTACTTGCTCATTATATTGCTCAAAATGAAAACAGGGAACCATACAGTGGGATAATGATTGCGTGGCTCAGTAAGAAAGTATAGAATTTGATTAAGCTGCTGATCTGCTTTATTTGATTGTGCAGGTTTGTGGAAATGAACAGAAGTTCGCCCTTGCGTCCTGCTGCCAGATATGATAAGATTGAGAAAAGGAAAGCCAGAGACGCACGGATTACCCGAAATGCAGCTTATGTGTTATACACAGCCGTCATTATTCGCAGTAATGGCGGCTATTTTCGTCCCCTGAAGATCGTATAACAAAGACCAACAAGGGCAACAATGAAAATTCCAGTCTGAACAAAGTCAGAATATGTAATCGTCATTGGCATTCCCTCCTTCCTGCTGAAGTCTGGAGGGTTAGCCCCTCCGAATTTTCAGTTACGGAGGGTAAGCCGCCCGGCTCTCTGGTTTTCCTTCTGACAGTCTATCACATCATGTCCAATTCTTCAATCCCATTTCCCGACACGTCAGGGTTGTGCAAAAAAATCTCCTGTTACCGGAATCTGCTTCCCCGATAACGGCAGGAAATTCCAGGAGCTCCTTCGGGGGATCCATTGCGTATATCAGTCCGTAGGGAATCGTATACTCCCAGTCCACCGGGATGTCTGTGACCAGAGGATGCACCTGGTTCCAGCATCCGGGTCCAAGGATCAGCTTGCCAATCAGAAGAAGAACCATATCATGAACTGGTTTTGTTCTGACGTACAGTGCTGCGGAAAATATCCGAACTATATCTGGAGATATTTTAAAGAAAACGGCATCGAGATTCATATGGAGCCAAAGGACACAGAGATACTGGCGGCCGGCCCGGTAGATTACTGTACCTGTTCCTACTACATGTCCATCTGCGAGACGGCGGATCCGGACGCACAGAGCGGAAAGGGAAATCTGATCGGCGGCGTGAAGAATCCTTATCTCAAGGCTTCCGACTGGGGATGGCAGATCGATCCGGAGGGGCTGCGGTACTCCCTGAACGAGATCTGGGATCGCTATCAGCTTCCGATCTTCGTGGTGGAAAACGGACTGGGCGCCTATGACAAGATCGACGAGGACGGGAAAGCCCGGGATGATTACCGGATTGACTATCTAAGCCAGCATATCCGCGAGATGCACAAGGCGGTGCTGGACGGCGTGGATCTTCGGGGCTACACGCCCTGGGGCTGTATTGATCTGGTGAGCGCATCCACGGGAGAGATGGCGAAGCGGTACGGATTTATCTTCGTGGAGCGCTACGACGACGGAACCGGAGATTTCTCCAGACGGAGAAAGGAATCCTTCTTCTGGTATCAGAAGGTGATTGCGGAAAACGGGGAGAATCTGATTGGAGCGGCCGGGGATTGAGATTAGAATCAAAAGCGTCAGATGTGGAAAAACACCAGAAAAAAGACAGCAATCGACAGGAATAAACATTGAAAAATTGCATATCCTATGATATGATTATGGCAAATTTAGATTATGAATCTAAATTTGCCATAATCTGTTTTGCGTAAAGGAGAAATGGGAGATGGATTATATTAAGAGGGCGTTGGAAGACAGACTGTGCAGATATGAAAAAACATACAAAGCAATTCTGGTAACAGGTGCAAGGCAGGTAGGAAAATCCACGCTGCTGAAAAAGATATTTCCTGACAGAAAATATGTGTCTCTGGATGATCCGTTTCTGGAACAGCAGGCAAGGGAAGCGGGAGACATGTTTTTGACACTGAATGCTCCGCCTGTCACCATTGACGAGGTACAAAGGGCGAAAGAACTGTTTCGCTATATTAAGATCAAATGTGATGAAAGCGGGGAAAAGGGACTGTTCTGCCTGTCCGGTTCGCAGCCCTTTCATTTGATGCGGGATATTTCGGAATCCCTGTCCGGGCGAATCGGGATCATAGAGCTTTCCGGCCTGTCCATGCGGGAGTGCATGGGCGATGGTTTCAACAAACATTTTCTTCCGACGATGGAATATGTGGCCGAACGCAGAGAGTCGCTGCAAAAGCCAAAAAATATCTGGGAAATGATTCATATGGGCGGATATCCGGAGCTTCAGGATGGTGCGAAAGAATGGAGTGCATTCTATGCAGACTACGTAAAGACCTATATAGAGAGGGACGTGCGGGAACTGGCGGCCGTCCAGGATTTAAGTGCCTTTCGGCAGTTTATGATCGCGGCTGCCGCAAGAACCGGAGAGATCCTGAATTATTCCGCTGTGGCTTCTGAGATTGGAAAGGATGTGGGGACCGTAAAAAAATGGGTCTCCATCCTGGAAGCATCCGGTATTGTTTATCTGCTGGAGCCTTACACTTCCCATGTCTTAAAACGGGCAATCAAATCGCCGAAGCTTTATTTCAGGGATACCGGACTGGTCTGCTATCTTACGAGATGGCTGACGCCTGAAACTCTTGCTTACGGGGCAATGAACGGGCCTGTATTTGAAACCTTTGTGGTATCCGAGATCTTAAAATCATTTGCCAACGAGGGTCTGGACTACCGCTATTTTGTATCCTATTACCGGGGACGTGATAAGAAAAAGGTGAAAGAGGATGGAGAAACACTGGAATTGGAGACGGAGATTGATCTGATTATTGAGGAAAACGGAACTTTATATCCCATTGAGATTAAGAAAAATACACAGGCAAAGGCTGTTATGACCGCTGCATTTGCCGTACTGGATCAAATCCCCGGGAAAAAGAGGGGAATGGGGGCGGTTATCTGTAACTGCCCGGATGTCGGAAGCCTGAGGGAAAATATACTGCAGATACCGGTTTGGTATATCTGAGCTGGCGGTTACAACAAAATAATGAAACTGCATATGTGTATTTTCGTAAAATTTACGAAAATGAAAAGAAGCGTCTGTCATAATGTGTATTGTATGGCGGGCGCTTTTTTCATGCTGCTGCCGGCGATTTTCATATCAGGAGGAATCATTATGTACAGTGCAAACGAAGCGAGGATCATCAAAGAATCGACTCATGGTTACTGCCTTATCCCCATTCAGGACGAGATGCTGTCCCGCCGGGAGGTGGAGCTGGTGGGAGAGGTGAACGCGGATTCGGTGAACGCCCTGATCCGCCAGCTGCGTTACCTGCAGCGGGAGGACCCGGAGGGACAGATCACCCTTTACATCAACAGTCCCGGCGGCGGCGTGGACAGCGGCATGGCGCTTTACGACGTGATGCAGGCGGTAAGCTGCCCCATCCGGACCGTCTGCGTGGGGCTGGCGGCTTCCATGGCGGCTCTGCTCTTCGTCTCCGGCAGCCGGCGGGATATGCTGCCCCACAGCCGCATCATGATCCATGACCCGCTGATCGTCCAGACCGGCGGCAGCGCCCTGAAGCTGAAGGCGGTCAGCGACGACCTGATGGAGACCCGCCGGATCATCGCCGGGGTCATTGCGGAGCACTCCGGCAAGAGCATGGAGGAAATTCTGGCAAGGACCGCCACCGACAGTTATTTCCGGGCAAAGGAGGCCGTGGAGTTCGGCCTGGCGGACCATATCATCACAGATCTGTAAGAAGGAAGGAGAAAAAGAATGTATCAGGACATCCAATCCAAACGTATCCTTGCGAAGGGCATCTTCGCAGACAACGACACCTGGGCGACGGGGCTCAACAACAATGATCTGGTGGTGGGGCCTTCCGGCGGCGGCAAGACCAGAGGCTATGTGGTGCCCAATATCCTCCACACGCAGGAAAGCCTGATCGTGGCCGATACCAAGGGAAATCTGTGCAGGCAGTACGGCAGGTATCTGGAGAAGAAAGGCTACAAGGTCATGCATCTGGATTTCACGGACACGGCATACACCCCCTGGGGGTATAACCCTCTGGCTTATATCCGGGAGTGCCGGGACAGAGACGCCAACCGGGACGGCGACTACTACAACGAGCAGGATGTGAAGAAGGTGGCGAAGGCCCTCTGCCCGGAGACAAACGGAAAAGAACCGTTCTGGGATCAGGCGGCCCAGATGTATCTGGAGGCGATTATCCTCTTTGTCCTGAACCTGCTGCCCAAAGAGCACCATAACCTGTACGAAGCGTACACCTTCCTTACCAAAATGTGGTCTGAGGAACTGGAACACGTGGTGGAGGAGGAGTGCATCACGCACCCGAACAGCGCCTTCGCACGGAAGATCGAGATGATCCGGCAGAACACAAAAGCGGAAAAGATGGACGCCAGCATCCGGGGGATCTTGGCTCAGCATCTGGATGTGGTGGCCTGTTCCAGTACAAAACGGATGTTCCGCATGAAGCGGCAGGTGGATCTGGGCGCGTTCCTCCGGGGCAAAACGGCGTTGTTTTTGTCAGTCAGCGATTCCGACCGCAGTCAGGACGCCCTGATCAATCTCTTCTATACGCAGGCGCTGCAGTACCTGATGGCCGCTGCGGACAGGCGCCCGGACAGCCGTCTCCCGATCCCGGTGCGCTTTCTTCTGGACGATTTCAGTACCAACACCGTGATTCCGGATTTTGACAAAATCATATCCGTGATCCGGTCCCGGGAGATCTGCGTCAGCCTGATCGTCCAGAGCCTCTCGCAGCTGGAGGGCCTCTACGGCCATGTGAAGGCCCAGACCATCATCAACAACTGCGACCACTGCCTGTATCTGGGCGGGACGGATACGCAGACTGCGCAGTATTTTGCGGAAAAAGTCAACTGTCAGGTTTCCACGGTCCTGAACCTCCCGCTGGACAGTCTGTACCTCTTCACACGGGGAAGCAGGCCGCAGAAAGCCCAAAAAGCTGAGCCGGGATGACGCCTACCACAGGCTGATGGAATCGCTGAAAGGGGCTTCGGATGAAATCGCGGCGGGGCCTGGAAAGGAGGAAGTATGAGAAACGAGGACAGGAAGCTTATGACGCTGGAAGAGCGTCTGGAGCTGGCGGCAAAGTCTCAGGCGCTACATGGCCGCATGGCAGGAGTTCAACGATCTGGACTGCGTCCTCCGATGCGGGTACACCGGGGAACTGCCGGATCCCGGCGGCAGCGAACTTGCCGCGGGAGCCATCCGCGGACAGATCCTGCTCTCTGAGCGCGATTACAGCCCAAAGGCCCTGCGGGCGCTGGCCGCCGAGTCCGCGTCTTCGGATACAGGGGATCTTGTGGAAACATACATCTCCGAAAAATGGCTGGTTTCCGCCATGCAAAAGATCGATGAGGCGGTGGGGAATCTGTACATGCTGCTGGTGGCGCCCTACCTGCGGATTTGGAAATGAAACCGCCGGATGCTCGTAAATGTTACGGGACCCATATTGGCGCTCTTCTTTAAATATGGTAGGATAGAAGCACGGGGACAGGTCCCGGGTGCGGAATCCTCCATTTCAAAATCAGGAAAGGTGCGGTGACAAGCATGAAATCATTGTTGGAAAATTATGAGAATTATCAAAAAAATCTC
The DNA here is from genome assembly GCA_910583615.1 of uncultured Lachnospiraceae bacterium. GTDB lineage: Bacteria > Bacillota > Clostridia > Lachnospirales > Lachnospiraceae > Hominiventricola. Next base: position 19,727 of record CAJTXP010000001.1, on the reverse strand, counting down.
CTGTGTCTTCAGGATGTAGCGGACAGGCTCTTAAGCCACATGAAAGGGCACGGCGTTTCTTTTCGGCCGGAGATTACGGACGGGAACGGAGCGTTCAGTCAGGAGAAGCTCTGCGGCCTGGTGGGAGAGATCCTCTCCCTCTGGGCGGAGAAGCAGCGGGAGGGCACCTTCACGGATCCGAAGACCGGGGAGAGTCTGTCAGAACCCTGGATTCAGGATCGGAAGGAGCTGTACGGCAGCTACCTCTACCTGGTCATGCGGTGCAGCCTGAATAAGGGAGATTATGCCCTGGTACGCGGCGGTACGATGAAGGCGCGGACGGATTTCGCTTTCCTGCTGGAGCAGGCGAAGCGGCTCTGGATGAACTGGTGCGTGATGTCGGATTCGGACGGGAACAAAAAAAACGAGTTGTTCTGGGGGTATGACGAGCATTTCGGCTTTCACCTCTACCGGGTCCTCTCGTGTCCCAAAGCAGGATATGATTATCCGATGAGCAACGATTGGGACCTGCCGGTGAACCGGCCTGCTTTTATGACCGAGGAAGGAAACGTAAAGCGGAGTTTTTTTAAAAAAATATACTGCGGCAAAGCGCCTGATCCCTGGGCGGTAAGACCGAAGGATACCGTGGAAGAAGATGAGGACAGCGGCGTCGAGGAAGAACCGGAAGAAGAGGATGGCCTTGACGGTTATGATGCGGAAGAAGAATATGAAGACGACTGTGGATATGAATATGATGAGGACGGGTTCAACGACTTCGTGGAAGACTGGATGTATCCGGAAGGGTGTGAGGAGGCGCTGTACGAGGCCGGGGCGGAGTGGGCCCAGAAGCAGGCCGATCTGGAGTACCTGGTTTTGCTCTTTACTTATCAGGAGGAGTATCTGGCAGCCTGCCGGAAGTTCGCGGAGCTGTTCGAGCAGGCGAAGCCGGAGGTGCTGAAAGGGTTCTGTGAGGATCTGGAAGAGATGGTGAGCCTGTATCTGGTGAAACGGGGGATTCCGCCTCTGATGGATACCGATCAGGTGCTGGACGTGTACAGCAGTATCTATGACGGCCCCTGCCGGCAGGCAGAGCGCTGTGCAAGGGGGGCGCAATGGAAAAATCTGTGAACGGGATTCGGGGGCGGTTTTATTATGACCTGAAGAAAGACTACCGGGAGCGGAAAGAACAGGTGAGAGAAGCATATCTGCAGCTTCCGGAAAAGCCAAAGGAGCTGCTGCGGGTGCATCTGCCGCAGCTTCCGGAGGAGATCGGACAGCAGCTGAAAGAACATTTTGCACAGCTTCCGGAGGAGCTGAAGAAGCTTTTGGAGGAACGTTTTCCATGGCTTCTGGAAGAAGACCTTCAATGGGTTGCGTACGAGGCCCAGATCAGGAAGCAGTTAAGGGAGGCCGTGCGGAAACGGTCGGGCGGCGTACTGCAGAGAAAGGCTCCGGAGGAGGAGCGGGAGAGGCGGGATTTTTGGGAAGAGCTCTGGCTGTACGACGCCGGCCGGGAAGAGGGCCTGATCTCAGACCGGGAATATTATCTGTGGCTTCTGGAGTATCTGGCGGCGCGCAGCGCCTGTTATCAGGTCTATTATTACTATCATGACAGTCGGAAAGACCGGGATGAGAATCTGGATGAAAGCATCAAGGAGGACGGCCGGGAGTGGCTGTACGAACTTCTGCGGGCGGGCTTTGAGAAGACGTCGGAACCCGGAAGCCTTTCCGTGGCGCAGATCCAGGAAGAGCTGAAGGAGCTGGCCGGGCGCCTGCGGGGGCCGGACCGGGAAAGGACGGCCGGGCTGCTGCAGGATCTGAAACACCGGGAGAGCATGGCCGGAGAGACGGCTTATCTGCCCTGGCTGACCGCGAAGCTGAAGCAGAGGGCGGTCCATATCAGGATCAGGAACTGGCTGCAGGACAGCGGGTATCCCCTCGGGAATGAGAACCGGACAAACAGGCGGAAGCAGGATTTCTCCATGCGGCTTTTCGAGGCCTGGTGCGACAGTGAGGATGGCTATGAGTTCGTCAGCAAAAAGAACGGCGGCATGAGAGGCGCCGGCGGCTGGAACGTGGAGAACGGGTTCTGCGTGTGGAAACCGGATTTTTTTGAAACTTATCTGGAGGAGCTTCTGGAAGTTTTGAAGCGCCGCAGGAAGAAGAGATTCTATCTTCCGCTGGCGGTGGACCTGAACAGCGGTTGTATCTTCTTTCTGGCAGGGAAGGCGCATTACGAGGACGTGTATTTTAAGGTGGACCGGAAGCTGCGGGAAGTATATGAAAGCATGGAAGAATTCTACTGCTTTGACTATCTGCGTCTGGACACAAGATATCTGGCGAGGGAGTCCCCGGGGGATGTGGGCGGAGCGTTTCGGCTGCGGGCTGCTTTTCATGAGAACGCGGGGAAAAGCTACCAGAGAGTCCTGAACGATTTCAAGCGGTACTGCGAGGAAGGAGACGCCGCCGAATCGCGTTATCTTGATCCGGACCGGTCGCCCCGTCAGAAAATCAGGGCCATCAACAGACTGAGGCATCCGGAGGGCATTCCGGCGGTGTTCGGCGGGGCCTTTGGTACAGAAAAGCCAAAGCCGAGCCGGAAAGCGAGAGACGACTTCAGACGGACGCAGAAAAAGATCGAGGAAGACCGGCGGGGCAGAGTGTAGATATTATCAAAATGATAATAAAACGTATTTCGGTTTACGCCGAGGAAAATATATTGCAGATACCAGTTTGGTATATCTGAACTGCCGGTGTCAGGTGAGCTGTTCTCAGGCATAAGCTGCGAATATTCACGGCATCCAGGAAGCATTTCACGACAAACAGATTGATCGGACGATTCCGGCGGATTATAATACCTGTTATTCCCATGAGGATAAGAGGCATTTATGAAGCTGAAAAAGGCAGTCATAAGGCAGCCGGAGGATGGACATGAGGAAAATTTTGCTGGTGGAGGACGACGCCCTTTTAAATAAAACGCTGACTTACAACCTGATTTCTGAGGGTTACGATACGGTATCGGCTCTGAACGCAGGTACAGCCGCCGAAGCTCTGGCCCGGACGGAATACGACCTGGTGCTTCTGGATATCAACCTGCCGGACGGCAGCGGCTATGACCTGTGCAGGCGCATCAAGCTGGAGAACTCAGACACGCTGGTGATTTTCCTGACGGCCAATGACCAGGAGAGCGAGCAGATCCAGGGTTATGAAGCCGGGGCGGTGGATTACATTACCAAGCCCTTTTCCATTGGCGCCCTGCTGCGGAAAATTCGGGCAATGTTCGCCATGTTGGAACGCAGGGGGCTGATAAAGGATTTTTATGATGACGGCAGACTGTTCCTGAACTTTTCAGAACAGTCTGCCTCGCTGAACGGGAAATCTCTTGCGCTTTCCCCCATGGAGTATAAGATGCTGTATCTTTTCTGCAAAAATCCAAAACAGATTCTGACCAGGCAGCGGCTTTTGGAAAGGCTGTGGGATGCGGAGGAACATTATGTGGACGAACATACGCTGACGACCTCCGTCAGCCGTATCCGAAGTAAGATTGAAGCGGAAGGCGACACGTATATTAAGACGATTTACGGGATTGGATATCAATGGATGGGAGGCGGGAGAACATGAATCCGGGACGGATCTCTGTAAAAAGGGGGTTCCTGCTGATCTGCGGAAGTATGGCGGTTTCCATGCTGGCCGTCTGCGCCGTTCTCTTTGTCTGGACAGGCGAACGGCGGGTGCTGATGACCGGCGTACTGCTGACAGCCTGCGCCCTCATCTGGCTGTTTTTCCTGATGCTGTTTTTCGGCAAACGGCTTGCTGTATTTACAGGAGAGCTGTGCAGGTCCATAGACCGGATGATAAGCGAAGGAGAAGAACCTGTGCGTGCCGCGGACAGGGAAACACTGTTTGCCCGTATCCATTACCGCCTTTCGCGGCTGTACGGCATCATGCAGGAGAACCGCCGGAAAGTGGATGAGGAACGGCAGGAGCTGCAGATGCTGATATCCGATGTCTCCCATCAGGTGAAGACACCGGTAAGCAACCTGAAAATGGTGACGGACACGCTGCTTACAAGACCGGTCGCAGAGGAAGAGCGGTGGGAATTCCTGCAGGGCATCCGCAGCCAGACGGACAAGCTGGAATTTCTTTTTCAATCCCTTGTGCGGACCTCCCGTCTGGAAATCGGGACGATTCGCCTGGAAAAGAAAGACAGCCTCCTGATGGATACTCTGGCCATGGCCTGCAGCGGTATTGTGTATGCGGCGGAGAAAAAAGATATTTCCGTGACAGTGGACTGCCCGGATGGCCTGCGCCTTTTCCATGACAGCAAATGGACGGCGGAGGCCCTGTTTAATCTTCTGGATAATGCGGTGAAGTATACTCCGGCGGGAGGTGCAGTCCGCATTTCAGTGGAACAGTGGGAAATGTATGTCAAGCTGGATGTGTCCGATACCGGCAAAGGCATTCCGGAGAGTCATCAGGCCGCCGTCTTCCGGCGTTTTTACCGGGAGGATGAAGTACACGGGGAACAGGGAGTGGGCATCGGCCTTTATCTGGCCCGTGAAATTGTCACGCGGCAGGGCGGCTACATCAAGGTGTCTTCGGAAGTTGGAAGGGGTTCCACATTTTCTGTTTTCCTTCCCTGGAGATAAGGGATTTTTTGTATCTGTTTTCTGCAGCCGCGGACATTTCTGTGACATTTGTAGTTTACAATATCCTTATCAACGGCGAATGACTGCAGGGGGATGCCGGTACATCCTGAACATGCAGAACCGGGATAAGGAAAGGAGTATTTGACTATGAATGTATTGCAGGCCATTGACTTGAAAAAGCATTACGGCAGTGAGCCCAATATCACCCGCGCTCTGGACGGCGTCAGCCTGTCGGTGGAACAGGGGGAATTTGTGGCGGTGGTGGGAACCTCCGGCAGCGGCAAATCCACCCTGCTCCATATGATGGGCGGGCTGGATACGCCGACCTCCGGCAGCGTCATTGTGCGCGGAGACGATCTGGCGAAAAAAAACGATGAGGAGCTGACCATCTTCCGCCGCCGCAACATTGGTTTTATCTTTCAGAACTATAACCTTGTACCGATCCTGAATGTCTATGAAAATATTGTCCTGCCGGTGGAACTGGACGGCGACACGGCAGACGGGAAATTCATGGATGAGATTGTGAAGATGCTTGCTTTGGAAGAGAAGCTTAACCACATGCCCAATAACCTCTCCGGAGGGCAGCAGCAGCGCGTTGCCATCGCCCGGGCCCTGATCACCAAGCCGGCCATCATCCTGGCGGACGAACCCACCGGCAATCTGGATTCCAGGACCAGCGCGGATGTGCTGGGCCTTTTAAAACGCACCAGCATGGAATTTAACCAGACCATTGTCATGATTACCCACAACAACGAGATCGCCCAGCTTGCCGACCGCATCATCCGCATTGAGGACGGCAGGATTGCGGAAGAAGGGCGGCAGGCGCGGGACGCTTTTGGAATGTCTTCCGAAGAGGCGCCGTCAGGCGGCAGCGAAGGGGCGCTGCTTTATGAGGGAGGCGGCAGATCATGATATGGCCTTTTGAAAACGACACCAGCGGTGTGGAAAAGAAACTGGCAGGACGGAGCCTGAAAGCCGACAGGCGGCGGAGCATTTTTACCGTTATGACCATTGCGCTTGCCGTCTGTCTCATGGGAACTCTTTGCTTTCTCTATTCTGCACAGCAGAAGAAGACGCTGGACGCCATCCTGGGGCAGTATCAGGCCGGCTGCGACGGGCTGACCCGGGAAGAGGTGCTTCGGCTTGTGGATGCAGGGCAGTTTGAAAAATGGGGCTGTATGGCGGACGCCGGTTCGGTCCGTTATGAAGACAGCGTATGCAACATCAGTTTTGTCAGCCCGGAGATGATGGACTTGATGGGCTTCGGGGAGATCACCGGCGCCTATCCACAGACGGAAAATGAGCTGTGTGTGGAGCGCTCTTTTTTCCGCTGTTTTGGCCTTCCGGAAGAAGTGGGACAGACGATTCTTCTGGACCTGGGCGGCGGTGAAAAAAACTATACCGTTACAGGCATCCTGGAAGCGGAGAACAACAGCCGGATTTTTACAGTCTGGATCTCGGAAACCGCCGTGGATCCAGGCAGCCGCAGGGCTCCTTATGAGCTGCGGTTCCGCTTCGCCGGGAGCCGGGAAATGGAGACGGCGAAGCTTCGAGCAGATATCGAAAGGTTTTTTGCAGAAATGGGAATTCCAGAGGACCGGACTTTTTACAGTTCCAGCTACTTTGGAATGGTGGACCTTTATCTGGGAAGCGGGATGGAGATTTACGTCCTGTCGGTCCTGATCGCTGTCATCTGCGCCATTGTCATTTACAACATTTTCTACATCTCCGTCATGGGAAAAATGCGGGAATACGGACGCCTGAAGGTGCTGGGAACAACGCCGAAACAGTTAAAACGGGTAGTAAAGCGGGAACGGCGCGTTCTGACCGCCATGGCGGTTCCGCCCGGACTGATTCTTGCAGCCGTGATCGCGCTGGCTGTCGTGCCCGGCTACTGGTCCTGGCGGGACAATCTTCTGTCTGCGGCGGTCATTTCCATCCTGACCTATGGAATGGTTTTGATCGCCACCAGGAGGCCTTTGTCCATGGTGGGAAAGGTATCCGCCATGGACGCCGTCCGGACTGCCGCCGGTTCCGGGTATCAGGGACGCGGCGTTTCCAGGCAGCGCCGCCAACGCCTGACCATGGCCCGCCTGGCCCTGATGAATTTCTCCCGGAACCGCAGAAAAGCGTTCGTAACGGCCCTGTCTCTCAGTCTGACCGGAATTCTGCTTCTGTGCGTTTCCGCCTGCGCAGAATCCGTGGACCTGAAAGAAATGGCCCAGTCCCAGTTTGGAGACCGGAGCCAGTATCTTCTGCAGTATGAGGACTATGCGGGCGGGGAATTTGTTAAGATGCAGAAAGAGAATCCTCTGGGGCGGAGCCTGCAGGAAGAGCTTGCCGCCATTCCGGGCGTGGACCGCATCACGGCCTACAGCATGGCCTGCGTGGAAATTCCCGAGATCAGCGCCATTCCGGGGAACCGGGAGCATGAGCCTTTTATCGTCAGGGGGATTTCCAAAGAGGATATGGCCGGGATGTATGCGGGAGAGACGGTTCTCGACGGAACCGCGGATTACCGCCGGCTTCTTGACGGAGACGGCATCCTGGTCTGCCCGTCAGGCAGTGCTCTGAAAGAAATTTACAGAACCGAATATCAGGTTGGGGATACCATTACGGTTTCCTGCTATAATGGACGGTCCAAAACGTATACCGTGATGGGGATTGTGGCGCATGTTCCGGTCGGCAATTCGGCTCATTATTTTATTCTGCCAGAGGAAGAACTGTCTGCGCTTTATCCGGAAATATCGGATTTTACCGGTTATGTGAATGTTCACACAGAGCAGGACAGCAAAGAGCTCCGGCGGGCGGTATTTGGCGCCGTATCCGATGAGCGGGTGGCCGTTTCCGGACTGGAGGATCTGGCGGCTGAACTGGAGGTGGGCATGCGGGGGGAACTGACCCGGCTCTACAGCATTCTGGTCTTTGTCTTCGTGTTTGCCCTGATCAATCTTGCCAACACGCTGATCACCAACCTTCTCGTCCGTCAGCAGGAGTTCGGCGTGTTCCAGTCCGTCGGAATGAGCGGCCGGCAGCTGTCCAGGATGCTGTCTTTTGAGTGCCTGTACTATGTGGGGATCTCGCTGTTTGCGACTCTGACGCTGGGGACGGCATGCAGCCTGATTGTATGCCGGATGTTTGCCCGGACCGGCATGTTCGGAAAGCTCACATATCATTTCCCGGTGTTTCCGATCCTGCTGTTTGCAGCCGCGCTGTTTCTGGTGCAGGCGGTGTTCTCGGTCTGCGCGGTCCATTATACCGGAAGGCTTTCTCTGGTGGAGCAGATCAGGGCGCAGGGGTGAAATGATCCTGAGCGATTGACATGATATACGGTATTCTGCATCATTCAGAACGTATTTCACAGCAATGGGATTGTTTTGCCGTTTCAGGAAGACTATAATAAGATATTCCGTATGGTGAGGAGGTGGCGCATTGATCCATATTGCAGTCTGCGATGATGAACCATATATGTCCGAACAGATCAAGGCTCTGGTCTCTGAATTTTTTCGTAAGAAGAACAGGGAGATCAGCCTTCGGACGTTTGCCGGAGGCGAAGAGCTTCTGAAGTACGGCGGGCCCATCGACATTCTGTTTCTGGATATCCAGATGAAGGAGATCGACGGCATGGAGACGGCAAGGAGGCTCCGGGCCGATCGGTTCCAGGGGTTTCTGATCTTCATCACGGTACTGAAAGAGATGGTGTTCCAGTCGTTTGAGGTACAGGCCTATGATTATCTGGTCAAACCGGTCGATGAGGCGCAGTTTGAGAAAACCATGGAGCGCTGTCTGGCTTCCATGCGCAGCGCCGGCGAAGACCGCCTGCTCGTGCAGAAGGGGTATGAGAGCCGCATCATCCGGAAGGATGAGATTGTTTTCTGTGAGATCATAGACCGGAAAATCTATCTGAATCTGACGTCCGGCGAGGTTGTGGATTATTATGAGCGGATTGAACATCTGGAAACAAAACTGGACGACCGTTTTTTCCGGTGCCACAGGAGCTATCTCATCAACCTGAAGCATTTAAAAGGCTATAAAAACGGTACGGCATATATGGATAACGGCAGGGAAGTTCCCGTATCACGGCTGCGGAACCGGGAGTTTTCCAGCGTGGTCCTGCAGTATATGAAGAATATCTGAGCGGTTCGGGCAAATCCGTGAGGGAACGGCAGAGACAGAGAGCATTTGTGTGCGGGGGGGGGGGGCAGATAAGATGGCGGAGTATTTCGGTTATTTCAATAGGATGACGGAATCCGGGATGGGGTTTTATGGTCTGAACTTGATTCTGAACCTGATCGGGACATCGTTCCAGCTTTACCTTCTGGCAAAAATTCTGAAAAAGAACATGTGGCCTCCTTTTTATTTCCTGTTTGCGGTATGTGCGGTGATGATCAATGAGTTTGTTCCGGTTAGAACGCTCGCCGGTTTCGGGGTGTTTGTCCTGCTGTTTACAGCATACGGGATGTTTGCCTGTTATGCGGATGCGAAGTCCGCCCTTCTGTATGCGGCTTTGACGATTGAAATCATGCAGCTCTGCTTTGGAATCGGGGAAACCATGATGAATCTTTGCGGTCCATGGATGCCCGCTGTGTTCCGCGATCCGGACGGCGCTGCGGCCATGCTGGCCAGAGGGGCGGCGTCGCTGGTATTGAGCGGGTTGTGCTATGGTGTGGTGTACCGCTGTTTTTCCTGGGACGTTCTGTATCCCAGGGACGTTTCGGATTCCTTTTCTGCCGCGGCAGACATGCAGCAGATGTTTTTGACCCTCATTCCGATCCTGATGATATTTATGATGAACGAGTACATCAGTATGCTTGCATTTGAATTTCAGTTTGAGGTTCTGATGGAGGAAGGACCTGCGGGATATCTGATCAGCCAGGGGCAGCTGCTTGCCATGTATGTTCTGGGGCTTGCCGGCCTGTTCTGCATCCTGTTTTCTTATAAAAAGCTGCAGCAGAATTTCCGCCTCAGCACGGAATTGTCGCTGCTGGAACAGGAAGAGCATTCCCTGAACCAGTATGTGGAGGAAGCGAAGGCCCGTTACGATGAGACAAAATCGTTTCGCCATGATATCAGGAACCACATTGCAGTGGTAAAAAATCTTCTGCAGGGCGGGAAACTGGAAGAGGCGGTAAACTATATGGAAGATCTGGACGATATGGCGGAAAAGATGTCATTTCCCTGCAGCACCAACAATCCGGTAGTGGATATTCTGGCGGGAAATAAACTGGGGCTTGCAAAGAGCATGGGGATCGGCGTGAGCTGCTCCCTCTTTCTGCCGTATCCCTGCGGCCTGCGGGATATCGATATCTGCATTGTCCTTTCAAACGCGCTGGACAACGCCATTCATGCATGTAAAAGTATGGGGACGGAGACAGAAAAATTCATCCACGTATCCGGGCGTATCCAGGGGGATTTCCTTATGCTGGAAATTCGAAACAGCTTTCACGGAAACGGCGCCTTCAAAAATGGGACCGGCCTGTCGAATGTAAAAAAAGTAGCTGAAAAATATGGCGGCGCCATGAATATTGAGATACAGGAGAAAGTATTTATCCTCCATGTGCTGTTGATCATTCCGGATTAAGCACAACCGGATACAGTACTGCCGATGACTTAAAAGCCCGGCTGAACCGGACCTTCCATGGTCTGGCTCAGCCGGGCTTTCTGAAAAACCATGCTTTCCGCTTTCTTCGGATGCTTTTACTGCTCCCGAAGCCGGAACCTGTTCACCAGTTCACGCAGCATGGAAGCCTGGCCGGACAGTTCCTCACTTGCAGAAGCGCTTTCTTCTGCAGTAGCAACATTGGACTGGACAACGGTGGAGATCTGTTCGATTCCGCGGGTGATCTCTTCGGCGTTCGCATCCTGCTGTCTGGTATAATCTGCAATTCCGTCGATCAGGCTGCTCATCTCGTCTGCATTGGCTATGACTGCCAGCATGGAATCTGCCGTATCCTGGACTGCCTGTACGCCTTCCTCCATGGAATCCACAGTCTGTCCCAGCAGGACGGTCGTCTCCTGCGCCGCCGCTGACGATTTACCTGCCAGATTGCGGACTTCGTCGGCAACGACTGCAAATCCCTTTCCGGCGGCCCCTGCCCGTGCTGCTTCCACGGCGGCGTTTAACGCCAGAATATTGGTCTGAAAGGCAATGTCTTCAATCGTCTTGACGATTTTGTGGATCTGGGTGGACTTGTCGCTGATGCGCTGGATCACGGTTGTCAGGTTCTGCATCTTATCGTTGCTGGTCAAAAGCCCGTCTTTCAATTCCTGAGAAATGGAGCTGGCTTTTTGTGCGCCCTGGGCGATTTTATGTACACTGTCAGAAACCGCACTGATATGGCTCGCCAGTCCGTCTACCTCAGCCGCCTGTTCAGTGGAGCCCTGTGACAGAGCCGTTGCCCCGTTGGCAACCTGCTGTGAGCCTGCAGCTACATCTTTAGAAGCAGCATGCAGCTGTCCCATGGTATGGTTCAGTTCACGTGAAATTTCGTCCAGTGCGGCTTTTATTTTTTCAAATTCACCGGTGTATTCATTTTTCAGAGTAAAGTTCAGATTGCCTCCTGCAATCTCACGCAGCACATCCGAGATTTCATTGATATAGATGACATATTCCCGAAGCCGGAGCGTGACCTGATTAAAGTCATATGCCAGGATGCCAAGTTCATCCCGGGACTGGTAACGGATGGACTGATCCAGTTCTCCCTCGGCGATCCGGGTAGCCACAAGGCTCAGTTCTCTGACCGGACGGCCGATGACCCGCCGGACCTGCAGGATGACCAGAACGATCAGCACCAGTATGGCCAGAACCGCCACGAGCAGCATGCTGACGGTCAGCTGCTGCAGTTCCATCAGAACCTCGCTTCTGGAAACATAGGATACCGCTGTCCAGTCGCTGCCCGGGACGGGCTCTACCTGGATGTAGGTATTGCCGTACAGGGACAGTCCTGTCTTTCCCTCGCTGATCTGCCGGCTGGCGTATGCGTACATTCCCTCTTCCATTTTACTCAGGATCTGTCCGGTTACAGACGGGTCCTTGTGTCCGATGATGGTATCTGTCCGGGTATCCACCAGAAAGATGCCGCCGGTGTCTTCAATCTGCACCTGGCTGACGATCGTGGAGATGGAATCCAGATATACATCTGCGGCAGCGACGCCCCGCACGGCTCCGCTTCGGTCTTTCAGCATTCCGGATGCTCCCACGACATAAGACTGGCTGTCTTCATCAAAATACACATCGCCCAGAATAAAAGCTTCCGACTTGAGGCCGTCCTGGTACCAGCTCTTTGCCGTGGCGTCAAAATCCGGTCCCGGCACAAAAGAGGCGTGATACAGAGAGCCGTCTGTCAGCGCCACATACAGACCGGCTGGATAAGCGTCATTCTGTCCTGCCGTATGTTTGATGTAATCGGTCATGGCCAGGATGTCCATATCTTCATACTCGATGGTGTCTCTTTGAGTTTCCAGCATGGTCAGCGTACTGTTCATCCAGGCTTTTGTTTCCTGAAGCGTACGTTCTGTAGTGGTCTGCAGCAGATCTTCGCTCTTGTCCAGAAGTGCATGAGACATCTGAAAATAAACGACTGCAAGCAGAACCGCAACTGCGATTATAACGCTGCCCACGATGGCTGACACGAGTTTTTCCGTGATTCCGAAGCCTCTTTTGGGCTCGCCGGACGGCATTGTCTTCTTTTTGTCTGGTTTCATATCACAGACTCCCTTCTTTTGTCAAATTTCCATATTACGGGGAATGATTCAGCGCTCCATCCTGCTGATAGACTCTATTCCCACGCTTCCGCCGCGTACAACCTCAATGTGTTTGAATTCACTTTTCATAAGCTGTACAACGGCATCGTTTTTGGTGGCTGTCTGCACAAATTCCAGAAGCAGGCTGTTTTTTCCGTAATCAATGACTCTTGCTTTAAAAGTTTCTGCAATCTGGAACAGTTCTACCTTATCTTCCGGGGTGCAGTGGAGTACCTTTACATATAGAATCTCTTTCATACGAACAAAGACATCCGTGAAATCGATGACCTTGATGACTTCCACCATACGGTTTAACTGTTTTTTGATCTGTTCGAAAGTTTCGTCGTCGCTGACCGTGGCAATCGTCATGCGGGAAACCGTGGGATCCTCTGTCGTGCCTACCGTCAGGCTGTCCAGATTATAGGATTTGGCGGAGAACAGTCCGGAGATCTTGGAAAGAACGCCGACCTGATTTTCCACATACAGAGAAATCCATCTTTTTTTCATCATATTATCCATCTTCATATTCCTCCTGATTGAAGTTCCGTCTCTGCCCGAAAAATGTCCCGATGTCTGGAACGGTGTCCGTCTGCGTTGCATCCGGCCTCCGTTCCGGCCATTCCGGCCATTCGGGCAGAGGCTGTTAAAGTTTTTCATCTGACTTTATACACAGATCAGCAGTCCATGATCATGTCTTCCAGAGTACCGCCCGGTTTGATCATCGGGTAGACCATTTCATCCGGATCAATGATAAATTCGATCAGGGTCGGCACCTTTGTACTCTTCTTCGCTTCTTCAAATGCGGCGGCAATTTCTTCTTTTTTCGTAACACGAATCCCTTTTGCTCCGTAGCTTTCTGCCAGGCGTACAAAATCCGGAGTATATTCCGGATATTCTTTCCGGTCTGTACGGCGGGAGAGAGCGCCTGCTTTCAGGTTCGTCATTCCATAACGCTTACCATAGAACAGATTCTGCCACTGACGCACCATACCCAGATATTCATTGTTGAAGATACAGACAATAATCGGAAGTTCTTCAAGGACGGCAGTTGCCATTTCCTGAATATTCATCTGGATGCCGCCGTCGCCGGATATGGAGATGACAGGAGTGTCGGGATTGCCGATCCGGGCTCCGATGGCTCCTGGGAGTCCGTAGCCCATGGTGCCGAGTCCGCCGGAGGTGACCAGCTGTTTCTTTTCTGTAATATCTGCATACTGAGAGACCAGCATCTGATGCTGTCCTACGTCCGTTACAATCAGCGCCTCCTCAAACTGACGGTTCATCTCGCTGATAATATCCAGCGGGCTCATGCGGCTGTTGGGTCTCATGACCAGCGGATGCTCTTTCTTCCATGCGTCGATCTGCGCCAGCCATTTGCCGCAGCGGTTTTCCTGTACATATTCGTTCATCCGCGTGAGCGCTTCCTTTGCATCCGCTACGATGGGAACGTCTACCTGGATGTTTTTGGAGATGGATGCGGTATCAATGTCGATATGTACGATCTGCGCGTGCGGTGCAAACTCATGAACCCTGCCGGTGATTCGGTCATTGAAGCGGGTTCCGATGGAGAAGAGAAGGTCGCAGGTGCTCACTGCATTGTTGGCCGCGTAGGCGCCGTGCATGCCGATATTTCCAATAAAAAGCGGATGCAGGGTGGAGATTGCGCCTCGTCCCATGACCGTTGTAACGACCGGGATGCCGGTCTTTTCCACAACCTGTGTGAATTCTGCGTTGGCGCGGGCAATGTTAACGCCGCCTCCGGCGAGAAACAGCGGTTTTTTCGCTTTCTGCAACAGCTTGATTGCCTTCTTGAGCTGCCCCATATGAATGCTGGTGTAGGGCTTGTATCCCCGGAGATTGACGGTTTTCGGGTACTCTGCTGATCCCATCTCTGCCATAACATCCTTGGGAAGATCGACCAGCACAGGACCCGGACGTCCGGTGCGTGCGATATAGAAAGCCTCCTTGATGATCCGTCCCAGATCGGCCCGCTCTCTTACGGTGACGCTGTATTTGGTAATGTTTCTGGTGATTCCCACAATGTCCACTTCCTGAAAAGCGTCGTTTCCGATCAGATGCTTGGCCACCTGTCCGGTAAAGCATACAAGCGGAACACTGTCATAGTTTGCGGTGGCAAGCCCGGTCACCAGATTGGTAGCGCCGGGTCCGCTGGTAACCAGGCAGACGCCGACCTTTCCGGTCGTTCTCGCATAGGCATCCGCCTCATGGGCCAGCGCCTGTTCATGTCTTGGAAGGACAACGGCAATCTCATTCTGCCGGTAAAGCTCGTCGCTGATATCAATCGTACAGGCGCCCGGGTAGCCGAACACGACTTCCACGCCTTCTTCTTTTAATGCATTCACCAGTAACCGGTTCCCTGAAATCTGTTTCATAATTCACAGCCTCCTTTTTGATTTTGCGGCATATAAAAACGCCCCAAGCATTATGCTCAGGGCGAATCTTACATCCGTGGTACCACCTAATTTCAGAAAAATAATTTCTGCACTCCTTCGGTACAGGTTCTGCCTATACCGTCTCCCTGTAACGCGGGAATACGTCGAAGCCTACTGGGCGTCAGCCGTTCGGTTCGCTGCTCGAGGGCTACTTCCACAACACCGTCACGAAGATTTTCACCGGCCATCTCCTCTCTGCGCATCAGAATGCTGCGTACTCCTCCCCGTCTTAGCATTTGCCATATATGCAGCCTTCCGGCTGCATCCGTAATTAAAATTATTATAGATGCAGTGACGGGTATCTGTCAATTGTTTTTTCAATATGAACGGATAATTTGGCGACGTTTGGTTACTTTTCACACATCGGCCGGCGCTCAGCCTGGTGGGGGCAGATAAGTCTTCCGGACCCATTGAAGGGCGCCGGTCCTAAGGGCGCGTGTTTTGCGCCCTTAGTACCGTTGCGTCCCTTCATTAAGCGCAAGCGGGGTCTGGAAGACTTGTCTGCCCCCGGCGGGCGTCCGGACGGCGTAGGTGTGAAAAGTAACGGCGTTTGTATATTTGGGCGCAATTTGTTGAAATTCCGGATTTTCTGTGATAAATTATTTCCAGAATATGGAAAAAAGGGGAACGGACATGATAAGGGAATACATGCCTCAGAATGTATATGAAGCGTTTCAGGAACGGCTTCGGTTTATCTTTGAAGAATTTGACAATGTCTATATTTCTTTTTCGGGCGGAAAGGACAGCGGACTGCTCCTGAATCTGGTGATGGATTACAGGAGAAAGTATTTTCCCTGGAAGAACATAGGCATCTTTCACCAGGACTTTGAAGCCCAGTATACGGTAACGACGGAATATGTGGAACGGACTTTTGAACATTACAAAGATGAAGCAGAGCTCTACTGGGTATGTCTGCCAATGGCAACCAGGACGGCCCTGAGCAGTTATGAGATGTACTGGTATCCATGGGACGATACGAAAAAAGATCTGTGGGTCCGGAAAATGCCGAACCATGAGTATGTAATCCATATGGGTCACAATCCCATCAGTACCTACCGGTACCGAATGCCCCAGGAAGACCTTGCAAAGCAGTTCGGGCGCTGGTACCGGGTTGCGCACGGCAAAAAGAAAACGGTATGCCTGCTGGGGATGCGGGCGGATGAGTCCCTGCAAAGATACAGCGGCTTCCTCAACAAAAAGTATGGTTATAAGGAACAGTGCTGGATCAGCAGGCAGTTTAAGGAAGTATGGTGCGCGTCGCCCCTGTATGACTGGTCTACAGAAGATGTGTGGCATGCAAATTCCCTGTTTCACTATGATTATAACCGGCTGTATGATCTGTATTATATGGCGGGACTTAAGGTTTCGCAGATGCGGGTGGCGTCTCCCTTTAACGATTATTCCAAGGATTCCCTGAATCTGTACCGGGTACTGGATCCGGAGATCTGGGTAAAACTGGTGGGAAGGGTGAGAGGAGCAAATTTTGCCAGTATCTACGGGAAGACCAAAGCCATGGGTTACCGGAATGTAACGCTTCCAGAGGGACATACCTGGAAATCCTATACCATGTTTCTTCTGGATACGCTCCCTGCAAAGCTTCGTAATAATTATGTCAGGAAATTCAATACTTCCATAGAGTTCTGGCATAAAACCGGAGGGGGCCTGGACGAGGAGACCATACAGGAACTGGAGGAGCACGGCTATCAGATCCGAAGAAACGGCGTTTCCAATTACACGCTGAATAAAAAGTCGAGGGTCATTTTCCTGGGAAAGATTCCGGATCAGACGGATGACATCAAGTCATCCAGGGACATACCAAGCTGGAAGAGGATGTGTTACTGCATTTTGAAAAATGATCACACCTGCAGGTTTATGGGATTTGGCATGACCAGGCAGCAGCAAAGATACATCGATGAAATACGCAGAAGATACAAAAGTGTGGAGGACATGAATCATGGAATATAAAAGTCCGGCTTATCAGGTTATTCCGGTTCCCATAGGAAAGATAAAACCCAATACCTATAATCCCAATGCAGTGGCTCCGCCGGAGATGGAACTGCTTTATGAAAGCATCCGGGTGGACGGTTACACCATGCCGGTGGTCTGCTATTATGATGAACAGAAGGATGAATACATCATCGTGGACGGATTCCACCGTTACCGTACCATGCTGGATCATCCGGATATCTATGAGAGAGAGCGGGGGCTTTTGCCGGTTTCCGTGATCGACAAGCCGATCGATGAGCGGATGGCAAGTACCATCCGCCACAATCGCGCCAGAGGAAGCCACAGTGTGGATCTGATGAGCAATATTGTAAAAGAACTTCATGATATGGGGCGATCCGATGCATGGATTTCCCGTCATCTCGGCATGGATAAGGATGAAATTCTCAGGCTGAAGCAGATTACAGGGCTGGCAGAACTGTTTCGGGATATACAATTCGGACAGGCATGGCAGCCGACAGATCCGGAGGAAGAATAGGCTTCTTTTTTGTCGGTGTTTCTGTTATACTGACAGAAGGAGGAGACGGGAATGTTTTTTTTGGATGCGACGGCGTGGACGCTGGAGAACATGATAATCCGGATCACAGCTGCTTTTGTACTGGGAGCTCTGATCGGGATCGACAGAGGAGCCAAGAGAAGGGGCGGCGGTGCGAGGACCGATGCGGCTGTATGTGTCGGGGCGGCGATTGTCATGATGACCGGACAGTACATGGAGGTACGGTATCCCGGGGCGTCCGATATGGCGCGGATGGCTTCTCAGGTCGTGAGCGGCGTGGGTTTTCTCGGTGCAGGCTCCATACTTGTGACCGGACATCAGGTAAAAGGGCTGACTTCTGCAGCAGGCATCTGGATCTGCGCATGCGTCGGGCTGGCTGCCGGAATCGGTTTTCTGGACGGTGCGGTGCTTGCGACCGCGATTCTGCTTGGAGGGCTTCACATTCTGCCCTGGGCGGAGGAAAAAGTCTACCAGCATTCCAGATATGTGATTCTGTATATTGAAGCAGTGGAAGGGGGAGTGACTACCGAACTTCTGCGCCGCTTTCGGGATGACGGATGCAAAGTGGATGTATTTGAGGTGGACCGGTCCGGACTGGAGATGCGTTCCGTGGCGATATCGACGACGATCCGCATTCCGGCAGGCATGAATAAGGAAGAATATGTTGACAGCCTGATGGAAATTATCGGGGTGCTGTCAATTGACAGTATGTAATGGTTTTTATTTAAAATAAGCTCTTTTTTGACATTGTGTTGATTGATTTTTCTGTGTCATTCGTATATAATAGCAAAGATATGCGGACAGTTGTATGCATATTGCTTAAAAAAATCTGGCAGATTTATGCAGAAATCTGCTGTTGAAATTGCGAATAAGAAGCGTCCTTTCGGCGCAACCTTTACATAGAAAATAAATCGGATTGAAAACGATGAGGTGGAATCGTGGAACAGTATATTATTAAGGGCGGAATCCCGCTGAATGGCGAAGTGGAGATCGGCGGAGCGAAAAATGCGGCGCTTGCAATTCTTGCCGCTGCAAATATGACCAATGAAACTGTATATATAGATAATCTTCCGGATGTCCGGGATATCAATGCCCTGTTGGATGCGATGGAGGGAATCGGAACAAGGATCAGCCGTGTGGACCGCCATGCCGTTACGGTAAACGGTTCCAGCGTGGAGAATTTTATTGTCGAAAATGAGAGTATGAAGAAGATACGGGCCTCCTATTATCTGCTGGGGGCGCTGTTGGGAAAGTATAAAAAAGCCCAGGTGCCGCTTCCGGGGGGATGCAACATCGGCAGCCGTCCGATTGATCAGCATTTAAAAGGTTTTAAGGCCATGGGAGCGACGACCAGGATTGAGCACGGATTTATTATTGCCGAGGCGGAACTGCTTCATGGCGCACATATCTTTCTGGATATGGTCAGCGTGGGGGCAACCATCAATATCATGATGGCGGCCGCCATGGCGGAGGGAAATACAACGATTGAGAATGCGGCCAAGGAACCCCATGTGGTGGATGTGGCGAATTTTCTGAACAGCATGGGCGCGCGGATCAAGGGCGCGGGCACGGATGTGATCCGTATCAAGGGCGTGAAATCGCTCCATAAGACGGAGTATTCGATTATTCCGGATCAGATCGAAGCGGGCACCTTCATGTTTGCCGCGGCCGTAACCGGAGGAGACATTGTGCTGCGCAATGTGATTCCGAAACATCTGGAGGCCACCAGCGCCAAGATCATGGAGTTGGGATGCCAGGTGCATGAGTACGACGACGCAGTTCGCATAATTGCTCCGCAGAAGCTTCAGGGGACGCATGTGAAGACGATGCCTTATCCGGGATTTCCGACGGATATGCAGCCCCAGATCGCCGTATCCCTTGCCATTGCGGACGGAACCAGCATTGTGACAGAGAGCATTTTTGAGAACCGCTTCCGCTATGTAGATGAGCTGGCGCGCATGGGCGCGTCTGTGAAGGTGGAAGGAAACGTGGCGGTTATCAGCGGAGTGGACCGTTTTACGGGTGCCAGAGTGAGTGCGCCCGACCTGCGCGCAGGAGCTGCCCTTGTGATCGCAGGGCTGGCCGCGGAAGGAATTACGATCGTGGATGACATTTATTATATCGAGCGCGGGTATGAGAATCTGGATTTGAAGTTCCGGGAGCTGGGCGCGAAGATCGAGAAGGTGGCAAGCGAAAAGGAAATCCAGAAGTTCCGCCTGAAGGTGGGATGAAGGAAAGAACATACAGAACAATTCCGGAGGCCGGTGAGACTGGTTCCGGGGTTGTTCTTTTTGTTTTTGCGGGGAGGTTAGGGTTCGCGGGCGGGCGGCGGTCTGCGCCCCGGGCCGCTGTGATCTGCGCTCGTATGGAGTGTATCGGACACCGAAGCCGTTTTGTCCGTCT